>JABLXL010000006.1 GCA_013178005.1 Actinomycetota bacterium
TCAAAGCCTGCGGGGTGGCTGTGCCGCCGACTGCAAGGATGGCGCAGGTGTAGTGCCAAGCCCTGTTTTTCATGCCTAAAAACGCCTATCTACCTGGTATTCTGAAACTGCAACTGTAGAAGATGAGTTTGACCTGGCTCAAATTATCGTGTGGGCACCATGAGCCGGCGGCGTTCAGAGCCTCCCGTAGCTTCGCAGGTAGCCTTCTATGTATTCGCGCACCTCCGAGGCGGGGCGGTAGATGCCGAAGTGCCCCTCGCAGAGTATATCCGCCTCCAGGTCCAGCAGCTTGCGCATGGAGGCTCCCCAGGCGTCGAGGTCGGATCCGAAGGAGGCATAGAAAGGCCCGTGGATGTCCTGCCCGAAGAGGACCTTGTAGAGGCCGTTATCTGCCAGCAGGGATATGGAGCCAGGTGTATGCCCAGGGGTGTGAATCCAACGCAAGGGGGATACGCCTCCCTCGATGACGCCCCCTTCTCCAACCAGCCGGCGCTTGACCTTAAAGGGAGGGAGGTCGATCCCGTACCAGCTCGCCGCGGTGCGGCGGTCATCGCCTTCCTCCACCGCCGCGGCGTCCAGCTCGTGGATGGCCAGCGGCACGCCGTGTTTCTCGGAGAGGAAGGGGGCTCCCCCCACGTGGTCGATATGGCAGTGGGTTAGCACCACGAGCTTCAAGTCGCGCGGGGAATACCCCAACCGCTCCAGGTTGGAGAGGAGTTTGCGCCAGGACTTGCCTGCCCCCGTGTCGATGAGCACCGGGTAGCCCAGGTCCACGAGGTAGACGCAGCAGTCGTCGGGGGAGGTCATGTCGGGGCCCCCCACCTGGTAGATTCCCTCGCAGATCTTGAAAGGATCCAATGGCATCACCCCTTGTGGCAGTTGAATCACAACACTGAGTTTATCACTCCTGACCTACAGGCTGGCAGGCGTCGCGCCGGCATGGGGTTTGTCGCCTTTTTCGGTTCGGAAGCGCCAGGAGAGACGATACAGCATCAAGGGCGCCCATCGTTTTCAGCCCGGAAGGCGTTTATCGAAATGGTACGGCATCCACCGGGGGCGGGTTTCCGCGTACCACCGGAAGGGCGCCCGGAACGTGCCTGGAGTTTGAGGGCCTCACCAGCTTCTGGAACCTGGTCATGGATCGTGGGCGATTCAAGAAGGATATAGGAGCCAGGCCGCCACTGCTGTTACTATAGTAGTTGCAGGAAAGTGGAAAGGAAGAGACATGGCGGTAGTGCACAAAAGACTGGAGTTCGAGACCGAGGGCAACGCCCATATCGTGGAGATCACGGAGGAGATAAGCAAGCTGCTTGCCGGCACGGGGCTGCGCAGCGGCATCATGAACATCTTCGTGCCGGGGGCGACGGGTGCGATCACCACCCTTGAGCACGAGCCCGGCGTATGCCGGGATTTCCGCGAGCTCTTCGATTTCCTGGCCCCGGTCGACCGCGATTACCACCACAACCGCAGGGGTGTGGATACCAACGGTCACTCGCATGTCAGGGCGGGCTTGCTGGGACCGTCACTTACCGTACCCTTCGAGGATGGGGCGCCGGTGCTGGGCACCTGGCAGCAGGTGGTGTTCGTCGATTTCGACGAGGTTCCCAGGTCCCGCACCCTGGTTATCACCTTCGTGGGAGAATAGGCTGGGGGTCGTAAGGGCGCAATGCACGATTTCGAGTTTAAGGGCGGAGATCTATATTGCGAAGAGGTACCGCTACGGCGTATCGCCAAGGAGGTCGGCACTCCCGTTTACGTGTATAGCCGCCGTACCCTGAGAGACCATTACCGCCGCCTCGACGAGGCATTCTCCTCGCTTCCCCATTTCATCTGCTATTCCGTGAAGGCCAACTCCAACCTGGCGGTGCTCGCCACCCTCGCGGCGGAAGGTGCAGGAGCGGATATAGTGTCGGGAGGAGAGCTCTACCGGGCCCTCAAGGCGGGAATGAGCCCGGACAAGGTGGTCTATGCCGGGATCGGCAAGACGCGCGAGGAGATGGACTACGCCCTGCGCTCCGGGATTCTCATGTTCAACGTCGAGTCGGAGCTGGAGATGGAAGCCCTGGACGGGGTGGCGGGCGAGCTGGGGACGAAGGCGCCGGTGGCCTTGCGCGTAAACCCCGACGTCGACCCCGAGACCCATCCCTATATAGCCACCGGTTTAAGGGAAGCAAAGTTCGGCATCGGCATCGAGGAAGCCGTGGAGGCCTACCGTAGGGCGGCGGCCCTCGGAAACCTGGAGGTGGTGGGGGTGCACCAGCACATCGGCTCCCAGATCACGCATGTGGAGCCGTTCCGCGAGAGCATCTCGCGGGTGGGAGAGCTGGTGGAGAAGCTGCAATCCCTGGGCATCGGGATCAGGTACATCAACATCGGGGGCGGTTTCGGCATCCCCTACCGGGGGGAGGAGGTACCCTATCCGCGCGATTACGCCCTGGCCCTTGAGCCCATCCTGCGTCGGTCGGGGTGCACGGTGATCCTGGAGACAGGGCGCATGATAGTGGGCAACGCTGGGGTTTTGTTGACGCGGGTTCTCTATCGCAAGCGCACGGGGGAGAAGCGCTTCCTGGTGGTCGACGCGGCCATGAACGACCTCATCCGTCCCAGCCTATACGGATCCTTTCACGAGATCGTGCCCGTGGAAAAGCGCGATCGCCAGGGGGAGAAAGTCGACGTTGTGGGCCCTGTGTGCGAGTCGGGCGACTTCCTGGCGAGGGACAGGGAGATGCCCGCCCTCGAGCCGGGAGAGCTCCTGGCGGTGATGAGCGCGGGAGCTTACTCATTCACCATGTCGTCCAACTACAACTCGCGCCGACGTGCCGCGGAGGTGATGGTGGACGGAGGGCGTTTCGAGGTGGTGAGGGAAAGGGAGAGCTACGACGACCTGGTGCGCGGCGAGCGCATTATGGCTTGAGGCGCTCCCCGTTCCGGATGCAACGATCCGCCTGGGTATGGAAGGGCATGCGCGAGGGCATATGGAGGTGAAACACCATCGGGGAACAGGCATCCAACGTGGGCATCGCCTATAACGGGAAGAGAGGAAACCCGCCCGACGCCCCCTTCTTCTTTCTGGACTTGGGCTCCGGCGAGCCCCCAGAGGCCCTTATCTTCGCGGCGGGCCTGTGTTCCGAAAGGGAGGACGGTGCGGATCTGGAGGCTTGGCGATATGCCATTTCCCTCGCGCGCGACTTCTTCCGCGTCAAGGGCGCTGCGATAAGGGTTTCCGACTACCGGCGCATGCTCCAGGGGATATGCCTTCATGTCCACCGGCATCTCGCGAGCGAAGGGAAAGGGGCGGGGGTAGACTTGCTGCTGGTGGCAGCCGACACCTCGAGGCTATACGGCGTGCGCAGCGGTGGCGGTGCCCTTTTCCTTTTTCGCCAGGGGGAGGCGATGGAAGTGCTCGCGCCCGGGGCGGGAGCGGGCGCGCTCCTGGGCATGCCCGGGGGAGAGGACGTGGAGACGGGAGAGGCTCCCCTGCAGCCGGGAGATATGGTGGTCCTCTGCGGCACCTCGGCATCGGCGGTGATGGGGACTCGGGATATAACCCTCATCCTGAGACGCGCCTCCGACCCCGCCAAGGCCGCCCTTTTCCTTTCCGCAATCGCCGACCGCAAGGGGGCGGAAAGCCCCTACGCCGCCCTTGTCTGGGAAGTGCCCAACTTGCGCGGAGCAGCCATGCTTACCGGGGAGGAGCCGGAGGAGCCCCGAGTCATGGAGGAGGAGCCCCCTTCCGTCGAAGGCGGTGAGGCGCCTGAGGATGCCGGCGAGGTATCCCACGCCGATCAGGCGAAGAGACAGTGGCTGAGCAAGTGGAGAAGGCGCAAGGAGTGAGCTACCTCTTCTCCCACTTCTCGAGGTAGGCCACCTGGGAAAGGGTCGATCCGGCCTCGATCTCAGCCCGGAGGCGGTTTTCCTTTTCCAGCACGTCCATGGCGCGGTTGGTGATCTCCACCACCTTGTCGCGGGGGATCACGATGACGCCGTCGTCGTCCCCCACCATCCAGTCTCCGGGAAAAACCCGCCTTCCGCCCACCTTTACCGGCACGTTTATCTCCCCGAAGCCCTTCGGTTCCCCCGCGGTGGGGGTGATAAGGCGCGAGAAGGCCGGAAACCCGAGGGCGCGGATCTCCACCGTATCCCTGATGGCGCCGTCGATGACCACTCCGGCGACCTTCTTCTGCAGGCAGCTGTGGGTGGCAAGCTCACCCCAAAGCGCCGGTCCCAGTCCCCCGGCGTCGATGACTATCACGTCCCCCTCTTCCGCCAGGTCAATGGCCTCCACGGGTTTGGCCCAGTCCCCGGGGTACGAGCGCACGGTTAAGGCCGGCCCCACCATCTTGAAGCCCGGGCTGATGGGCATGATGCCTTCCAGCTCCCCCGAGCGGTGCATGGCATCGGAGATGTTGGGCGTGGAGACGCGCTGCAATATCTCCCGCACGTTGGCCAGGTCGACCCGCTTGTAAAGATCCGTGCGCACCGCCTCTCCGCTGAGCATGGCCCGCTTGATCTCCTCCGCGGCGCGCCGGGCGTCGCCGCTCTTGATGATGGCCCCGCCCACGATGACGATATCGGCGCCGTAGCGCACCGCCGTGGCAGCGGTCTCCGAGTTGACCCCGCCCGCCACGGCGACGGGGACGTCCACGGAGTTGGCCACCACCTTGAGCCTCTCGAAGGGGTCGCCTCCCCGCATCTGCACGTCGATGGCGGTATGCACGGCTATGTAATGGGCTCCCGCCGCCTCCGCCGCGCGCGCCCGCTCCACCGGGTCTCCCACCTCGATAAGGTCCACGATAATCTCGGCGCCGTAATTGTTGGCCGCCTCCACGCATTCCTTGACCGTGGCGTCGGAGGCCGCCCCCAGGACGTCGATGATGTTGGCCCCGGCCTTGGCGGCCGCCTCCACCTCCGCTCTTCCCGCGTCCATGGTCTTCATATCCGCGACGATGACGCGGTTGGGAAAGCGGCGGCGCAGTTCGCGCACCGCGTTGAGCCCCTCGCTCTTGATGAGCGGGGTGCCGGCTTCGATCCAGTCGGCGCCGCCCTCCACGGCCTCCTCGGCCACCTTGACGGCGCGTTCCAGGTCCACGAAGTCCAGGGCGACCTGCAGCACGGGTTGTTTCAGTTTCATGGCGAAAAGATTATATCACCATCACGCGCTTCGCGCGGAAAAAGGAACCGGAGGCCGGGAGGAGCTTTGTTGCTTCGATAGGCGCATTCCGGGTCGCAATGGGTCGGAAGACCGGGAAGCGCCCTAACCCCCGACCTTTCCCTGCTGGTAGAATAGTCGTATTCGGTCCCAGAAGGGGAGCGCACCGTGGGGCGGGTCGACGTCCGCGGCATGCCGCGCTCCCGGAGGCACGGAAAGCGTCTCGGCGCGTAACCCGGAGGCGGAGGAGAGCATGAAAGGCGAGAGGAAGAGCATCAACTTAGGCCTGATCGGTTGCGGAACGGTGGGCTCCGGCGTTTACCGCATTCTCAGGGACAACGCGGAGGCGATATCCCTTCGCACGGGATGTGACATCAAAGTGAGACGCGTGGCGGTCAGGGACCTCTCCGATCCCCGTTACGTGGATGTCCCCGAGGGAGAGCTGACCACGGATGCCCTGCAGGTCATCCACGACCCGGAAGTCGATATCGTGGTCGAGGTAATCGGCGGCGTGGAACCGGCGAGGACCTTCATCCTGGAGTCGATCTCCAGGGGCAAGCACGTGGTCTCCGCCAACAAAGAGCTCTTAAGCACGCACGGCGGCGAGATCCTGCGTGCCGCCGAAGAGGCGGGAGTGGACGTGGCCTACGAGGCCAGCGTGGGCGGGGCCATCCCCATACTCCTGCCCCTGAAATACAGCCTGGCCGGAAACGCCGTGGACAGCATCCTGGGAATCGTGAACGGCACCACCAATTACGTCCTCACGCGCATGAGCGAGGAGGGGCTGTCCTTCTCGGAGGCATTGAGCAAGGCGCAGGAGCGGGGTTACGCGGAGGCCGACCCCAGCGCCGACGTGGAGGGGAAGGACGCGGCGGCCAAGCTGGCCATACTCGCCTCCATGGCCTTCAACTCCCGCGTTACCCTTGATGACGTGTACACCGAGGGCATCGCCGGGATAACCCCTGACGACATCAGGTTCGGGAGGGACCTCGGGTACGTCATCAAGCTTCTGGCGGTGGCCAAGGACGACCCCGACGGCATCAGCGTACGCGTCCATCCCACCATGATCCCGGTGGACCATCCCCTGGCGGCGGTGAGGGACGAGAACAACGCCATCTTCGTGTCAGGGGACGCGGCGGGGGAGCTGATGTTCTACGGCAAGGGAGCGGGCTCCCTGCCGGCGGCAAGCGCGGTGGTGGGGGACATAATCACCATCGCCCGCAACCTGCTTTCGGGCGGGCGCATGGCGGGGTGCACCTGTTTCTACCGCAAGCCCGTGAAGGACATGGCCGACGTCATTTGCCGCTACTTCATGCTCTTCGATGCGCCCGACCGGCCGGGGGTGCTGGCCAGGATAGCGGGGGTGTTCGGGGATAACGGGGTAAGCATTAAGTCGGTCATCCAACATGGCACGGGGAGCGAAGCGCGCATCGTGCTGGTCACGCACGCGGTGCCGGAGAGGAGCATCCGCTCCACGGTCAGGGGTCTGGAGGAACTGGGCGCGGTCAACCGCATCGCCAGCGTCATCAGGGTGGAGGACCGGGATGGGGAAGGATGCCGCGAGGGTTGACGGTAGCCGCGCGCGTCGTGGGCGGGCGGCGAAAGGCCGCCCGGGATCGCCGGCGGGCGACGCTCGTGAGCGCGAGGAGAGCCGGAACAGGCTCCGTCCCATTGGGCCAAGCGGTTAGGGATCAAAACGCGGGCTAAGGACGCGCGTTTGGAGGAGGTAGGAATTGGTAACGGAATGGCGGGGGATAATCGAGGCCTTCAGGGAGTTCCTCCCCGTGGGAGAGGGCACGCCCGTGGTTACCTTGAGGGAGGGGAACACCCCCCTGGTGGAGGCCGCTTACATCAGCAGGCAGCTCGGGGTCGAGGTGCTTCTCAAGTGCGAGGGCATGAACCCCACGGGTTCCTTCAAGGACCGCGGCATGACGGTGGCGGTGAGCAAGGCCGTGGAGGAAGGGGCCAGGACGGTGATCTGCGCCTCCACCGGGAACACCAGCGCCTCGGCGGCGGCCTACGCGGCGCGGGCGGGCATCGGTTGCGCCGTGCTCATCCCGGGAGGAGCCATAGCCCTGGGCAAGCTCGCCCAGGCTCTCGTGCACGGAGCCACGGTGATCGCGGTGAAGGGAAACTTCGACCAGGCTTTGAAGTTGGTGAGGGAGATAAGTGAGGAGTACCCGGTGGTCCTGGTCAATTCACTGAATCCCCACCGTATAGAGGGACAGAAAACGGGGGCTTTCGAGATATGCGACGCGCTGGGGCGCGCACCAGATTACCATTTTATACCAGTTGGCAACGCGGGCAATATTACCGCTTACTGGAAGGGGTATAGGGAATATCTGGAGGCGGGACGGATCGGCTCCCTTCCGCGCATGATGGGCTGGCAGGCAGAAGGCGCCGCCCCCATCGTCAGGGGGCGGGTGGTCGAAGATCCCCGCACCGTGGCCACGGCGATCAGGATCGGAAACCCCGCGAGCTGGGATCGCGCGGTTGCCGCGGCGAGGGAGTCGATGGGGAAAATCGACATGGTTTCCGACGAAGAGATCTTAGATGCCTACAGGCTTCTAGCGGACCGGGAAGGGGTGTTCGTTGAACCGGCCTCGGCCGCCTCGGTGGCCGGACTTTACAAGGCATGCGCGCGCGGCGAGATCCCGGCAGGCTCCACGGTGGTGTGCGTGCTCACCGGGCATGGGCTCAAGGACCCGGGGCTGGCCGTGGAATGCGTGCGCGAACCGCTGGCGGTTCCTCCCCGAAAGGAGGAGATACTGGAGATACTGGGACTGTAGGGGGTTCAAAAGGGGGCTGTTGGATATGAAATACGTGGTCCTGGTGCCTGACGGGGCGGCGGACAGGCCGCTGGAAGGACATGGAGGGCTGACGCCGCTGGAGGCGGCCCGCACTCCCAACATGGATTTTATTGCCAGGGAGGGGATATGCGGGACGGCGGTCACCGTGCCGGAGGGCATGCCGGCGGGGAGCGACGTGGCCAATTATTCCCTCCTGGGTTACGACCCGCGCGAGTTCTACAGCGGCAGGGGTCCCCTGGAGGCCGCGAGCATGGGCATCGAGCTGGAGCCCGAACAGGTGGCGTTCCGTTGCAACCTGGTGACCGAGAAAGAGGACGTGCTCGCTGACTACAGCGCCGGCCACATCACCACCCCGGAGGCGCGCGAACTCATACACGCGTTGAGCGAACGCCTTGACGACGCGTTCACCGCCTTCCACCCGGGCGTCGGCTACCGCCACCTCCTGGTGCTGAAGGGGTTGAAGCACCTGGAGGACCGCTGTCACCCTCCCCACGACGTGGTCGGGAGGGAGATAGAGGGCATCCTGCCCGAGGGTCCCGGTGCGTCAAGGCTTAACGCCCTCATGCGTCTCTCCAGGCGCATTCTATCGGAGCATCCCGTGAACAAGCGGCGAGAGGCGCAAGGCCTCCCGGCCGCCAACCTCATCTGGCCCTGGGGCCAGGGGAGGACACCCAGCCTACCCACCTTCCAGGAGAAATACGGTCTGAGGGGAGCTATCATCACCGCCGTAGATCTCCTGAAGGGGCTGGGAAAACTGGCGGGGCTCGAGGTGGTGGACGTCCCCGGCGCCACGGGATATTACGACACCGATTACGCGGCCAAGGCGGCCTACGCCAGGGAGTGTCTGCGCCGCCTGGACCTGGTTTACATACACGTGGAAGCGCCGGATGAGGCGGGCCATGAGGGGAACTGGCAGGAAAAGGTAACCGCCATCGAGCGGGTGGACGAGCTCATCCTGGGCTCGCTGCTGGACGAGACGGTTCGCTCGGGAGAGGAGTTCGCCTTTCTGCTCGCCCCCGACCATCCCACGCCCCTAGAGGTGAGGACCCACGTGCCTGACCCCGTGCCCTTCGCTATCTATTTTCCACAGGCGGTGCCGGATAAGTGTAAGGCTTTCAACGAGAAAGCGGTGAGGGAGGGATCCTTCCAAGGGCACGCAGGGTGGAAGTTAATGGAACAACTCATGGGTAAGGCAGGGGGGATACGGGCGGGCTCCAGCATGTGATATATTGGGATTATAGACCTGAATGCGAGAAACCCCCGTGCCGGAAGTGGTGCATAACAACACGGCAGTGTGGGGATACGAGCGGAGCGGAAAGAGATGCCTGCGAGGATATTTCCCGTCAGCAAGTCGCCTGTGGTTATCGCCCATGTCTCCGATTTCCATATCGGCTCCTACCACTTCGTGGCGAACCTCATGAACCGCTGCATCCTCGAGCTCAACGAGCTGGAGCCGGACATCGTGGTGGTGACGGGCGACCTGACTAACGAAGGTTTCCGACAGGAGTACCTCACCGCGAAGTCCTACCTGGACGGGCTGGAGTGCGAGCGGGTGATGGTCATCCCCGGTAATCACGATTCGCGCAACGTGGGTTATTTACACTTCCAGGAGCTTTTCGGCCCCCTGTTCCAGAACCTGGAATGGGCTGGAGTTTACATCATGGGAGTCGATTCCAGCGAGCCGGACCTGGATTCGGGACAGATAGGGCGTGAGAAATACGCGAGGATCGTGGAATATTTCCACGGGGTAGAGGGCTTCAAGGTCTTCGCGCTTCACCACCACCTCCTCCCCGTGCCGGGAACGGGAAGGGAAAGGAACATCGTATTCGACGCGGGAGACGTGTTGGAGCTCCTGGTGTACGCGGGCGTTGACCTGGTCCTTACGGGGCACAAGCACGTGCCCTACGTGTGGAAGCTGGAGGACCTATACGTTGTTAACGCTGGCACCATATCCTCATTGCGCCTGCGGGGGAATACCAAGCCCTGCTACAACGTGATAGAGATCAGGGAAGACCTGGTGAGGATCTTCCGGAAGTATCCCTTTGGGGGGCGCGACGTGATCGCGCAGTTCGGGGTGGGGGTGAACGACACGCAGAAGGGGCTTTCGGGGGTGGTGAGGGAGATCATCGGCTCCGATCTTTAGAACGACGCCCGGCCAAGATCCAACGTCTCGGAAAAGAAGCGCCAAACGAGGATCCAGGAAGCCTTGATCGCACGTTCTTACGAAACCGCTTGGTAAGCGCGGGAAACGGCGAGGGGACAAGCCGTTCCCACCATAGCCTCAGGCGTGAGGCGCGGCCGTGATGGGGCGAGAAGGGTCTGTCGTAGGATCCCGAAAGCGCGCGATGGCCCTTCGAGCAGGCCATGGAATCGCCCATTTCAATGAGGTAGCGCTTGAGCCGGCGATGACCGGAAATTGGGAGCGAAGGCGCAGTGGGGCGTCTTGGAATGCAGCGTGCGTGGAGATGAGGTCGAGGCGGGTGGCCGGGCTGGGAGGTATAGGAAGAGACGGAAAGGAGCGCGGATGTCGGAGAAGCGGCGTGCCGTCTTTCTGGTGGATGGAGAGCACCACCCCGATACCGTGCGCGGGGCGGTACGCGCCCTGGCGGAGAGGGAAAACCTGGAACCGCTTGCCCTGTATTTCCTGGGAGGCGCAGAGAAGCTCGGCGACGCCTCGGAGTTATCGGTGGAGGGATGCGCGCTGGTGGTGCCAGGGGATCCTATTGGCGATTTCGCAAACACGCTCGAGCGTTATTCTCCCCATGTGGTCCTGGACTTGAGCGACCTTCCCGTGCTCGGCCCGGCGATGCGCATGAGGATGGCCGCGACGGCCTTGGCGCGGGGAGTCGCCTACCTGGGGGCGGACTTCGAATTCAGGCCGCCGCGCCGCGAGCGCGTCCTAACCAAGCCCTCCTGCGCGGTGATCGGAACCGGCAAACGGTGTGGGAAGACGGCGGTGTCGGCGGAGATGGCGCGTTACCTGGCGCGCACGGGAAGGGAGCCGGTGGTGGTGGCCATGGGGAGGGGCGGGCCGCCAAGGCCGTACGTGGTGGAGGAGCGGGTGGTGGACGAGGAATACCTCCAGGGTGAGCTGGGTAAGGGATTGCACGCCGCGTCCGACCACTACGAAGACGCCATGGTTTCCGGAGTGGTGACCGTGGGATCACGCCGCTGCGGGGGAGGGATGGCGGGAGAGCCTTTCGTCACCAACTGTGCGGAGGCGGCGGCGGTGGCGGAAAGCCTGCCGGGCCGGGTGGTTATAGTGGAGGGCAGCGGATCGAGCGTGCCGCCGGTGCTCACCGATACGTCGGTGTTGGTCGTGAGCGCGGCGCAGGACCTCGAGGAAGCCCTGGGATACCTGGGCGCGTACAGGCTCTTGATTTCCGACGGGGTTATCATTACAATGGCTGAAGAGCCTTTCGCGTCTTCCCGAAGAATCCAGGAACTCCGCGAAAGGATAGAGTGGATAAGTGGCGATGTCGTTGTCCTAAACACGATTTTCAGGCCTCATCCCTTGAAACCCATCCGTGGCAGGAAGGTTTTTCTGGTTGCGACCGCGCCCCCTGAGGCAAGGGAACTGCTGGAAAAACACCTGCGTGAAAAGGAAGGTTGCGAGGTGTTGGGGAGCAGTTTCAACCTCTCGCGGCGAGACCGGCTCGTGAGCGACCTCGGGGGCGCGGACGAAGCGGAGGTGGTGCTCACCGAGCTCAAGGCGGCCGCGGTGGACGTGGTGGCGCGATACGCGCGGCGACGCGGCAAGGAGTTGGTTTTCTTCCATAACGTTCCGGTCCCCGCCGGGGGGGATATGGACCTGGAGAGGTTTTTTGAAACCATGTGGGCGAAAGCCACGGAGAGATCATGCCGGCAGAAGAAGACAAGAAAAGAAAAGACAGGATAACCATCCTGGACGAGGAGCGCCACAGGGTACCCTTCTCGAAAGGCCTGACGGCCAACGCCATTATGGCCTCCGGGCTGGCGCCAGGCAGGGCTTACGCCGTGGCCTCGGACATAGAGGAGCACTTGATCAGGGAGGGCAGGCTGGAGATTAAGGCGGGTGAGCTGCGCAAGCTCATCTACGGTTTCCTCAACGAACGTGTGGGGGAGCACTACGCCGCCAACTACTGGCGCTACATCTCCTTCAGCAGCCTGAACAAGCCTCTGGTTATCCTCATCGGCGGATCGACCGGGGTGGGAAAATCTACCATAGCGACCATGCTCGCCAACAGGTTGAGCATCGTGCGCATCGTGTCCACCGACGCTATACGCGAGGTCATGCGCGCGTTCTTCTCCCGCGAGCTCATGCCCACCATACACACCTCCTCCTTCGACGCTGACACCGCCCTCATTCACCCTCTGCCGCCGCACGTGGACCCGGTGGTGGCGGGATTCCGGGAACAGAGCCTTTCGGTGCTGGTAGGGGTGAGGGCGATAATCAACCGTGCCTTGAAGGAGGGCACGCATATCATCATCGAGGGGGCGCACATCGTGCCCGGTTTCATCGCGCCGCAGCAGTTCCCGGACGCCTATATAGTCCCCCTCCTGGTTAAGGTGAGCGACGAGAAGATGCACCGCAGCCACTTCTATATACGCGAGGTCGAGACGCAGGGAACGCGTCCTTTCCAGCGCTACCTCGAGTACTTCGAGAACATACGCAAGATCCAGGACTACATCGTGCACCTGGGAAACGTGACCGGCACCAAGGCCATAGAGAGCGTGAACCTGGACACGGCGGTTACCGAGATCGTGGATTACGTCATCAACACCGCTTACGAGATGGCCAGGAAGGACATGACCGCAGCGAAAGTGGAGCACCTGGTCTGAGAGCGTGCGACGGAGGTAGGAGATGAAGCTTTTCCTGGACACGGCAAATGTGGACCACATCAGGGAAATCAATGCATGGGGCATACTCGCCGGGGTCACCACCAATCCATCCCTCGTCTCCAAGGAAGGGAGGAGCATGCGGGAATGCCTGGAGGAGATAGCGGGCATCGTCTCCGGCCCCATCAGCGCCGAAGCGGTGAGCATGGACACGGAAGGCATGTTGCGGGAAGCGAGGGAGCTCGCGGCCATAGCCGATAACATAAACGTCAAAATCCCCATGACCCCGGAGGGACTGGCGGCGGTAAGCGTTCTTGCGCGGGAGGGGATAAAGACCAACGTGACCCTGGTCTTTTCCGCCAACCAGGCATTGTTGGCGGCGGCGGCGGGGGCCACTTTCGTGAGTCCCTTCGTGGGAAGGATGGATGATATTGGAAACAGTGGGATGAAGGTGGTGGAGGAGATCGTGGACATCTTCGACACCCATTCCATCCCCACCCAGGTGATCGCCGCCAGCCTGCGCCATCCCATGCACGTTACGGAGGCGGCGCTGGCGGGCGCGCACATCGCGACCATCCCGTACGAGGTCATGGTGAAGATGGCGCACCATCCCCTGACCGATATCGGGATAAGGAGATTTCTGGAGGATTATGAAAAAATCAAGGACCTATAGGCGCACGGGCAAGGAAAACAACCGGGAAGGAGGTGACGAAATGGAGAAGACACTGGAAAGGGAAAGCCTGGAATCCATGCTCCTGGTCGATCTTCAGGGCATCGCCCGCGAGATAGGGCTCACCGGGATAACCGGCATGCGCAAGCAGGAGCTCATCGAGAGCATCCTCAGCCGCAAGGCGGAGGACGAGGGCCTGTTCATCCGCACGGGGATCCTGGACATCCTGCCGGAGGGCTACGGGTTCCTGCGCACGCGCGGTTACCTTCCCAGCGAGGAGGACATATACGTCTCCCTGTCCCAGATCCGTCGCTTCCACCTCAAGCGCGGCGACGAGATCACGGGGCAGGTGCGCCCTCCCAAGGACAGCGAGAAGTACAACGCGCTGCTCCGCATCGAGAAGGTGAACGGCGACAACCCGGAGGTGTGCAGGGAGCGCAAGCAGTTCGAGCAACTGACGCCGCTCTTCCCGTTGGAGCGCCTTCGCCTGGAGACCCCGGACGAGGTGACGGCGCCGCGCATCATCGATCTCATAGCGCCCATAGGAAAGGGGCAGCGAGGGCTCATCGTGTCCCCTCCCAAGGCGGGAAAGACCACCATCCTCAAGCAGATCGCCAACAGCATCACCTACAACAATCCCGAGGTGAAGCTCATCGTGCTGCTGGTGGACGAGCGCCCGGAGGAGGTCACGGACATGGAGCGCAGCGTGAACGGCGAGGTGATAAGCTCCACGTTCGACCAGCCTTCCGACAACCACATCCAGGTAGCTGAGCTGGTGCTGGAAAGGGCCAAGCGCCTGGTCGAGCACAACCACGACGTGGTCATCCTGCTCGACAGCATCACCAGGCTGGCGCGCGCTTACAACCTGGCCACACCCACCAGCGGGCGCATCCTGTCCGGCGGCGTGGATTCCACCGCCCTCTACCCACCCAAGCGCTTCTTCGGGGCGGCGCGCAATATCGAGGACGGCGGAAGCATGACCATCATCGCCACCGCCCTGGTGGAGACGGGGTCCCGCATGGACGAGGTCATCTTCGAGGAGTTCAAGGGCACGGGTAACATGGAGCTGCACCTGGACCGCAAGCTGGCGGACAAGCGCATCTTCCCGGCCATAGAGATCGACAAATCGGGGACGCGCAAGGAGGAGCTCATCATGGCGCCCGAGGAGGCGCAGGTGGTGTGGAAGCTCCGTCGCGTGTTGCATGCCCTCGATCCCAGCGCGGCCATCGAGCTGCTCATAGACAAGATACGCAACACCAAGAACAACGCCGAGTTCCTGAGCGAGATCGCAAGATCGCCGATTTCCTGAGGTGGGGCGAAGAGAAGGGGCGCCACGGCACCCCTTCTTCACCGCATGGATTTCACGGGCTCCTGCGCGCCACCCTGTTCAGACGCCATGGCGGTTGCTATACTATCTGGGTTGCGCGGAGGATAGCGGAGGTTGAAGAGGATGAAAAAGGGAATACACCCCGATTACGTGGAGGCGACGGTCACCTGTTCCTGCGGGAACACCTTCAAGACGCGCTCCACCAAGTCCGAGTTGAGGGTGGAGATATGCTCCCAGTGCCACCCCTTTTACTCCGGCAAGCAGAAACTGGTGGATACCGGAGGAAGGGTGGAGCGCTTCGAGCGCCGCTATGGAAAGGCGAGACCGCAGCGTAAGCGCGCGTCGGACCAGAAGGCCAGGAAGCAGGAGGGGCAGGATTAGCGCCCGTTCCGATACTCCGGCGGCGGGGGGGTCCCACCAAGCCCTCTGCGCGCGCGGGCGCCTGCCCCGGCGCAAAGGGCGCCGGCCACCGAGAGCTTAGGGGCGTTTCATCCTTAGCGGGAGTTGGTGAAGTTGTGCCCTTCCCTATCCCGACCGGTGCCGAGCAAGGGCGAGGAAATGCCGTCGGAAAACCGTGGCAAGGACCTGCGCATAGGCGGCCAGGCGGTTATCGAGGGCGTGATGATGCGTGGTCGCGCCAACTGGTCGCTGGCGGTGCGCAAGCCGGATGGGGAGATCGACGTCTCCGCCGAGCCCCTTTCCTCCTTCCTGGTGCGCCACCCGGGTTGGGACAGGCCCTTCCTGCGAGGGGTGTTCCTGCTGGGCGAGAGCCTGGCCCTGGGTTGGCGCGCGCTCACCCAGTCGGCTGATATCGCCCTGCGCGAGAAGGAAGAAGACAAGGGGTTGGGCTGGCTGCAGCAAGCCCTAACGCTGGTTTTTTCCATTGCCCTCGCGGTGGGGCTCTTCATCCTCCTCCCCACCTGGCTGGCGCCGCTGATGCTGGGCGAGGGCAGCCCGGTGTGGTTGTGGAACCTGGTCGAGGGAGCCTTGCGCGTGGCCTTGTTCCTGGCCTACCTCGCCCTGGTATCTCTTTCCAGTGAGATGCGCCGTGTCTTTCAATACCACGGGGCGGAGCACCAGTGCATCCACCTCTGGGAGCATAACTACCCCCTGGAGCCGGAGTGGGCGTTGAGGGAGGGGACGGACCACGCGCGTTGCGGCACCGCCTTCATCCTCCTGGTCCTGGTGCTCACGGTGATCGCCTACTCGTTTCTGGGGAGGCCGGCGGTATGGCTTCGCGTGCTGGAGAGGGTGGCGTTGATCCCGGTCATTTCCGGGGTTTCGTATGAGATAATGAAATACGCGGACACAAGCTCCTCCCCCTGGGTAAAGAGCCTCTTGATCCCGGGCATGTGGTTGCAGAGATTAACTACCCGCAGGCCCGGAAAGGATCAGGTAGAGGTGGCCCTTGCCGCCCTGAAGGCCTTACTGGAGCGGGAGGATCCTCGGCACGGGTGAGAAGGAGGGGATCGCGGCACGGGGAGGCAGGTCGGCGTTGGCTATGGCCATCCCCGGGGGCTGCGAGACGCACGCGCGACGCGCGGACCGGCTCCACGGGCGGGAGCGAAAGGATGAGGCATGGCGTTCACGGATAGGTTGGACGAGATAGAAGGCAATTTCCTCGAGCTGGAGCGGGAACTGTCGCGGCCTGAAACCTTCCAGGACCGGCAGCGCTACGCCGAGCTGGCCCGCGCCCACGCGGAGCTCTCCGAGATCATGCCCACCCTGCGCGCCTACCGTGAGGCGGTCCGGGAGGCGCGGGAGGCGGAGGAGATGCTCGCGGGCGAGCGCGACGAGGAGATGGCGGAATTCCTCCGCGAATCCCTGCGCGCGGCCGAGGAGCGCGCGGAAGAACTGGAGCGGGAGATAAAGGTGATGCTCCTCCCCTCCGATCCTCGTGACACCAAGGACGTGATCATGGAGATCCGCGCCGGGGCGGGGGGCGAGGAGGCGGGGCTTTTCGCCGGCGACCTCTACCGCATGTACACCCGCTACGCCGACCGCAATGGCTGGAAGACGGAAGCCCTCTCGTCCAGCCCATCGGAGCTGGGGGGATTCAAGGAGATAATCTTTTCCGTGCGGGGCAAGGGCGCCTTCAGCAAGATGAAGTACGAGTCCGGCGTGCACCGCGTGCAGCGTATCCCGGTCACCGAGTCGGGGGGGCGCATACACACCTCCACCGCCACCGTCGCGGTGCTCCCGGAAGCGGAGGAAGTGGAGGTGACCATCAACCCGTCCGATATCAAGGTGGACGTCTTCCGCTCCACCGGCCCGGGAGGGCAGTCCGTGAACACCACGGATTCCGCCGTGCGGGTGACCCACCTTCCCACGGGCATCGTGGTTTCCTGCCAGGACGAAAAGAGCCAGCTCCAGAACCGCGAGAAAGCCCTGCGCATCCTGAGGGCCCGCTTGCTGCGCATGGAACAGGAGCGGCAGCAGAAGGAGTTGGCGGAGGAGCGGCGCTCCCAGGTGGGGACGGGCGACCGATCGGAGCGTATCCGCACCTACAACTTTCCCCAGGGTCGCGTCTCCGATCATCGCATCGGCCTCACCCTCTACCGCCTGGAGGAGGTGCTGGACGGGGACCTGGAGGAGATAATCGAGGCGCTGGCCGCCGCGGACCGCGCCGAGAAACTGGCCCGCATGGGCGAGGAGCAGGGGCAAATCCGCTGATCGGGCAGCAAGATGGGCTGTTGGACTCGTATGGCCCCCTGGCCAGAAGGTGTGGGCAGAGGGGAGGGCGGGTCGGGGTGCCGCGCGTGAGTTTAATCAAAGGGTGATCTCCCGGGATCTTTCCCTTCAGGCCGGGAATCCGGGAGACTCGAGACAACAAATGGTGGTCCTTGAAGAGGGTAGCCCCGTGATCCTTTAATCCAAGAGGATACAGGGAAGGTTGGAGGCCCCGCGCGGGGAGTGTTGAAATCGAACTTCCTGGGAGGACTAACCAAAGACTTATTATCCGGGAGACTCGAGACAACAAATGGTGGTCCTTGAAGAGGGTAGCCCCCGTGATCTTCCCCCCAACTGGATACAGGGAAGATACAAGGTCCAGACCGGGGAGGTTTCATGGGGCCGGGGCGCGAACGTGTGCCTTGCACGGACGGAAGGTCAATAGATTTGGAAAACAAGCAATCCTTGGAAGAGGGCAACGCCATGAGCCTCATCGCCTGGGCGGCGGGGAGGCTGGAGCGCAGCGGCGTCTCCAGGCCGAGGCTCAATGCTGAGCTGTTGCTCGCGCACTGCACCGGGATGAGCCGGGTCGAACTCTATGCGCATTCGGAGAGGCCTGTCCCACGTAAGGAGAGGGAGAGCTTCGCCGCCGCCGTGGAGCGCAGGGCGGCCAGGGAGCCGCTCCAGTACATCACGGGAAGCAAGGGCTTCCGTTACCTGGATATTCACGTGGACAGGAGGGTGCTTATCCCCCGCCCGGAAACGGAGCTGCTGGCCCAGGTTGCCATAGAGGCCGCCGCAGCCATGGGCGGCCACCCGGTGGTGGTGGACGTGGGCACGGGCTCGGGATGCGTGGCTCTCTCCGTGGCGCGCGAATGTCCCGCTGCGGTGGTCTATGCCACCGACATCAGCGACGACTCCCTGGAGGTGGCGCACGCCAACGCGGCGAGGCAGGGCATGGAGGATCTGGTGGCTTTCCGCCGTGGGGACCTGTTGGATGCCCTGGAGGGCGAGCTGCTCGGCAGGCTGGACATCGTGGCCAGCAACCCCCCTTATATCAGGGAAAACGAGTTCCCCTTCCTTCCCCCCGAGGTAAGGGAACACGAGCCGTACGCCGCGCTGGTGGCGGGCCCCACGGGGATGGAGGTTCACCTGCGTCTCATGGAGCAGGCTTTATCGTGGCTTTCGCCGGAAGGGATCCTGTTCATGGAGGGGGGCGCCGACCAGGTGGAGCGGCTGGTCGAGGAGGCGCTTCGCATGGGCTACGAGGAGGCGCGGGCCCACGCGGACCTCAACCGCCTGCCGCGCGTGCTGGAAGCGCGCAAGCGAAGAAGACCTTCCTGACACCGCATCGCGCTGCCGAGTCGTCTCGATGGGCGCTTCACGGGCTGAAGGGGAATGGGCTGTCGCGCCAGCGTCGCGTGGATGCGCGGGCCTGACGAAGGCATGACGCCGGTGCGGAACGGGAACCTCGCGGTTTGACCTTTCGAGAGAGATTTACCTACAATAATACAGTAGTGTTGTAAGGCAAGGCGGTATTGCGTGATTCGTAAGGTTGAGAGGAAAAGGCGGAAGCTCTCGGTCCTCTTTATAAAATTTACCCTTTTTCTGGTAATCGCTACGCTGTTCGTGCTCCAGTCCGCCCCTCCCCTGGGGGCGGATTCCATCAGCGAGAAGAAAGAGCAGGCGCGCCGAGTCGAGCAACAGCTCAACTCCCTGCAGGCCGAGCTGAACCGGCTCACCTCCGAGCTCAGCCAGACCCAGTCGCGGCTCGCGGCGGTGGAGGCGAAGATAGAGGCCAACCAGGCCCAATTGGCGCAGGCGGAGGCCGAGTACCAGCGATGGCAGGGGATACTCTCGGATCGCGTGGTGGCCATGTACAAGGAGGGCAATACCACCGCGCTCGACGTGCTCCTGGAGTGCGACGACTTCGAGACCTTCGTCAACTCCTACTCCTACATGACCCGCATCGGCAACCACGACGCGGAGGCCATCCAGAGCGCGCAGAACCTCATGGCGGAGATCAAGGCCAGGAGGGCGGAGCTGGAAAGCGCGAAGGCCGAGTACCAGGCGTATTCAAGCAACCTGCAGAGCCAGAGGAGCGCCGTCCAGAGCAAACTCAATGAGCAGAAAGCCATCCTTGCCGGCATCGACGCGGAGGTCGCCTCCCTTCTCAGCAAGAGGTATGGCGGCGGGGGCGGAGGAAGCAGCGGAGGCGGAACGGGCTGGAACATCGGCCCGGTGAACGGCCTCTACTTCCCGGTCGCGGGTCCGCACAGCTACGTAAACGACTGGGGGGCGCCGCGCTCGGTGGGGCGCACGCATAAGGGCTGCGATATCATGGCCGACTACGGCACCCCCTGCGTGGCCATCACCAGCGGCACGGTGGTGCAGCGCAGGGGAGGAAACGCCGGGCTCTACGTCTTCCTCTACGGCGACAACGGCCATCTTTATTACTATATGCACCTACAAAGCTACGGCGCCTCGGGAAGGGTGAGCGCGGGAGAGGTGATAGGCTACGTGGGAGACACCGGAAACGCGCGCGGTTGCCCTCACCTCCACTTCGAGTGGCATCCCAACGGCGGCGCCGCCGTCAACCCCTACCCACTCCTTGTGGCCATCGACCGCTAGGGATCGGTGCTCGCTTGCCGTGCGCCCCGGCGCTTCGCATGGATATCGGTACATCGCATGCTTATAACGGTTAATCCTCCGCCGCCCGTCGGAAGCCACGGCATGCAAAAACGGGATCTGAGTCAGGTGCGTTGCGCCGTTACCTTCAGTCCGCATTGATGCCCGCCAGCGCGCACAGTCGCTGCAGGTCGATGTTTTCGTCCATCAGGTTGCGCAGGCGCTCCAGCTTCGCCGGTTCGTGGGTGCGCGCGCTGCGGATGATCTTCTCCGCGCTTTCGGCGGCGGTGAAGGTGTCCGCGCCCACCAGGATGACGGGCACTCCCAGCTCTTCCGCCCGGCTCAAGATGATGCTGGTGGGATAGAGGTTCCCGGAAAGTACTATGCAACGGGCCCCGGCCTCCAGGGCCGCGAGCTGGATGTCGCTGCGGTCACCCCCCGTTACCACGCAGAAGTTGCTGTGCCTGCGGAAGATGGAGAGCGCGTGTTCGGTCCCCATGGCTCCCACCACCACGTCCTCCACCAGTTTGTCCAGGGACTCCTCGCCGCATAGCACACGGCCGTTGAGCAGGCGTGAAAGGTCGCCCACGTTTATGGAGCGGAGCAAGCGGTCGCTGGGGAGCGCGCCGAGCACGGCGATTCCCTCCGCCTCCAGGCGGGGCGTCAGAAGCTCCTTTATGAAGGTCTCGCGGTTGGGGTCAACCATGTTGAAGATCACTCCAACAAGGCTCGAGCCGATATCGTCATGCAGTGCCAGGACGTTATCGGCGATGATCACATCCCTGAAGCGCTCAACCATCAACGCCTTCGCCCCGAGGACGGGTATGAGATGGCGGGCCGAAAGGCCGAGGAACCAGCCCTGCACGGATGTATATCCTCCCTGGACCAGCACCACGTCTTTTCCCTCCTTCACGCGGTCGAAGGCGCCCTCTATCCGCTTCAGCAGCGCGTCCTTATCCCGCTCTCCCCGCAGGCTGCCCCTGACCAGTTCCGGCGTGATGACCAGGGGACAGACGTCGTCGAGGTCCTCCGAGAGTCCCAGGGTCTCGCGGATGAGGTATGCGTCCTCGTCGGTGACCCTTCCGTCTTTCTCGAAATGGCGGTACCCCAGGGGTTTGAAATAACCCACCCGCAGCCCTCGTCGCTGCATGTGCAGCGCCAGCCCTATGCATACCGTATGCAGTCCCGAAAGCCCGGCGGACGAAACAAGATAAAGGGGTACCATGGTCCTCACTCCTCCAAGACGATCCTGGCGTCGGCTGCCAGGCAGCCCTTGCCGTTCTCCAGCACCCGCAGGGGGTTTATATCGAGCTCGCTGATGTTTTCGAAATCCGTGACCATTTGAGATACGCGCAGGATGCACTCCACCGCGGCATCGATGTCGGCGGGACTCTCCCCGCGCGCGCCCCGCAGCAGCCAGTAGCTCTTGAGCTCCCGGATCATGTCCCTCGCTTCCTCCTCGCTCACGGGCGCCAGTCGGAAGCTCACGTCCTTGAGCACCTCCACGTATATCCCGCCCAGGCCCACCATGAGGAGCGGCCCGAACTGGCGGTCGCGGTTCATGCCCAGTATGAGCTCGTGGGAGGGCGGAAGCATCTCCTGCACCAGGACCCCCCAGATCTCGGCGCTCGGGAAAAACCTGCGCGCGTTCGAGGTCACCCTCTCGTAGGCGGTGATGAGGTCGTCGGTGTTCTCGATGCCCACCACCACTCCTCCCACGTCGGTCTTGTGCAGGATCTGGGGGGAGGCGATCTTCACCACCACGGGATAACCCATACCCCTCGCGGCCTTGATGCATTCCTCCAGGTTGGTGGCGAGGACGGTGCGGGCGACGGGCAGCCCGTAGGCGGACAGGACCTCGCGCGCCTCCACCTCGATGAGCTCCTTGCGCCCCTGCGCCCTCACGGCATCCATCACCTTCATGGCCTTCCCCTTGTCCGCGTCGAAACGCACTTGGGTGTCGGCGCGGCGGGACAGGAAGTCCCGGTATTCCTTCATGCGCCGAAGCACGTTGACCGCGTCTTCCGGATACTGGAAACAGGGTATGTTGGCCTTTCTAAGCACGGCCTCCGCTTCCGCCACCTCGGCGCCGCCCATGAAAGCGGCCAGGACCGTCTTCTCCGTTTCCCCGGCGCACGCGGCGAGGGCAAGAGCGGTTTCCTTCGCCCGGGTGGTGGCCTGGGGGGTGAGGATGACGATGAGGGCGTCGACGCCGGGATCAGCGAGCACGCACTCCACCGCCAGGCGGTAGCGGTCCTCGCCCGCGTCGCCCAGCACGTCCACGGGGTTATAGACGCTCGCCGCCTCCGGGAGCCCCTCGCGCAGCCTCTGCGTGGTCTCCTCGCCCAGGGCGGCGAGGGAGAGCCCGCTGCGTTCCAGGGCGTCGGAGGTGATAATACCCGGTCCCCCCGCGTTAGTCACTACCGCGACGTTCGTGCCCTTCGGCGGGTGCTGGGAGGAGAAGCCTCGGCAGAGAGCGTAGAGCTCCTCCACCGTCTCCGCCCGCACCACCCCGCACCTGCGGAAAGCCGCGACGTAGGCGTTCTCGGAGCCCGCCAGGGTGCCGGTATGCGAGGAGACGGCGCGGGCGCCGGCCTGGGTTATGCCGGCCTTGAAAACGACCACCGGTTTGGTGCGGGAGACGCGGGATGCCACTTCCAGGAATCGCTTTCCGTCGGAGACGCCCTCGAGATAAGCGGAGATGACCGAGGTGTTGGCGTCGGCCTCCAGCACCTCGAGCATGTCGCTCTCGTCGATATCCATCTTGTTGCCGAGGCTTATGAAACGCGAGAACCCCAAGCCGTACTCCTCGGACATGCTCAGCACCGCCGTGCACAAAGCGCCCGACTGGGACATGAAGGCGACCCTTCCCACGGCGGGAGCGCGGGTGGCGAAGGTGGCGTTGATGGGAGTGTAGGTGTCGGCGAGGCCGAGGCAGTTCGGCCCCAGCACCCTAATGTCGTACTTCTCCGCCGCGCGGCGGAGCTCGGCCTCGCGCCGGTACCCCTCGCGGCCGGATTCCTTGAATCCGGCGGAGATGATCACGGCGCCCCGCACCCCGCGTTCCCCGCACTCCTCTATTACCGATTGCACCGCGGGCGCGGGAACGATGACCATGGCGAGCTCGGGCACCTCCGGCAAGCGGGCGACGGAAGGATAGCAGGGAAGCCCCATGACCCTTTCGTGCGAAGGGTTGACGGGAAAGACCTTGCCCGTATAGCCGGATTTGATGATGTTCTCGAGCACCACCGTCCCAACCTTGCCCGGCTTATCCGAGGCCCCGATCACCGCCACAGATGCCGGTTTGAACAGTTCCTCGAGCAGTTTGAACCTCCTTCCCGCGTGCCTTTCATGCCCCTTCGCACCCAAACATTATACCCGTCGTTCTGGTGGTTTATACTATTGGACTAGAAAAAGATGCCTCTGAGAAGCGGACATTAAAGGCGTGAGGGGTTATGAACCACAATGAGATCGTAAACTTTATCTGGGGAGTGGCGGATCTTATCCGCGACACCTTCAAGCGCGGCAAGTATCAGGATGTGATATTGCCCCTGACCGTCCTGAGACGGATCGATTGCGTGCTTGCTCCAACCAAGGAGAATGTGCTTAAAACCAACGAAAAGTACAGGAAGGATCTCGAGAACCTGGATCCTATGCTGCGTAAAGCCTCAGGATATGCTTTCTACAACACGTCTCTTTATGATTTCGAAAAGCTGCTGGCTGACGCTCCCAATCTTGCCTCAAACCTGCGCAACTATATCGGCGGCTTCAGCCCAAATATGCGCGAGGTTCTGGAGAAGTTCGACTTCGACAACACCATCTCCAAGCTGGACGAGGCCGGTCTATTGTTCAAGGTGCTGGAACGCTTCAAGAACGTGGATCTTCATCCCGATGCGGTTGATAACCATGCCATGGGTTCTGTTTTCGAGGAACTCATCAGGAAATTCAACGAAGCTCTTAACGAAAACCCAGGCGAGCACTTCACCCCCCGCGATGTGGTCTATCTCATGGCCAAATTGCTCATCGCTGGCGATGCCAACATCCTCAGTAGGGAAGGGGCGATCGTAACCGTCTACGATCCCTGTTGCGGCACTGGTGGGATGCTCACCATCACCAAGGAAGAGATACTCGGTTTCAATCCCCATGCCGACGTCCATCTCTTCGGCCAGGAGGTGAATCCCGAGACGTTCGCGGTATGCAAGTCGGACCTTTTCATGAAGGAGCCCACCGGCAGGGATGCGGACAACATCGCCTTTGGGAGCACGCTTTCCAACGACCGCCACAGTGACCGACGCTTCGATTACCTGATAACCAACCCACCTTACGGTAAAGATTGGAAAAGAGATGAGGAGGAGGTGCGCTGGGAGCATGAGCGAGGCTCGGCGGGGCGCTTCGAGGCAGGGCTGCCGCGCATCAGCGACGGGCAACTGCTATTCCTCCAACATATGCTCTCCCACATGAAACCGGTCGAGGAGGGAGGATCAAGAGTATGTATCATTATGAATGGGTCTCCCCTTTTCACCGGCGACGCCGGAAGTGGTGAGAGCGAGATAAGGCGGTGGGTTCTCGAGAACGACTGGCTTGATGCGATTATCGCCCTGCCTGAACAGCTCTTTTACAACACGGGCATCGCCACTTATATTTGGGTCCTGACAAACAGGAAAGAGCAGAGGCGGAGAGGGAAGGTCCTTCTCATCAACGCGACCTCCCTTTGGGAGCCCATGGAGAGAAGCCTGGGTGACAAGAGACGCAGGATATCCGATGGGCAGGCCCACCATATAATACGCCTTTACAACGCATACCGGGAAAGGGAGGATTGCCGCATTTTCCCGTACACCCATTTCGGTTACCGCAAGATAACCGTGGAACGGCCCCTGCGCCTCAACTTCCAGTCAAGCCCCGAGCGAATCGCCCGACTCGAGGACGAAAAGGTCTTTCAAAACCTGGCGGTGAGCAAGAAGAAGGATCCGAAGGCCAGGGAAAAGGAGGAAGCGGAGGGGCGGGCCAGGCAGGAGGCGATATTGGCCATGCTAAGCGACATGCCCCAAGACCTGTTCAAGGAAAGAGAGCCGTTCCTGGAGGCGCTGAAAGAAGCAGAGCGCAAAAGCGGGATCAAGCTGGCCGCGCCCCTGCGCAAGGCGATTCTCTCGGCGCTGTCGGAGAGGGATGAGACCGCCGGGATCTGCCGGGACGGGGAGGGTAACCCGGAGCCGGACCCGGAGCTGAGGGACACCGAGAACGTTCCTCTCTCCGAGACAGTCGAGGATTATTTCATCCGAGAGGTCAAGCCATACATGCCGGACGCGTGGATCAACGAGGGCATAAGAGACCATAAGGATGGAGAGGTCGGCAAGGTCGGCTACGAGATAAACTTCAACCGCTATTTCTATAAGTACGAGCCTCCCCGCCCCCTGGAGGAGATAGAGGCGGATATCCGAGAGCTGGAGCGAGAGATAACGCGCAAGCTGCGCGAGATAAGCCGGTAGCACTAGGCATCCCTTTTAAATAAATGTCGGCATATAATATTGATTGCCGATATTTATTTAAATATACTGGTGACAGTAGGTTCCTTAGGCACGAAAGCTGAATGGCAATCTCGATGAATAAGGCTGACCTGACCCTGGAAGAGCTTAGGAGTGTCGGCGCCGGTGCGTTCTTCCGGCCCTCGCATGCCGAAGCCCTGGGAATTTCGTTCTACATGCTCCAGCGCATGGTCGAACAGGGACTGGTCGAAAAGGTCGCCAGGGGGCTGTACCGGCTGAACGCGGTCGAGCCCACCGAGCATTATTCCATGGCCGCTGTCTGCGCCCTGGTCCCCAGGGCAGTCGTTTGCCTCCTTTCGGCCTTGCACTATCATGGTATAGGCACTAGGCTTTCGCGCGAGATATGGATCGCCATCCCCCATAAGGCGAGGGCGCCGCGAATACATGGGTTCCCCGTAAGGATCGTACGTTTTTCGGGCCCTTCGGAGAAGTACGGGGTTGTTCCCTTCACCGTTGAGGGCGTGCCCACGCGTATAACGTCGCCAGCCCGCACAGTGGTCGATTGCTTCCGCTTCCGGCGTCTGGTGGGAAAGGAAACCGCCCTGGAGGCTTTGCGTGAGACCCTGCGGGAAGGAAAGGCGAGCGTGGACGAGATCATGCGCGCTGCCGAGGTGTGCGGTGCGAGGGCGCTCGTCGTACCCTACCTTGAGGGGATGGCCTGATGGGCGGGTTGAACGCCAACCCGGCGGCCTCAGTACGTCAACGCCTGCTGGATCTCGCCAGGCGAAGGGGCGATGATTTCCAGTTAGTCCTGGCACGATATGGCGCGGAACGTTTCCTCTACCGCCTTGGGCGATCCGAGTTCAAGGACCGCTTCGTCCTCAAAGGTGCCATGCTTTTCGTGGTGTGGTGGGAAGATACGTACCGCCCTACCAGGGACCTTGACCTGCTGGGCCTGGGGCGGGGCGATCCGGATACACTTGGCGGCGCCATCGCGAGGATATGCGCCGTCCCATGCCCGGAAGACGGCCTTGTCTTCGATGCGGATAACATCTCCATCGCGGCTATCCGGGAGGAGGATGAGTACGGAGGCCTTCGCGTGAAGCTCGTAGCCTATCTCGGAAAGACGCGCATCCCGCTCCAGATCGACGTCGGTTTCGGCGACAAGGTAATCCCGCGGCCTCGCCTGGAGCGTTACCCTACCCTGCTTGATCTTCCCGCGCCTCGCGTCAAGGTGTATCCGAGAGAGACCATGGTGGCCGAGAAATTCGAGGCCATGGTGAGGCTGGGCGCGGCAAACAGTCGCATGAAGGATTTCTACGATCTGGCCGCGCTGGCGGCGAGTTATGATTTCGAAGGAAGCCTGCTGCGCGAGGCGGTAAAGGGCACTTTCGAGCGACGCCGATCTCCCGCCGGATCGGAGACGCCCTCCGCACTGCGCTCCGCTTTCTACAGCGACCCGGGGAGGGATGGCATGTGGCGCGCTTTCCTTAGCGGCAACGCCTTGCGCCTCGAAATGCCCGGGAGATTCGAGGAGGTAGGCGAGCTGTTGATCGCGTTTCTAAAACCCGTTTGGGAGAGCCTCGTGAGCGATGGTGAATTGAATGCGACCTGGACAGGAGGCGGCCCCTGGAGAACGAAGAGAGACACTGACCCTGGAGGCACCGGAGAATGAGCATGAAAGAACGGTTGGATGATAAGGGAACAAGCGGTGGAGCAAAGAGCGGCATGGCAAAGAGCCGCTTCAAGCCGTATCCGAAATACAAGGACTCCGGCATCGACTGGCTAGGCGAAATCCCGGAGCATTGGGATTTAAGGAGAATGAAATACATTTCTTGTATCCAGCCTGGAAAATCTAAACTAAGAAAGTTAGGCGATATCGAAGTAAGCTTCATCCCAATGGAATATATTGGCGAGTTCGGTACAATCAATTCTTCGGAAACCAGACAGCTTAATGATGTTTACGAAGGTTATACATTTTTTGAGGAAGGCGACATACTTGTAGCGAAGATAACGCCTTGTTTCGAGAACTTCAAAGGTGCCATAGCAAGGAATTTAAGAAATGGAATTGGCTTCGGAACAACGGAGTTGTATGTCATAAGGCCATCGCCAAACGTCCACGCTGATTTTCTGGCCTATATGACATACGCCGCACATTTCAGGCAAATTGGCAAGGTGGAAATGAAAGGTACAGCAGGACAACAACGTGTGCCGATAGAGTTCATTGAGAATTTCCCATGTGTATTACCACCTTATTCTGAGCAGAAAGAGATTTCCGATTTTCTGAAAAGGGAGACGAAGAGAATCGATGATCTAGTGAATGCAAAACAGCGCTTGATCGAGTTGTTGAAGGAGAAGCGCGCGGCCCTGATCAACCAAGCTGTGACCAAGGGCCTTGATCCCAACGTCCCCATGAAAGACTCAGGCATCGACTGGCTGGGAGAAATACCTGAGCATTGGGATGTATCTAAACTGAAACTCCTCGCTACTGTTGTGACCAGTAATGTAGATAAAAAATCATACGAAGGAGAGCAAGAAGTCAAGCTATGCAATTACACAGATGTCTACAACTATGAATATATAACCCCGGATCTTGATTTCATGCAGGCTACCGCATCTCCAGTAGAAATAAACAAGTTCAAGCTACGTGAAGGGGATGTTCTTGTGACCAAAGATTCCGAGGATTGGCGTGATATCGCAGTGCCAGCGTTTGTGTCAGCTATGGATGACGAGGATATTCTTTGCGGCTATCACCTTGCAATACTGAGGCCGAAGCAATCGATTGTCGACGGAGAATTTCTGTTCAGATCTCTTTCATCCAGTTCAATAAATTATCAATTCAGGCTATCTGCGACCGGAATAACTCGCTACGGGTTGTCAAAATATTGGCTGGACAATTCGCTAATCCTTCGCCCACCTTTTGAAGAACAAAATGAGATAGCGGATTTTCTTAGAGAGAAAACAGAGGAAATAGAGAAATTAATTGAGAAGATAAAAAATGGTTTAAGGAGACTCAAAGAATACCGTTCCGCGCTCATCACGGCGGCGGTGACGGGGAAAATAGACGTGCGGGGGGAATAGGGCATGGCTCCGGACATATCCGAGAGAAGCTTCGAGGAAACCATCGAAAAGGTACTCACCTCGGATCCCGAGGCGTTTTCCAATACCGCTCCCGGTGAGGTCACATCCCGTGAGCCCTATGGAGATTGGTTGCCGGGTGGCTACCTGAAACGTAAACCGGGGGATTACGACCGCTCGCTTTGCCTTATCCCTGGCGACGTCATCGCTTTCATCTACGCCACCCAGCCCAAGGAATGGGCGAAGCTCGAACAGCACCATGGAACCGAGGTAAGGGAAAAGTTCCTCGGGCGCCTCTCGCGCGAGATAGAGAGGCGGGGAGCCCTGGACGTGCTGCGCAACGGCGTCAAGGATTCCGGGTGCAAGTTCAAGCTCGCTTTCTTCCATCCCGCGAGCGGCCTCAACGAGGAGCTGCAAAGACTGTACGAAGCCAACATTTTCTCCGTCGTGCGCCAGCTCCAGTACAGCGACAAATCCGCCAAGAGCATCGACCTGGCGCTGTTTCTGAACGGCATCCCCATCTTCACCGCGGAGTTGAAGAACCCCCTCACGGGACAAAACGTTGAGAATGCCGTGAGGCAGTACCGCCACGACCGTGATCCCCGAGAGCCCCTCTTCTCCTTCCGCCGCTGCCTCGCTCACTTCGCGGTAGACCCCGACCTGGTGTACGTGACCACGCGCCTGGCGGGGCTGCTGACGAGCTTTATTCCCTTCAACCAGGGTAAGTACGGAGGCGCCGGCAATCCACCCGTGCCTCCCACGCAGAGCGGCTACGCGACTTCGTATCTCTGGGAGCGCATCTGGGCAAGGGACAGCGTGCTGGAGCTGATCCAGCATTTCATCCAGGAGGTCGAGGTGGAGGACGAGGACGGTAGGAGGACCGGCGAACGCGTCCTCATCTTTCCCCGCTATCACCAGCTCGACGCCGTGCGCCGCCTGGTTCGTGACGCGCGCGAGAAGGGACCTGGCCAACACTACCTAATCCAGCACTCCGCGGGAAGCGGCAAGTCCAACACCATCGCCTGGCTTGCCCACCGGCTGTCGATACTCCACGACTCCGAGGACAGACGGGTTTTCGACTCCATCGTGGTGATCACCGATCGCAGGGTGATCGACCGCCAGTTGCAGAGCGTGGTAAAGCAGTTCGAGCAGACCTTGGGGATCGTGGAGAACATCGACAGGACCAGCCGCCAACTTAAGGAGGCGCTGGAGGGGGGCAAGACCATCATCGTCAGCACCCTCCAGAAGTACCCGGTGATCGCCGGCAACATGCAGGAGATGCCGGGGAAGCGCTTCGCGGTGATCGTGGACGAGGCGCATTCCTCTCAGACGGGGGAGAGCGTCAAGGGCCTCAAGTCGGTGCTCGCGGTCGATAACCTTGAGGAAGCCGAGGCCGAGGACTCCGTGGAACCAGAGGACTTCCAAGACGTTGTCGCCGAGCAGGCGAGGAAGCGGGGCAGGCTTCCCAACGTGAGCTTCTTCGCCTTCACCGCCACCCCCAAGTCCAAGACCCTGGAGCTCTTCGGGACCAGGCGGCCGGACGGTAAGTTCGAGGCCTTCAGCCTCTACAGCATGCGCCAGGCCATCGAGGAGGGTTTCATACTCGACGTGCTGGAGAACTACACCACCTACAAGACCTACTGGAAACTGCTCAAGACTATCGAGGAAGACCCCGCCTACGACCGCGGCAAGGCGACCTATATCCTTCGCTCCTTTGTCGACCTGCACGAGCATTCCATCCGCAAGAAGGTGGAGATCATGGTGGAGCACTTCCATGACCGGGTCGCACACCGCATCGACGGCCAGGCCAAGGCTATGGTAGTCACCCGCTCTCGCTTGCACGCGGTGAGGTTCAAGCTGGCCATGGACGCCTACCTGCGCGAGAGGGGTTATCCATACCGGACCCTGGTGGCTTTCTCGGGGACGGTGAAGGACGGAGGGATGGACTACACGGAGGCGGGGATGAACGGCATCCCGGAGGCCCAGACGGCAAAGGCCTTCAAGCGGCCGGAATACCGTTTCCTCATCGTTGCCGAGAAGTTCCAGACGGGTTACGACATGCCGCTGCTCCATACCATGTACGTGGACAGGAAGCTCTCGGGGGTGCACGCGGTACAGACCCTCTCGCGCCTTAATCGCATCTATCCCCCTGCCAAGACCGAGACCATGGTGCTTGATTTCGTGAACGAGGCCGAAGATATCCGCGAGGCCTTCCAGGAATATTATGAAAAGACCATCCTATCTGAGGAGACCGACCCCAACCTTCTCTACGACCTGGAGCGACGCCTTGCTGAGTTCGGCGTATTCAACGGGGGCGACGTGGAGGCCTTCGCGGGTTTGTACTTCAGGAACGCGGGACAGGACCAGCTGTACGCCGCCCTTGCCCCGAGCGCGGAACGTTTCGCGGAATTGACCAAAGAGGAGAAAGCGGATTTCCGGGGGGTCCTTGACGACTATGTGCGGCTGTACGCGTTCCTTTCCCAGGTGGTTACCTTCGTGGATCCCGACCTGGAGAAGCTCTACGTGTTCGCCCGCCTGCTTAGGCGGTACCTGCCGTACGAGCGCGAACGCCTGCCGCTGGAGATCCAGCAGGACATAGACATGGAATCCTACCGCATTACGCGGAGGTTCGAGGGTCCGATCGTACTTGAGAGAGGGCAGGTCGAGATTCCTCCCATCGGGGCAGGTGCCTCCCGTGGCATTGCCCCGGAAGACATCGAGCCCCTGTCGGAGATCATCAGGGAATTGAACGAAAGATTCGGCACCGATTTCTCGGATGAGGACAAGGTATTCATCAGCCAACTCGAGGAGAGACTGGCGGGAGATCCCTCCCTGCGGGCCAGCGTGCGCGCCAACACCCCCGAGAACGCGCGCCTCACCTTCGACTACGTGGTCACCGACCGGTTGCAGGAGATGGTGGACACGAACTTCGAGTTCTACAAGCGGGTTACCGACGACCGGGCGTTCGCGGAGTTCTTCCTCGACTGGCTTTTCGAACGTTTTCGGAAATCGCTGGAAGGTTCATAAGGCGTTGATTGCTTACAAGTAATGACAAGAGGTTAAGAGATCGATGTCGTGCAACTTACATTCGATGGAAATGAAGAGCGAACTGCACCCTGATGGTAGCATGGAGTCCCATTGAAGAACTTCGCTGTTCGATTTTCGGATAAGGATGAGTCGGATAGTTAGAATGGTTTCATACCAGCAGCCCATCTTCTTTGACTGGCCCCTTAAGCTGGCCTATAATAGCAACTTGTGACTCCGGGTTCGAGCGTCATGCCCCGCCAAGCGACGATCCCGGGTTTCGTGTTAGTTGGGAGAAAGAAGGCGGGCCGACCGTTATCGAGCCGTGGCGGCCGGGCGGCGTGGCCCTGGAGGACGAGGACGGAAAGATGGAGGATAACCAATACGAACCCACCCTGGGAGAGTACCGCGAGGAGAAGGCCGACGACGTGGTGCTGACCCAACAAGGATACCTCAAGCTCCAGGAGGAGCTGGATTACCTGAAGAACGTCAAGCGCTGGGAGGTGGCCAAGCGCATCGAGCAGGCAAGGGCGTTCGGCGACATCATGGAGAACTCCGAGTACGACGACGCCAAGCACGAACAGGCTTTCGTGCACGGCCGCATCATGGAGATCGAGAACATCCTCGACAACGCCAGGGTCATAAAAGACGACGAGATAGACCTCAACGTAGTGACCATAGGCTCGTCGGTGGTGCTCGAGGACATGGAGCGAAAAGAGGAGATGCGCCTGCGCCTGGTGAGCGCGGCGGAAGCGCGGGGCGACCGGGATTGCATCTCCGACCAGTCCCCGGTCGGCAAGGCCATCCTGGGGCGCAAGGCGGGCGAGGTCGTGGACGTGCAGGTCCCCTCGGGAGTGCTCAAGTACCGTATCCTTCAGATCGAACGCTAGGCCGCGGAAGGGCTTGCGCCGCGAGCGGCCTTTCCCCTTAGGGGTTGGTTGGGTTCTGGCTCCGAGCCCAGGCGAGGACGAGGGACGGCGGCTGCGGGCAAGGGCAGCGGTTTGCCGACCGGTCCTCTATCCGGCACGGAGTCGCATGTGTCGCGAAGGGCGAGAACTCGAGCCCCTTAGTTAACGGCAAACGACGTTTATCGGTGCGTTTGGGGCCAACGATCGCGCCGTGTTCGACCGCAAAGGAAATGAGCCCATGGGAGACGAGGACATCCCCCCCGCTTTCGTGGGGGAGAGCGACCTGGTGAGGGGACGCCTGGAGAAGCTGCGCCTATGGAGAGAGCGCGGCGTGGAGCCCTACGGCCTGGGTTTTTCGCGCGGCGACAATACCGCGGAGATAAAAGAGCGGTTTGCTTCCCTCGCCGACGGGGAGGAGAGCGGATACAGGGCTTCCCTGGCGGGAAGGCTTATGGCCTTGCGGAGGCACGGGAAAGCGTGCTTCGCCGACCTGGAGGACCGGGAAGGGAAACTCCAGCTCATGGCCTCCCTCGACTCGCTGGGAGAGGAGGGCTACACGCTTTTTCAGGATCTGGATATCGGCGACATAGTGGGGGTGGAGGGAGAGGTGTTCCGCTCCCGGCGCGGGGAACTCACCCTGCGGGTTTTCTCCTTCACCCTCCTCTCCAAAAGCCTCAGGCCTCTGCCCGAGAAGTGGCACGGCCTGAAGGACGTGGAGCTTCGCTACCGCCAGCGCTACCTGGACATGATCGTCAACCCCCAGGTGAGGGAGAACCTGCTGGTGAGGGTAAAGACCATCCAGGCCCTGCGCCGATTCCTGGACGGGCATGGCTTCATCGAGGTGGAGACCCCCATGTTGCAGCCCATCCCGGGTGGCGCCACGGCGCGACCCTTCGTGACCTATCACCAGGCCCTGGGACAGAACCTCTATCTCCGCATCGCGCCGGAGCTTTACCTGAAGCGCTGCATCGTGGGGGGACTGGAGAAGGTCTACGAGATAAACCGCAACTTCCGCAACGAGGGCATCTCCTACAAGCACAATCCCGAGTTCACCATGCTCGAGTTCTACTGGGCCTACGTGGATTACCTGGCGCTGATGGATTTCCTGGAGGAGATGGTGTCGGCGGTGGTGGGCGAGGTCAAGGGCGCCCTCTCCTTCCCCTACCAGGGCAGGGACCTCGATCTGACCCCGCCCTGGCGCAGGGTGACCATGTCGCGGCTGGTAAGCGAGGCGGTGGGGTGCGAGATATCCTCCGGCACGCCGGAGAGGGAGCTGCGGGCCATCGCCGCCGAGCGCGAGGTGCCCCTGGAGGAGGGATGGGGTCCGGGCAAGATCGCCACCGAGCTCTTCGAGAAGCTGGTGGAGCCCAATCTCTGGGAGCCCACCCTGGTCATGGATTACCCGCGCGAGGTATCGCCCCTGGCGCGCGCCCATCGCAACGATCCTTTCCTCACCGAAAGGTTCGAGCTCATCGTCGCCGGACGGGAGATCGCCAACGCCTTCTCCGAGCTCATCGACCCCCTTGATCAGCGCGAACGCTTCGAGGAGCAGGCGCGCCAGAGAGAGCGGGGGGACGAGGAAGCCCACGTTGTGGATTACGATTACCTGCGAGCCCTGGAATATGGCATGCCCCCCGCCGGAGGCCTCGGCCTGGGGATCGACCGCCTGGTGATGCTGCTGACCGACTCCCACTCCATCCGCGAGGTCATACTGTTTCCGCACCTGCGCCCCGAATCCTGACCCCAGGCATGACACGGCCCGAAACCTGGCCCATTGGCCGGCAAGCGGTGTTTTCGGGTTTTCCTCGCAATATGTCAAGCCTGGTACCCCAGCCATAACGATATCTTCGTAAAATTGCCGGCGATTTCCCCCGGGTTGGGTGGAGTCTTTCTGGGGGAGGGTGGTGCTGATGAACATAAGCGGTGCGAGCCGCCTGCGGCCGAAAAGCACCGTTCGAGGCCGGGAAAGACCCCGCTTGGGGGGTTCGTCAAGACACCGATGGGTGATGACGACTTACATAGGGAAACGTTTACCATTAAAAAGCGTATATGTCGATGGGGGCGCGAGAGTTATGCGAGGGGAATCTGCCGGGAAACCCGCCGGTACGAGACCCCCGCACAGGAGACCTGGAGGCCCCGCGCCGGCGACCTGGGGGGCGGCGGAGGAGATGACGGAACGCATGGCGAAGGTTCCCCCAAAGGCATATAAATAGGTATGATTGAGGCGTGATATTTCAGCGAAAAAGGTGTGATAATAAAAAGTGAAGAAGACTAAATCGCGCGATACAGGTGGCGCGAGACATATGCGGAGGTAGATATCGTGTTTCAGAGGTTTTCCGACCGGGCACGGCGGGTCGTGGTCCTGGCCCAGGAAGAGGCCCGCATGCTCAACCATAACTATATCGGCACCGAGCACCTCCTCCTGGGGTTGATCCAGGAGGGCGAGGGTGTGGCGGCCAAGGCCCTGGAATCCATGGGCATCAGCCTTGAGGCGGTGCGCAACCAGGTGGAGGAAATAATCGGCAGGGGAAGCACCGCTCCCACGGGGCATATCCCCTTCACGCCCCGGGCTAAGAAGGTGCTGGAGCTCTCCCTGCGCGAGGCCCTGCAGCTGGGGCACAACTACATCGGCACGGAGCATATCCTCCTGGGACTCATCCGCGAGGGAGAGGGGGTCGCCGCCCAGGTTCTGACCAAACTGGGAGCGGACCTGGACCGGGTGCGCAACCAGGTGGTTCAACTGCTCACGGGCGCGGCGGGCGCCGGCAAGGAAACCGCGCAGGCGGGTGAGCCGGCCGCCCAGGGCAACCTGCTCCTGGACCAGTTCGGACGCAACCTCACCCAGCTCGCCCTGCAGAACAAGCTCGACCCGGTGATCGGGAGGGAGAAGGAAATCGAGCGGGTGATGCAGGTGCTTTCCCGCCGCACCAAGAACAACCCCGTGCTCATCGGGGAACCTGGAGTGGGGAAGACGGCCGTGGTGGAGGGTTTCGCCCAGCGCATCGTGAGCAACGATGTTCCCCATATCCTGGCCGGCAAGCAGCTTTACACCCTGGACCTGGGCGCCCTGGTGGCCGGTTCCCGCTACCGCGGCGACTTCGAGGAGCGCCTGAAGAAGGTGGTGAAGGAGATCCGCAGCCGTGGAGACATCATCCTCTTCATCGACGAGCTCCACAACCTGGTGGGGGCAGGGGCAGCGGAGGGGGCCATAGACGCCGCCTCCATCCTCAAGCCGGCCCTGGCCCGCGGGGAGCTGCAGACCATCGGCGCAACCACCCTTGACGAGTACCGCAAGCACCTGGAGAAAGACGCGGCCCTGGAGCGGCGCTTCCAGCCCATCATGGTGGAGGAGCCGACTGTTGAGCACACCATCGAGATCCTCAAGGGGCTACGCGACCGCTACGAGGCGCACCACCGGGTGGCTATAACCGACGATGCCCTGGTGGCGGCGGCCAGGCTGGCCAGCAGGTACATCACCGACCGCTTCCTGCCCGACAAGGCCATCGACCTCATCGACGAGGCCGCGTCCAGGCTGCGCATCAACGCCATGACCGCTCCCCCCGATTTCCGGGAAACCGAGGAGAGGCTCCAGAAGGTGCGCCAGGAGAAGCAGGCGGCTATCGCCGCCCAGGAGTTTGAGTTGGCGGCGGCGCTGCGCGACCGCGAGAAGGAGATCATGGAGGAGATGGAGCAGCTCGAGGAGGACTGGAAGATGCCCCTCGGCTCTCACCAGCTCCAGGTGACGGAGGACGACATCGCCGACATCCTCTCCTCCTGGACCGGCATCCCGGTGAGCCAGCTCACCGAGGAGGAGTCGAGCAAGCTACTGCGCATGGAGGAGGCCCTGCACAAGAGGGTGATCGGCCAGGACGAGGCGGTGGTGGCGGTGTCCCGTTCCATCCGCCGCACCCGCGCGGGGTTGAAAGACCCCAAGCGTCCCGGCGGCTCCTTCATCTTCCTCGGCCCCTCGGGAGTGGGCAAGACGGAGCTGGCGCGCACCCTGGCGGAGTTCCTCTTCGGAGACGAGTCGGCGCTCATTCAGATCGACATGTCCGAGTACATGGAGAAGCACGCGGTCTCACGCCTGGTGGGTTCCCCGCCGGGCTACGTCGGCTATGAGGAGGGGGGACAGCTCACGGAGGCGGTCCGCCGCAAGCCCTTCAGCGTGGTGCTGCTGGACGAGATCGAGAAGGCCCACCCCGACGCCTTCAACATGCTCCTGCAGATACTGGAAGATGGAAGGTTGACCGATTCCCAGGGCCACAAGGTCGATTTCCGCAACACCATCGTCATCATGACCTCCAACCTGGGGGCCAGGGATATCAGCAAGGGGACCTCCCTCGGCTTCACGGCCAAGAAAGAGGGCGGCATGGACTACGATAAGATGAAGGACCGCGTGCTCTCGGAGCTCAAGAGGACCTTCAGGCCCGAGCTGCTCAACCGCATCGACGATGTGATCGTGTTCCATGAACTGAGCCACGAGGAGATAAAGCAGATCGTGGACCTGCTCATGAAGAGGGTCAAGGACCAGCTCGCGGAGCAGGATATCGAGATCATCCTCTCCAACGACGCCAAGGAGCTCCTGGTGAAGGAGGGTTACGACCCCGTCTACGGAGCGCGTCCGCTGCGGCGTGCCATCCAGAAGCTCATCGAGGACCCGCTTTCGGAGAAGGTGCTCGCCAAGGAGTTCGCGCCGGGCTCCACCATCCTCATCGCCACCGATGAAGAGGGGCGCATGACCTTCGAGAAAGTCGAGGCCCCGCAAAGCGGCGCCGACCTGTTGCAGACGACTTAAAATGGGGTCGTATCTTGAATTTTTCCTCGCTTTGCTTGTGGTTGCTTTTTTCTTTGGGGTCGTATCTTGAATTATTCCTCGCTTTGCTTGTGGTTGCTTCTTCCGGCCCGGGCCGTCGGGTAGCGGTCTCGCTCGGCGCGCACGAGGCCGGCCAGGAGAAAAGAAACCCCATCCAGCGCGGCCTCCCTGCGACCGACCCGGTCGTTCCCGGGCTTGTAGCAGCACTTCCCTCCTTCATCCGGCCCGGGCCGTCGGGTAGCGGTCTCGCTCGGCGCGCACGAGGCCGGCCAGGAGAAAAGAAACCCCATCCAGCGCGGCCTCCCTGCGACCGACCCGGTCGTTCCCTGGCTTGTAGCAGCACTTCCCTCCTTCATCCGGCCCGGGCCGCCGGGTAGCGGTCTCGCTCGGCGCGTACGAGGCCGGCCAGGAGAAAAGAAACCTCATCCAGTGCGGCCTCCCTGCGACCGACCCGGTCGTTCCCGGGCTCGTGGCAGCGTCTCCCTCCCTCTTCCGGCCCGGGCCGCCGGGAAAGCTGGCCGGCGTGAGATGGGAGGAAGGCTGGGGCAGGGTGCCAGCCTAACGATCTCTTTTCACCTGGAAAGCGCCTACCGAAACATCAGGACGTTCGCGCCCTTGACACTGGGAGGGAATATAATCGGTCCGGGATCCAGGTCCGGGTCGGTGGTTGTGAGGCAAGGAGGCTGATTTGAAGACGGAGCGATCCATGTACGTCTGCGGCGAGTGCGGAGGAGCCTCCCTGCAATGGCTGGGCAGATGCCCCGCCTGCGGCAGCTTCGGGACCATGCGCGAGGAGAGGGAAGAGCCCCCGCGGCGGGGGACGAAGGCGCGCGAAAGCTCGCTTCTGCGCATGGAGACGGTGGAAGGGGAAAGCCCACGGTTACGCACGGGCATCGGCGAGCTTGACCGGGTGTTGGGCGGAGGGGCGGTGCCAGGGTCCTTGGTGCTCCTGGGGGGAGAGCCGGGGATAGGAAAGTCCACCCTGCTTCTTCAAGCCGCGTCATCCTTCGCTATGGGGGGCGCCAAGGTCCTGCTCGTTAGCGGTGAGGAATCGGCCGCCCAGATAGCCTCCCGCGCCAGGCGCACCTTCAGCCTCAACCCTGATCTGTATCTCGCGTGCGAGACGGATATGGAGTCGGTGGAAGGCGTGGCAAGAGAACTTTCCCCCCAGGTTATGGTGGTGGATTCCATCCAGACCATGCGCAGCCCGGAGCTCGAATCTTCCCCCGGAGGCGTGAACCAACTGCGAGAGTGCGTGGCTCGCATGCAGGCGCTGGCCAAGGAGACCGGAGCGGTGATCTTTCTGGTGGGTCACGTCACCAAGGAGGGGGTGCTGGCCGGCCCCAGGCTGGTGGAGCATATGGTGGACTGCGTCCTTTATTTCGAGGGAGAACGCTTCGACTCCCTGCGCGTCCTCCGTGCCGCCAAGAACCGTTTCGGTTCCGTGAGCGAGGTGGGTATTTTCGAGATGACCGACGCCGGGTTGCGGGAGGTGGAGGACCCCTCGCGACTCTTCCTTGACGCGCGCGAGAAGCCGGTGCCAGGGACGGCGGTGACGGTGATAATGGAGGGCAAGCGCCCGCTGCTCGTGGAGGTGCAGGCCCTGGTGGCGCCCTCGAGACTCCCCGCGCCCAAACGCGTATCCACCGGCATGGACGGCAGACGCCTGGCGATTAACGTGGCGGTGCTGGAGCGCAAGGCGAAGGTCGCGCTTTCGGAGCGCGATATCTACGTAGGAGTGTGTGGGGGCCTGCAGGTCTCCGAGCCGGCCCTGGACTTGGGGGTATGCATGGCTATAGCATCCTCGCGTTATGATCGGACCCTTCCCCCGCACGCGGTCTTCGTGGGCGAAGTGAGCCTCACGGGGGAGGTGCGCCCGGTTTCCCGTATCGGCGAGCGGGCCCGTGAGGCGTCGCGCCTGGGGTTCCTCTCCCTGGTCATTTCGGACAAGGCGCGCGCCCAAGGTTTGCCTCACGGCATCGAGGTGGTGGGGGTCCGGGATGTGGCTCACGCCCTGGCGGCATTTGGGATATCCCGTGCGCGCGAGCATTAAGTGAAGGCCCGCGGCCTGCGCTGCCTCGAATTACCCTTCCCTTACGCAAACCATGCGGCACGAATACACTATTGCCGTGCATTGGTCAAGGCGGGTGCTCGCTGCCGGCGTTGACGCGAACCATTTTTTCAGCCTCCGCGCGCGACAAGGCACGGGTGCGCTTTTTTCGCGCATTGATTATGATATAGGCAGCTCGAGGCAAGTGCCGTCAGGCCCGTGGCACCACCGTTGACGGGAGGCCCATGGAAGATTACCGCAAGGACCGGGATTACCTTGAATACCTGCGCCTGGTCGCGCCGGGAACGGAGCTGCGCGAAGCGCTGGCCCGACTAATGTCCTCGCATCTGGGAGCTCTTATAGTGATGGGTGACGGCGACGATGTCCTTGAGGTGGTGGACGGCGGGGTCGAGCTGAACTGGGAGTTTTCCGCCGCCAATCTCTTCCAGGTATCGAAGATGGACGGAGCAGTGGTGCTTGACGAGGGGCTCTCGAAAATTCGTTTCGCCAATGTCCACCTGGTGCCGGATCCATCCATACCCACCAAGGAGGGCGGGACGCGCCACCGCACGGCGGAAAGGGTCGCGAAACAGACGGGCAGGCTGGTCATCGCCGTCTCCGAACGCATGGAAAGAGTTACCATGTACAAGGACGACTGGAGCCACGTCATCCTCTCTGTGCGCGTGCTGATAAGCAAGGCGAACCAGGCGCTGCAGACGCTGGAGAAGTACAAAGCACGCCTCGACCACGTTTCCGCCACCCTGAGCGCGCTGGAGTTCGAGGACCTGGTAAGCCTCCAGGATGTGGCGAGCGTGCTGCAACGGGCGGAGATGATGGTCAGGTTGGCGGAGGAGATCAAGGTATACCTTGCGGAGTTGGGGGTGGAAGGCAGGTTGGTTGAGCTCCAGATGGAGGAGCTCATGTTCGGGGTAGAGAGGGAGAAGAGAAACGTCATCAGGGATTACCGCGTCGAGGAGCGGGGAAAAACGGTGGAGGCGGTGGAGAAAAGCCTCACCAACCTGACCGACGAGGAGCTGCTGCAGTTGACCAGCGTGGCACAAGCCCTTGGCTATTCCGGCGCACACGATGAGATGGACCGGCCCCTTTCTCCCCGGGGATACCGCATGCTGGAGCGCATCCCCAGGCTGCCTTCATCGGTGGTGGAGAAGCTGGTCAAGAATTTCAAGACCATGCAGAACATCATGCAGGCCTCGGAGAAGATGCTCGACGAGGTGGAAGGGGTGGGCAAGGTACGCGCCCGCGCCATCAAGGAAGGGTTGCGCCGCATAGCCGAGTCGTCGCTGGTGGAGAGGTATATTTAAGAGGCCCGCGGTCCCGAGGTCACTAGAGGGCTCTGTGCCAGTCGCAAAGGCCTGCGGCATGGCGATGATACCGATGGCGTATGCCGCGGACCAATGGATAAACTTATCCATTATATGGTACCTGCTTTACTGAACGGCGCTGTCGGTTTAGCGTGTTTGACACCCCCGAAAGACCGAACCTATAATAAACTTAACCTGATGATATGGAGGAAATGATGCGCGAGGCGGATTGTGCGGAATTCCAGAAGACCGTTTCGGAGCACCTGGTCCGCAACCGCAGTATCCTCGATGTCATGACCAAGCTCCAGGATGCCGCAACAAGGATCAACCGCGCTTTGGCGAAGACCGTCACCAGCTGCGGTTGTTTAAGTATAGAGGCAAAAAAGCAGGAATTGCCCGAGGATGCTAGTTTTTCCCAGGTGGCCAATTACGTCAAGAGCCATATAGAGGGCAAGCTCTGCCCCAACTGCGCCGACGTCATCGAGATGGAGCTGGGCAACGCCATGTTCTATCTCGCGGCTACCTGTTGCCTGCTCGACCTGGATCTTAAAAGCGTGCTGGAGAGGGAAAACGACCGCATAAACACCCTGGGAGTGTACAGCCTCACCTAGCGGAGCGGTGACCCCGGTGCCAGGATACGGGCAGGAGCGTCCGCAGAGTACTTGAGTTTACAGCGAAGGATGGTTGTTGCCCGGATAGCCTGGACCGCGCTTTGACCACCCCGGTACTTGCGCAAGAACGGGATGCTTTTTCGCGCGGGAGGGAAACGCCGGGAAAGCCCAAGAGGCCTGAGAGGTGATGAGGATGTTTCATGTGGGCGATGTGGTAGTCTATCCTCACCATGGGGCGGGGGTCATCGAGGGCATTTCCGAGAAGGACGTGGAGGGGGAGAAAAAGAAGTATTTCGTCCTCAGGATGTGCCAGGGAAACCTAAAGGTGATGGTTCCCGCGGATAGCTCGCAGGAAGTGGGTCTGCGCAGCGTCATCGGCGAGGAAGAGGTCGAGAGGGTTTTCGACATCCTGGGCGAGAAACCGACCCCCATGCCAAGCAACTGGAACCACCGCTACAAGAAGAACCGGGAAAAGCTGCACAGCGGCGATATCTTCCAGGTGGCGGAGGTAGTGCGCAACCTCACCGTAAGGGACATGGAGAAGGGGCTTTCCAGTGGCGAGAAGCGCATGCTGGCCCACGCCCGCGAGATACTCGCGAGCGAGTTGGCTTTTGCCGTGAGGGTGGAAGCCGAGGAAGCCCTGCGCATGATCGAGGAGACGTTCTCCTCCTCCTGACCCGGCGTCTTGCGCTATAATCTATATGGACCCCCGGGTTCCATCATCTTTTTATCATCCGCTCGGGGGAATAACTGCGAAGGGAGGGTTGCGCCGCTGGTGCGGAAGCATGGTTAGTACATGGTAGTCCTCGTCGTCCGACTCATCTTCATGTTTGTCGGAGGGATAGGGGGCTATGAGCTGGGACAGCTTCTGGAGAGGCAATACCTGCACGATCTCGACCCGACTTATTATCTTATCGGCTTAATCGTTTCCATAATCGTCTGCGTGGGGTTGGGGTTCGTGATCGGGGGAGCCGCGGGAAGGTACCTGGCCAGACTCCTCAACCGTTTCGAGGTGGCTATTCAGGACGTCCCGGGCACCGATATCCTCATGGGAGCGATCGGCATCATAGCCGGTTTCCTCATCGCCTTCCTTCCCTCGGTCATACTCTTCCGTTCCTACCCGGGATGGGTTTTCGCCCTGGTTCTCTATGCCTTCTGTGGGGTCATAGGATACATCATCGCGGTGCAGAAAAAGGAGGACATCCTTAACCTGTTCCGGGGCTCGCGCCAGGCGCCGGCCGGTCCGGATGCGGAGAAGAAGGCGCGACCCGCGCTCATCCTGGACACCAGCGTGATCATCGACGGTCGCATCACCGATATCTGCCGCTCCGGCTTTATGGAAGGGCAGCTGGTGGCGCCCCGTTTCGTCCTCGAGGAGCTTCAGTCCATAGCCGATTCCGAGGAGCCCCTCAAGCGTAACCGCGGCAGGCGCGGCCTGGACGTGCTCAACGCCCTGCAGAGACTGGACCGCGTGGAGGTACGGATCGAGGAACGGGACTTTCCCGAGATGTCCGGAGTGGACACGAAGCTGATCGCGTTGGCCAAGGATTTGGACCTGCCGGTCATGACCACCGATTTCAACCTCAACCGAATCGCCGAGCTGCAGGGGGTGCGCGTGTTGAACATCAACGAGCTGGCGAACTCACTGAAACCGATAGTGCTTCCGGGGGAATCCGTCACCCTTACCCTGGTCAAGGAAGGCAAGGAGCAGGGCCAGGGTGTGGGGTACCTCGACGACGGCACCATGGTGGTGGTGGAAAGGGGAAAAAAGTATATCGGGCGCAAGGTGGACGTTGTGGTGACCAGTATCCTACAGACGCCGGCGGGGAGGATGATCTTCTCCACGCTGAAGGGGGGATAGGAGATGGGAGGGGCGGCTGCGATAGTGGCCGGCGCGGGCAGAGGAGAGAGGATAGGCCACAAGGAAGGAAAACAGTTCCTGTCCCTGGGCGGCATACCGGTGCTCGCCCGTTCTCTTCTTAACCTGGCGGCGGTGCCCGAGGTGGAGGAGATAGTCCTGGTCGTGAACGCCGGGGACATAGAGCGTGCGGAAAGGGAGATCGTTAAGCGCTACGCCCTGGAGAAGGTGAAAGCCGTGGTGGAGGGAGGGGAATGGAGGCAGGAATCGGTCTTCCGTGCCCTGCGAACCCTGCGTTCGCGCGCGGAGACCATCGTGGTGCATGACGGGGCGAGGCCGCTCGCCACCCCCCCGTTGTTCAGGCGCGCCCTCAAGGCCTTGTCCGATTGGGACTGCGAGGGAGTGATAACCGCCGTCCCGGTGGTGGACACCATCAAGGAGGTGGAGGGAGGCTGGGTGATCAGGACCCCGGAGCGGAGGCGGCTCTGGGCGGTGCAGACACCCCAGTGTTTTCGCTCCGCCGCCCTCCAGGACGCCCACGAGCGCGCTTTCCGGGAGGGGGTTTGGGCGACGGACGACGCGGCGTTGCTGGAGAGGTACCGTTACCGCGTGAGGGTGGTGGAAGGAGAGATCACCAACATCAAGATAACCTATCCCCGCGACCTCATCATGGCGGAAGCGTTGCTGGAGGAAGGAGGGCTGGAGGTTGTCGTTCCGGACGGGTCTGGGCTTTGACGCTCACGCATTCGAGGAGGGCAGGAAGCTGGTGCTGGGAGGGGTTCAGGTGCCGTATGCACGTGGGCTGGCGGGTCATTCCGACGCGGACGTCCTGACCCACGCCCTCATGGACGCCCTGCTGGGCGCGTGCGGGGAGAGGGACATCGGGGAACATTTTCCCGATCAGGATCCGGCTTACCAGGGTATATCCAGCCTTGTGCTCCTGGAGGAAGTGGTGGGTTTGCTGAGGGAGAAGAACTACCGCGTGGTGAACGCCGACTGCGTGATCGTGGCGCAGGAACCGCGCCTGGCTCCTTATATCCAGAGCATGCGTGAGGCCCTGGCCTTCACCTTGGGGATAGAGATCGACCGGGTGGGAGTCAAGGCCACCACCACCGAGGGAATGGGTTTCGCGGGGCGCGGCGAGGGCATCGCCGCCATGGCCACGGTGTTGCTCCAGAAGCCCGAGACCTAGGTGAGCTTCCCTGAACAGGTCCGCACGCGCGGGGCTTGCAACAATAGTATTGCGCCTGGCTCCGGGAATATGGTGCCCGGGTTCATAAATATTGATGCTAGGCTTAGAAGCATTGTGGACGCCCGCTTGACAGGCGTGTTAGCATGGTAACGTTCGAGATTTCTTGAAAAGAGAAAAACATGCCTGCCGGATCCCGCGAGGGATAAAAGGGAAGTCGGTGAGAGTCCGACACGGTAGCGCCGCTGTGACCGGGGAGCGAAGCCCCAATGATCCACTGGCATCGGCCGGGAAGGAGGGGCGGAGCGAGGATCCGGGAGTCAGAAGACCTATCCGGCAGGGGTCAGCAAGCTCTCCGCATCAGAGGGAACCTGACGTGAAAGGCGATCTCCACTCTCAAGGCGAGAGCGGAGATTTTATTTTCCGCGGCTATGCCCTCCTGAGCGCGGTGGAGCGGAAAGCGAGCCAAAGGAGGGAAAAGATGTCGGCGGGAATCAGGGGCGGCAAACAAGTCGCCAGCGAGAGGAAAGGTGTTCGTTTCGTGGCCGTGGCGGTCCTTGCCGTCGCCTTGACGCTGGCGGGATCGGGAATCCCCGCCCTGCAGCGGGCGCCGCGCGCCGAGGTCGCCATTGCGCAAGGAACGGAACCGGTTTTCGAGAGCGCCGATTACCGTATCAAGGACGGCACAGGACCGCGCATCGTGGATGGCGTGGCGTACCTCTTCGCCGGGAACGACCCCTGGATGCCGCCCGGGGAAAACAGCAGCGTGGTGGCCCTTGACGCCAGGGACGGTACGCTGCTCTGGCAGAAGGAGCTGGAGTGGGCGGGCGGCATGGGATCGAAGGCGCGCCCCCTCTACGACGAGGGCCGCATCTACATCGGCTGCGGAAAGAGCGTCTACTGCCTGGACGCCGCAAACAACGGCAACGTATTGTGGGCGAAGGACATCACCCCCGCGGACGCGTCCATGGGGAACTCGGTGATCATTGCCGACGTGGTTACGTATTCCAACGCCGCGGGCACCAAGGTGGTGGTGGTGGGGGATTACATCTATGGCAAGTACCTGGGGCTCAACGCGGATACCGGTGCCGTGCTGTGGAGCTTCGACCTCGATGCCGGTTCCTCGGCCATCGGGGCGCCAGGGGTGGACGATACCGGAAATCGCCTCTATCTTCCCCAGCACGCTTCCTTCGGCAGCCCGGTGAACGGGAAGATATTCTGCCTCGACGTGTCGGTGGCCACGCCTGCCAAGAAATGGGAACTCAAGGCTGATTACGACGTGGCCGGATCCGTTGCCCTGGACGGCGCGAACCTCTACTTCAGCGACTTCGCCTATGGCGGACCCATGGGCAACCTCTACCGTGTCGAGGACAAGGGAAGCGAGGCCGTTCTGGCCTGGAAACAGCCCATCTGGGGTTCGTCAGGCACCCCACTCGTCGACACCAACAGCGGCACCCTCTATGTCTGCGGCAACGATTACTCCGTGGGAGGGAACCATTTCTACGCCTTCGACCTGGACACGGGCGGGCTGGTCTGGGATAACCCCAACTGGGGCGCTTATAACGGAAACTGCGTGCTCTCCCCCACCACGGGTTATTTGTACGCGGGGAGCTTCGACACTGGCGCCTGGGCGCACAACAAGGGCATGGGGGCAATGGAAGCTTACACGGGCAGCGAGCTGTGGTACGTGCAGCAGAAGGGCGGGGGGGACCCCGTGGTCGCCGGCGGACTGGTCTATACCACCGCCGACGGCCGCCTCTACGCCTACGAGGAGTATAAACCCACCTCCTACGACTGGTACTTCGCCGAGGGTTATACCGGAGAGGGCTTCGAGGAATGGCTGTGCCTGGCCAATCCGGGCGACGCTCCCGAGGACGATGCCACGGTGAACGTCACCTACCTCTTCAACGGCGAAAGAGACCCCGAGACGCTTGTGTATGGGGTGAATGCGGGCACCCGTGTCACCATCGATGTCAAGGGCGCCGTCGGGAAGGATGCGGAGGTCTCCATCAAGGTGGTTTCCGACAAGCCCTTGGTCGCGGAGCGCCCCGTTTATTTCCGGTACACCGGAACGGGCAACCATGCGTGGACGGGCGGACACTGCGTGGTGGGGGCGGACGATCCCCTGACCGACTGGTACTTCGCCGAGGGTTATACAGGAGAGGGCTTCGAGGAGTGGCTGTGCCTGGCCAACTTCGGAGACAGCCTGGCCACGGTGAAGGTCGCCTACATATACCAGGAGGGAGAACCACTGGAGAAGGAATACTACGTGCCGGGAAACCGCCGCGTGACCTTCAGCGTCAACTCGGAGGCAGGGGAGGGGCGAGATGTCTCCATAGCCGTGGAGAGCAACCGCCCGGTGGTGGCGGAGCGCCCCATGTACTTCTCCTACCAGGGCATGGGATCCCATGGCTGGACGGGAGGCCACTGCGTGATCGGCGCGGCGGGAGCCGGCACTAGCTGGTACTTCGCCGAGGGTTATACAGGAGAGGGCTTCGAGGAATGGCTATGCCTTGCTAACCCCGGTGATGAGGACGCGCTGGTGGAAGTCACCTACCTCTACCAGGATGGAGAACCGGAGACCAAGGAATACGGCGTGCCCGCGCATACCCGCCGTACCCTGAGCGTCAACCTGGAGGCGGGTGCGGGCAGGGAGCTGGGCCTGGCGGTGAAGTCCACGCGGCCCGTGCTGGCCGAGCGCCCCATCTATTTCAACTACAGGGGCGCCTGGGACGGAGGCTCCTGCGTCATCGGGGCCGCCATTCCCGGCAACTACTGGTGCCTCGCGGAGGGATACACCGATGTCCATTTCGACCAGTACGTTTGCGTATCCAATCCCGGCAAGGAGGACGCGACGGTGGTGGTGACGCCACTGTTCGGAGACGGCGAGGCGGAGGAATACGCGGTCTCCGCCGGCCGCCGCTTCACCCTGACGCTATCAAGCGCAGAGCCCACAGAGCGCGCCTACGCTATAACCTCGGACCGGGGCGTGGTGGTGGAAAGGGCAATGTATTTCGACTACCAGGGCCTGGGCGCGCACGGCTGGAAGGGCGGACACTGCACCAGGGGAGCAACCCTGAGCGATATCTACTAAGAGTCAAGAGGGGCGGGCGGCAGCAGGCTTGCCGTCCCGGGAGAAAGCCGGGAGGCGCACGAACCTCGCGTTTGCTCGCGGAGGGTATGAAGGTGAGAAGCGGGAGAAGAAAGGACCCTGGATGCCGCGTCCTGGCATGGCCGTTTCGTCCATGTGGGCCCGACCAGGCGCGGGGTGACGGGGCATAACCAAGATCTTCCTGATCAGCGGTCCCACTTGACCTCGCGGTCGACCAAGCCGGTCCCAGCCGGCGGGGCGGGGAAGCGTTGAGCTTCCCCGCCCGACCGCGTGTCCGGGAAGGGAGGGATCGTGCATGGGGGAGAGGTTTCGATGGGGGCGTTGGGAAGCGATATGGGAAAGCGCATGGAGCCGCCGGCGGGCGAAGTGGCCCGGCGGAGGGAGTGAGGACGGCGAACCGCCAGATGCCTTCGCGCTGGAGCTCACGGCACTGATGTCGAAAGCGCGGACGTTCTTGCAGGGCGCTTGGCCGCTTGGCTTGAAGGAACGGCCCGCGCAGAGGGTCATTCAGCGGTCTGCCCGTGCCTTTTACCTGGCGGGGAAGTGGGGCGGTAACGACGCCGGCGCGTGGGGACACATAACGTGTACGAGTCCATGCGCAGCGGAGAGTGCTGGAGCGGCGAAGGAGCGATGAAGGGAATGGCCAACCGCTGGACTTGGCGTTTAGGCGCCATGGTATTCGTATCACTGGCGGCGTTCTTCCTCGTCCGGGGATGCGCCTTTATGCCCTGGAATTCCGGGGGCGGCTCCGTCTCCGTAAGGGTCACGGTCTGCAGGGATTTTGGAAAGGAGGTCCTTAAAGACGAGGCCATCGAGGTAAGGGAGGCGAGCAGCGCAATGGAGGCGTTGCAGGCGGTGGCCGAGGTGGAAACGGCCTACGGCGGAGGTTTCATCCAGGCGGTGGACGGCGTCGCCTCGCAGTATGACGGTGGGGCGGGCCGGAAGGCGGACTGGTTCTTCTACGTGAACGGGCAGATGGCGGACGTGGGGGCGCGGGCTTACGAGGCGCGCGAGGGAGACTGGCTGCTCTTCGATTTCCACTCCTGGGAATACTCCATGTTCACGCCCGTGCTGGCGGGTTGCTTCCCCGAGCCCTTCGTGCACGGTTACGGTGGATCCCCGGAGGGCATAGCCGTGGCTTACGCCACCGGAAGGAGGGTTGAGGGAGAGGAGCTGGCCGAGTTTCTCGCCTCGCGATCGGCCTCCTCCTGCCGCCTGGTGCAGCTTGGCGGGGAATGGAGGCCCGATGATGGGGAATACGCGCTCCTGGTCGGCACGTGGCAGGAACTGGCAGGTAACGAAATGGTAGCGGAGGGCTTTCTCAACCACGCCCGCCTCGGCCTCTTCGCCTTTTTCGAGGGCGGGGAGCTGCGACTGCTTGACGCGGCAGGGTCGCTCGCGAGAAGCGTTGACGGTTCGGCGGGTCTCGTTCAGGGTCTGGGAGCGAGGCTGGGAGACGGCGAGTCGGCGCTCGTGGTGACCGGCACCGACGAGGCGGGCTTGCGCCGGGCCTTGGACTACCTGCTGGGGGCGGATTCCCGCGCTCCCCGTCCCGTGCCGGGCGTGGTCTTGCTCCCGGGAGGGAAATCGCTAGCCCTGCCGGTGGGGAGGGATTGAGCATATGCTTCCCGTGTACCGCGAGAAGGACACCCTCGTGCACGGCCTGCATCCCCTTGCCGCGTTGGCCCTGGTGGCTTCCGTGGCCGCCGCCGCGCTGGTCCTGGAAAACCCGCTCTACACCGCGGTGGTTTGCGTGGGCGCCCTCGCCCTGCTGGCCCGGGCGGAGGCATTGGCCGACGGAAAGGCCATCCTGCGCGCCGCCGCGGTCATGGGTCTACTGGTGGCGTTCATAAACCCGCTGGTCAACAACGCGGGAGAACACGTGCTCGTCTACGGCCCTTCGATACCCCTCTGGGGAAAACTGGATATAACCGCCGAGGCGCTGCTTTACGGCCTGGCTGCCGGCGCGCGGCTGTTCACCGTGGTGGCAGCCTTCTGCCTCTTCGCACTGGCGGTGAACCCGGACGATCTGCTCGAGCTTATGTCGAGGCTGTCTTTTCGCTCCTCCCTCGCGGCCGCCCTGGCGGTGCGCCTTTATCCGAGCATGGTGGTGGAGGCGGTGGAGATGCGGGACGCGCAACTGGCGCGTGGCGACCCGCTGAGCGGCGGCGGGAGGTTGAACCGGGCCAAGGCCTATTTGCCGCTGCTCCTCTCCCTCTTCCAGGGCGCCCTTGACCGCGCAGCCTCCATTGCCGAGTCCATGAGCGCCAGGGGTTTCGGATCCCGGGGGCGCACGCGCCGCAAGGTTGGGATTTTCCGCCCTCGCGACATCTTGGCCGCCCTGGTTTCGTCGGGGATCGCCGCCGCGGTAGTTCTGCAATCGCTGCGTGGCGGCGGCTACGATTTCTTTCCCGTTCTCGCCGATCCCCTGGCGGAAACGGATCTACCGGCGCTGGGATTGCTTTGTTTCTCGCTCGTTTCCTTCCTTTTCGTGTGTGGGAGCTGGAAGAAATGGCACTGGTGGAGATCGAGGATCTGACCTTCCGTTACCCGGGGGAGGAGAAAGCCGCCCTGGATGGCTTGAACCTGAAGGTGGACAAGGGCGAGTTCGTCCTCTTGACCGGTCCCACGGGTTGCGGAAAGACGACCTTGTTGAGGCTGCTGGGAGGCCTGGTGCCGCATTTCCACGGGGGGAGGATAAGGGGGCGGGTGACCGTCGCGGGACGCGACGTTCTCGGGAGCGATCCGCGGGAGATGGCTGCGGCGGTGGGAATGGTCTTCCAGGACGCGGAGGGGCAGCTGGTGAGCACCACCGTGGAGAGGGAGATCGCCTTCGGCATGGAGAACGCTGGGCTGCCGGCACCGGTCATCAACAAGAGGACCGAGGAGATGCTGGTGGGCCTGGGCCTCTCCCGCCTTCGCCGCTCCTTCATCCCCGGGCTGTCGGGGGGCGAGAAGCAGAAAACCGTGCTCGCCTCGGTCATGGCCATGCATCCCCTGGTCCTGGCCCTGGACGAGCCCACCTCGCAGCTCGATCCCCTGAGCGCCGAGGAGCTGCTGACGCTGGTGCGCCGCCTGCACGAGGAGACGGGGACCACGGTGGTGCTGTGCGAGCACCGCCTTGAGCGCTGCTACCATTACGCCTCACGGGTGCTCTACATGGAAAGGGGGCGAATCCTCTTCGACGGTGGACCCCGCGAGGCGGCGGCCTGGTGTTCCAGACACGACGATGCCTTCATACCCCCGGTGCCAAGGGTGTTCGCCCGCGCGGGATGGAAGGAGTTGCCATTGACGGTCAACGAGGGCAGGGCTTTGCTGGCCGGACTCCCGACGAGGATCGGGGACTTCTTCGGGGGAACACAGGGAGGGAGCGCTCCTCATGGCGGGCCAGGTGGGATTTCCGTTCGCAAAGCATGGGGAGGAGACGCGGTGCCCGGGCGGGGCAGCCTCGACCAGCGCGAGTCGAGCACGGCGCGCTTGGGGTGGGCGGCTCTGGGCAGAAACGGCGGAAAGAAGCGCTCCGAACGCGGTGTCTTCGGGGAAGAGCCCTCGCGGGCGAGAGGAAGAGGGCCCGCGGCAACGGGGCCGGAAGAGCTTTTCTTCGCCCGTGGCCTCTGGTTCGTGTATCCGGGAGGACAGGAGGCCTTGAGGGGGTTGGATTTCCGTCTGCGCGCGGGAAGCGGGATGGCTTTGCTGGGGGAGAACGGCGCTGGAAAGAGCACCTTCCTTCGTTGCATGCTCGGCCTTCTCGAGCCCTCGCGCGGTAAGGTGGAGCTCTTCGGCGGGGAGCCCTCGCGCGAGCGCCTCCCCACCCTGGCGACGCGCCTGGGATACTGTCCCCAGAATCCCCGCGCCTATTTCGTGTGCCCCACGGTGCGCGAGGAGTTGCTGCGCACCATGCGCTTGCGGGGTCGCGCGGGAAAAGAGGCGGAGAAGGCCGTGGATGAGCAGATGGAACGTATGGAGCTGTCGCACCTGGCACGGCGGAACCCGCATGACCTCAGCGCGGGGGAAAGGGAGAAGGTGATGCTGGCCTCGGTCCTGCTCCCGCCCCTCCCGGAACTGCTGGTGATGGACGAGCCCACGCGAGGCCTGGACCATCGCAACAAGTCGGCGGTGTCGCAAATGCTGGGCGAGTACCGCGCGTCGGGCGGCACGGTTCTGGTGGTGACGCACGACATGGAATTCGCCGCCTCTCTCGCTGAGAGGGCGGCGATAATGGGCAACGGGGGCATCGTGGCCGAAGGTCCGGCACGCGAAGTCCTGGGGGATTCCCTGTTCTTCTCCCCCCAGGTTAACCGCCTGCTGGGCGGTTTCGGAGTGGAGGTGCTGCGGGAGGAAGAGGCCATCCTCCTGCTCCGCGATGCCTTTCCAGGCGGGGAGGAGAGAAGGGGCACGGGGCCATGTTTCCCACCATAATCTGGAGGTATGCCGCGTGGTGAGGATGATGAGGGTGGAAGCGGGAAGGGATGTGGCGTGTGGACGCAGGTGCCTCGCGCCGCCCGCGGGAGCGAACCGGAAGGGTGGGGGTTCTCCGCGCTCCAAGGAAGAAAATGGTCGCCGTGGAAGCGCCGCGCGGAGCGCGAGATAAGCGCCGCGTCAGGCGACGGTGAATGTCGGGATGCAAGGAAGGAAATGCCATGACACGCGGTAGAAAGAGCGGTCGCTCAGGCAAACGCGGGACGTTGAGGTGCCTTCGATACGCACTTCTGATCCTGGCGGCGGCCGCGGTTCTCCTGGGAGTTAAAGAGGTGCCCCCTTTCGATGCGTGGTCGCTCGTATCGCTGCTTCTCGCCGGGATATTGCTCGCCGTGCTTTTCATCCGTTTCGAGGAGGGGGAATACGGATCCCGAGAGGTCGCGGTGGTGGGAGCGATGGCCGCGGCGGGCGCGGCCGGACGGGTGCTCTTCGCCGCCATCCCGGGAGTGCAGCCGGCAACCTTTATCGCCGTGGTCGCGGGATACGTCTTCGGGGCGGAGATGGGTTTCATGACCGGCGCCCTGATCGCCCTTCTCAGCAATCTCTTTCTTGGGCAGGGACCTTGGACACCCTGGCAGATGCTGGCCTGGGGAGGAGCGGGCGCGGCGGGCGCGATCACCGCGTGGCTTGGCGGCGGGAAGGCACGCGTCTGGGCGGTGGCCACGGTCGCCGCTATCTGGGGTTTCGTCTTCGGCTGGTTCATGAACCTCTGGTTCTGGCTTTCCTTCGTTTACCCGTTGACCTTGAAAACATATCTCGCCGCGTGCGCGGCGAGCTTGTGGTTCGACATATTCCATGCCGCCGGCAACCTACTCTTCGCGGCGGTCCTGGCGCGTCCCGTGATAGAGATGCTCTCGCGCTTCCGCGCGCGTTTCTCCATCACTTTCGAGGTGGAGGAAGCGGGGTCGGATGACATGAAACCGGCGGGCGGCGGCACCGGAGAGGGGGAGACGGGGATGTTCGGATGTGACCCCGTGGACGTGGCATGGGGCGATGCGGACTCGGCTCGTGCCTGAGCCAACGGGGATGCGAGATGAGACGGAGGTGGTTCGCGTGATCCGGGGATGGTATAAAAAGGCAACAGCATTCCTGTTGCCTATCCTGGTGTCGTTGCTGCTTCTCGCTCCGCCATGCGCGCTCGAGGAAGCTCACGCGGGCATCGACGAGGGGGTTGCTTATATATTGGCCAACCAGGGCGCCGATGGAGGTTTCCGCGAGCCGGGAAAGGGGGAGGTCGGCCAGGACGCCACCACCGCCTGGTGCGTTATGGCCCTGGCGGCCGCGGGGATCGACGTGCGCGGGGTAAAGAGGAACGGGAAGTCCCCACTGGATTTCCTGGCCACCCAGTCATGCAATTGGCGAAGCGTGACCGACTACGAGCGCACCCTCCTCGCCGTGGCCGCCGCGGGAGAGGACCCGCGTTCCTTCGGGGGAGTGGACCTCCTGGCCAGGGTGCGGTCTTACCAGGGCGCGGGGGGGAACATAGGAGAGGCGGTGAACTCCAATGCCTTCGGCATCCTCGCCTACCGGGCGGTAGCAGAGCCCGTTCCGGAGGGGGCGGTGACCTGGCACCGCAGAGTCCAGAACCCCGATGGCGGCTGGGGCAACAGCCCGGGGGCGGCGAGCAACCCCGACATGACCGCGGCCTCCATCATGGCTCTGAGGGCGGCGGGTGCGGAGGCGGGAGATCCCTCTATAACCGCGGCCCTCTCCTACCTGCGCACCATACAGAATCAGGACGGTGGTTTTTCCTTCCAGCCAGGAACCTCGGACACCGCCGCCACCTCGTGGTGCGCCCAGGCCATCCTGGCGGCGGGCCAGGACCCGGGGGGAAGCGCCTGGTCCAAGGGTGGCAATACCCCTATATCTTTCATTAGGTCCACGCAGGCGGCGGATGGCGGGTTCTCGTGGATGAAGGGGAGGAGCATGAACCCGGTATGGACCACCTCCTACGCGGTATGTGCCCTGGCCGGAAAACCTTACCCCGTTGCCGTCTTCCAGCCTCCCAGGCCGTCTGCGGAAGGGGGCGGTCAGGATTCGGTTTCGGGTGGAGGCGGGGATAACAGCGCGGACTCGGAAGGAAATGCGGCAACAAGCGAGAACGTCAGCGATCCTGAGAGCGCTTCCGGGCAGGAAGGAGAGGAAGGAGCGGGGACCGGGAACAGAGACGGGGTGAGCGAGTCCGCTGGAGATGAGGCGGTGCATGAAGAACACGTTATGGCAGCGGGAGAGGACGAGAGCGTTGAAAAAAGTGGAGGTTCTCCCCTTACGCCGGTTATTGCCATCGCGGTCGTTTTGCTGTCAGGCATCTCGGTCTGGTTGTTTTACCGCTTACATCCCCGGCGGGCAGAAAACGATTCGGAGCTTCGCCGATAGACCCGGTGGAATCCCCATATCTTTGCAAGTATGGGCAAGGGCTGCCTCACTATACCTTGGTCGCCCTACCGCCTGTTTTCCCCACAGGTGAAAACGGTTCTGAGCTTCGCCGATAGACCCGGTGGAATCCCCCTACCTTTACAGGCATAGGGCAAGGGCCTTCCCCTAATGCCTCAGCCGTTGGTGATAGTGGGAACCTCGCTTCGCTCCTCTTCCTCAGCTCCCTCGAAGTAGATGTCCTCGCGCTCGAGGATATCCGCTGGATAGGGTTGCACCGTCCTCCACCCCTCGCGCAGGTCGTCGGGAAGGCAGCCCTCCACCGCGGCGGCGGTATCCTCCGGAAGCAGGCTCTTGAGGATGCCCACGATGACCCGCACCGCCCCGTCGGCCTGCCTCAAGCTGGCAAGCCCCGCCTCCTCCTTTACCCTGGTGAGCAGCTCCCTGCGGTCCATAACATCACCCCCTACATGCTCCTGGCGTCTTGGTCGCCTCCTATATTCATTGTTCCCAGATGCAGGCGCCGTGAAGCACGGGACGCGGAACGAGAATTCCTGGCTCCTCATTAAATTTAGGCAACACGTTTGAAATGCTATCTTTGACGGTTCAACGACGACTTGATTACAAGTTCTTTCTATCGCACCGAAGAAAACGGAGTCAGGGTACCAGTGGCCACGATTTGGTTACGGCGAACCGGCTTGTATGGTGTCTGCGGTTGCGCTGGTTGAGAAACATGGCGGAAAACCTCATCCCTGTATGGCATGCAAGAAAACGCGGCCGGGGCACCTGTGTTCGCGGTTTGGCTGCGCTGAACCGGCAGACACGGTTGCGTAGTTTTATGGCATATTCTATAATGTGTTCGCCTGGAAAAGCAGCAAGGGCGGCAAGAAGCCGCAATGGAAGCAGGCCAGGCACGGCGGAATAGCATTGAATGTAGCCACGAAGGCTGCGGCCTTCGTGGTTTTCTATTTTTCGGTTGAGAGCTAAACCCGGACAGGGCGGCCTGGAGGGATGGAAGCAGAAGTTGAAATAAGTATAGGAGCGCGGACTATGATGACGGCGGTGCGCAATTTCTTCAACCAGAGGGCGGATACCTGGGACGACGAGGGCGTCCGGGAAAGAAGTGCGGTGAGCGAAAGGATCATCCGCGGCCTGGGCATCTTACCGGGCAGCAGGGTGCTAGATGTGGGGTGCGGGACAGGCCTCATTATACCTTGGCTTCTGGAGGCGGTCGGCGAGAGCGGTCACGTGACGGCCCTGGATATCGCGGAGCGCATGCTCCGCATCGCCCGCGAAAAGCACGGTGGCTCCAACCTGGAGTTCATCCACGCCGATATCGCCGACACTCCGTTCCTGGACTGCTCCTTTGACGAGGTGGTCTGCCATAACTGTTTTCCGCACGTGGGCGACAAGCTGAGCGCCGTGGCGGAGATGTTCCGCATCCTCAGGCCGGGGGGAAGGGCGACGGTCTGCCACAACGAGAGCCGCGAGGAGGTCAATGCCCTGCACCGCTTCATCGGCGGGGAGGTGGGCCTGGACATGCTTCCCGGCATCGACGAGATGGAGCGCCTCTTCTCGGACGCCGGCTTCGTGGAGGTGTCGGTGCATGACGGCGAGGACATGTTCGTGTTGCAGGCGCGCAAGCCCGAATGACCCAGGCGAAGATGGAGGCATGGCTTACGGGCCTTTCTCATGCATGACGGGGGCCGTGCGCGGTTTTCCGCGGGCGGCTCCCACCTTTGAAAGCGGCAGGAAAACACGGAGGTGATGCGCGTGCCCAAGGTCATAGTGTGCGGTCGAGGTGGAAGCGGAAAGAGCACCTTGGTGGCCCTCCTGGCGAGGGAACTGGGGACGAGGGGTAAGGTGCTGGTGGTGGACGCCGACGAATCCAACCTGGGCCTGGGAAGCATGCTCGGGGTGGAGCCGCCTGTGGATACCATCATGGGCTTCCTGGGCGGCAAGCGCGCCGTGGGGGAGAAGCTCATGGCTCGCTTAAGGGGCGAAGGCGATGAGGAGTTGCGGCTGTTCGACGAGGAACTCGTGCCGGGGAGTATGCCCGCTGGCATCGCCGGCGGAAACGGCGTCGTCTCCATGGTTAGGGTGGGAAAGATAGAGCACAGCATGGAGGGGTGCGCATGTCCCATGGGCGCGGTGGCGCGGTCTTTCCTCAAGAGCGTCTCCACTCCGGACGGAGAATGGGTCCTGGTGGACACCGAGGCGGGCATTGAGCACTTCGGCCGCGGCGTCCTCGAGGGCGCCGACTATGTCCTGGCGCTGGTCGATCCCTCCCAGGAGGCAGTGATTCTCGCGGAGAAGGCGTGCCGGCTCGCTGAGGAAGCGGGCAAGCCTTGCGGGGTGGTCTTGAGCAAGGTCGACGCCAGGGTGAAGCCGGTCCTCGAGGGTAAGCTGGCCCACAAAGGCCTTTCCGCCATCGCGGAGATCCCTTATTCCGAGGCCGTGGCCCGGGCGAATCTCGAGGGCGATCCCGTGGTTGACGAAGACCTGCGCGAAACGGTCCGCAGCATCCTGGTGACAGTGGAAGGAGCGCTAGGGGCGTGATTGCGCGCCAAGAGGCGCTCGGCACTGGGGAGGGGATTAGGCGGCTTCTTAGCGCCGGGGCCATCGGCCGGCCGGCGTCATAGGCCCGGAAAGATCCGGCAGGGGCTTAACGAGGAATGGCCGTGAAGGTGGTCGTTCAACCCGGATGGCTGGATTCTATTGAAAAACGGGAACGAGCGCGAGGCGTAACGTACGCTCGCGCTCGAGAAAAAGACGGAAAGGTCACGAAAAGAAGGGAGAGGGGAAGATGAAGAAAAGAGGCGCTATTTACCTGACCCTTTTGATCGCGGTGTTCGTCGCCGCGCTGTCGCTCGCGGGATGCGGCGACAAGGGGGCCGAGGAGAAGGCATCCGGTCCGAAGACGACGCTGGTAACCGACCTCGCGGGGCGCGAAGTCGAGGTCACCGTGCCCGCGGAAAGGGTCACGGCCATAGGTCCCGGCGCACTTAGGCTGGTCTGCTACGCGGGATGCGACGACAAGGTGGTGGGGATCGAGAACATGGAGAAACAGTGGTCCACCGGCAGGCCCTATATCATCGCCAATCCCGAGTTGCTGGACCTCCCGGTTATCGGGCAGGGGGGACCGGACTCCACGCCCGACCCGGAGATGCTGCTTAACGCGGATCCCGACGTCATTTTCGTCGCCTACCTGGTGGACGCTGCCAAGGCCGACGAGCTGCAGGCGAAGACGGGTATACCGGTGGTGGTGCTGAGCTACGGACAGCTTGGCACCTTCGACCAGGAGGTATACGACTCCATCGCCCTCATCGGGGAGATCACCGGCGAGACCGAGAAGGCGGAAGAGGTGATCGCTTACATCAAGGGGTGCCGGAAGGATCTGGAGGAGCGCACCGCGGACATCCCCGAAGATGAGAAGCCCAGGGTGTACGTGGGCGGCATCGGTATGAAGGGCACCCACGGGATCGAGAGCACCCAGGGCAACTTTCCCCCGCTGGCCTCCATCGGCGCCGTTAACGTGGCGGATGAGACGGGCAGCAAGGGGAGCGTGATGATAGACAAGGAAAAACTCATTGAATGGGATCCCGACATCATCTTCATCGACGAGTCCGGCCTGCAGATGGTGAGGGAAGACTACGCTGGGAACCCGGGATTCTACCAGACCCTCAAGGCGGTGAAGGAGGGCAAGGTCTACGGCTACCTGCCATACAACTACTACACCACCAACATCGACACCGCCATCGCCGACGCGTATTTCATGGGGAAGATCGTGTTCCCCGAGGCCTTCGAGGATGTCGATCCGGAGGAAAAAGCCGACGAGATCTACGAGTTCCTCCTGGGCAAGGCCTTGTATGCACAGATGGCCAAGGACTTCGGGGGCTTCCAGAAGATCGACTTGGCCGCCAAGTAGCAACCCGGCAAGCGGTTGCGAGCCGGGCGGGTCGGCGAGAGCAGCCGACAGCCTGGACTCGCGGCGGGCGGTCCCTTGAGAGGTCGCACGCCAGGCGCCGCCGCGGTACCGAAAGGGCAAGGGGAGAGGCTGGTGGACATGGCGCTCACGGAGTCCGTAAGAGAGTCATATCGCGTTTACACGCGACGGAAGGTGCTCTTCATCGCGGGAGTTGCCGTCGCCACCCTGGCGCTGGGAGTGTTTTCCATGACCTTGGGCTCCGCGGGCGTCACTCCGCTGGAGGTGCTGAAGGCCCTCGTCGGACAGGCGGACCAGCGCACGGCGCAGATCGTCGTCCATATCAGGCTGGTGCGCGTGCTCGCGGCCGTTGTGGCCGGCATAGGGCTTTCGGTGGCTGGATGCATCATGCAGGGCGTGCTCTTGAACCCCCTTGCCTCCGACTATACCCTGGGGGTCTCGCAGGGGGCGGCCTTCGGCGCCGCCCTGGCCATCGTGGCCATGGGCGCGGGCAGCGTGCAGAGCACGGGGGCGGACGCGGTGATCATCAGGAACCCCTACCTGGTAACCGTGGCCGCTTTCGTCGGAGCGATATCGGCCACCCTTGCCGTCCTTGTCCTTGCCAGGTATAAGGGGATATCCCCCGAGGCCATGATCCTGGCGGGCATAGCCTTCGGCTCGCTTTTCTCCGCGGGCACGGTGATCACACAGTACTTCGCCAACGATGTGCAGGTGGCGTCCATCGTCTTCTGGACCTTCGGAGACATAGGCAGGGCTTCCTGGCAGGAACTGGCGATAATGTCCGCGGTCACCCTTCCCGTCGCGGCGTATTTCGTCCTCAACCGCTGGAATTACAACGCCCTGGAGAGCGGGGACGACACCGCCAAGAGCCTGGGGGTGAACGTGGGTCGCACGCGCATGGCGAGCATGTTCCTGGCCTCGCTGATAACCGCGGTGGCGGTTTCCTTCCTGGGCATCATCGCCTTCGTGGGGCTGGTGAGCCCGCACCTCGTCAGGCGCGTCATCGGGAGCGATTACCGATACCTGATCCCCGGCGCTTGCGCCATGGGGGCATTGCTGCTCCTGGCCTCGGATACCCTGAGCAGGACCATCATCGCCCCAGTGGTGCTTCCGGTGGGAGCCATAACCTCCTTCATGGGCGCCCCCCTTTTCCTCTACCTGCTTGCCAAGGGTTACAGGAGGGCATGATGCTTACGGTGGAGGGCATAGTTTTCAGCTACGGCGTCAGGTTGGTGCTGGATTCGATCTCCCTCGAGGTCGCCGAGGGCGAGATCTGCTCCATCATGGGAAACAACGGAGCGGGAAAGAGCACTTTGCTCAAGTGCATCCTGGGCGTCCTGCGCCCGCGCGCCGGCGTGGTGTACCTCTCGGGGGATGACGCCTCTCGCATGGCCCGCATGGAGCTGGCGCGCCGCATGGGGTACGTGGCGCAGAGGGACGGCCAGGGGGCAAGACTCACGGTGTTCGACGCGGTGCTCATGGGCCGAAGGCCGCATATCGGCTGGGCGGCGGGCGCCAGGGATCTGGAGGTCGTGGAGGAGGTCATAAGCGAGCTCAACCTCGGGCACCTGGCCCTCCGCCACCTGGACGAGCTCAGCGGCGGGGAATTGCAGAAGGTGATGATCGCGAGGGCGCTGGCCCAGGAACCGGGAATACTGCTGCTGGACGAGCCCACCAGCAACCTGGACTTGAGGAACCAGCTCGAGGTGATGGAGACGTTGGGGAGGGCGGTGGAGGAGAGGGGCATCGCGGCCTTGATGGCCATCCACGACGTCAACCTCGCCCTGCGCTTCTCGCGCAAGTTCATCCTGCTTTGCGGCGGCTCCGTCTTCGCATGCGGGGGCCCGGAGGTCATAGACGAGGAAAGCATGGAGAAAGTCTACGGCGTGAAAGTGGAGGTGGAGACGCGGGGCGGCTTGAGGATGGTGGTGCCGGTGAGCGCGTGTTGCGTGGCCGGGGTAAATGGCGAGAGGAAAGGGACGAGAGATGGCGAACGAGTTTGACGCGTGCGGGTTGCGCGAGGGGATGGAGTTGAAAGCAATCGGGGTGATCAGGTCGCCCTACCGCACCATGGACGAGGCACCTTTCCAGGGGCGTTTCTCCAACGAGGAAGCGGAGTTGTGCATATTCGAGGAATACGCGGAAGGCCTCAAGGACGTGGAGGCATCGCGCTACCTCATCCTCCTCTACTGGGGGCACCTGGCGGACCGGAGCGTGCTTCAGACCGTCACCCCCTGGGGTCCGGAAGTGCGCGGCGTATTTGCCTGCCGGTCGCCTTCGCGGCCGAACCCGGTGGAGTTCTGCGTGGTGGAGCTCCTGGAAAGAAAAGGGAACCGCCTGCGGGTACGCGGCATGGACGCCGTGGACGGAAGCGCCATCGTCGACATCAAGCCCTACAGCGCGAGGATAGACTCCGTTCCTGGGGCTGGAATCGGCTGGTTCGAGGAGAAGGACGGCCGGTGGCCGCCGGCGGGCCGTGGAGACGAAGCAAGCGCCGCCGGCCCCGGAAAGGAGGGCGACCACGGTGCGGTGAACGTGGAAGGCGAAGGTGACGCGGAGGTGGTATGAAATGGAACTGAGACCCGATCAATTCAAGCTCATGCTGCCCCTGCCGGTTACGGTGATAACCACCGTGGACGGCCATGGGGTGGCGAACGCGGCGCCCTATGGTTGCGTCATGCCCATCCTGAGACCCCTTGACCTGGTGGCCATCGCCTCCGCCCTCCCGCGCCACACCCTTCACAACATCAGGGAAACGGGGGAGTTCGTGATCAACGTCATCGGGGCGCCGTCCTTCGAGAAGGCCATGCTCACCGCGAGGAACTATCCCCCGGAAGTGGATGAGCTGCAAGAGGTAGGCCTGGAGACCTCGCCATCCAGGACCGTCGCGCCCCCCAGGATCAATGACGCCCTGGGTTGGATAGAGGCGACCCTCGATCGAGAGGTCACGGGGAAGAACTACAGCCTGGTGATCGGGAAGGTGCTGTGCGCGGAGATCAACGACCGCTTCTGCAGCGACGGCCGCCTGGCCGAGCCCCCCGCCCTGATGCTGAGCCCCTACTACCATCTTCTGGGAGGGCGCATCGGCGATGTGCGCGAGACCATGAAGCTCTTCCTGGGCGACCAGCCGCCGCAAGGCGAATGACCTGAGCGGCGCAGTGAAAGGGGAGAGAGGCGCATCCGGTGCGCTGGTAATGCCACGGGAAGTGGAGGCCGTTTACGGATCAAAGATCGGATTTCGTTATGCGGATGCCGCGGGAGAGCTCGTCGGCCGCGTATTTACGAATCTCCTTCCCGTTGATCACCAGGCCGAGGGGCCGGTCGTTCTCCAGTTTGAACCTGAGCAGCGCGTCGCGCGGCGAGGGGAGCAGGTCAGCGACCTCCAGCCTCATCCCGTCATCGTCCAGCTTGAATTCCCGCACCGCGAAACCGTCGATGCCGAAGGCGTGCCTGGCGGGTATGTCCACGTATATATCGCCATGGGCCGGGAGGATGCGGGCCGCCGCGTAAAGGGATGAACCCGCGCCCCAGTCCAGCATGAGGTAACCGGGGGTGGGGACATCGTAGCCGAAGTGGGCGTAGTTCTCCTCGATGGCGCCCCGCACCGAGGGGCGCAAGGGCACATACGGCTCTTTCCCGAGATACATGGTGGTGAAGCACGCGCGCAGGGCGGCGACCCCGCGCTCGAAGAGCTCGCGCTCGCCCGTGGCGTGGTAATAGTCGACGAGCAAGGGGGCGACGAGTCCCTGGCGCGCGTCGTTCCATTCCGCGTCGGTGTTCTGTGAGGCGAAGCCGCCGAAGGCATCTATGGAAAGAAAAGGCGGGCTCCATACCTGGTGGTAGGCGAGGAGGCGGTCGAGTGCCTTCCTTCCTGCCTCAAGGTAGCAGTCCTCGCCGCAGGCACGGTAAAGGTGCAGCAGGGCCGCCGCGGTCCAGTACATGCACATGGTGTTCTCGGGTCGGCAGCCGCTGCGCGGATCCACCCACCCCACCGGCTTGGGCGAACACGAGAAGAAGGCCTCGTAATCGTACCACGTGTTGGAGTCCACCACCTCGCGGATGAGGAAATCGCCGCCGTCCCGCGCGCTCGCCAGGCATTCCTCGTCCCCGGTGAGCGAGGCCAGCAGGGAGAGGAACATCACCGCCGGCGCCGATTCCGCGCTCTCCGCGAGGCAGGGATCGATGACCGGCCCGCCTCGCCTGTAGGCGACCCAGGCGGGGAAGGCTCCGCTGGGGCGCTGGAGCGAGATCACGGCTCGCGCCTGCGCGCGGCAGGCCTCCAGGGCTTCTGAACCTTCCTCGGACATATCCTCGTTTGTCGTGCCGCCCTCGAGGTCGCGCAGCCATTCCAGGAGGTGAAAACCGGTGGTGCAGCTGTCCGCGAGGTGGTAGCGGTCGAACACGGTGAAGCCGCGCGTCCCCTCGCGCCAGACCAGCTGGTCCCCCACCAGGTAAAGGACGGCGGGGAAGAGGCCGTGCAGGCGGGGCGAGGCAAGCGCGAGATCGCGCACCAACGCTGCCCGTCGCGCCAGCTCATCGTCCCCGCGCTCCCGCGCCAGCCAGGCCGCTCCGTACGCCGAACGCAGGTTGCAGAACCAGCCCTGGAACTCGATCGCCGAGGGGGAGGCGCCCGGGTTTGACCCCAGGGTCTTGCGCAAGAGGCGGTAAAGGAGGGGGCGGTTGGTGACATGCGCCGCCCCGAAGCGCAGTATCCAGGCGTAAAGGCCGGGCAGGCGGATGAAGGCTGTGTTGGTGAGCCTGTCCTTCCTCAAGGGCGGGTGCTTGGAGTTCATGTTGTAGGCGTAACCGCCCCCACACCTCCTTCCGCCCACTTCCATCTCCACCCAGTTCTCCTCGTTATGGAAAGCCCATGTTCCCGCGAGATCGGTCAGCTCCGCCAGGGGAAGCGTCTGGGGACCGGGCTCCTGGGAGCGGGGCCTTCCGAAGCGATCCCAGAGGAAGGAGTTGACGCGGCGGTGCAGGGCGGCGCCGCCTCCCGTGGAGGCGAAAAGGTAATAGGCGAACACGATCTCCCGTCCCCTCTCCAGGGCGAAGCCCGGCAAAGAGCGGGTGTTGAAGTACACATGCCCCTTCACCCGGTGGCCCATTATGCCGTAGGAAAAGGTTTCCCCTTCCAGAGCCATCGCGGTTCGCAAGCCGGCCTTGTTCAAGGCGGCCAGGGACTCCAGGTCTGGAACCAGAGCCAGCGTCGCCGCCTCTCCCTCCAGGATGATGCAGGGGGAGCGGAAGACCTGGTCGGGCGCCACCATTCCCGGCTTGGGGTGGAGGTGGGGGACGAAACGGAAGCGACCCTCCTCCGCGCCGCCCGCCACATGGAAGGAAACGGCGTAACGGGAAAGCCTGAGACCGCGCTTGGCGCGCAAGGTGTGCTGGATCCTAAAGCACCCCCCGCCAAGATCCTCTGTGGTGGTTTCGCAATCAATGAGCGCCTGCGCGGAAACGCCCTTCATGTAAGAGGTCAAACTCCATGCCTCGACGGTCGCGGCGGGAGCCTCGGCCACCTTTATCTCACCGTCCCAGTCCTCGAGGTAAAGGGCCATGGAGGTTTCGTGCCCCTCGCCATGGCGGGCCAGGCGGAACATACCGTAATCTTCCAGGCTGTTTTTCATGGGCCTCATCCCCCTTGCGCACTCGTTGGACAGCCGGAGTCATAGCGTATGTACCACGATCTCATTCTACAGGAAATGTGCCCGAAAACGTCATGGTTCCCTGATGGGCGCAGGCGGGGAACGGCTGTCTTGCCCGCAAGTTACGGATGGCTGCAATAATATTGCAATGCTATCGTAATTTACCCTCCTATTTGGCTGTCGCATCCCAACAATGATTATTGCGCTTATTGAACAGCGCCACGTAATTGGCGCCGTCGAATCTGGGTGGGAGCATGCGGAGAACAGGAGGATGGATTCATTGCCGATTCGGTGGTTACCCGAGCCTGTCAGTCTCTTGTGCTCACATGCAGTGGGGAAGGGTTTGCAAGGTTCTCCGCAATGGATCCGGAAAGGAGAATATTCATCTGCTAAGAGCGCCCTATATCTCTCTGCCCCCGCGTATGCCTTCCGAGGCCAGGACCCGGAAAAAGCTTCTTCAGTTACGGGCGGCGAGCCCGTAGATTAAATAATCGGCTATCGCCTCGGCCACCCGTGGCACGTCCACGTTCTTTTTATAGAGGAACAGGTGAAGCCCCAGGTGCTGGGGCGCCCCCGCCACCATGGTCGCCACTACGTCCACGTCCAGCGGCCGGAACATGCCCATCTCGATGCCGCGGTTTATAAGCATCTTCACTAGCTCGTCCACTCGCTGTTGCCATTCCAAGATGCGGTAATCGATCTCGGGGTTCATCCCCATTACTTCCTGGATGTAAATGGCGCTGAACTCGAGGTTCTCGGCGAAGAAGTTATAGAGTTGGATAAAGGCGTTCTTGGTTTTCTCCTTGAGTTCTTCCAGGTTGTTAGGCATCTCCGCGAACTCCCTGGCCGCGATCTCGAACATGTTGTTTAGGATGGTGTCCACCAGCTCCAGGAAGAGATCCTTCTTGCTGTCGAAGTAGCTGTAGAAGGTGGCCCGGGCGACGTGGGCTTCCTGCAGGATATCCTCGACGGAGCAACGCTGGAAACCCTTGCGGGAGAAGATACGTATCCCGGCGTTTACGATATCCGCTCTCTTGTCTCGTCTGGGCAATTTGCGTCCTCCTTATTCGTATCCAACTGAACGAGTATATACGTTTTATACATTTTCGCCGCTCGGTATGGGTTTTGTCAATTCGTGTGTTTAACCCTAAATTCGCTTTATGCTGGGTAAAGACTAAGCGGAGTCCGTTCACCTGCGTTAAAACTGTCAGGATGGCCGCAGAAGGGCGCGAAGGCGCGCAGGAAGGAAGAAGGCGAGCGGGCGTGTTAAGCTCATAGCGTCGATGGTCAATGGTTAGGCGAACGGGAGGTTCTTCGGGAGAGACGACGGATGAAGGGCTCGGAACAAGGCGAAAAGCGTGGTGGCGAGGAGAAGGTTCGCGCGATTGACAGCCGGCTGCTCAAATGTTACGGCGACCGCCCATGGAGCCCGCGGTTTCCGTCGCTCCTCGACGGCCTGGTGCACACCATCCTTTCCCAGAACACCAGCGACGTAAACTCCCACCGCGCCTTCGACGAGCTCAAGAAACGTTTTCCCGAATGGGAGGAAGCGGCGAGCTCACCCGTCGACGGCGTTGAGGCGGCGATCAGGAGCGGGGGAATATCTCGCGTGAAGGCGGAGCGCATCAAGGCCATATTGGGGATGTTGCGCGCGCGCTCGGGGTCCTTTTCCCTGGAGTTCCTCGGGGACATGGAGGCGAGCGAGGCCCTTGCTTACCTCCTCGACTTACCGGGGGTGGGGAGGAAGACCGCGGCGGTGCTGCTCCTCTTCCAGCTAGGGTACCCGTTTTTTCCCGTGGACACCCATATCCTTCGGGTCGGAAAGCGGCTCGGTTTGATGCCGGCAAAGGCTACGCCGGAGAGGGCGCATGATATCATGGACGAGGCGGTGCCAGACGATATAAAGTTCAGGCTGCATATCAACCTGATCGAACACGGAAGGCGGGTTTGCAAGGCGAGGAAACCGCTTTGCTCCAAATGTTGTCTAAAGGAGATATGCCCGCGGATCGGCATCGAGCCGGTTGAGGCTTGAGCGGCTGCTCGTGGCGGCTCGCGCGCAAGGGTCGATCGGCGGGAAGGATTGCAAGCGGCTAACGGCTGAGGGGGTCTCCTCGGAAAGGGAACGTGAGAATATGCGCAGGGTAATTCCCATATTTGCGGCCTCGGTAGCGGCGCTCCTGGTCTTCGTGCCCTTCGCCCTCGCCCAGGGCACGAGCGCCCAGATCGAAGAGGTCTTCGCCCAGACGGAGGCAATAAGGAGGCTGCAGGCGAGTCCCGACATAAAAGTGAATTTCCTTTCCAGGGAGCAACTCGAGGAACGCATGATCGAGGATTTCGAGAAGGACAACCCCGAGGAGGAGATGAAGGACGCCGAGGAGATCATGGAGTTGCTGGGGTTCATCGACCCGGATCTCGACCTGAAGGACTTCTACATCGACCTCCTCACCGAACAGGTGGCGGGCTTCTACGACCCCGAGGACGACGGCCTGTACCTCATCTCCGAGGAACGTGAGTCCATGAGCGTTATGGACCGCTACACCCTGGCGCACGAGTTCGTCCACTACCTGCAGGACGCCAACTTCGACCTCATGCGGCCACCCTTTCACGACCCGGAGGGCGCCGAAGCGGAAACCGACGACGACGCCTCCTTCGCCGCCACCTGCCTGGTGGAGGGAGACGCCATGATCGCCTCGGAGTTTTGGCTCACGGAATACGTGGATGTGTCCGAGATGCTGGAGATGCAGCTGGAAAGCGGTGATTACTCCAGCGAGGTGCTGGACAGCGCCCCCGATTACATCCGTGACGGCCTGCTATTCCCATACACGGAGGGCGCGGAGTTCGTGAGGTACATACACAAGAGGGGAGGGTTCGCGGCCGTTGACGCCGCCTTCTCCGACCCGCCCACCACCACGGAGCAGATCTACCACCCCGAGAAATACGTCGAGGGCGAGGGGGCTGTAGCGGTGGACCTCGAGGACCTTTCCGATACCCTGGGGGAGGGCTTCGAGCTGGATTACGAAAACGTGCTGGGCGAGTTCGACGTCTACGAGCTTTTCAAGCCCTACATGCGCGAGAAGGCGGCTACCCGCGCCGCGGAGGGGTGGGGAGGAAACAATTACCATTACTACAGCAACGGGGGCGGGGGCAAGCTGCTGGTACAGGAATACGCCTGGGACAGCGAAAAGGACGCGCAGGAATTCGCCTCGGCTTATCTCGTTTACGTGGAGGGGCTTTTCGGGGATGAAGCCAGGAAAGGCGATTCCACAGGAGCCTGGACTACCTGGAGGACCAGGGACTATTTCATCGGCATGAAGCTCGATGGCGACAGGACCTGGCTGGTGCAATCCACGGAGGATATGCCTTTCCAAAAGACCATCGCCTTCCTGGGCGGGGAAGGGGACGCCATCGAGGGAGGAGCGCTTGAAGATGAGGGGAGCGGTTCGGGCGCGGAAACCGACCTCACCTGGCTTGTGGTTGCCCTGGTGGTGGGCCTGTTGGTGTTGGGCCTCGCCCTGGTGGTTACCATGCTGGTGATGTACCGCAAGCCGCCCAGGCCGCCCGCTCCGCCCTCCGGGATTTCGCGCGGGCCATACTATTATCCCCCGCCTCCTCCCCCTCCCTCGAACGTCCCGCCTCCCCCGGGAATGCCCCCTACGCCCCCTACCTAGGTCGCCGCCCCGGGTGATTCGACCATGCCGCCATACCAGGATCCCGCGCCTGGAATACCTCCCGCACCGCCGACCCAAATCGTTCCTCCCGGTGGCCAGGCCGCTCCGACCTAATGGAAGACCACCCTGTTATCATGACTGCTTTCCCTTCTTGTCCGCCACGTCCCATGGGTTATAATATTCTCCTGGAATGGACGAGGGCCCATAGCTCAGTCGGCAGAGCAGCGGACTCATAATCCGCGTGTCGTAGGTTCGAGTCCTACTGGGCCCACCAGTAAAAGGCCAGGTCAGAGGTATAATACCGAAGACCTGGTTTGTATATTAATGGTAAAATAATGGGATAATGTGGTAAATGCCCCACCTATGCCCTGTCCCTCATAATACAATCATCATTACTCAAGGGGTCTTCTTGTATACTTGCGTCGATGAGATTAGTGCCTCTAGCCCAAAAATATGACGCTCAACAGCTGATTGAAAGAGGTGCCCATAAGTATCGAAAGTAACATTAATGCTGCAATGCCCCATTAATGATTGAAGCGTCTTCGGGTCGGTTCCCGCTTCGATAGACAGGCTGGCAAATGTGTGGCGAAGGGACTGAAAATCGACCTTTCTAATCCCTGCCCTTTGGAGTGCATTAGCTAGAGTGCGCTGGGTTAGATTATTGGAGTTCAAATGTTTCCCATTCTTGCTAGTGAACACAAGGTCGTCAGGCTTAGTTTCCTTTGACTTAGCTTTATGCTCTTTTAACAGCTCAACTAGAACAGGCGGAATAGGCACTATCCTTTTACCCTTTTCTGTCTTTGGGGTGCCCTCACGATGTTTTGGGTCGTATGTCTTCCTTACATAAATTGTGCCGCTAACGATGTCTATATCCCCCCACGTCAGCGCTATTATTTCCCCTTGCCGTAGACCTGCGAAACAAGCTGTACCGAAGAGTGCTTTCTCGCTTGGGCTTGAACACGCCTCCAATAAACGATTTACTTCAGAAATGTTCAAGTAATCATGCTCGCGCCTCTCTTGCCTGGGGGCCCTTACGCCTAAGGTTGGGTCCATGTGAATGAACTGTCTTATGCTGGGATGACGTAATATTGCCCGTAAAACCCTAATAATCTTTGCCCGCGTCGAGGCGCTTAGGAAATGCTTCTCCCCCGGCTTTGAAGCTTTAAGAGACTCCCGCTCCGAAAGATATATTTTGAACTCCTCTACATCTTGAGGTGTGATATAGCTAATTCGAATCTTACCAAAATAAGGTATTAAATAATTCTCGATTATCTGCGCGTAATCATCGTAGGTATTAGGTTTTATTTCTTCACGTTTGTATATGAGAAAATCGTGGCAGACTTTGTCAAAAGGAGGTGCTTCCCAAGGGAGAGAACGCCCCATAGTGAGCGCTTCCTTAATCTCATCCCTTAAAGCCTCTGCATCCTTTATCAATTTACCGGCAGAACGTTCATGCCATTTACCATTGCGGTCCTTCCAGCGTACGACGAAACGGTCGGCAGGGATATGAGTATCGCCGCGCTCTTTAGCTCTCTCTTTCTTGGGTTTATTTCTGTTGTAAATCCTCACGTGTGGTCGCACAGCCTCAATCCTTTTTCTCCCGTTTGAGCTTCTCGTAATCATTTATCAAGCCTGATTCATCCTCATAAGCAGCGTCAGGGAAATCGCGGTTCCATTCCTCGAGCTTCTGCTTCCACGAGCCGGCAGAGCTTTTCACAAAAGGAACGAGGTGTCTCCTTCTTACATAGGCTGCCCTGGCCCTGGCGCGCCCTCCGCATAAGTAGTCACAATACTTCTGTTTTCCCGCAGGGGCGTAGAACTTCTTGCAGTAATAATTTGCACAACGCCTTAATTCCCGTGTGCCCACAATTACCTCGAGGCATTGCAGTAGGAGAACTTCTAGCAGACTATGGGCGGGGAACACCACTTCAGGCACGTTTTCATCATAGGTAACCTGTGGGTGGAGGACGCTCAGGCGGGCGTTGACCTCTCCTAACATGTAGTCGAGCAGGGATGTGCTCGGGGAACCGAGCAGGGAATGAACATATTCACGAGAGGAACGGTGCTGCTCTTGCGCATCGAAGTGAAGGTCAAGAATATTTAGCACAAAGGCGTGGTGCGATTGCATATCCTCCAGCGCCTCGAAAGCGTATGCGTAATCACTGTAGAGGGGGCGTATTAGAACGTCTCCGTCATCGGCTGCATAGGCCCCCCTAACTTGTCCAAAAGGAGCGGTGAGGCCATACTTATTGCAAAACGCGACAAACTCATCATCGCTTTTAAGGTTTGCAAATGTGGGCAATACCTCCGGCACCTCATAGGGCTTATAGGTTTCTCTTACCTTTGCGTCCTTCAGATGGAGCGCGGCTGACTTCGGAGCGATAATTGGGAAGCTTACATCCCAACCGAAGGGCCTGTTCTTCTCGGGTGTTATGGCACAGAACTCCCTGAACTCCTCTCCGATAAGCTTGCGGAGCGATGGTGTGGGTTCATGTTGTAGCTCGACGTCGATGACAGGCCATTCCAGAACGCTCTTATAACTCATGTTCCCTCCACTCAAATCAAACCCGTAAACTCTAACAGTTGGTTAGAGTTTACCACGGACGATACTATATTGGCAAAAATGTTAACGTAGAGAGCTACGTATATTTGACAAATCTCGTAGACTATGTCATATTGGAGCAGTCGATAATGGCAGTCTCGTTTTGAAGTGTCAGGAGGAAATTCATGCAGCCAAGGAAAGAAGATGACCCGAGATGTGCGGGTCCCATACTAAGGATGGCCTACCCCAACAGAATCAGGTTTTTTCGGTACCAGAGAGGATACAGCCAGGTCCATTTGGCGAGTTTGGTGCGGGTTTCCCCATCGCTCATAAGCGCCGTAGAGCGCGGGGAAAGGCCGTGTTATCCAAAACTTAGTCGGATGATTTGTGAAGCGCTTGGCGCAACGGTTGAAGAGGTCTTCGGTGAGGAGATTGAGGGAAAGAAGCAGAGCACTGCCTCTCGACTTGCAGGCAAAGGTTAGACGTAAAAGGAGCGCGAGATATGTCGTCAGATTGGATTTCAGCAGATGAACTGGCAAGGCGAACAGACCTCCACCGGGTCACCATTTATAGGTACGCCAGGGAGGGAACCATCCCATGTATACGCGGGCACAGGGCAATGCGTTTCTCTTACGAAGACTGTATTGAAGCTCTCGAGGAACGAAGCAGACAAAAGCGGGGTGATAGAAGAAAGGCAAAAAGTTACAGGAGAGGCGGGCAGAGATTGTGACTTCCCTGCCTAAGGGCTCAAATGATGTATTAACAGACCTACCGAAGGCTGTGGTAAAGGAATGATAGCGGAGAGAGGTTGATAGTAATGGGGCTTACAACAGACATTCTTGCACATTATCTTGAAAGCGGGCAACGAAAGAATAAGTTCCTCTGCCCATTCCACGAAGACGCCAAGCCCTCCCTCTCCATCAAGACCGACTCCGGGGGCGAGGAGCTCTACTGGAAGTGCTTTGGCTGCGGGGCCAGTGGCCGCGATGGGGTTGATTTGGTTTCCCAGCTGCGGAAAGTCTCCCAAATCCGGGCCTGCCAGATAATCTCCGAGGAGATGGGCATCCCCCTGGAGAGGCTACGCACCTTCTCCGCCCAGGAGAGGGAAAACGCCGAGCTCAGCGGCTACCGCAACCAGTTCATGGCCCTGGCCCGGGCAGGGCTGGAAAGCGACCCCTTCATAGCCCAGTACCTGGAGAAACGTCGTATTCCCCTTGAGCTGGCCAAGAAGGCCGGGCTGGGGGCGTACACCCACACCGTGCTCACCGAGGCTGTTCAGCTGATAAAGGCGGAAAACCTGAAGCAAATAGGCCTTCTGAAAAAGGATGGTGCCCCAGCCTTCCGTATCCCGTGTTAGAGTCCCCGGTAGTGGTGTATAAACCAAAAACCCTCTAGCAAAGCAAGGACCACCGTGCCATCCTTTCCTCAAAGGAGTAACTGAGAGACAAAGGAGAAGCACGATGGTCAACCCTACTATGGACCTTATGGAGTGGTTGCGCAAGCAGCTGGAGGAGGCGGATACGGACCTGCTGAGGGAGATGATGAGGCTGATGGCGGGCATGCTCATGGATGCTGAAGTAGCCGCCATCTGCGGGGCGGAGTACAGGGAGAGATCGGAGGAGCGCGTGAACTCGCGCAACGGACACCGGATGAGGCCCTGGGACACGCGGGTGGGAAGTATCGATCTGCCCATACCCAAGCTCAGGGAGGGCAGCTACTTTCCCGCCTGGCTGCTGGAGCCACGCCGGCGGGCGGAGCAGGCGCTTATGAACGTGGTGGCTGACTCCTGGCTGGCCGGCGTCTCCACCCGCCGGGTGGACAAGCTGATAAAGACCCTGGGGATCGAGGGCATATCCAAGTCCCAGGTATCCCGCATGGCCAAGGCCTTGGACGAGATGGTGGCCTCCTTCCGCTCTCGCCCCCTTGATGCCGGGCCCTATACCTACCTCTGGCTCGATGCGCTCACCCAGAAGGTGCGCGAGGGCGGCAGGGTGATGAATGTATCCTGCGTCATCGCCATTGCGGTCAACGCGGACGGGCACCGCGAGGTGTGTGGGGTAGACCTCATAACCACAGAGGACGGCGCGGGCTGGACGGCGTTCCTCAGGGGTCTGGTGGCCCGCGGGCTCTCCGGGGTGTCTTTGGTCATCTCCGACGCCCACTCCGGTCTGGTCGACGCCATCGCCGCTTGCCTGCCGGGAGCTGTCTGGCAGAGATGCCGCACCCACTTCGCCCGCAACCTCCTTTGCAAGGTCCCCAAGGCCTCCCAGGACTTAGTCGCCACCTGCGTGCGCACCATCTTCGCCCAGCCGGACGATAAGAGCGTGTATGCTCAGCACCAGGCGGTGGTGGAGCAGCTGGAGGCACGCTTCCCGGAGGCGGCGGAGATGCTCGCGGAGGCCCGCGACGACATCCTGGCCTTCGCCTCCTACCCCAAGGCGCACTGGCGGCAGATCTGGTCCAACAACCCACTGGAGCGGCTCAACCGCGAGGTGCGCAGGCGCACCGACGTGGTGGGTATATTCCCCAACCGGGCGTCGGTGATGCGCCTGGTCGGGGCCGTCCTGGCCGAGCAGCACGACGAGTGGATGGTCTGCCGCAGGTACATGAGCCTGGAATCGCTTGCCAAAGCCAGGATGAAGAAGCTCGACGGGAACGCTATCGAGACAGCAGAGAAGGAGGTGAAAGAGCTCGTGCCGGCAGCCGTCTAGGCTGTCATCATGAGGGGGATGGTATGATGGTGCTTAATACACCACTTGACGGGACTTGGCCGTTATCCCGTCCCTGTTGTTCGCAATTGCCGAACGTGGTGACATCAAGACCTTCGTAGCGAAGCCCGCACTTGACCTCATCAACCATGACTATAAATACCAAGCGGTTAAGGGCGAATCTGAGCCCTTATGGGGCACTGACGCTATCTATGAGGCAACCGACCACGTTTACCTCGCAGAGGGCATTTTCGACGCTCTCACGCTGCGTCAGGCCGGTCTGGCGGCCATGTCGCTGCAGGGCACCGATAACGCAAAGCGAGCGGCAAGGCTACTTGCAGAGATTAACAAGAGGTTCAGTATGCCGAGCATTGAGGTGTTACTGGACGGAGATTCCGCGGGAGAGAAAGCCACAGAAGTATTTATATTGACCGCAATCTCTATGGGGCTAACGGGACGTGTAGTCAGGCTCGATTGGGAGCAGCATTCGGGGGAAACGCACTACGAGGATATCAACGAACTCTTTGTAGGGACGGGTTGCTCACCTGAAGAGCTTAAACGGATAGTAGTCGATTCTGCAAGGATTTCGGATGAAGAATTCTTGCTGGATATTCTGAGAGACAAACGAAGAAGCCTTAAGAACCTTCTGGCAGAGTATATGCCTTCAAAGGGGGAGGCAGCCGCCAAATGGCGCCATGCCTGTAAAAAGGCAAGGGGAATAAACCAGAAGGAATTCGAAGAAGAAATACGACAAGCTGAGCAAATCTGCAACTTAAGGGAGCCAGTTGTAAAGTCGACAGAAGTTGGGTCAGATTTTTATGACCATGAATTGTCTACCTGTGATTTCTTGCCGTATATAGCAGATGCGCCAGAAAGCTGCCCTGCCTTGGGGGTATTTATGAGCAGCGATAGACAAGGCGAAGTTCAGCGCTTCTATTCCTTTCCAATTATGGGAGAAAGAATCCTTGGAGAGGGTAACGAGAAAGTTAAGGCATGTAAGCTTTTAATTGTGACTAGTGATAGGAGCTGTATGTATTATGAGACCCCCCAAGCGCTTTACGAACGCCTGGGAATTCTCTTTCCCGCAGATGTTCCGCAGTGGTTGAGAAACCAACCGTGGGATAATCGTTGGAGCCGGGAACATATGAAGGACTTTATGCGGGGAGCCGATTGGAGCCCCAAGGAGGTATACGAAAAGCTATGCGATAAAATCCGGGAATTGCTGGACCTGGGAAGCATTGCTACAGAGAGCATAGTAGCCCTCTGGATTATGGCCACCTATTTCTTTGACATATTTGACGCCTTCCCGTATCTATACGTGTCAGGAGAGATGGGCTCAGGGAAAACGAGGTTGCTCGAGCTACTTGCACAAGTATCCTTTAACGGCAATATGCTATCCGGGACAACGGTTGCCGAAGCGGCGCGCAAGATAGACATTGGTCGCGTGACTTTTATCCTTGATGAGGCAGAAATGCTTGGGGGAGCGAAAAGGGGCGGGGAGGAACGGTATCAAGACCTACGCTTAATATTGCAGGCCGGCTATAAAGCGGGTTCTACCATCGGGAGAGCCGTCAAGGACAAGGATAAGTGGGACGGGTCTACTGTCGAGTACAATGTATATTCTCCCAAAGCGTTTGCATGTATCGTGCCGCCACACAGGGTACTGCGGTCAAGGTGTATCGAAATAGCCATGTTGAAAACAGGAAACCGAGACATCAGCAAGAGGCCAATCGACAGCGAAGCTGAAATATGGGAAGAAATCCGGTCGGGGTGTTATACGATTGGCCTGGGCTATATCAAGCAAGCCATGGAATTGCTGGCAGATAAGGAGAATAAGCTTGTCTATCCTGACTATCTTTCAAACAGGGAGCAAGAGCTGTGGCTTCCCATTTTGTTGATGGCGAATCTAATAGACCCTAATGGGACAGAGGAAGGGCTGTACGACGAAATCGTTGCGGAGATTAAAAAGAGACCCCCTAGCTCAAGGGTAGCGGAATACATAGAGAATATTGCCATTGCGCTACAAGCATATGGTGCTATAAACAAAGCCAGTGTCTTCAGAAAGACTATTCCAGAAGTTGTTGAAATTGTGAAGGATTTCTTTGGGGGAGAGGAAGAGCAAGCTGAATGGCGTCAAGGTAAGGATGATAATTGGAGACCAACGAAGATTGATGAAAAAAAAGTATCGACGTTCATAAGGCGGTTTCATATCCCACAAGCGGAAAAGGTTAAAGGAGAATACAAATATAAGTTTAGGGTAAGCGAGCTGGAACACATTGTCACAGTCTATATAAAGGGGCTTACGGGGGTTGAGGGACAAGATGAAAAGCTTGGAAAGATGGAGAAGATGGTCGAGGCCAGTCATTTGTATGACTTCGTGGACGACCCTGATTTTTGTGTCTTGTCGAAAGAAAAATGGAGTAGTACTGAAGAAATCGCAAGGGCTATGCGCCTTTTCTGGAACACAAAGGCTGAAAGCAATTGGTACTGGGACGAGGAGGAGTTCGGTCCTGCACCCTGGGGCAGCATAAATGACAAGACGCTAAGGACACTCGGGAAGATGGTCTCACATATAAAGGACAATTTGGATATAGAGGCAAAGCGAAATTGGGTTGAAGGAAAGATAGTCCACGGATGGCAGGGCATTTATGTTGAACCTGCGATTTTGAGAGAATGGGAGGAGAGTGGTAGGAGCGAAAACGAAGCAGATGCTGACAGCGCCAAAGCCGGTATCGACGGGCTTCTTAGGGAAGACGAAAACGTGATAGTTGCACTCGATGCCTGAAACGCAAACATGCATGGAAATGAGACAGACGAAGGCCGCGTTAGACGAAGATAGACTCAAGCAAGATAAGAAGCATGTAAGATGCACCAGCAAGCGGAGTAACCCTTGGGGTGATTGCGCTGGAGAAGAGATGAGAATTGGATAACTGGCGGCGATAAGCCCTGCCCTCACGCTCTCCATATCGCTGAACATAGCGGGCACAATTAAAAAATGCGACGCTTAATAATCTATTCTGTATTATGCTTGGTTAAGCCGGTGCCGATGGATAGGGATTGTTGCCGTTGAAACTACTCCGAATTGACGTTGGTATTTATCCAGAAACCCTAGTTGAAGTGCAGGTTTACTGTATTCTGCCTGAATAGAGCTTGAAATCACCCCATAATTAGTAGGGCGTCTATAGAATTTTTTCATAGTTTTCACATTGTCCCTCCCAAGGGCACCCAAATTGGTTTTTCTTATATTATGAGCATTTGCAACAGTAGAGACATACTGGTGCAATGGCACAATATTGATAGCCAACGGCACAATTTGGGGCTTTCAACGGCATCATTATGCGTTGGAAGAAGAATAGAAAAGTGATAGTTTCGTATATGCCCTGCTTATATGAGCTCTAAATCTAATGTTCTCCAGAATACTACCCCACTATGTTTCCAACGGCATATGGATACACTGCCTGGATATGATTAGACCTAGGGGGGCTCTAGGTCAATATTGCTATCCAAGCAAATACTCCTGCATTTGCGGATAGGCTAAAGCCATACTATGACCAATTCAGTCAGTACCTTCCCTTACCATAATATTGAAGGCCTAAAACGACCGAAAGAAAGGAGCGACAAATGGCCAAACCGATGACCCGCCAAGAGCGTCTCGAGAGCGACAAACTCGTCGAGCTTTTCTCCGGCAAACCCCGCACTATGTACCTCGACTTCAACGGCAAGCGGACACGGCTGGACCCTATACCGGAGTTCGCCCATGCTTTCGTCCACGCGTTCGACTCAGACGACCTTTTCCCCAATGGTTCCTACAGTGACGTCTTCTTCGCCGGGCGTTGCCCCCGCAAGCGCTTCCTCGCTTGGGCAAGGCGCTCAGGAATAATTCCCGAAGCCCAGCGCGGCCAGGAGGCTGGCTGGGGGCAGTTCGAGTGGCTAGACGCCCTCTACGGCAGGGCCAAGATATGGCCAGACGGCGTCCCGGCAACCATCGCAGTCGTGCGCCGACCCCGGGGCGACGTGTTCGTGTTCGGGGTTTACCCCGAGTCGCGTCTGAGCGCCGAACGTGAGCGGTTCCTGGAATCTTGGTGGGGGCAATGAAGGCTACGTCGCTATCCGTAGTAGCCAACATACAATGCTGGGGGGCCCGACATCGCCCAGCGAGGCGCAAGGGTTCCAGCGCAGCCCGGCATCGCCCAGCGAGGCGCGAGGGTCCCACCACAGCCCGAAATCGCCCAGCGGGGCAGCCGCCGCGTTTCGCAGCCCGCAATCCTTTCTCTGCGTTCAAAGCGCTCTATGCACTCCCAGCCAGGCCATTTGCCTTAGCTGGCAGCACCTTCGGCTACACTGGGATAAGACGGAAAAACGCAGATGGGTACCCGCAAGAAGGGAGCAAGGAGATGGCCCACAAACCGCCCGCAGAATGCCTTTACCAGGGCTCTTGTCTTGAGCCGACGGCCCGCGTGAGCTTTGTGGGGGAATCGTGGATGGCAACCCCGGAGTATTTATTAACAGTAGATTACTATAGCAACATTACCATCATTATTATACATAAACAACAAGCAGAGCGCCCCCGAGGAACCCCAGCAAACAGCCCACTAGGCGCTGTCAGGTGGAGACCTCCCAGAGCGCCGTACGCGTTCGCGCTTTGTGCGCGAAGGAAGTCTTGGGGGGGAAAGAAGGGCTTATGGGGTGCCGCGGGATGTCGCGGGGGGGCGCAACAGGGCTTTCAGCAGGGAGTTTCCTCATATACGAGGCTTGACCAGCCCTCCGCGGAGCCGGAGTTGTCACTACCTGTCTGTATAATAATGGAATACCTGGAAGTAATGGGAAGATAAGAAAGGAGACAAAAATGTCTAATGGCTACAACGGCCGCAACGGCAACAATGGTAAGCGGTATATGCTCGAGGGCTCCAACGGGGACCGGACACGTTTCCGCGGAACCTATAGGAGGAAGAGTACTAAAGAATACGGCACGGGCGTGAAGACCAGGCTTTGCTTCGAGGACCTCCGCTTTGCTGGCACGGGCAAGTTCATAGCCCACCACATCTGGGTGAACGACGGCAAGGGGTTTATGCGCGCGGGGCTGACTTCGGGGGACATAATTGAGTTCGACGCGCGCGTGTGCAAATACAAGCGTAAGAACGGCAGCGAAGACTACGGGCTGAAATACCCTACGAAAATCATTAAAGTCGGGCACGATGGCAATCCTCATCACAGGCGCTACCCCCGGGGTAACAACCTGCTGACCACGGTACTGTGCGGGGAGGGGCTGGGCGGTATAGCGCCGGACGGGCGGCAGGCGCCGTTTGACATAGACAAGAATTGACGGTAAAAAGACGGCTTCAAAGGAGGTCGAGAAGATGGCGGCGAGTCCCGGAGGTGTGTGGGACTATATAAGCCGTGTGCACCCTTTCGGCATCGCCTACACCGTGCTTGGCGAAGGGGCCGCCGCCAAGGGCCGGCCAGGGGACGCGAGCCTTCCGGGGCTGGAGGTGCGGCTGCGGTTGGAGTACACAGCGGCGGCGAGGCCATCATCGCCCTGGACGGAGGCTCCTACCTAATACGGCACGACCCACAAGAGCTCCCAGTCGGGGTGCTGGAGAGGATATCCTCGTGCGACTCTCCCAGCCCCATGATACGAGGGCTGTTGGAGTCGGCCGAGCGGAACGCGGCCGCGTCGCCCGGTATGCAGAGGCCCTCGAGGAAGCCGTGGTGGTCAAGGCCCTCTGAGGCGACCTTATAAGGGGCTAGGAGTTAACCGGGCATGGCAGGGCAGGGCGTCGCAGGGCGTGATGTGTTGAGGCAGGGCAGGGCATCGCAAGGAGCAGACGATAACTGTTGGACGAGGCATAAAAAGGAGGAAACGAAATGCCTTACTACACGACTTGGGGACCGCATTACGGGTGCTGTGGGCATCTACACCGTACGATGGAAGCTGCCTACGACTGCCTGTTCAAAAACCCCAACGATTTGCCGCGAAAGCGCCGCTTTGGCCGGCAGATTCGGGAGGTGGCCTCCAGAAAGGAGCTGCAGGACTTCGACCCCGAGCTTGGCCCGGGCAAGAGGGTTTCCTTAAGCCTGGAAGTCACGCCGATAACAACCATCAGGCGGGAGAATCTCGGAAAGGTGAGAAAGGAAAAGCCCGGGAAGCTGCGCTACGCCGCCACCGGGCACTTGGTGTTCCCCGAGCGAGACAAGGAGAGCTAAGGAGCATACCCCACCACGTCGTGCCCGCCGTCCCAGCCGTTCCAGGAAAAGTACATGGGCCTCTCCGCCACGATTCCCGGCCCGGACAAGACCCTCAGGCGCGCCGAGAGCTGGTATCCCGCCCCGGCGTGGTCGTTGACCCATAGCGTCACCCGCGTCCCGGCAGGGACGGCCTCCGTCCTTGCGGGGAGCTGCCCGGCCTCCTGGGTGAGGTAGGTTATCTCCACCACGGCGTCCTCGTCCCCCGGGTTCTGCAGGCAGAGCCACTCGTGGAAGCCTTCCCCGGTGTAGCCCTCGGCGAACAGCCATTCGCCTCCCGCCGAGCCAGTCCCGATGACGCAGTGCCCGCCCGTCCAGTCGGCTCCGTAACCCGTGTAGCGGAAGTACATCGGCCTCTCGGCCAGGAACAGGTCGGCGCAGGACAGCTTCACCGAGACGTCTTTCTCCGTGCCCACCTCTTCGGGTACGAACACCGTGCGCCTCTTGCCGGCCCCCACCTCATACGATTTCTCTACGGGCTCCCCCTGGCCAGGCCCGAGCTGGTAGGTGGCCTTCACGGTGATGGCCTCACCGCCCGGGTTCTGCAGGGTGAGCCATTCCTCGAAACCCCCTCTCGTCGTCCCTTCTGCGAAGCAATACTCCGTTGCTAGCTCGTTCAAGCCCATCACGCAGTGCCCGCCGGTCCAGTGCCAATCGCCCCGGCCGGCGTAGTCGAAGTACATCGGTCTCTCGACCACCACTGGCTGGTCGGATAGCAGTTTAAGGGAATTCTGATACCCCGTCCCGAGCACGTCGTTCACCCGGAAGGTAGCCCGTGACTGCGCCGGCACAGACAAGCCCGCCTTCACGACCTCTCCCGCCTCCTCGGTCTGGAAGCGGAAGGTGAGGTTGGCGACAGTCGCCCCGGGGTTGAGCACGCAGACGTACTGCTCGAAGCCCGCGCCCGTGTACCCCTCTGCGAAGTACCACGTGTCATCGGGAGCCCTCGCCCCCATGGTGTCGTGGCCCCCCGTCCAGGCCCCGTTGTAGGCGAAGTACATCGGCCTCTCCGCCACGATGGGCGAATCCGAGCAGACCCGGGCCGAGACCTCCCTGTCTGGCCCCGCGCTTGCGTTCACGTTAACCGTGGCCCTCGATGAGCCCGGTATCGTCAACTCCTCGAGCTTCCAGGTGCCGTCCTTGCTCAGGTAGAGCACCTGCGCCCTCGCCTCAGCTTCTCCCGGGTTGCCGAGGGTGAGGTACTCCTGAAAACCGTAACCCGTGTACCCCTCGGCGAAGTACCAAGCCGTGTCGTAGCCCTCTGGGGGCTGGGGGATGGGGCCGCTGTACCATGCGTAAGGGTCGAAATACGGCTCCCCCGGGTCGGTGTTGTCCCCGTCGCCGTTCTTATCGCCCGGCACGTAGCCGTGCAGCACGGTGCGGAAAGTGGCCTCGGGGTCGCCCGCCCAGGCGGCGCTACGCCATATCGCACCGTTGGTAGTTCCCGGCCGCTTGTTCTTGCGGTAGCGCATCCCGGCCCCGCCCATGTAGGGGTGTGGCCCCTCCAATAGCGTCGCCCCGCTGGAGCTGTAGTCGGGCACCGCCAGCTGCCCTATGGGCGTGTTGGGGTTGTGCGCCAGCGTGTCCAGGAAACTGGCGGCCGAGGAGAATGGCTTGGCCACGTATGTCCCCGCCCCAGGGCGCTCCTGGTGCAGGAAGGTGTAGGAATACTCGTTTATCCTGCGCAGGATTTCGGCGTCGGATAGTATCGGCGTGTCTGGGTCGATACTGCTCATCCCGGCGCTGTAGCACGCGCCCACCAGAAGCACCATCGCGTCCTCGTCCAGCTTGACCGGGTACTCGGTGCCGTTGCGGTCCCTCCACGGGGCGTAGTTCCTGGTGGGGTCGCCCCAGATTTTGCGGCCCTCGCACACGTTGTAGGCGTCAATGGGGTAGCGGTAGTCGTCGTAATGGTCCATGTAGGTCCCAGCATTGCCTACGACCATGCCCCAGTACTCGTTCCCGTGCCCGTAGTAGACCACCAGGTTGTAGGTGTTGAGCCGGAACATCTCGGCCAGGGTCCAATGCGTCCATGGGATGGGTTCGGTGTAGTCGGGAGCCGCGGTGTCTTCGTAGCGGTCCACGATGAAGCCCAGCTCGGAGAGCTTGGCCGCGGCCGCGTCGTCGTCCACGCCGTACTGCGCGCCTGCGGCGCCCAGGCAGTCGATTATGAGCGCCCGGGGCATCCAGGCCGGCTGGGGAGGGGCGGCGTGCGCCACGCCGGGCCGCGCAAGCCCCGCAAGCCCCGCCGGGCCCATCCCCACCCCCAGGGCCGCTCCAAGCACGAGCAGGCCCGCCAGGGCCAGGCCAACAATCCTATGCCCACCGATTCCTCGTCTCGTCCTCATCGAGCATCACCTCGCCGCTTCAACGGGCCATGCCGGGATACGCCTATTTCGCCCCGCCCTGCCCGACGGGGCGTGCCGCCAATGCCGCTCTCCTTGGGCCGCCGGGGCACCACCCCGGCGGCCGCGGCATCGCCAGCACTAGCGCTATTTATATGTATAATCCCCGGAGGAGTGCATCCCGCACCACTTGCCCTTGTAGTTGAATATCATGATGCGCTCGACGCCGCTCGAATACGCCTCCAGGGACAGCTCGGCGTTGGGGAAGTCCTTGTTCACGTGCCACATATAGGTGTACCAGCAGCCCTGGAAGCCGGCGGCCTGGAGCTCCTTGGTGGTGGCGCTGCGCCACACGGGCTCCCCGCCGCCCGGGAAGTAGACGTGCGCGCCGTGCCAGTTCCCCGTCGTCCCCTCCGCCACGCTTTCCTCCCACCACTTCTGCCACTGGCCGGAGTCGTCGAAGTAGTTGAGCGCCATCCAGGTGTCGAAGCCGGGGCCGGTGTACCCCTCGGCGTAAACGGCAGACGAGGAAGAAAACCCCCCGATGACCGTCCCCCCGGAGGGGGTTTGTCCCGTCGCCGCCGGGCGGTCGAACTCCATGTACAGCGGCCTCTCCACCAGGATGTTGTAGGGATAACCGTCCACCCAGTCTACCTTGAAGGCCCCGGGGTCGCGGGAGGAGGAGATGCCGTACTCGGCCAGCAGCTCGGGGTAGTAGAAGGTGCTGCGCTGCTGGGGCGGGAGCCACTTGATGAAGGCCATGAGGCCGCCGGGGGTGGAGAAGGTGAGCTTTATCGGCACCTTCTCGGTGTTGGGGTTCTGGAAGCAGACCCAGGTATCGGCCCAGCCCATGCCCGGGACGTAGGACACTGGCGCGAAGGCAAAAGCCTTGTCATAGTCCCGGTACATCACGCTGTCCAGCTTCTCCCTAGACGACCCCGGGAAGATGTGGCCGCCGTACCAGGCGCGCCCCGGCCGCTGGGGGTTGACGCTCCGGTACTGGAAGTACATGGCCCGCTCGGGGTAGATGGGGACCTCCGCGACCAGCTCCAGCGAGACGTCCTTGTTCAGCCCCACGTGGTCGGGCACGTACCACGTGCCCCGGTGCCGGGCGGGGAGGGTGCCTTTTTTCACCACCAGGCCCTCCCCCTCAATCATGTAGTTGAAGGTGAGGGCGGTCGGCTGGTCGGTGGGGTTGAGCACGCATATCCACTCGTCGAAGTGCCGTTCGGAGTCCTGGCGCGTGGTCCCCTCGGCGAAGTACCAGGTATTATGCGCCCCCTTATGGCAGGGGTTGTCGGGGTCAAAAAGGCTGGGGTCAATGCCCCACACGGCCCTGCCGACATGTCCCCCCTGCCAGGGCACGTGCCCGCCCCGGCCTACATAGCTGAAGTACATGGGGCGCTCGATTATCACGTCGCTAGCGTAGAGGTTGCTCGTAACCCGGCATACGAAAGACACGTCGTAGCCCGGGCCTATCTCGGCGTTGACGTCGATGGTGGTGCGGGACTGCATGGGGAGGTCATAGGTCTTCTCCGCCACCACCCCCTCGTTGGTGACGTAGGAGACCTCCAGCTTCCACCAGGGGTTTGGCGGCTGGGGCCTAGTCTCGCCGGGCATAAGCTGGCCGTCGCCGATATTGGCCACCGTGAGCCAGGTCTCGAAACCGTCGCGGGTGCATCCCTCGGCCAGGTGATAGACATTTTCGCTAATGTACTCCGACGCCGCGCCGGCCTCGCCGGGCTGCGCCAGCGCCGAAGGCAGCGCCCCGCCCGCAAAGGCCGCCAGGAGCAGCGCCGCTCCCACCACCGCCAAGAGCCTCTTCGCCATGCCACGCATCGCAGTCCTCCTCTTGTGTCAACGTCGGGCACACGAAATACCGCGTCACTTCAAAGCCCAATGCCCCTAAATAAATATTCGGATATCCACATCGGCCGCTTGAGGTAAAACAGCCGGTTCTTGGTGGCTGAATAATGCTTTTCGCTGAATCAATGGCGAGGGAGAATTCCTCGTTACAATACATGTGAGGAAGTGATTAGGGGTAGGCTGGGTTGAAGTTGCCGCCTACGAGACTGCAGCGGGCCGTGCTGGTGGAGGAGGGGAGCCGATGGGGATTACGGCGAGCGAAGCTGTAGAAAAACTTAGTAATCTGGACGCGCAGATTTTACTGGCGCTTTACAGATTCGGCGCGCTTGAAATCGACCAACTCAGATTTGCTTTGGCACACATTAACGGAATAGAGCGCAGCCGGGCGACCATCGGCGACCATCTCTATCGGTTGCAACGCGAGGACCACGGTGAGCTAATCCAGGGTGTGATGTTATCTAGGCATCAGAGAGGTTCCTATCCACGTTCCTATTTCTTGTCCAGGGGAGCGCGCCCGAAGAAGGTGATGATGGCATTACTAGGAGAGCCGCCTTGCCCGGCGCAATGGTGTATCGCAACAGAGCTGAACGGAAGGCTGGAAGGACTTAGCGGGACGGTATGGATTGACAGGACCTTCATGCACGAAAGAACCATTAAAAATTTCCATCTGTGTTTGGCCGCCTCGAGGGCTGGCTCGGTCGAGTGGTGGAGGAGCGGGGGAGCGGGAGGACGCATAGAGTTCAGGTGCCAGGAGAGGGGGGCGATGAGAAAGAGAGTCGCAGCCCCCGACGCGATATTTTGCTGGAGGAGCACTGACCCGTCGCTCGGTTACGAGCCCCTTGGTTGCCTGCTTGAGGTTGAGCTCTCGTGGGCGAAGAGCCACGAGGTCTCGGAGAGGCTGGTGAGGTATGCGGGACTGTTCCGTTCGGGGTCATGGCGGGATAGACTCGAACTCGGGCATTTCCCCACTCTCCTTTTCCTCTTTGAGCGGCGCGAGGGTGCCGACACGCGCACGGGGCTCGCCGATATGGAGAGGCACGCCACAGTACTTCGAAAAACCCTTGCAAGAATCAACCCCGATATGAGGAGTTGGGCCAAGGTTTTCCGCTGCGGCTTCACTTATGCGGATTACTTCATGGGGGAGCTCGACGCAGCCGATTTCACAGACCCTCTGGCTGAGCCCATCTGGCTGGACGCGTTTGACTTGGCGGGCGCCAAGAGACATACATTGGCCGAAATCGTCCCCGAAAGCGCAAGGGCGTCGCGGGAGACAGGTACCGCCGGACAGAGGAGCACGAAAGCAATAACCGGTCGGCAGGCAGAGCAGCAGGTATCAACGGCCATAGCCGCACTATCCATCCTCCCGCCTGCGGTCATGGCGAAACACAATAGACTACTCGAGCGGATTAGGGCGGAGCTGCTTGGCGGCAAGGCTGTAGAGGACTTGGACGAGAAGGAGCAGAAGCTGGTAAGCATGGCAATCAAGAACATGGAGGCGAAGCGCTTTTTGGACTCCTCTCATGGACCTAAGCTAGACCATAGCTAGCTATGTGGCTACAGGTCAAATATGTAGCCATTTCTGCTTCTAAGGCGATAACCCCACCGGCGGGAGGGGATTGTTGCGACAAGGCGTGTGGGAGCTCGTGCGGAAAGGGCACCACAAGACCAATTCAGTGTTACTTGTTGCCATATTTAGCAAAAAAAGACCAGCAAGAAGACATAACGAGTGGCGCTGCTTTCTAATATACCCCCCGGAGTATATTGAACGGATTTTCGCGTATAACGCTACCATCAACGTCGAAGGTTTCTGGTGAATCGCGTATCCTGACACCCTGCCATATTCGATTTACGAAAGGATTAAGAGCCAAGAGAGATGGTGCGTCACGTCATGCTGCGCGCTTCATTGATGAGCTCTTCCCGTGGGCCGTAACCCGTCCCCCATCCCCGCGGCGCTCGCCGCTCAAGGCGGCAACAGGGCCCTTGCCGACCATAAGCCAGTACCACAAGGGAACGCCTCGCTGGGCGCCGCCGGGCAGGGCCACGCGTTGCGGGGCAATGCTGGGGCAGGATAGGATGTGCCCGGCATCGCCCAGGAGCTGTCGTCGCAGGGCTGTAGGATTATGATTTCCAGTATGGTTAATCAGAGGGGACAATGAAGGGAAGTGATGCTGTGCTTTATATGCCTACGGCTCGAACCTCGACCCCGAGCAGATGAGTAAACGTTGTCCATCCAATACGTTCAAATGTGTGGCGCTTCCCATGGCTTCAGAATCGCCTTCACACGATACTCCGAAGATAGGAAAGGCGGAGTGGCCGACGTGGTGGAGGATAACGGCAGCGAGGGGGCTTGGGGCTGTTCTACGAAATCACGGAGGAGGACCTTGAGCGGCTCGAAGCCTACGATGGCTACCGAGGGAAGGGCAAGAGAAACATCTTTGAGAGATACGGCTCCTTAGTGTTCGTAGAAGGGGACGAAGACCAACCGCTAGACGTGCTCCTCTACGGTGTGGCCAACAAATCGACAGAAGAGTACCTGCCCAAAAGGAGTATAAGAACCAAATCATAACCGAGGCGGAGCATTGGGGACTGCCCGAGGAGTATGTTGGGAAGCTTAAGGGGCTGCCAGTACGCAAGTAATATGTTTGCAGGAATCCTGTTAGGGCAATGAGGGGATTTGGGTCGCGCTCAGAGGAGCCTCTTGAACGCGCGGAACAGATTGCTCGAATCGATGGCCATCTCGACGGATTCGTATCCGTATACCTCCACCGCTGCCTCCCATAAGGCCTCCACTTTATCCATGATGTCCCCCTCGTCATTCGGGCACGGCCCGGTGTGGGGGTTTGAGGCAACACTAATCCACGGGCCCAAGTTCTCATAATTGACTAACTCGACCTCTCCCGCAGAGAGTATCGCTGTTCCGCCGTTCCGGGGGTGACTGCGTGCGATAGCGCAAAGCGCCAGGAGATACTGCGCGGTGCGCGCCAGGCGGTCGCGGGTATATTCTGGCAGCCTGTCCACCATCATCTCCGTGAGCCGCTGCTCCCTGAAAGAGGTACCCCGACCCGACCTCAAGAGCTCATGGCCGGGGTCACGAGAATACATGCGGGTGAAAACCAGGAAGTGCAGGTCGTCCCGTAAAGCCTCGGGGCAGCGTTCCGCGACAAGGTCCTCAAGCCGGGCTATACTGGGGTCTGTCTCGTGCTCCAAGCACCAATCAAGGAATAGCTTGTACTCCCAGCTAGATTGATATGCCAGACGGGGCTTCAGCCAAGCCACGAGGACCTCGGCGACGTCTGAATCGCTAATAGCGTAGAAAGTGAAGCGGGATAATTCCCACTGGGCCCATCTGGGCAGGGCATCCCATCCTGGAAGCCTATCCTCCATAGACATACAAGCCACCTCATGTATCTCCAAGACGGTCATGCGCATCGTGCTACAGACCCTTCCCGCTGAATATGAGCACGAGCTTGGCGCTGGTCAGCGCCTCCTCCATACCAGGGGTGAGCTCGCCGGCCTTATCCAGCCTGTCCAGCTCCCGCAGGAAAACCCGGGGCGCCTCACTGAGCGATATACGGTGCCCTAGGCGGCCGCTAGGCCTAATCGGCGGTTCCGGCGGCTTTCTGATATGCGAGCTACAGCTGGGTAGCCAGGGCGCAATACCCCGGATGGTTACCGCCATTCCCGCCCGCACGTCCAGTATGGTAAGGCACGCGATGTTACTGCTCCGGGCCTTGGTCAGGTAGCACCTAACGTCTGGCGAAGCCCCTTTCGTTGCCACCATCTTCTTGCCTCCTTTCGCGAGTATCGGCTTCGTTTGCTTCATTTATTGTAATGGAAGGTACTGACAGCTCTGGTCTGTTGGTAATGAGCAGGAGCGATGGGACCGTATTGTCACCATTGAGGGATAAAATAGCATTAAGTCTAAGCTGCGATTAGGAAGCGTAAGATTGACGGAGCGTGAGCCAGAAGAGGCAGGCTCCAACTATTATGTATCTTCTTCAGATAAGTCTATCTCCTTAAGAGGGCCGCTATAACAATAGGGGCAGCACACATCGGAAATCAATTCTGAACGCTCCCCACAGCCCTCTTTCGTACAACGGTCTTGAAACCCAACAGGTGTCTCCGCCTCGCTGAAGATATTCCCGCAGGCTGGGCATTGATACAACGGGCTATCATATGCTTCATCTTTTTCCATAATAGCGCCACATGCTTCACATTCATATCCGATTTCTTTTTCTTTGATAACGCTCACCCCCTTATTGCCCGATAAGCACATTTACCCTTAAAAGGACTTGTGGACTCCTGCAATGAATAGGTGCCAGCTCACTATTATATTACCATGACTTATCAATAAGCTCCTGCAAATATCTTCATGCGTAGTATTAATATCTTTCCATGATTCTAGAATATATGGCGTGAGAGGACTATTGAGCGAGCATTTCCCATATTTAACTCTTGATATCAATATTCTATCATCCAGCGGGCTTGTTAAGGAGCCTAAGCACAGTTTTTCTCCTTACCGAACGAGGATTCTGCCAGACATGGCACAAGAGACTTCCTCCAAAACGATATCCGGAGAGGCTTGAGCGCCAGCGCCGTGCTCCGTATGCGGTCTGCGCTGTTCATGCGGGCGCTGAGTTGACGAGAAGAGGCTACAAGGTGGCATTCACCTACGGTTACTGCCCCCGCGTGGACATGTATGTGGAAAGCCCGAACGGGGTTCCCTTTATGGTCGATGTGAAGGGGCTGAGTATACACACGTTCTGGCCGATAAAGCATTGCCTGGAGGACAAAGACCTCTACTTCATACTGGTCCTGGTGCCTGAGGTGGACAACCCCCGCTACTTTATCCTCTCCAGCAGGGACCTGAACGCCGAAATCAGGAGATACAGGGATTACGCGTTGAAAAAAGGACTGAACTACAAACCGGAGTGGGGAGGCTTCAACTGTTCCTATGCCCTTCCATACGAGGACCGCTGGGATGCGTTGTGGAATTGACCCGCTTTCGTTGACATCCTGGATTGGGGGATAATGGGTCCCTCGAGAAAGGAGAGAGCATGGCACAAGGAAAACCCTACCCACCGGAGTTCCGGACCGAGGCGGTGAGGCTTTACCG
>JABLXL010000060.1 GCA_013178005.1 Actinomycetota bacterium
AATAACCGGTAGTTAAGCTCCGGGCGCGGGGTCGAAAATGAGAGGCGAATCGCATTGCCAACGCTTTGCAGCGACGAGCCGCTCTTAAGCAGAGCGAGGAATAATTCAAGATACGACCCCATTCTTAAACATTCTTAAAGAGCGAGGAAAAAGTCAAGATACGACCCCGCGCCTGGGTATAAAATGTTCTCGTCGTATTCTCGTTCTTCCGGTAAACGACAAGGGGGTAACCATGGCTTCTTCACGCAAGCTGCGCAAGGCCGCTCTGCTGGCCTGCTCCGCCGCCGGTGCCGCGGCGGCATGGCGCCTGCGCGCGGAGCCCATGCCGCAGGAGGACCCGGACTGCGTGCACGCGCTCGATGTCCGGGTGGAAAAAACCACCACCGAGGACGGCATCGAGCTGAGGATGAAACGCTACGCGCGCGAGGGCGCCCAGCCCGTGCTCCTGGTGCACGGCTTCTTCGGCAACGGGCTGGAGTTCGACCTCCCCCACCGCGGGCACAACCTCGCCCTCTTCCTGGCCGAGCGCGGCTACGACGTGTGGATCTCCAGCTTCCGGGGATGCGGCCGGGACCCCTACCGCTGCGGCGTGGGGGACTGGCACCACAGCGTAGACCACCTCGCCGCCCTGGACGCCCCGGCCCTGGTGGAGGCGGTCACGCGTTCCACGGGCCGAAGGCCCGTCTGGATCGGCCACAGCATGGGCGGCATGGTCCTCTACATGTACCTGCAGGGAGCGCGGGCGCAAGGGGAAGGGGACGGCTTCCGCGTCTCGCTGGATCCCGGCCTGGCCGAGGAGCGTAACCGCGCCATCCTTGGCGGCGTCGCCATAGGCAGCCCCCCCGGCCTGCACCGCGGGGGAGGGGATTGGATACGGGACCTCGAGCGGCTGCCCTTCTACCGCGCGGCGTCCGCCGCGCTCCTCGGCTGGCTGCGCCTCCAGGACCGCCTTTCCCCCCGCGTGCCCGCCAGCCGCATCGGGGACTTGGTAACCCGGTTCCCGCGCCTGGGAAGGGTGCTCGCCGTGCGCGGCCCCATCGCCATGTTCCTCTACAACCCCGACAACGTCGACCCCGACGTGGGCTGGAGCCTGCTAAAGTGGGCGTCCGACAACGTCACCGCGCGCATGTCCGCGCAGATCGTGGCCCTCTCGCAGGACCCCGACTTCCGCTCCTTCCGCGGCGAGGTAAACTACACCGCGCACATGCCCTCCATCACCGCGCCGCTCTTCTTCATCACCGGCACGGAGGACTTCGTGGGCGACGAGAACGTGTGCCTGGATGCCTACGAGAAGGTGGGGAGCGAGCGCAAGCGCTTCAAGTGCTACCCGGGCTACGGGCACACCGACCTGGTGATGGGCAAGCGCGTGCGCGAGGAGGTTTACCCGGACATCCTGGCCTGGATCGAGGAGCTTTGCGCCGGGGCCTGAACGCCTAGCCCGGTTCGCGCGTTTCCCTTGCCCGGGCTACGGGCACACCGACCTGGTGATGGGAAGGGCGTGCGCTAGGAGTTCTACTCGGACAGCCTTTCATGGATAGAGCAGATATTGAGCCGTGGGATGTTTGAAGTCATGATACCGCCAAGTGAAATATAGAAGGTTAGAGCTTAACCTCTTTATCGGCAACTCCCGTTCAATATTCGTATCTCAATATAACCGTGCCATCTACCGCACTTATCCCCAATACCGTATAGCATGCTCCGGAGTACCTATCACGGTCCACGGCCTCGAAACCGTACTCGATTCTCCAATATGGGATCAGCTCATCGCCGCTGGTATTCATGTATCTCAATTGTGTTTTCTCATAGTCTATTCTCGGAATCGCGATTTCCTTGTCGATGGTCAAGTTGGCCTCATTTACGGCGATGTCCAGGGCCTGTTTTTTTTCTACGCGCATCACCCCGGCCGATTTACCGGCCATCTGCAGCGTGTCCCTCGGCAGGAGAAAATACACTACCTGGCCGTTATCCGGCGAAACGTGAACCGCACAATACCCCCCTCCATATTCAAAGTCATCTATGAAAATACCGTCTCTCTGAATACGGTAATTGAATTCGTACCGGTATACTTCTTTCGGCTTTTCGACATCCGATGTATCCATCGCTACGATCCGCAGGGGATCCGCTTCAAGACCATATTGCGACACATCAACGCCTTTTTCTTTGAGGAAATTCTCCGCTATGGTCTCCGCCTCGTTGCGGTTGATGTTCACATTTGGCGAAAGCCCGTTGTTCGATTCCTCCCGGAAATCGAACATGGCTTCCAGCTCACCGGTTATTCGGTCGATCATTACAACTGAAACCGTGTTACCGCTTTCGTCTTTCAGGGCCATGGTTATCCCCTCGTTGCTCTCATATTCCGGCATTTCCTCCGCGGTCCTCGCTTCCGGAATAAGCTCCCGCGAGTTAGCCAACGCCAGGGTTCTTAATCTGTCCTTGTCCTGCTTGCCTGTAGCTTTACCCGAATCTGGCAGAAAAACGAGCGTGCAGCCTATGGCAATGCCTGCCGCAATCGCTGAGACCAATAGCCATTTCCACCGGCTTCTCGACAATATGGGCTTCCGCTTGTTCACCGCGTCCATCTTGTCTATCTCCTCTTGATCACCACGCTATAACCTGCCTTCATTTCTTCCGTCACCCGGGATTCCTATATACCCACGACTATCGTTTTCCGATCCCCATATCCGGTAGGAATCCAAGCCCGTACCCGCCAATCCATTGCAGTGAACGCTGACCCAATGCGTTGCCCACCAACACGATTCCGCAACGCTGTAAGCATTGGGCGTTGTAATAAGTTGGGAGGCGCGCCAGAATTCGGTGTTCCAAACATGTGCCGGCCTGATTATTCTATCCCTGCCGTTATACCATCTAACTCCCTTAATGGCGATACGGTCATTGAATCCAACCACAATATCCACTCCTCTATAATTCCCGAAAAGGGTACGAATTGAAAGCTTTCGAAACTGAAAGAAGACATGGACCTATAGGTGTCCGTATGGGAAGGATATGTCCACTCAAAACCATAGCTATCCGCCCACGGATGGTCATTGGCTGCAGCCTTGTCGTTCTTGATTTTCGGCATAGGCATCATTGCCATGAAAAGCGTGAGGATAGTCAGGAATAAGGCTGTCTTTGTGGCTGCTATCCCCATGGGTGTACCTCCTTTGGGATGAGGGATTTGGAAAATCATGTTACAGCGATAGCGCGGGACGAATTCCTCCCCCTTTCCATTCTACGGGATACGAACTTGTTTATCGACATCCGCCCCACCCTACATCGATTGTAGCTATTGCCCCCCCGCGTCAATGGATCGATCTATTCCCAATTCGACTGATTCTTTTACTCAGCAAGATAACAGCGGAAAGGGGGAAGTCACAACATAACGGATAGGCTTATGGATCTTACTGGTGAAGATGGACAGAATCCAAATTGGCGGGCGCAAAGCCCTTGTAATATGTCGAAGCGCACATGGTTATAAGGGAGTACGCGAGGCAAGTAGAAGCGCTTCCCGTAGGTCAGGCGCGGAAGTCGTAGGAGCCTCGCAGGAGCCGGCGCAGGGCGATCTCCAGGGCTCCCTTGTTGAGGCCGGGCGCCACGCCCCCACCCCTGTGCCAGGCCAGCGTCCCTTTCAGGAAGCGGACTTTATCCGCCAGGGAAAGGCGCATCAGGGCGCGCTTGAGCTCCGGCCTGGCCCCTCCGCGCAGCAAGGTGAGCAGCGACCACTCCCGCGCCGTGCGGTCCCTTTCCGCCGCCGTGCTCGAGCGGTAAAGGGCGCCTGGCGACGACCTGCCGCTCTCAGCCACCGCCAGGCCGGCCAGCCTGCCCGTGGACAGGGCGGAGGATATCCCCTCCCCCAGGGAATTCATGAATCCGGCCGCCTCGCCCGCTATGAGCACGCGGTCGGTCCCCAGGCAGAAACGGTTGATGGCGGCGGTGAAAACGGCCCGACACCCCAGGGTCATTACCATTTCATGGGAGCGGAACCCGAAATCCCTGACCAGCATGGCGTGGAAGGCTTCACGTGTCGGTCCTATCCTTTCCCCCCTGCGCACCGAGGTGTCCACCACCATGAGGTCGTCCTTGAAGTAACAGGCGGGATAGACGCCGTAGGCGGCGTCCATGAAGACGTGGAACACCCCTGGCTCCAGGTCGGCGTCACAGCGGTGGTACTCGTGGCGGACGCATATGTAGGGCGCGCCGTCGGAAAAAGATGGGTCAACCCTCCTCGCCACCATGGAAAGGCCTCCGTCCGCGGCGACGAGGGCCCCGGCGGTCAACATGGTTTCCCGCCCGTCCCGGACGCAGGCCACCTCCACCGCGTCGCTCCACTCGCAGAAATCCACCAGCCTCGTCCCGTCCCATACCTCCGCCTTGGACTCCTCGCAGAGCCACTGGTCGAAACGGTCGCGCCACACGCTGAGCCCGTTCTCCTCCACTTCCAGGCAAAAGTCCCGGCCGAGGTAGAGCTTTATCCTCCGCACCTCGGAAGGGCGGCATTTCACCGCGTCCGGCACGGGGGGATAATGGGCGTCCAGGAACTCCCGCGCCTCCTTGAAGAGATAACCGGCACAGGGCTTCAAGCGGGGCATTCTCTTTCTTTCCAGCAGCAGGACGCGCAACCCGCCCTCTGTCGCCGCCCTGGCCGCCGCGGCTCCCGCGGGACCTCCTCCCACCACCACGACATCGTAGTCGCGCCCTTTCATACCATGGTTCCCTCCCATATGACGTTAACCAAAGCCCCATAAACGACCGTGTCTGCGGACTCCCCTCCCACCACCACGACATCGTAGTCGCGCCCTTTCATACCAGGGTTCCCTCCCTTTCGCCGGCCACCTTCACCCAGCGCTTGAGAAGCTCCTGGGCAGCAGCTTGGCCCGCCGTCTTGCCGGTCTCGCGTCCGCGCTTCCTCTAGGCCGCAATGATACGGCGCGCGCTTTTTCCACCACCGTTTTACTCCCTCATCCGTACCGTTTCTCCCAGCCCCTTTCTCCCGGTCAAGTAGTTGTGGAGCAGCCCACTCACCGCGGATCAGGATATGGTTTCGCGTCCGTACTTTTAAGGTCACTTCAATCTACCACATCGCCGCCTGCGGCGTCCCGCGCATACCGGCCGCTCCGTTTCGCGCCCTTATCCACGCAGCGTCGTTCCTCCCCGCAGGGCGGTTACTTCCATCCTACGATGTCCCTCCGCTACGTTTCCAAATACCCACACCTGGCGCCACGAGGGATGTCGCGACAGGCGGCGTCGGCCCACGCGACGGTGGTGAAAACCCGCCTTCCAGCATGTCGCCCCGAGAGATAATTGGGCCATGCGGCACAGGCTCGCGCTACGTTCATTGATAAACGCCTCCGGGCACGAAAACAGCGGCGCCTAAGGCCTGTATTTGTGCACCGAGGCGAGCATGGCCTTGACGTTTTCCGGTTTAGCGTCCACGGGAATGGTGCAACCCGAGCTGAGGATGAAGCCCCCGTCCGCTCCCAGCTCCATGATCAACCTGCGGCAGTACTCGTCCACCTCCTCTGGTTCCCCCAGCTTGAGCAGGGCGGCGGGGACGTCCCCCATGATGCACATGTGGTCCCCCAGGACCTCCTTGGCCGCGAAGATGTCCGAGGTGCCGTCGAGGTTGAGTATGCACTTGCCGCGCGGCAGCTCCTTGAGATAGGGGAAAAAGGCGGTCCAGTCGCTGTCGAAATGCAGGAGAGGGGTGACGCCCTTGCGCACCCAGAAATCGCACATCTCCCGCCATTCCGGCAGCGCGAGGTCCTCGAACTGCCGGGGGCTGAGACAGGAGGCGCTGGTGCGGGTGCCGCCCATGAACACCCTCTTGAGTCCGCTCATCCTGACCATCATCGACCCCTGCATCTGCATGGGCTTCATCAGGGCGCGACTCGCGGCCTTGACGTCGTCGGGGCGGCGGAAGAGGTCGAGGATGAAGTCGTTGAAGGAGCGCATGAAGAGCGAGATGTACTCCATGGGCGTGAAGACAATGTTGTAGGCGACCATGGACTCGACCCCCCTGCGCCTCCAACGCTTTATGGACCGGCCGGCCTTTATGATATCCCTTCCCGCTCCCGAGAAGGCCTTCAGCAATCCGGCGGGGTTTCCCAGCTCCGGGGTGCTCAACTTCATCTTGTCCAGGATCCAGCGTATGGGGCCGCGCTCCTCTATGAGGCGGTACTCCTCGGGCTCCATGACCGCTTTTTCCACGAACTGGAACTGGCCGTCGGGCGGGACTCCCCTCACGCCGGGCATCACCGGCGGGGTGGGAAAGATCAGCTGCATGATGCGTCCCAGGCCCGCATAGGAAAGGTTCTGTCCATCGATCGGGCCCAGGTCGCTCAGGGTCTTCTCCAGGGCCATGTCCGCCTTGTCGATATCGAAGAGCATGTCGTGCTGGGTGATGCCGCCGTACCGTCCCGCGAAGAAATCGATGATCGGCACCACGGGCACCCGGTCGGGCTTGCCCAGGCGCACGGCGGTCTCGATGCGTTCAAGCGCGTCCATCTGCCATATCCTTCCTCTAGAATCCTCGTCCCCGCCAGCGCTCGACTTCACGCGCCCAGGTAGAGGTTGGCGAGCTTCACCGCCTGGGAGGCGTCCGCGCCGAAGACGTCGGCGCCCGCGTACTCCACCACCTTTTCGTTCACGGGCCCACCGCCCAGGATCACGTTCACGTTTCGGCGCAGGCCCGCCCCCTCCAGGGCCTCCACCGTCTCCTTCATGGAATCGAAGGCCAGGGTGAGCAGGCCCGACAGCGCCAGCAAGCGGGCGCCCGTCTCCTCGAGCTTGCGCACGAAGGCGTCGGGGGGGACGTCCACTCCCAGGTCATGGACCTCGAATCCCTCGCAGCGCAACAGGGTGGACACGATGTTCTTGCCGATGTCGTGGATGTCTCCCTTTACCGTTCCGATCACTATGGCCCCCTTGCTCCCGCCCTCGCCGGCGCGCATGCGGGGCTCGATGAGCGCCACGGCCTCCTTGAAGATCTCGGCGGACATGATCAGCTCGGAGAGGAAATATTCCCCGGCTTCGAAGCGCCTGCCCACCTCGGACATCCCTTCCCGCAGCTCCTCCACCAGCGAGATGGGATCGCGCCCGTCATCCAGCGCGCCGCGCACCTCCGCGAGCGCTTCTTCCTCCCTGAGTCCCGCCAGCAACGCGGCGAGCGTCTCGCCCATATGCACTCTCCTTTCCTCTCGTCCGCCGTTCTCTTCACCGGCCTGCCGGCACGCCCGGACCGCTTCCGTCCGCCCCGTCTTCGCCCTCGCGGAGATGGCGACGCTCTCCGCACCACACCGGTATCCTGAAAGCCTCGCTCCTATCTCGCCTCTCCGCCATAGCAGGCTCTCGCGATCGCCAGGGCGTCCGACGCGTCACGCCCCCACGCGTCGGCGCCGGCGAATTCGCATACTTTCTCCGTGACCGCCCCTCCCCCCAGCATGATACTCACCCTCTCCCTGAACCCTGCGCGCTCGAAGCACCACACCGTCTCCCGCATGGCCTCGTACGCGCTTGTGATGAGGGCGCTCATCCCGACCACCATGGCCCCGCTATCCTCCGCAGCCTTCACGAATTCCGAGGGATGGACGTTGACGCCCAGGTCCACCACCTCGAAACCGGAGCAGCGCAGGAGAGAGGACACCACGTTCTTGCCTATGTCGTGGACATCGCCAAGGGGTGTGCCCAATATCACCCTGGGTTTTTCTTCCTCCGCGAGGCCATACTCGAAAGCGCGGTCGAGGATGTTCATTATCTCTCCGAAGATCTCGCCCGACATGATCAGGCCGCTGAGATAATATTCGTGCCTTTCGTAGCGCTTCCCCACCTCGTCCATGCCCCGCCTGGCGGTCTCGATGATACGCAGGGGGTCCATTCCCGCCTCCAGCATCTCCTCCACCATCACCAGGGATTCTTCCTCCCTCAAGCCGGCGATGGCACCAAAGAGCCTCCGGTGCATTCCAGCTTCCCCGATCTCGATCACGGCGCCACCGTTCCCTCTAAGACATCGCCTGGCGGGCTCGCTTATCCCCATCCCACCCTCACCCGGTCAAAGAAGGCGGCTAATGGACCGGAAGACGAACTTGTCTCCCCGGTATATCATCCATCCCCACGCCACCCTGTGGTCGTTGGCCGCCCATACGAGCTGTTCCATGCAGAAAGCGGGGTCTCCCCGCCGCGAATCCAGGATATCCGCCTCGCGAGGCCTGAGCACGGTGGCGGACAGGCTGAGCTCGGCCCTGACCGGCATCAGTTCGGGACAACGCGAGAAAAGCTCCCTGGTGTCCCCATGCCCGAGTTCCGCCTCCAGCAAGGGCCGCGAGGGGTCGTAGACGAGGTATTTGCGGTCGAACGCGAGCGGCTGCCCCTCGCCCTCGAGAACCCTTTCAAGGTAAATGATCTTTCCCCCCTTCTCCAACCCCAACTTCCCCGCCGCCGTCTCTCCCGCTGGGACCAGGCTGGCCTTCAGCAGGCGCACGGAGGCGGCCAGTCCACGGTTCCTCATCTCCTCCTGGAAATCGGGAATCAGGAATACTCCGCCATCCACCTTGGGGCCGACCACAAAGGTCCCCCCACCCCTACCCCTCTCGCGTCGCAACAACCCCTCGTCCACCAGCATGGCGATGGCCCTGCGTACGGTCATTCGGCTGAGGTTGAAGCGGCAACAAAGCTCCAGTTCGGGAGCCAGGCGATCGCCGGGCCGGAGCTCGCCGCTCATTATCCAACCATGCAGGACGCGTGCCAGCTGGTAATACGCCGGTGTCGAGTCGCCCTCTTCGATCTTCTCTGGGAAAACCTTCATCCCGCCCTGCCGTTATGCACACCATACATAAACACAAGGATTGTACAACATAATGTATATACATTTACTTAGGGCGAGTCAAGTATGGTCAAGGCGATCCGGCGCAGGGGAGAAAAAGCTCGTCCGCCATGGGGACCAAGCGGTCCTTTCCCCTTACAGGATCACGCGCCCCGTGCGGGCTTCAGGCTTCCGCTTCCTCGATCCAGGCGGAAAGGGCTTCCACGATCTTTTTCGCCTGGTCGACGCTGGAGATGTTGAACTTGGCCTGCTGGCGGTATTCGTCGTTCATCTTGCGATACCGCCGGATGGTGAAACGGTCGGGACCGTAGTCCCCCTTCGACTGCTCCCACTGCCGGTAACGGAAGATTATGGTAGCCCAGGCCCCGCGCGAGAGCACCACCTTGTCCAGCTCCTGCACCACCTGGACGCCGTCTTCCTCGTAGTTCACGGTTATGTCTTCGATGTCCGAGAACAAGGCTCCCTCCTTCCGCTCACAGCGACAGCTTCATGCCGATGGGACAGTGATCGGAGCCCATGACCTCGGGAAGGATGCATGCCGCCTTGACCCTGTCCTTGAGCTCGGCGCTGACGAAGAAATAATCTATTCTCCAGCCAATGTTCCGCTCCCTCGCCCTGGTCTTGAGGTCCCACCACGTGTACTGGCCCGGCTCCTGGTTGAAGATGCGGAAGGTGTCCACGTAGCCGTATTCAACGAACTTGTCGATCCAGGCCCTTTCCTCCGGCAGGAATCCCGATACCTTGCTGTTCTCCCTGGGGCGTGCGAGGTCGATCTCCTTGTGAGCGGTGTTGAAGTCGCCGCAGGCGATTATCCCTTTGCCCTTTTTCCTCAAGGCCTCGGCGTGGTCCAGGAAGGCATCGTAGAATTCCATCTTGAACCTGAGCCTTTCCTTGGATTGCTTGCCATTGGGAAAATACACGTTGAAGAGCAAGAAGTCGCCGTAATCGGCGACGAGCGTCCGTCCCTCCGAATCGAACCTGGGAATACCGAAGCCTCCCTTGACGCTCGCAGGCTCGGGTCTCGAATAGAGCGCCACGCCGCTGTAGCCCTTGCGCTCGGCGGCGGAAAAATAGACATGGTACCCCTCAACCTCGCGCAGTTCGCGCGGAAGCTGCTCCTCGGCGGCCTTGGTCTCCTGCACGCAGAGGATGTCCGGAGCGCTGGAAAGGAACCAGTCCAAAAATCCTTTGGTATGGGCCGCGCGCAGCCCGTTTACGTTCCATGAGTAAAGGGTCAGATCACCCATCCCGCCGGCTCCTCTTGCCCGCAATTTACCTCGTGCTCGTACGCCCATCCAACAATCTACCACAGCCGCGGTAAGGCGAGAACCAGTGTCATGCGCGGGTCGCCATACCTTCGGGGATCGTCCCGGAGAGCCCCTCGCGGCCTTTCCTCGCGGCGCGTGGAGACATCCCCGTCCCGATAGCGTCGTCTCTCTATCTGACTCCCACGCGCGCACGGTTCCTGGACATCGAGAAAGGCCAGTGAGGGGAAACGGTTTATCTCTTTACCGCGCGCTTCACCACGAATCTCTGGAATGGACGACGGGGGTGGATCAAACATGCCGGCATGCCCGAAAGGGAGCAGGGGCAACTAATAGCCGGCATGGCTGTCGCCGCGGCCACAGCCTCGGGTAAACGGTACCAACGACAACGAAAAGGGTAGAATCAGTATAGAGGGCTATGCGGCGCGGAGAGCGGCTCGACATAGGGCGATCACCGCGGCAGCATCGCGCAAAAGCCGCGGGGATATGGTTGTCCGCGCACAGGGCAACGTGGCTGCCCCGTTTATTGCCCGATTTCGCGCCGGGTCCACGCTGTTGTAAACGACGCGATTCCTGATTACGGAAGCGTCGGCGAGGAGAGCACGCCGTGGGAAAGAAAAAAGAGCGCAATAGGACGGGGACAGAGGACTGGGAGGAGCGGGACTGCCGACCCGAAACCCAAGGCGGCGCCCGTGACATGTCCTCAGGCGAGGCGGCCGACCCCACCACCGGCGGAGGGTTGTTCCGGGCCATCGCGGACCAGGCCAGCGACGCCATCATCGTCATCGACGAGAAAGGGGCGGTGGTCTACCTGAACCGCGCCGGCGAAAAGCTCCTCGGCTACGACTTGCCCGAGGTAAGGGGACATCCCCTGCACGGACTCCTCATCCCGGAGAGGTACCGGGAAAACGCCTCCACCGCTTTCGAAGCCCTGGCGAGCGGGCACCGTGACGGCGTCATGGACGGGACGCGCGAGTTCTCCGCCCTGCGCAAGAACGGCACCGAGTTTCCCCTCGAGGTCTCCATCTCCTCTTGCACGCTGGAGGGGCATACCTACCTATTCGCCATCTGCCGCGACATGAGCGAGCGCAAGCGCCTGGAAAAGGAGCTTCATGGTTACCGCGCGCACCTGGAAAGGCTGGTGAAAAGCCGCACCCAGCGCCTGCGGGAGATAGCCGAGCACTACCGCTCCCTGGTGGAGACCTCGCCCGACTGCATAGTCCTCACCGACCTGGGTGGGGACATCCTCATGATCAACCGCTCCGGGCTGCGGCTTTTCGGATATGACAGGCCGGAAGAGATGCTGGGCAGAAACGTGCTGGAATTTTTCACTCCCGAGGAGAGGGCGAGGGCCAGGACGTCCATGCGCACGCGCGTGGAGGGAGAGTTGGTGAGAAGCGAGGGATACGAGATGGTGAGAAGGGACGGTACCCGTTTCCACGCGGAGATAAGCGCTTCGCTGCTGCGCGACGCGGAGGGAAAGCCCGTGGGTTTCGTCAGCGTCACCCGCGATTCAAGCGAGCGCAAGCGCGCCGAGGAACGGCTGAAGAAGATTAACCGCTGCTTCCTTGAGCTCGGCCCGGATCCGCTGGACAACATGCGCCGCCTCACGCTGACCGCCCGCGAGGTCCTGGAAGCAGATCTGGCAAGATATACCAGATTATTGGACGGTCGCGCTTTTTCCTTCTCGTCGCTTCATCCCGAAGCCGGCTTCGCAGCCCTGGAAGATCCAGAGAGCCATCTCTGTTCCGCGTTAACCGCCACCGGAACGTCCGACACGCTCTCCACCTTCGACATCAAGGGCGACGTCTTCGAGAGGGACCCCGACGTCAGAGAATACGGCATGCGCTCCTGCCTCCTGCACCCCGTGCAGGCCCACGGCAAAACGGTGGGGTGCCTGACGGTGATGTGCAAGGCGGAACGGGGGTTCTCGTCTCTGGAGAAAGACACCATGGCCGCCCTGTCTCGGGTCCTGGGGACCGAAGAGGAGCGCTTCGCCTACGAGGAAAGCCTGCGCGACTTCGTGGACGTCGCCTCCCATGAATTGAGGCACCCCGTCGCGCTCCTGTCCGGCTTCGCCGAGACCCTGGCTGAGAGCGTGGAGGAGATGGACAACACCACGCGAGCCGAGGTGGTGGGGGCCATTCGCCAGGCCTCGCGACGCCTGACCGCCCTTACCAGGAGCCTGCTAGACGTATCCCTCGCCGAGAGGAACCGTTTTGTCGTCCAGAAATCCACGGGAGACCTGGCGACCCTGGTAAAAAGCACGGCGGAGGAGGTGGAGGCGAGCGCGCCGGGCGCCCCGATCGTCACCCGTATAGATCCAGCCCTCGGACCCCTGTCCTTCGACGAGGACAGGATAAGAAACCTCCTGGTCATCCTCCTGGAGAACGCCCGCAAGTATTCGCCCGCCGGCTCGGAGGTAGAGGTCAGCGTGGAGGCCGCAGACGAGGGGGCAATGGTGTCGGTGATGGACCGGGGAGTGGGAATAGCGGAAGAGCACCGGGAGCGGGTCTTCGAACGCTTTTACCAGGTGGAGGAGGCGCAGCATCATTCAAAACCCGGGCTGGGCCTCGGCCTTTTCCTGGCCAAGCGGATCGTGGAAGAGCACGGTGGGCGGATCTGGCACGAGCCTCGCCCGGGCGGCGGCTCCATCTTCCGTTTCGTTATCTAATGGGGTCGTATCTTGAATTTTTCCTCGCTTCGCTTATTTTCATGGGGTCGTATCTGGATTTTTCCTCGCTTTGCTTATTTGCTCTTTTCCCACGAGGAACGCGGGCATCGGGCGCTCAAAGTCGTCGCCCTTTCATGGGGTCGTATCTTGAATTTTTCCTCGCTTTGCTTATTTGCTCTTTTCCCACGAGGAACGCAGGCATCGAGCGCTCAAGGCCATCGCCCAGGAGAGGATCAAACGCGGCCAGGTTGCTCCATGCCCCAACCGCTTCAGTGGGGTTATCGTATAATCCATCTGTTACGACGAAGAAGAGAGCTGGCGAACCGGCGAAGAGGAGGTCTCGCTATGTCGAACGGCAAATACGTGCTCGCCTTCAACTCCAGCCCGCGCAAGGAGAAGGGGTTCACCGCCATGGTGCTGGAGCGCTTCATGGCCGGAGCCGCCTCCGCGGGGGCGGAGACGGAGACGGTTTACCTGGCGGAGAAGAAGATCGCCGACTGCCTGGGATGCACCTGGTGCTGGTTCAAAACCCCGGGGGTATGCCGCCACAAGGACGACGTGCCCGCGCTGCACGTGAAGATGCTGCGGGCCGACGTGCTGGTTTACGCCACCCCCCTCTACATCTGCACCATGAGCGCGATCATGAAACGTTTCCTGGACCGCATCATGCCCCTAGCCGAACCCTACCAGGAATACCGTGACGGCGCCTGCAGCCACCCCCACCAGAACAAGCGCGAGCGGGAGATGCGGACCGTACTCTTGTCCACCTGCGGCTTCCCGGGGCTCAGGAACTTCGACCCCCTGGTCTTCACCTTCGAGCGCATCGCCGAAGTGGGGGGCGGGTCCCTGCACGCCTCCATCCTCTTTCCCTCCTCCGTGCTGCTGGCGCGCGACCCCTGCCCGGCCGCGGAGCAGCTCGAATACGTCTACCGTGCCGGGCAGGAGGCGGTGGGAGAGGGAATCCGGGAGGAGACCGTGGAGGGTTACAGTCGCCCCTTCGTGGATCCCCAGGAATACGTGAACGAGTTGAACGAGATCTTCCGCGTGCTGCGCGAGAACGCAACGCGCGGATAACCTGTGCCATCGCGGCGCTTCCACCGCGCCTCCCTCGAGCTTGCCCCATGGACGAGCGGCGGGTTTGGTCAAGCAGCGGAGCGGGTATCACTAAATCGGAGTCGGGGTCAGGGTCGAATTGCAGGATAACACCATAAGCCAGATCACAGCAGACACGACAGGCTGACGCCCCTTCCCCCGATAAAGAGAACGGCGACGATGATCGGAGACGTCATTGGGGATGACAGGGGGTAAGCGATGGAATGTCGTAGAGGAGTTCTTCTGCCGGTTCTGGTCCTGATGGCGGGATTGGCGATCGCCGCGCTGCCGCCGGCAGGCCCGGCCTTCGCCGGGACCTGGGCCCAGGAGGCGACCGGTGGTTTCGGGAACCCGGCCAACGTCTCCGCTCGTGCCTCGGCCGTGTACAACTCCAGGCTCTACGTGGGAACTGATAACGGTGCCGGGCTTGAGATCCTCAGCTACGACGGCGAGACGTGGAGGCAGGAGGTAGGGGGATCGGCGGCCGTCGGCGCGGGCTTCGGGAATGCCGCCAACTTCAATGCTGCCTCCATGATCGTTCATGACTCGCTTCTCTGGGTGGGCACCTCCAACAACGTCACGGGATGCGAGGTGTGGCGCTTCGACGGCACGAACTGGACCCAGGTGGTGGGCGCTTTGTCCACCGCTCTCGTCGGTCCCGGTTTCGGGAACCCCGGCAACTTAGAAGCCTATTCCATGGCAGTTTATGGCAACGAACTCTACGTCGGGACCTTCTGCTGGGGCGGATGCGAGGTGTGGCGCTTCGACGGCACGAGCTGGACCCAGGAGGTGGGGGGCGTGGCTACGCCAGGCCCCGGCTTCGGCACCGGCTGTATCGTCGCGGAATCCATGGCGGTCTACGGGACGGAACTTTTCGTCGGCACCGGCAGCCCAGCTGGAGGCGAGATTTGGTCGTTCAACGGCGCTGTCTGGACGCAACGCGTGGGCGCTCTCCCCGGTACGCCCACGGGCATCGGTTTCGGGAACCTCGCCAACACCGACGTCTCCGACATGGCCGTTTACGGGACTTCTCTCTTCGCGGGGACCAATAACGACACCACCGGCATAGAGATATGGGCCTGGGACGGCGCGAGCTGGACCCCTTTGGTGGCCGGTTTGCCTGCCGCCATCATCGGCTCCGGCTTCGGCAATCCCGCCAATATCACCTGCATGCAGCTAAAGGTGTACGATTCCCGCCTCTTCGCGGGGACCTACAACCTCTCCGGATGCGAGGTGTGGTCATACGACGGGTTCACCTGGACCCAAGAGGTGGGCGGTGGGGCGGCCGGCACATTCAAGGCCCCCGGTTTCGGGGACGCCAACAACGACGGGGTTGATGGCGCCGAGATATTCAACAACCGCCTCTATCTCAATACGAGCAATTATGTCACCGGCTGCGACGTCTTCTCCCTTTCGGCCTCCACCACCTGGTACCTGGCCGAGGGGGCCACGGCGGGGGGATTCGAGACCTGGGTGCTGGTGCAGAACCCCAATCCCACGCCGGTGAACGTGGCCCTCACCTTCCAGACGGAGACGGGCGCGGTGCCGGGGCCCACGGACACCGTCCCCGCCAACTCGCGCCGTTCCTACCTGGTTAACAACTACGTCAGCACCTTCAATGTTTCCACCGCGGTACAGGCGGATAACGATATCTTCTGCGAGCGTTCCATGTACTGGACGCCGGAGGGAACGACGGTGCGCAGGGTGGGCCACGATTCCATCGGGGTGGTCAACCCCGCCTCCACCTGGTACATGGCCGAGGGGGCCACGGCGGGGGGATTCGAGACCTGGGTGCTGGTGCAGAACCCCAATCCCACGCCGGTGAACATCGACATGAGGTTCCAGACCGGCTCGGGCGAGGTGCAGGGGCCCCAGGAAACCCTACCGGGGAACACCAGGAGGTCCTATCCAGTGGACCTCTACGTGGACACCTTCGACGTCTCCACCCGCGTCGATTCCTACATGGGAGATGTGGTATGCGAGCGCGCTGTCTATTTCACGCCGGACGGTTATGCAACCCGTGAGGTGGGCCACGATTCCATCGGGGTGACGAGCCCCTCCTTTGCCTGGTACATGGCCGAGGGGGCCACGGGGGGCGACTTCGAGACCTGGGTGCTGGTGCAGAATCCCAATCCCATGCCGGTGAACATCGACATGAGGTTCCAGACCGGCGCGGCCGAGATCGCGGGGCCGGTGGATACCGTACCGGCGCGCTCGCGCAGGTCCTACCTGGTGAACAACTGGACCAGCACCTACGATGTCTCCACCAAGGTGACCTCCACCGGGGGCGCGATCATCTGCGAGCGGGCGATGTACGAAAATAGCGTTCAGCCCGAGGCCGCCCAGGTAGAAGCGGCTATGCCAGCAGGTTCCGTCCACCTGCTGGGCCACGACTCCATCGGCGCCACCGCGGGGAGGCTGGAGTGGTACCTTCCAGAAGGCGCCACGGCTGGGGGCTTCGAGACCTACGTGCTGGTGCAGAATCCCAATCCCATGCCGGTGAACATCGACATGAGGTTCCAGACCGGCGCGGCCGAGATCGCGGGGCCGGTGGATACCGTACCGGCGCGCTCGCGCAGGTCCTACCTGGTGAACAACTGGACCAGCACCTACGATGTCTCCACCAAGGTGACCTCCACCGGGGGCGCGATCATCTGCGAGCGGGCGGTGTACTGGAGGCCGAACCCCGGCTCCTTCCGTTATCTGGGCACCTGTTCTATCGGTTACTGCCCGTAGGCCCAGGCGTCTAACACGCGCGTCTCGCGAGGTGTACCCCAAGTTATGAACCATCGTCCGCGCAACGGCATCGCCGGGACAATACGGTAAGCTTATGCCCATGGACATCGGAGCATGGCGCGATGCGGTCTTCCTCGAGCGGCCCAACCGCTTCCTGGCCGTGGCGGAACTGGAGGGGAAGCGCGTGGAGGCGCACGTGCCCGACCCGGGACGCCTGGCGGAGCTGCTGCGCCCCGGAGCGCGGGTGCGCCTGCGGCCCGCCCTTGCCCCGGGCAGGCGGACCGCCTGGGACATGATCGGTGTGAGATGTCAGGAGGGGTGGGTGAACATCGACTCCCGGCTTCCCAACCTCCTCTTCGCCGAGGCGGTGCGGGAGGGACGGCTGGCGGAGTTCGGCCGCGCCTGCGACATCACGCCGGAATACCCTTTCGGCCGCAGCAGGTTCGACTTCCGCCTGGACTGCGGGGGTGCGCCCTGCCTGGTGGAGGTCAAGGGTTGCACGCTGGTGACGGGCGGGGAGCGGTTTTACGCTGACCGGCCGGTGCGAGTCGCGTTGAAGAAGGGATGGTTCTCGAATGGGAAAAAATCTATTCTGTGCAAGATTTAAGGTAGGAGGTGCGGGTTTTCGCAAGTGGGAATCCCGGATAGAACAGTAAGCTTGTCTTCCAGTGGACCTCTTGCTACGACATAGGATTTATTCCCAGGACTTCTCCGGTGACGCCGTCTATATAAATAATCCAGCCCATAATTTCTAGTCTATTCTCATCTGTAGCCTCAGCACCCTTCGGATAAGCCTTGTAACATATATTGATCGACCAGATCAACTGCTTCTCGCCGTCAGGTAGCGTCAAGTTAATTGTGTCCGAAGCTCAACCTTCCTCCCAAACCAGATCCTTAAACCCCCTGAGTTTCCTTCGGGAAAGCTTTTCGTTCTCGGATTTCAAAACGAGGTAGAGGACGGTCAACA
>JABLXL010000061.1 GCA_013178005.1 Actinomycetota bacterium
CTCCCCAGCCCTGCCTCCTGGGCGGCCACGAGCTCTCGCTGGAGCGACTCCAGGGTCTTCTCCACCACCGAAAGGGCGTTCTCGGCCTCTCCTATAGAAAAGAGGTCGGGGATGGTCAAGTGCTCCATGTCGTACGCCTCCCCGATGGCGGAAAGTACCGGGGCCATCTGGGCCGGGGTGACCTCGGGGAGGAGTGAGGGGGGAATGCCTAGAGATTGTAGAAAGCCGTTGTTAAGGTTTACCATGTCCGCAAGATCCTCAGGGGTCACGGCGCTCGGCTTGCGTGCGGCATTCGCATTCCCGGGCCCTGGTATGGTGCTTCTGCGTGCCCTCTGTTCCGCCTCCATCTGTGCGTAGAAGCTACGCGTGCGCCTGCGGTCGTAGCTCTCCACATAGGCCAGGAAGTCCTTTATGCGGCCTTCCGCCAAGAGGTGCCGTGCGCTCTCTAAAGCCTCAGGCATGAAGCTCACATGGAGCAACCCCACTCGCTCAAACACATCTGTTCCCAGCCTTCCTGAAGGGTCGAAGGCGTTGATGGGGTCGTCCGCGCAGTAGAGGTAGGGGTTTGAGGACAGGGGGTCTTCCATCTCACCCTTGAGTGGGTCCCGGGAGATGAGCCTCGCAAGGGCGGGGGAATACCACCTCGCCCCCATCCAGGAAAGGCCCGAGGCGGGGTCGGAGTAGTCCTCCTGGTAGGAGAGGGAGGAGGAGAGGTTATCTGTGAGGAGCTCTCCGTAGGGCGAGTAGGCCCGGGCCCCGGAGAGGCTTCCTTCCGGGGAGAGGGCAAAGGTTACGTCGGTGTGGGGGGAGAGGCCGAGGTAGGAGAGGGTGCCCTGCCTCTCCTGCGCCAGGTGGGTGCCCGAGGGGTCAATAGCGTAGGTTGCGATGATTCCCCCTTGCCCGTCCGTCTCCTGGGCCTGGGAGAGGGAGGTTCCGTCGTAGCGGAAGCAGAGGGATTCCCCTCCCGCCTTCCTTTCCGAGAGCCTGCCCAAGGGGTCGTAGGAAAAGGATAGCTCGGGGTCTCCCGCGCTTTTCTTGTAGGAGGAGAGCCGGCCCAGCCCGTCCCAGGAGAAGGTCTCTTCTCCTTTGCGGACGAGGTTTCCCCTCCCGTCGTAGGCGTAGGTCCCCTCGGGGCCGCTCTCTATCTGGTCGGCGGCGTCGTAGGCGTATTGTTTTGCCACCGCTCCGTCCTCTTTGACCTCCTTTAGGTTTCCCGCCAGGTCGTAGGCGTAGGTGGTCGCCGGGCCCAGCGCATCCGGGGGGTCGAAGGAGGATATCCTCCCCATGCCGTCGTAGGCGTAGGAGTAGTTTCCGCTGATGCCTTGGTCAGAGGGGATGTCCACGCTCATGGCACTCCTCTTCCCCCGCCCGTCGTAGGCGTAGGCATAGGAGGCCTTGAGCTCGTTCTCTTCCGAGTAGGCACGCTGGGTGCGGGTGAGGCCGTCTGCGTAGTAGGTGTAGTCTATATGTCCCCCGGAGGGGAGGGAGACCCGCTCAAGCCGGGAGTCGGGGTCCCAGCGGAAGGCGAGAGTGCCCCCGCAGAGGGAGTCGGATACCCCGGTGAGCCTGCCGGAGATGTCGTAGGTATAGTTGGAGATGGCCTGGACCTGGCCGCCTGAGGTCAGGGTGCGGGAGGCCATCTCCCCGGAGTCGTGGTAGGAATAGGCGGTGGCGTAGTCATGGACGGTGCCCTCGTCGTCGTAGGCCGCGGCCTTGAGACGGGAGGAGGCGTCGTAGGAGAGGATGAGAGAGCGGTCGGGGATGTCCACTCCCCCGGCTACCGTATTGACGGCCTTGGTCATGTTGTCCGCGTGGTCATATTCGTAGGTGATGACGTCGGTCACAGACGCGCCCTCCACCGCCCTCTCCCTTTGCAGGCGGCCGCGGCCGTCGTAGTCATAGTCGATGGTGTGGTCGGGGTCGGGGGCGAGGTAGGTGTGGGCGTCCACCTCCCCGCAGGGAGTATAGGTAAAGGACTCGAGCCGCCCCAGGGGATCGGTCTTTGCGACCACCCTGCCGCAGGGATCGTAGGCATAGGTGGTGGTGTGTCCCCGGGCGTTGGTCTGGGATACGAGGTTTCCGCTCAAGTCCACATCGTAGGAGGTAACGGCTTTCTCCCCCGTGCTCGGCTCGGCGTAGTTGTTCGGGCCCGTCTTCCTCCAGTTCTCCGTCCACTGCTCCACCATCCTCAAGTGGGACAGGCCGTCGTAGGTGTAGCGGGTGCCGCCGGGGTTCGTGTCCCCCTCGTAGACGTGGGTCTTTCTCCCCAGAACGTCATAGGCGTAGGAGGTGACGATCTTGTCCGTCCCCTCGTGGGGAAGCTCCTGGCGCCTGAGGCGGGAGAGGGTGTCATAGCGGTAGAAGGTCGTGTTGCCTGCGGGCGTGGTGGTGGAAACGAGGTTCCCCCCGTGGTCATACGAGAAGGTGGTGGAAAGGATGGCGGGCTGCTCTTCCTCTTCGGAAAGCACCCGCTTCTCCGCTAGTCTGCCACGATCGTCGTAGCGGAAGAAAGCCTCCGAGAAAGAGTCCGCGCCCTCCTTCCTCTCTTTTCTTGCCGATTCCCGGATAACCGTTCCGGTATGATCGTAGGCCCGCAGGGAATATGATCCTTCTTCGCCGGGCACCTCGGATATCTCCACCCGTCCAAGATCGTCCAGGGTATTCACCACCACCCTTCCCTCGGGGTCGGCAATGCTAACCTTGTGCTCGGGGTCGGAATAGCTATATGTGTAGGAGCGCTCACCTTCCGACTCACCCGCATGGGCCTGCGGAAGGATCTTTTTCTTGATGCGGCCCGCAGCGTCGTAAGCGTAGGAGGTAGCGCGCATGCTTGCTCCGTCACCCAGCGCCTCGGCGAGAAGGTTTCCCGCTCCGTCGTATTGGAAGGCACGGACGAGCTGCGTTTCCCCACCCGCCTCCCAGCGCTCCAGGATCTTTTTCTCCAAGGGGTCGTACGAGTAGGCGACACGTTGGACGGGAGAGCGCCCCTCGGGATTGTTGTTATTCCTGATTTCTCCGGAAACAAGGCCGTCCGAGAAATAGGTGTAGGAGGAAATCTCGCTCAGGGCCAGGGAAGGAACGTCCGACCATGTGCCCAAAGAGAAACCGTTGCCTTCCTCCCCTATGGCGGCGTATATCCTCTCCACCTTGGAAAGGGCATTGTATGAGAAGCACTTGTGGGAGTAGACGTGGGCGCCATCTCCCGTGCCGTCACATACCGTCTCGGAGGTGTTATTGCCTAACCTATCATAGGACCGCCTTATGACTTCCGCGCTTTCGGCCTCTCCGGCATAGGAACATTCCTTGACCGGTTCACTTGACTTCCCGGGGCACACGGAAACGGGGTAACCGGCTCATATCAGCTCCTAAACCCAGTCTTGACTTCCGGGAACACGTGGAAACAGGGTTAGTGACCACAAACGGACAGTGTGAGGTTCGCTTGGCTTCCGGGTGTGCGCGGAAACAAGGGGTCCCGTTTCGTGTTGACGATCAGCGCGCGGTTGGCACTCTCCTAGGGCGGCTCCTTCGATGATGTCCGGTGAATTGATACTCAACGCGCTGAGGGAGCCCGAGCGCGGCGCCTCTTTTCGGCCACCAGCCCCGCTATGCCCAGCGTGGCCCTTTCCAGCCCGTACTCCTCCTCCCATCTCCCCGTCTTGATCTTCTCCTCCGCCTCGACCAGGAGCGAGAGGGCAGCGAGGAAGTCCCCGTCGTCCAGTCGGGACGACTGAGGCTTGAGCTTTTTGCCTACCATCCAGGCGCGGTTCGGAGGCATGGACAGGTATGCGGCGATCTCCCCTTCCTGCCTGCCTTCCTCGCTCAGGGCATGGTATAGCAGCAGTTCGCGGAATCGCCGGGAGAGGGCGTTGAGGAGGTGGGTGGGGCGTTCACCCTGTTCCAGCAGCCTCCGCATCAGCTTCACCGCGAGCTCCGTGTCGCCCAGGGCCACCCGGTCCACGTACTCGAAAACCGACCGCTCCGCTGAGGGGGAGACCAGGGCCAGCACCTCGTCGAGGTCCACTTCTCCCCCACCCTCGTGGTAGGAGGAAATCTTTTCCACCGCGTTCTCGATGGCCATGAGGTCGTCCCCCAGCGCCTCCTGCAGGTAAGCGAGGGCCTTTCCCGACACCTCGATCCCCCTCTTCTTGAACCTCGACCGCACCCACCCCGGTATCTGGCTCCTGGTCTTGGCCACCTCCTTGACCCTTCCCGCCTTTTCCACCGTGCGCACGAGGGGTGATCCGGGCTTGAGGTCCACCGCGGCTAGCACCAGGAGGGAGCTCTCGGCGGGGTTTTCCAAGTAACGGGAGAGGAGCTTGAGCTCCGGCGGCGTAAGCCTCTGGGCCTCCCTTACGATCACGTAACGGCGGTCCGAGGCAAGGGGTATGGTGTCGGCGGACTGCAGGGCGCGCTCCAGGGGGTCCTCGCCGGCCTCGAAGACGTCGAGGTTGAACTCCAGGTCGGTCTTCTCCGCCATGGCGGCGCGCAGCTTGGAGAGCTCCTCCTCCACCAGCAACCTCTGGTTGCCGTGGATGAGGTAGACGGGTATCTTGCCCACTGGGCTCATCGCCATCCCCCCGCGGGAAGGTCATGCCGCTACGGGCGTCGGTCCTGCCTCTGGCATTCCACCCGGTAGCCTCCGTGTTCGACATGGATCAATATATCACCGCGCCGGTCGGTACGGTAGACGGCGCAGCCCAGGCGCTCCAGGGCGTCCAGCGTCGCCCGCGCGGGATGCCCGTAGGGGTTGTCCTCGCCGACGCTGATCACCGCCACTTCCGGGTCAACCAGGGCGAAGAACTCCGCACCGGTGGCGGCGTACCCGCCGTGGTGCGGCACCTTCAGGATATCGCTCTCCAGGGAGGACTCCTGCCGCGCCAGGAATTCCTGCCCCACCTCCTCCACGTCGCCTGTGAAAAGCACCGAAAACCCGGGGGCGCTGGCGCGAAGGACCAGGGAACGCTCGTTTGCGGGGGCTTCATCGGGTATATCCCCGGAAGGCCCGAGGGCCTCGAGCCTCAATTCCCCCAGGGACAAGACGTCCCCTCTGCGCATGGAGCGGACGGGTATCCCCGCCTCTCCCGCGAGGGCGATCAGCCTCTCTCCCGCCCTGCCCGCCTCTTCCACCTCGGGATGGATGAGCACGCCCACACTACAGGTCTCGAGCGCACCCTCGAGGCCTCCGATGTGGTCCATCTCCAGGTGGCTCGCCACCACCGCCTCCAGGTACCTGATGCCCCGGGAACGCAGGTCGGAGGCCAGCACGCCGTCATCACGGCCCCCGTCCACCAACACGTAAGACCCCGATGGGGACCGCAACAGCGCCGCGTCCCCCTGCCCCACGTCGAGGAAAACGACCCCGGTCCCATCCCCTCCTCCCATGGCCCCCTCCGGCCAGGGCAGGCCGCAGAGGAGCGCCGCAGCCAGCATCGCCGCCAGCGCCAACCTCCCCGCGCGCCTCCAACTCCCCCGCGAAAGGAAGGCGGTTGCCAGGATGGGATAATAGAGCGCGATCCAGACGAAGGGGAGGGGGAAAAGGCGCAGCGACGCCCACGTGGGCGCCGCCACGGTATGGGCCACGCAGATCACGGCGCGAGCGCACAGGGCCGCTCCCCGCATCAGAATCCCCGCGGCGGGAAGCCCGGCCATCCCCAGAAGGGCGGAAAGCATGGCCATGGCCATGAGCGGCGCCACCAGAGGGATCACCAGCACGTTGCCCAAGGGCGCGAGCAAAGACACCTCCCCGAACCGGTAGAGGAGCAGCGGGGCCACCGATAGCTGCGCCGCCAAAGTGGCGGCCAGAAGGGCGGATCCCCTCCGACGGGATCCGGCGAGCAGGGATTCCAGGGGGCGGTGCAGGACCGATATCCCCAGGGCTGCGGCGAAGGAGAGCTGGAAGCTGACGCCCGCGGCGGCGCCCGGATCCGAGGCCACCATGAACATCATCGCCGCCCCCAGGGCGGGCAGGAAATCGAAGTCCCTTCCCCGGAGGAAGGCAAGGGCCGCCACCGCGCCCACCGCGGCCGCCCTCACCACGGGCGCGGTCAGGCCGGCGGCCAGGGCGTAGGTGGCGAGCAGGGGCGCCTGCAGGATCGCCACCAGTCGCCGCGGCATCCGCGCCCACCGGCCCAGCCGGTTCAAGAAAGCCGCCAGGATGGCCACGTGCAGGCCGGAGGCGGCGCAGAGGTGGACGAGCCCCGACAGGCGCAATGCCCTCAGGTCTCCCGCTTCCAGGAAACGGTAATCGCCCAGCACCATGCCCTGGATGAGCCCCGCCTCCCCTGGGCCTTCCCCTCCCACCGCCTTCCTCAAGGCCCCGCGGTAGGCGTTCGCCGCCCGCATCATGGGGTTGCCCGTTCCGCCCAGGACCCTTATCTCCTTCGCGGTGAGGCTGCCCCCCGCTCCTCCCGACGCCTTTCCGAAAAGATAGAGCGAACCCCTTACCTCGACGCGATCTCCCCAGGACAGTTCCTCCCCGCGAGCGTCGCCCGTTCTCAGGAGATAAAGGTCTCCTTCCCTGGGGCTCCCGCCCTCCACCGCCTCCACCACCCGGAAGAGGCTCACGATCTCGCTTTTGTCGCCCCGGCTGCCGGGCTCTATCACCCCTCTTACCAGGACCTCGCCCGCGGCCCCTTCCCTGCCCCGCCAGTGGGCATGCCTGGAGTGCCCGAGTATCAGCCCGGCCAAGGCGAACAACGCGCAGGCGCAGACCAGGCCTCGCTTCCATCCCTTGGGTATTAACGATATGCCAGCGGCACAAGCCCCCATGGAAACAAGCGCCAATAGGATGGCGGGGAACGGCCCAGCGCATCCCGCCACGCCCCCCAGGGCCATGGCGCAAGCGCACCAAAGCAGGCGCCCCCGGTAGATGATCCGGGACGCTGGCAAGCTCAGACCTCCACAAGGTCGCGGATCTCCGCGAACTTCTTCTCCCCTATCCCCGACACCTGCTTGAGCTCCTCCACGCTGCGGAAGCCTCCCTTGCTCTCTTGGCAGATGTTCAGGGACGCTGGCAAGCTCAGACCTCCACAAGGTCGCGGATCTCTGCGAACTTCTTCTCCCCTATCCCCGACACCTGCTTGAGCTCCTCCACGCTGCGGAAACCGCCCTTGCTCTCTTGGTAGATGCTCAGGGACGCTGGCAAGCTCAGACCTCCACCAGGTCGCGGATCTCCGCGAACTTCTTCTCCCCTATCCCCGACACCTGCTTGAGTTCCTCCACGCTGCGGAAGCCGCCCTTGCTCTCCCGGTAGGCCACGATGCGATCTGCCAGGGCGGGGCCTATCCCCGGCAGCTTCTCCAATTCCTCCCGCCCGGCCAGGTTGATGTTCACCTTGCCGCCTCCTCCCTGCCCTTGCGCGCCGGGTGACTCCCCCGTGCGCGGGACCTGTATCTTCTGCCCGTCCTGCAGCGGTTGAGCCAGGTTCAAGACCTCCAGGTCGGCGTCCGGCGTGGGGCCCCCTGCTTGCTCCAGGGCGTCGATGACGCGGCTGCCCTCCCGCAGGCGAACCACCCCGGGGCTCGTCACCTCCCCCGCCACATACACCACCACCTCCCGCGCATCCGCGGCTTCCCCGTTTTCCTCCGCCCCGGCGGGCACGAATTCGGCAGATGGACGCGATGGGGGCTTGAGCAGGAGATAGCCCCCCACAAGGAGGCCGAGCGCGCACAGCGCGAGGACGGCGGCCTGCCAGCGGGGAAGCCCCGCCATGCGGTCGAGAAAAGAGGTGATCCTGTCCATGAGCGTCATGGTCGTTCTCCGCGTGACTATTCCGCGGGGAACGCATCCGTGGGCGCGGAGAGGATGCGCGTTAACCCCGCGGTCGAGGTATATGGCTCCGTTAAAACATCCGTGGACGCGGTGGGTTCAAAACCCGCAATCCACCATGGATGGGCCCGCGGTGAGGTCCTGATCCCCGGTCACGGTAAAGGAGCCGTTTGAAACACGTGCCGCCGCGCAAAGCGCGAGGCGGTACGGTTATCGCACCACCACGTTGACCAGTTTGCCCGGCACCACCACCACCTTGGCGATATCCTTGCCGGCGGTGTACTCCTTTACGCGGCGCGAGGCGAGCGCGAGTTCCTCCATCTCCTCGCGGGATATGTCCGCGTCCACCTCCACGCGCTCCCTGACCTTCCCGTTCACCTGCAGCACCAGGGTGATGCGGTCCGCCTTGGCCAGGTCGGGATCGTATTCCGGCCAGGGCTGGGCATGCACGCTGGATTCCCCGCCCATTTCTTCCCAGAGCTCCTCGGCGATGAAGGGAGCGAAGGGCGCGAGGAGAAGGACGAGGGAGCGCATGGCCTCGTGCCCCTCGTAGGTGTTGAAAGCGTCGGGCGCGGCCTCGATCTCGCGGTAGAGCCCGTTGGTGAACTCCATGATGGCGGCGATGGCGGTGTTGAAGGCGAAGCGCTCGATATCCTCCGTGACCTTCCTGATGGTGCGGTGGGTGAGGTGCGAAAGGCGCCTCAGGACCTCCGAGTCCCTGGGCACGGGCTGGGTCTTGAAGGTCAGGATATCGAGGTAGCGGTACACCAGCCTCCAGACGCGGTTGAGAAAGCGGTGGGCTCCCTCTATTCCCGAGTCGCTCCATTCCTTGTCCGCCTCGGGCGGCCCCAGGAAGAGTATGAACAGGCGCAGGGTATCCGCGCCGTAGGTGTCGATGAACTGCTCCGGGGTGATGATGTTGCCCTTGGACTTGCTCATCTTGGCCCCGCCCATGACCACCATTCCCTGGCACAGCAGGTTGGTGAAGGGCTCGTTGAAATCGACCAGCCCCAGGTCCTTGAGCACCTTGGTGAAGAAACGGGAGTAGAGCAGGTGCATGATGGCGTGCTCGATGCCCCCGATATACTGGTCCACGGGCAGCCAGTAGCGCACCGCCGCGGGATCGAAGGCCGCCTCCTCGCAGCGGGGGCTGGCGTAGCGGATGTAGTACCAGGAGGAATCCACGAAGGTGTCCATGGTATCCGTCTCCCGCTCCGCCTCCCCGCCGCAGCGCGGGCAGGTCGCGCGGCGGAACTCCCGGGAGCGCTCCAGGGGCGAGGGGCCCTCGAAGACGAACTCCACGTCCTCCGGGAGCAATACCGGGAGGTCCTCGTCCGGCACCGGCACCAGGCCGCACTCCCCGCAGTAGACCACGGGTATGGGGACCCCCCAGTAGCGCTGGCGGGAGATGAGCCAGTCGCGCAGGCGGTAGTTCACCGCGCGCCTGCCCCAACCCCTCTCCTCCAAAAGGTCGGGGACGGCCCGCAACCTCCCCTCCTCGCTGTCCAGGCCGTCGAAGTCCCCCGAGGCGACCATGGTGCCTGGGTCCACGTAGGCCTCGGTCATGGCGTCGGGGTCGAGTTCCCCTCCGGGGGGCTGGATCACCACCCTTATGGGAAGGCCGAACTTGCGCGCGAACTCGAAGTCCCGCTGGTCGTGGGCGGGAACGGCCATCACCGCCCCGGTGCCGTACTCCATGAGCACGAAGTTCGCCGTCCAGATGGGCACCTCCTCGCCGTTGACGGGGTTGATGGCGTACGCGCCCGTGAACACACCGTCCTTCTCGGTGTCCATGGCGGTGCGCTCGATGCTCGATACACCCCGCAGCCTCTCGCGGAAACGCGCCACCTCCTCGGCGTGAGGCGTGCCCCGAGTGAGCTCGTCAACCAGGGGGTGTTCCGGGGCGAGGAGGAAAAAGGTGACCCCCCAGAGGGTGTCGGGGCGGGTGGTGAAGATTGGTATCTCCACGCCCGTCTCCTTGACGCGGAAGGTGACCTCGCATCCCTCGGAGCGCCCGATCCAGTTGCGCTGCATGGTGAGCACGCTCTCCGGCCAGCCCTTGAGCTCGTCCATGTCCTCCAGCAGGCGCTCGGCGTAGGCGGTGATGCGCAGGAACCACTGGGAGAGGGCCTTCTGCTCCACCAGGGTGTCGCAGCGCTCGCAGTGTCCGGCGATGACCTGTTCGTTGGCCAGCACGGTGCGGCACGAAGGGCACCAGTTCGCCCAGCCCTCCGCCTTGTAGGCGAGGCCTTTTTCGAGGAAGCGCAGGAATAGCCACTGCGTCCACTTGTAGTAATCGGGCGAGCAGGTGGCCAGTTCCCGGTCCCAGTCGTAGGAATAGCCCAGGCGTTGCAGCCCCTCCTTGAGCAGCGCGATGTTGTCCCAGGTGTACTTGGCGGGATGCACGCCGGAGCGGATGGCTGCGTTCTCAGCGGGCAACCCGAAGCCGTCCCAACCCATGGGATGGAGCACGTTGTAGCCCCTGCGGCGAAGGTACCGCGCCAGCACGTCGCCGAGGTTGTAGTTCGCCACGTGGCCGATGTGGGCGGGCCCGGACGGGTAGGGGAACATGACCAGAACGTACTTCTTGGGCACGCCGGGAAGCTCGCCCGAGCGGTAGATATCCGACCCCTCCCAACGTCGCCGCCACTTCTCCTCTATGGCCCTGAAATCATATCTTTCGTCCATGCGCATGCTCCGATTCCACTACGACGCTCCCTACCTTCGCCCCGCTCGGTCCGGCACGCAACGCCCTACACGCCAAGCTCGCCTGTTGACGGGGCGGCTTCCCCACGGTCCTTTGCCGTTCCGCCCGCGTACGCTCCCCGCGGAAAGGCCTTCCAGGTTAACTTAATTTATAAGCCCCCGTGGCGCAAGTTCACGTACGGGTTCCGCCGGCGTCCCACTCCCGCGCCCGGGCCGCGTATTTAGGCGGATGCGGATGTCACGCTCCCCCCGATACGATATGGATAAAGCGCCCTACCCGATATGTCCTATCCCCGTGCGCTCTCCGCATGAAGGGCTCCCTGGCGCCGCCTTATCTGGCGCGGCACCGTCCCCATGCGTGGCCCATATTCTATATCAGTTAATAATATTAATCAAGTTGTACAATGAGGCCAGTCGCCCCGCGGTACCTCGACCAGGTCCTGCGGCTTGAGGGGCTTTTTTTGCTTTCCATAAATACCCAGCAGACGCGCGGCCTCCCCGATCTCCCTCCGGTTGGGCGACGCTCCCCTGGGAAAGGCGCGCAGCAGGGCGGTGGGGCCGGGATTGTCCCTCTCCTTCAGCAACATGTCCCCGGGCAAGGCCAGCTCCACCAGATGTTGGTTCTCGGCGTGCCTGCGGCCCAGGACGATAAGGGTGCTCCCCGTCCAGGCATGCCTCCCCACCTTGAGCAGCTCCGCGTCCGCCCCGTCGAAACCCGGCACCCGCAGCATCAGCTCCCGCAGGCGGGCGCTGAAACCGGCATCGGTGAGCAGGCACCCGCCCGCCGGGCTCTCGTATTCACCGATACCCCACTCCTCCGCCAGCTCCATCTGCCTGCGGCGCGAGCGCCCGGAGAGGTCCAGCAACTTATCCCTCCTCACCCAGCCCTCCCGCTCCGGCCGGGTCTCGGGAAGCAGGCGCGCGGAAAGCGGGCGCAGCAGCAGGTCGCCCGCCCCCGAGTGGCGCGCCACCAGCTCCAGGGCCTGGCGGTTCTGGCTCTTGGGCCTTTCCCCCAGCACCTCCCCGGTGGCGATGAAATCCGCCCGGAGCTCGCCGAGGCGCTCCAGCGCCACCCGCGCCATGAGGGCATGGCAGTCGATGCAGGGGTTCATGTTCTTGCCGTAGCCGTAGCGGGGGTTCTTGAGCACCTCCAGGTGGCGTTCGGTGATGTCCGCCACCACCAGCTCCAGCCCCAGAGCGCCGGCCGCCCTCTCCGCGTTGGAGCTCCCGAAGAAGGGGGTGACGAAGGTCAGCGCGGTGACCTCGACGCCGCATCGCCGGAGCAGCTCCGCGGCCAGCATGGAATCCAGGCCTCCCGAGAAAAGCACGAGCGCCCTGCGCCCCATCCCGCCGGCACCGCCGTCCGCTGGCGTCATGCGCATCCTCCTTTTCCTTCGCTGCCCGCGGTTCCGCATCTTCCTCGATGCCAGTATATCCAAAGGCGCGGACCCTGCGTGCGTGAGCGTCCATGAATCGCCGGTGCCGCAGGGATTCAGGCAATCTCGGACCCCGCGCGTATGCATTTAACCCGGAAACGCCCCGCTCCCTGCGCTCAGAACCTCTCCCACGTTTTCCATGCCAGCGCGACCAGGGGCACGGAGAGCACGATCATCGCCGTGGGGAGACCGTACCTCTGGGCCAGGAAACCTCCGGCGACCGGCCCCAGCAGGTACCCGACGGCCCAGGCCATGTTGAAGAGGCCGAAGGCGACGCCGTAGACGTCCTCCCCGCCTTCCCCCGCCATGAGGTCGGCGATCAGCGGCAGGGTCGGGGTCTCGAACAACGCGATGGTAAGGCCACAGGCGGCGAAAAGCGCCGCCGCCACCCACACGTTACCCGATAAAGTCAGGGCGGGCGCGGCCACGGCCGTTGCGAGCAGGCCCGAGGTCAAGAACGCCCTCTTCCCCCAGCGATCCGCAAGCCAGCCCACCAGCGGGCTCGCGAGGGTGTAAACCATCACCGTGAGGGCGAAAAGCATCCCTATAACGGTGCTGGAAAGGCCCAGTTTCCCCTGTAGGTGCACGGGAAAAAGGGGTTCCAGTACCCCCAGGCTCACCGTGCCCATCATCACCACCGCCAACACCAGCGTCATCCCGGGATAGGCCGCGACGCGCCTGGTGGCGGTCATAAAGCCCGCCTTTCCCCCCGAGGCCTCCAGGCGCTTGAGCTCCCGGCTGGCCAGGGCCAGGATGCCGCCGAGCGCGCATACCGCGGCCACCACGAGGAAGGGTGCCCGGTATCCAAGGCTATCGTAGAGGGCGCCCCCGAGGGCCGGGCCGGCGATGGCGCCGGCCCCCATGGCCGCCATCACCGTCCCCATGCCATGCCCCCTCTCCCCGGCCGGATAGACATCGGCTATGACGGCCAGTCCCACCGACCAATTGGCCGCGGCCGTCACCCCGTCCAGGAAACGGGAGAGGAAGAGCGCGACGTATGTGGAGGAGTACGCGTAGAGGACAAAAGCGCCCGCCATGGCCAGCATGCCGAAGGCTAGAAAGGGTCTCCGCCCCAAACGGTCTGAGACGAGTCCGCAGGGAACCGCGGCTACGATGTTGCCCAGGGCGTAGGAGGCGAAGAGCAGTCCCAGACCCAGCTCGCCCACGCCGAGGTCGCGCGCATACACCGGCATGACCGGGACCACCACGCCGTAGCCCAGGCTGTCCACGAAGATCACCAGGCTTACCAGGATCAGCAACCGTTTCGTGCCGTCCACGATCACCCCGTTCCATGCTTGAAAATTCCTGGATGCTTGCCGGAGCCGGCGACCGTTTCGCGCCGTCCACCACCGGGGCGGGATCCGAAGCAGAACCAGCACCGTAAGGATTAAACCGTAACCACTTGTCGCCACTCATCCCCGGCGAACGACAGTATAACCCACTTCCTGCCCGCATGCCCCCGAGGGGACGCTCCTGTCCATTCCAAACAGGAGGTGGTTCAACCGCTTCACATATGGGTATTAATGATCACGCGGATGACGATGCGCCATATTGAAAACGCGACATGCCTTCGTATCCACATCTCCGCATAAACACGGCAGCCGGTGTAGATAAAAAAGGAAACGGGGCGTTGGTAAGGAACAGATAGGTATGACCGTCTCGACGGGAAAACCGGATTCCCGGAAAGGATACGTGTGGGGTCAGGCAATGCAGCCGCTGCCGGCTGCCGGATCGAGGGGAGGTAATCGCCGTGCGCAAAGCGATCGTTTTCGTGTTCTGCCTGCTTGTGACCACGCTCCTGTTCGCGCTCCCGGCGAGGGAAGCGCGGGCATCGGGTTGGGAGTGGAGGCAGAACGACTGGTCGGGAGGGCCCGGGCAAGCCCTGTGGGTCGATGACGCTCGCTATTCCGAATCCCACCGAGTGGATACCCGTAGCGTCCCCGGAAGCATCAGGCTTTCCTATATCTCGAACGCCTACACCCGGGACCCCTCCAACCCCGTGCTGGCCCCGGGAGGGGCGGGTTCCTGGGACGAAAACCTGGTGGTGGGCTTCCCCCGACCCCGGGAAGAAGGCGGCTACGAGACCCTCTACCGCGGCTCCAACGTGGGCAATATAAAGGCTGTTGGCTACGCTTCATCCCCCGACGGCGTCAACTGGAACAAGCACGCGGGCAACCCGGTGCTCCGGGGCGGCACCGGAGCATGGGACGCGGGCGGCGTGGGATACGGGCCCCTTATCGACGAGGGGGACCACTACACCATGTTCTTCCGCGGCTACGACTCCGCCAGCAAATATCGCTATGGCCGCGCCACCTCCCCCGACCTCGTGACCTGGCAGCGGGATGCGGGCTTCGTCTTCGGCCCGGGGCCGTCCGGCTCGTGGGATGAGAATCTCGGCCACATCGTGGTGCGGCAGGACGGTCCGGGTTACGCCATGTGGTATGAAGCCTTCGACGCTGGCGGCATCTCCGCCGTGGGATATGCCTCCTCGCCCGACGGCGTCACCTGGGAGCGGAGCGCCCTCAACCCCGTCCTCCGCGGCACCCCCGCCACCTGGGACGCCGGGGGCATAGAGGGGTTCGTCCTCCTCGAGCGCCCCTGGGTGGGTGATTACATGATCGCCTACACCGGCACCGACGGCTCCGGCAACTATGGCATCGGGCTCGCCTTCTCCCCGGACGGGGTCGCCTGGACCAAGCATCCCGGAAACCCGGTCATCGTCACCGGGGGGGCTGGATCATGGAACCAGGCCCAGGTGGACGTCTTCGCCATCGATTTCGACGGCGGCATGTACAGGATGCTCGTCATAGGCTACGACAGTGGAGGAAATGTCGGCACGGGCGAGTACTGGAGCGACGACGGGCTGACGTGGGCCGTAAACACTTTGAACCCGGTGCTCGACCACGCGGCTCCCGTCGCCTGGGACGACCAGAGCGCGTACATGAACGCGCCCGACCTTGAGGGAGGCGCGCTGCGCTCATTCTATTTCGGATACGGCGGTGGGGCTCCCGGCGTCGGCATCGGAACTGCCACCACGAACCCCTACTACAGCGGTACCGGCACCCTTACTTCCTCCGTATTCGACGCCGGATCCCAGGCGCAGTGGGGCACAGTTAAATGGGAAGAAGTGGTGCCCGCCGCCACTACCGCGGAATTGAGGGTCCGCACCGGGAACACTCCCGTCCCCGACGGGAGCTGGTCGGCCTGGACCGCGGTGACCAACGGCGGCGCCGTGCCCGGCGGTCCCACGCGCTACATCCAGTACATGGTCGTCCTACACAGCGCCGGCGCCGCGACTCCGGAGATATCCAACGTGGTCATCGACTTCGAGGCCATCCCCACCACATGGTACTTCGCGGAAGGGTACACCGGATCGGGTTTCGACGAGTGGATCACCATACAGAACCCAGGGGGCACCGACGCCAACGTGGTGGTGACCTATTTCACCCCCAGCGGAGGTCCCGTGCCCAGCAACCACACCGCCCCCGCCAACTCGCGCTACACCATTTACGTGAACAACGACCTGGGCGCGGACCTGGAGAACTCCTTCAGGGTCCAGTCCGACCAGCCGCTGATCGTGGAACGGCCCATGTACTTCCGCTACTCGGGGTTGGGCGGGCACGACTGGCGTGGCGGGCACGACGCCATGGGCTCCACCCAGCTCTCACGCAAGTGGTATTTCGCGGAGGGATACACGGGCGACGACTTCGAGGAATGGCTCACGGTGCAGAACCCCAACGCGGAGTGGGCCACCGTTGACGTGACCTACTTCGTGAAGGGCGCGGACCCCATCGAAAAGCAGCACCGCGTGCGTCCACTCTCCCGCTACACCATCAGCGTCAACCAGGACGCGGGCTCGAACCTGGAGGTCTCGGCGGCCATCGAGGCGGACCTTCCCATCCTGGCGGAGCGGCCCATGTACTTCGATTACCAGGGCTCGATGGACGGCGGCCACATCGTCATGGGCTCCCCATACCTCTCCCAGGACTGGTACCTCGCGGAGGGAGCGACCTTCGACCCATTCACCGAGT
>JABLXL010000062.1 GCA_013178005.1 Actinomycetota bacterium
AAGAAGGTGGGGAGAAACCATCCTATCGCTATGGCAATACAGGCAAGTTCGATAGGTGGAAAGCAGTGGTTCCCCAAGCGGAGGCGAAGCGCCGGTTCGGCGGGCGCTTTCCGGGTTGAAGAAGGTGAGAGGAGGCCATCCCACCGCTCTGGCAAAAGAGGCGGAATCTGCGAACAAGAAGGAGTGATCTCATAATAAAGATTTGATTCGGGTGACATGGAACCCGGCCCGGTCTCCGAAGCGAAGGCGATGGATGGGAAGGGGAAAGGCGGTCGGGGCCATTTCCGGGCTCGGGGACCTCGGCTTGTGCAACGCACCCGCCTTTCATAATAATTAGGATAAGGCGAACAGGCCCGCACGAGGAGGGATACGCGAAATTGGGCGAGACCGCTAGCCGTGGAACCATGAAGATGAAGCAACTCTCCCAGGCGGCGGGACTGCCCGTGAGCACCATCAAGTTCTACATGTCCAAGGGCCTCCTCCCGACCCCCAGGAAAGAGAAGCCCAACGTCGTTTTCTACGACGAGGCCTTCCTGCGACGGCTGCTGGTGATCAAGAGCATGCGCGCGGAAGGGCTGTCCATCAAGAGCATGAAGAGCATCCTCGAACGGTACCCCTTCGATGGCGTGGAGGACTGGAAGGAGTTCCGGGAAAAGGCGCGCCGCAAGGAGGCACACGAGCTGGAGGACGAGGAGCGGCTGGCCGCCATGAGCGGGGAGGAGCGGCGCACGGAGGAGATCCTCGACGCGGCCTTCAAGGTCTTCTCCTCCCGGGGATACCACAACACCACCGTGGACGATATCGCTCAGGAGGCGGGCATCAGCAAGGGCACGTGTTACCAGTATTTCCCAAGCAAGGAAGATATCTTTATCGCCACCATGGAGCGCACCCTCGATACGCTGCTGGCGGAGGCCCAGGCCGCGGCGGTGGAATCCCAGGACGCCCTGACCAGGATGGGCATCGAGGGCCTGACCTTCATCTCCAAGTACCGCGACCTCCAGTTCATGTTCATGGGCGTGGTCTCCGAGGCCCTGGGGGGCAACGAGAGGCTGAGGAAGAAGGCCGCCGAGGCCTTCGGTAGGGTGGCGGAGTTCCTGGCGCGTGACATCGAGAAGGGCGTCTCCGAGGGAGTGTTCCGGCCCGTGAATCCCATGACCGTGGCCTATGCCCTCATCGGCATCGCCGAGGTGGTGGCGAACCTCTACGTGGTCGAGGAGGACTTCGACGTCCTCTCCTTCTTCGTCAACCTCATGGACTTCCTGCAACACGGGCTTTACGCCTAGCGGCAATTCCTCCCGAAGCCGCTCGTTCGCCAATATGGCCGATGCGGGCGAGAACAAACCGGAGCGATAAACGACCGACGATATCCCTCATGTTCCAGGCGTGAGGCAAGGGCCGTCCCCCATGCCTGAACGATCAAGGCAACTGGATGACCACGGGCGCGCCGTAGTCGGCGAAGAACAGCGTGCCGCTGAGATCGAAGCTCATGTCGGCGAAGGGGCTGTCCTCCGGCAGCGGCCCCGTGAGATGGGTGACCCTGCCCGCATAGGCGAACTGCACTTCCTCGATTAGCTTACTCTGCTTGTTGATGACCACGTAAACGTTGACCGAGGAAAGGATCTCCTTCAGGTCGTCCAGCTCCGCCTGCTTAGCCGTCCACTGGTCGCCGGTATACAGCTTCTGCGCCAGGTCCTTCATGGCCTGGTAATATTTGTCTCCCAACTTGATCTGGAAGGCCGCGATGTCGTCGGTTTCCTCGGCGGGCTCCGCGCTCTCGGCGTACGCGATCCAGTTGAGGACGTCATCGGGCAAAAGCCCCATCATGTTCATGCTCAGCAATGCCTCCGATGGGTCGAAAGGAACGCTGTGCCAGCCCGTGGGATCCTGATAGTGGAGCTTGCCCGCAGCCAGGAAGGTCTCCTGCGCTTCCCCCTCGGGAAGCAGCGCGGGGGGCACCTCATCCACCGTGGCCTCGGTCATCTTCATGACCATGCGCGATCTCTGCGCTCCCTTCTCCGCTTGGTGCTCCGCTTCATATGGGATGCCGGCCCATCCGATGGGCGCAAGCCCTCCAGCCGAAGCCGCGTAGTTCAGCAGGGTAAAATTAAGCTCCCCTTTCACCCGGTAGGATGCCGCACTCATCTCTTCGAGGACCTGCGAGAAAAAGGTCTTTTCGCCGCCATCGGGTCGAGCCTCCTCGCCGCCGCCTTCTTGCGTCGCTCCTTGCCCGGGTCGCGCCTCGCCGCATCCGGAGAGAATCGCCCCCAGCACGAGCAGCGCCACGGCGACGAGGAGCATGTACCCCGGTGGTCTCCTGCGCATCACGATCCCTCCTTCCGTCCTTCTCCGTCGCGCGCCGCGGGGGATGGGCCGACGGCGCGCCGCCTACACTTTTTCCAACGCCGAGGACACTCCCATATCTACATTTCTTGTCGCTCGCGGCCGTTCCTCCCTCAAGGGCCGAAGGACCCCTCCGCCCGCGGCCAGGTTAATGTCGATGGCTGCGATTACGACGCAATGAGATCCCAATGAACCTCTCCTGTTGAGCCGCGGCATCTCAATCACAATCGTCGCATTCATCGGGCAGCTATATATAAACCTGACATGGGCGAGTAGAATGATTTCGGATATGGAAAAGGGGTACGTGCTTTTCATCCCTGCCGATCGTCCGACGATCCTCGTGATCGTCCTGGTGGGCGCGCTGGCGGTAGCGGGGACGCTGGCCCTCGTGGCCGGGTCGGCTGGAGCGGCGGTGTTCTTCTCGCGGGGCGACGTCGTGGCGGCTGCGTCCGCCCTGGTAGTCGCCGCGATCGGAGCCTGCATGAGTTGTTCGTGGCCTTTCTTTTTCCAGCAGGTCAAGCTCCGAAAGGGGGAAAGGGGTGATTATGTGGCGCTCACCCCGTGCGCGTTTGTCTACCGCAACGGGAAGGAGGAGCACGTCATCGAACTGGAGAGGTTAAGCGATATAAAAACCCATCTTGAGCACCATCCGTCAGGCGACCTTCCCGGTGTGGACTGGTTCTACCGGGTGAGCTACCGGGACCCTTCGGGCGGGGAGCGGCACCTGGACATCTCGGTCTGGGATTTCGCCCGCGCCCGGGAGAGGTACGGAGACCTGGCGGATCTCCTCAAGGATTCGATCAAGGAATTGAGAAAAGGAGGCTCATCGCCTCTGCGCTGACATGGACAGGCCTCTACCGCGAGCTGCTGGAGCAAGGGCGCTTTGATAAAAGGAGGCTTATCACCCCTGCGTCAGCGTGCCTTAATACCATATCTGACCCCGCATGATCGTGGCCGGAAGCAAGGGCGTCCACGCAGTCCGGGAACGACGAGCGCGGGAGGGGCGGGAGCGTGGAGGACACCCCTGTGCGGCCGCGCCGTGTCCCATGACGAAGCCGGATGCGGCGATGGATGGTGTAGCGTGGCGCCCGAAGGCGTCGCGCTTCTTCCTCGTTCAAACGTGGGCTGCGGGGATAAGGTGGATGATCGGCGCGCCGGCGCTATTTATAGGTAATTCATACAAGGATAAGGGGGCGCTGTACAATTCTAAATACAGATAGTATAATAGTACTATAAAGTCATTAATGCTAACCATATCAAGGAGGTCGCCATGCCGGACTACGACGCCATCGTGATCGGGGCGGGGCTGGGGGGCCTGACCACCGCTTCCCTGCTCTCTAAAAACGGCTTCAAGACCCTTGTCCTGGAGCAGTCGGACATCATCGGGGGCTGTTGCTCCACTTACGAAAGCCAGGGTTACAAGTTCGACGTGGGGGCATCCATCGTGGAGATACTGCACCCCATGGAGAGGTTCTTCGAGCTCATGGGCAAACGCAGGGAGGATTATATCGAGCTCTTGCCCTGCGACCCCATCTACTCTTTCATCACCGAGGACGGAAGGCGGTTCTCCTATCCCACCGATATAGACGAGACCACCCGGGTGATCGAGTCCATCGCCCCCGAGGACGTGGAGGGCTGGAAGCGGTTTTCCAGTCTGGGCTTCGAGATGATCGACCGCATGATGGACGCCATGATGCTCTCGCCCATGAAGACTATCCCCGAGGCCATGCGCATGGTGATTAAAAACCCGGAGGCCATGCGCTTCCTTCCCCTGCTCATGCGCACCCACCAGGCGGTGACGCGCAAGTATTACCGCAACCCTGTGATACAGTCCTCGGTGGCCTTCCAGTCCTACTTCGCGGGGGCGCCGCCGGAGATAGGATCCGGCATCTTCGGCTTCATCGCCCTGACCGAGCACCTGGGCATCTACTATCCAAGGGGAGGCATGATCTCCATCCCCGAGGGGATCGCGCGCGCCGGCTCCGAACACGGGCTTGAGGTGCGCACTGGCTGCAAGGTGGAAAAGATACTCCTGGAGGGGCGCAGGGCGCGCGGGGTCCTGCTCGAGGACGGCAGCGAGATAACCTCCGACCTCGTCGTGTCCAACGTCAACGCCAAGGTGGCCTACCTGAAGATGGTGGGGCCGGAGAACCTGCCCCGCTGGGCGGTGAAAGCCATCTCCAGCTACCGCCACTCCATGCCCTGCCCCATGATCTACGTGGGCTTGGACACCAAACCGGACCTGGAGGCCCACCATACCGTGGTCACCGGCTCCATAGAGTCCATGAACAAGGTATGGAACGACTACTATACCAAGGACCTCATCCCCAGCACCGCCATGAGCCTTATCTGCTGGCCCACGGAGGCGGACCCCTCCCTGGCCCCGGAGGGACACCACATATTGAACTTCCTCTGCAACGCGCCCGCCCCCTACGCTCCCCTGGGGGATAACTGGGACCGCCTCAAAGGCTGGTACCGTGAAGAGGCCATAAAGAGCCTGGAGAAGGTGGTGCTGCCCGGGATACGCGACCACATAACCTACATGGAGATATCCACGCCGCTTGATTTCGAGCGGCGGCTGCTATCACCACAGGGATCCATCTACGGGCTTTTCTCGGACATGACCTCCCTGGCCCTTTTCCGTCCCCACGCGCGATCGCGGGTGATAGACGGGCTTTACCTCACCGGCAGCTCCACCCACCTGGGGGGAGGGGTGCCCACCACCATCGCGTCGGGGATAATCACGTCCGGCTACGTTCTCAAGGATAGAGGATAGGAGGAAGCGGAGATGAAAAACCTGAAGAAAGCGCTGTTGCTGGCCGGCCTGCTGGGGGCGGTGGCCGCATACTTCGCGGCGGACGAGAGCACCAGGCGATATATCGCGCATATCGGCAAGCAGGTGCCGTACCTGCCCTACCGCTATTTCATCTGAGCCGGGCGCAGGCAAGGCCTGTGGCTCGGAGAGGGACGGTATGAAAGGAGTGTGAAAATGGATTACGATGCCGTGGTCATCGGCGCGGGCCTGGGAGGGCTGTCCTGCGCCTCGGTGTTGGCGCGCAACGGCTTCAAGGTCCTGGTGCTGGAGAACACGGGGCAGGTGGGCGGTTGCTGCTCGTCTTTCGACCACCAGGGCTACCGCTTCGACATCGGGGCCAGCATCGTGGAGCTCAAGTGGGTTATCGACGACCTGTTCCATAAACTGGGAAAGAAGACCGAGGACTTCATAGACTTCATACCCATCGACCCCATCTACGGCTTCTTCACCGCCGACGGGAGGCGCTTCTCCTACCCGGTGAGCGTCGAGGGCACGCGCGAAGTGATCGCCGGGTTCTCCCCCGAGGACGCCCTGGCCTGGGACCGCTTCTCCGAGGTGGGGTCGGAGGCCATCAACTTCGCGTTCGGCAAGGTGATGTCCGAGTCCATGGGCACCATGAAGGACATGATCCGGGTCGCCGCGGCCAACCCCAAGCTGGCCAAGTACCTGAAGTACATGGTGCTCAATTTCGAGAGCGTGCTCACCAAGTTCTTCAAGAACGACACCGTGCGGGCCTCCATGAGCCTGCAGTCTTATTTCGTAGGGCTGCCTCCCGCCCTCTGCCCCGGTTACGTGGCCTTTCTCGCCTACTCCGAGCACGAGGGCATTTTCTACCCCCGCGGGGGCATGATCGGCATCCCCCAGGGAATCGCCGACGCCTTCACCCGGTTCGGGGGGGAGATACGCTTCAACTCGCGCGTCGACCGGGTACTGACCGACGGGAAGCGGGCGTGCGGCGTGGAGCTGGCGGACGGCACCCAGATCAGGTCCAACGTGGTGGTCAGCAACATCAACGCCAAGACCCTTTACCTGGAGCTGGTGGGGGAGGAGAAACTGCCGGCGTGGGCGAAGCGGGCCATCAAGAGCTACGAGGTATCCATACCCGCTCCCATGATCATGCTGGGGCTGGACGCGAAGCCTGACCTCGACGCCCACCATTCCTTCTGCTACGCCACCCTGGACGAGATGAACCGCATCTGGTTCGAGGATTACGCCAACAACCGCGTTCCCGACGGGGGGTTCATGCTCATCTCCTGGCCCACGCATGCCGACCCTTCCCTGGCGCCCGAGGGACACCACTGCCTCAACCTGGTCTCCTTCGCGCCCTACGACCTCGCTGACGGGGACTGGGACCGCGACAGGGAGAAGTACCTGGATACCATGCTCGGCCTGCTGGAAAAGAACTTCAACCTCAAGCTGCGCGATCATATCCAGGTGGCCAAGGTGAACACCCCCAAGGACTTCGAGCGCCTGCTCCTCCATCCCCGCGGCGCGGTCTACGGGCTGCAAAGCGACATCACCTGCACCGCGGCCTTCCGGCCCAGCGCGCGCTCGCGGGTGCTGAGGGGGCTTTACCTGACCGGGGCGTCCACCCACCTGGGAGGAGGCGTGGCCCCCACCATAGGATCGGGCATGGTGGCCGGAGACTTCATCATCAAGGACTTCGGGTAAGGGGAGGCTCCGGGGAGATCCCGCGGGCAGGCGGAGACGGTCGCCGGGAAAACACGGGCACCCCGTTGCCGTGACGACCCTTAGACGCCATCTTGGTGTGGCCCGCCAGGCCTGCGGAGACATCTTTCGCCCAGGAACCGCTGCGCACCGTTTTCGGCCGCCGACATATGCTTACCAAGTCAGGCTCGGGCTCGGGTTAACCGGCGGCGCTTTTTACGCTAGTATTGATGGCGGGGACTCCGGGAAAGTGGACTTACGCCGAAAACGCTTCGGCGGCCTGCGCTGCGCGGGGCATATGCCTTCCGTCAGGGGGGAGCCCGGGCGCTGGCGGGCGGATCCGTTAGCCGGCGTGGGATCCGGTGGGGCGTCTGTGGACGGTCCGAAGGGCGAACCCCGCGGCACCCGGAGGTGAACCGGGCAACGGGACGCTTCGAGGAGCCGCGCCCGCCGAGAAGGATCGGGCGCGAAAGCGGGTCGGCCGTGAAGGGGGCGCCTGTGGATATCAGGCTCGATGCCGGCAGCCTGGTGGAGATAGTGGCCGTCGTGGGCTCATCACTGCTCGGCCTCATGGCCCTCGCCGGCGGGTGGCGTGATCGCAGGGCCAGGCTCTTCGGGCTGCTGTGCCTCAGCCTGGCGACGTGGAAGGCCTTCGAGTTCGCCGATCCCGCCATCTCCACCGCTTTCTGGGTGGACGCCATGGGGTGGAGCATGGGCGCCATCTCCATCGCCCTATCCTTTCATTTCATCGTCGCTTATCTCTTCCATGGCGGGGATGAGCCGCGACTGCTGTGGGCCGTGGCCTACCCGCCCATGGGGCTTTTCGTTCTGTCGGGATTCGCCGGCTGGCTCACCCGCTCCCAGGCATGGCAGGTGCTCTACGCCGTGTTCTTCACCGTGATCATCGCCCTCGGCCTAGGGATGGTGCTGCGCTTCTACCTCAGGGAGAGGAGGAGAGAGCAAGCCTGGGCCCTTCTGGGAGCATTTTCCATCGCCCTGGGAGCCTGGCTGCAATTGCTCATGATCGCTCTCGGCAGGCCGGAGTTCAGTAGCCAGACCTACGGGATGCTGGCCTTCGAGCTGTTCTTCGGATACGATATCGTTTTCGCCGGATTCCTGCGCGAGCGGAAGGAGCACCTGAAAGCCCTGGAGGAGCTGGGCTTGAGGGAGAAGAAGCTGGAGGATGCCGAGGCCGCGTTCCGCCGCCTTACCGAGAGCAGCTTCGATATCCTTCTCACCATCGACCGCGGGGGCAACATCCTGGCCGTTTCCACTGAGAGGGAGGAGATAGAGGGCTTCAGGGTGGGGGAGCTTCTCGGCAAGGGCTACCTTCGCTTCCTCACTCCCGAGGACCAGGCGAAGGTGGCCGACGCGGTGGTGAGGGGAATGGCGGGGGAGAAGATCCGCTACCTTGAGGTTTCGCTCAACCGGCCTGACGGCAAGCCGCTCATCCTCCAGGTCACCGCCACGCGGCTCAGGGGCGAGGAGGGCGTGGCGCTGGTGATCGCCCGGGACGTCACCGGGGCCAGGAAAATGGAGAGGGAGCTGCAGGAGAGGAACCTGCTGCTCGAGGAGGCCAACCGCAGGCTGCGCGAGCTGGACACCCTGAAAACGGAGCTGGTGGGGGTGGTGGGACATGAGCTGCGCTCTCCCCTCACGGTCATCTACAGCTACGCCGCCGCTCTCAAGGACCACTGGGAGAAGATGTCCGAAGAACGCAAGCTGGAATGTATTGACCACGTGCTGCGGGAGTGCAACCGCCTTAACCGCATGGTGGAGAACGTCCTGGGCATGAGCCGTATCGACTCGGAGCGCCTTTTCCTCAACCGGCAGAGGGGAGACCTTGTGGCGGCGTTGGGGGAGGTCATCAGGGAGATGGCCATAACGCCCGGCGCCCACCCCGTGGAGCTGCAGGCATCCATGCGCAGCCTGGAGATGGAGGCGGATTGGGACAAGATAAAACAGGTGGTGATAAACCTCCTCGACAACGCCTTCCGCTTCAGCCCCGACGGGATGCCGGTGACGGTGACGAGCGAGGTGCGTGGCGGCAAGGCGGTGGTGAAGGTGAAGGACTTGGGGCCTGGAGTGCCGCCGGATAAACGCGACCGACTCTTCGAGAAGTTCACCCAGAGCAAGGCGAAGGGGATGGAGCGCGGCCTGGGCCTGGGCCTCTATATAGTGCGCACCTTCGTGGAGGCGCATTCGGGGGAGGTATGGATCGAGGATGAGCGTGGTTACGGCACGGTCATCGCCTTCTCCCTCCCCTTAGAGGAAGCGGTGATGGGCGAGGGGTAGTGCCGGCATAGGGGCGCCAGCGCCGGGAAAGGCACTGGCGCCTTGTTCACGCCGGCCTACAGCATGTCGCAGCCACCCTTTTCCCGGCCGAGAGCCAGTCCGGGGCTTCGTGTCGAGGTTGCCTCCCCTTTGCGTTTGTTGTCAGAACGCGGCTGTCGAGACGTCCTGCCGAAGGCCTTGTCCCCGTGTCGCCCCCGTGCGCATCTGCCGGAAGATGCCCCCGCCCCCCAAGGCGCCGCGACGAAACCCATCCGTCATTTGTGTAAGCCGGAACCGTCCCTTCCCCAGACCGAGGCGACCCCGTCGCCGTGGCCCCGTGCGCATCTGCCGGAATGATAGGTTGGTTTGCGGTCCGCAAGAGATGGGTATGATAGCGTGGTGAAGTCGGGTGCGATGACCCTCGCATTAAGGAAGGAAGGGCGCCGCAGCAAGGGAAGGAGGTCGCCATGCTGGGTAAGAGGAAAAAGGCCCTCGTGCTCTACCACACCAAGACCGGGCATACGGCTGACGCAGCGGATGCCGTCGCCCGCGGACTGGAGTCGCGCAGGGTGAAGGCCACCGTCAAGCGCATAAGCGAGGCGAAGCCCGAAGAGCTAGCAGAATATTCCATAATAGCGGTGGGAAGCCCTACGAGGGGGGCAAAGCCGGCGCGAGTGGTGAAAAGGTTTCTCAAGGGACTGGACAGGAAGGCGCTGAAAGGGAAGGCCGCCACCTCTTTCTCCCCCTACGCGGGCTTCCGGGGCAAGGCGACGGTGCGCCGGCTCTCCCGTCTTCTGCGGAAGAGGAAGGCGAAAGTGGTGCGCGGCGTGGCGGTGAAGGCGGGGGCTCCCCTCAGCCTCTGGAAGGGGCCTGATATCCGGGAGAAGGATATCCTCCGCCTGGAGGAACTGGGCCGGAAGCTCGCCAAGAAAGCCTAGGTGGCGACCCTCGCCAGGCATATAAGGACGGCCCCTGCTTCATGCCCGGGCAAGGGGGTAAGGACAACAACCGGCGCTTAAAGGCCATCGCCCCCCTGCATGCGCGGCAGCCAAAGCCACGCGTCTTGCGGCGCGCCGTCGATCAGGGCGAGGAGCTTTTGCCGGCAGCCAGCTCGCGGAAAAGGGCGGCGTCATCCACGCACATGGGGACGGCCCTTGCCCCATGCCTAAGCGAAGGCGAGCAGGCGACCGCCGTGGCGCAGAGGCCGTCGCCATGGCATGAGCGGGAATCTTATTTCGCGCGTTTAGCGGCGCGCCGGCGCTCAGGGCAAGGGCGCTTTGCCGGCAGCCAGCTCGCGGAAAAGGGCGGCGTCCTCCACGGCGTATCCGAAGGCGTCGTTGTTGAAATATGCGTAAACGTCTATGTCTCGCTCGAGAAGGGAACGAGCGAAGGCGGCCCATTTCCTCAGCTCACCCCGCGAGTACTTCGAGCCGTAGAGGACCTCGCCGCCATGGAAGCGCAGGAAGGAGAAGCCGGCGGTTACCCTTTTCGCGCTGGGAAATGATGGGGAACTGGCGATACAAAGGGCGCAGCCGTGCGCCTCCAGGATGCGGTACACCCCATCGCAGAACCAGCTCTGGTCGCGGAACTCGAAGGCGTAGCGCCGTCCCTCGGGCAGGGATGCGATGAACTCCTCGAGGCGGATCTGGTTTGCCTTCCAACGAGGAGGGAGCTGGAAGAGGATGGGGCCTAGCTTGCCGTCCAGGTGGCCGGCGTGCTCCAGGAAGGTCGCAACGGCCTCCCCCGTCTCCCGCAGTTTCTTGAGGTGGGTGATGAAGCGGCTGGCCTTGACGGCGAAGACGAAACCGGGCGGCACTTCCCGCGCCCAGGCGGCGAAGGTCTCCTGACCGGGAAGGCGGTAAAAGGAGTTGTTTATCTCCACGGTGTCGAAACGCGAAGCGTAGAAGGAAAGCCATTCATGGCTGCGCGTCCCCTCCGGGTAGAAGACCCCCTTCCAGTGGGGATAATGCCATCCCGATGTCCCTACCCTGAGCCCGGCCACCGGCCACCTCCCGGAAACAAGCCCGAGGGAAACGATCCGGATTCATTATAGGAAAACCCGGAGGGTATGAGGACCTTTAGTCGGCGAGTTTAAGAACAGCCCCGGCCATCCTTTTGCATCTCTTCTGTCCTTTTCGCTTTCGAGGCCAGGGTAGTGCCGTATCGCCCAGATCGGACAATTTGGGAGACCAATCCTTTCTCCCTCATGGTCAGGATTGTTTTGCCAGGATGGGTGAGTGGCTCTCCAATCTTTTTCAACGCCGGGAAGGATCTTCCGGAAGGATACGGCATCGCAGCGGGTAGCCGCGAAACCGGCGCCGGTAAGGCGCCTCCTCCAACAGCTTGGAAGGGAATTCCAAGCAGGATCAAAGCCCGCCGCCAAACCGCCGCGCTTCCCGGATCCGTCCCGGACGCGGGAGCCATCGTCCCCTGCGGCCCGGGAGGCTCTGCGCCGGCTTCAAAGCGCTTATAATTGGTTTACCAGTTGATATCATGAAGCCGGGGAGCGACGGGATGAGGGCGCTACGTGATTTTTTCGCCGGCATACGCGGCCGCGTGTTCCTGGTCATCCTTCTGGCCGGGACGGCGGCGGGGGTACTGGTCGGCGCCGCCTCTTACCGCATTGCGCAAAGCTCTCTCAAGAAACAGGTGTACGAAAACCTCGCCAACATATCCCACGACATAGAGCTGATCGCGGAGGAGGTTTGGGTTCCCACCCTGGAACGGCAGATGGTCATGATCGCGGGAGCGGCCGAGATAATCTACCGCTCCAACCCCTCATTCCAGGGGATGGAGCAGGACCTCACTGAGGCGGGCATAAAGATCCCCGGCATCAGGCGCCTCAACGTATTCCTGCCCAACGGTTATCTCATCGCAAGCTCCGATCCCGGCTACAAGGTGGGCCGGGTCGAGGAGCTTCAGGGGCTGGAGGCGGGAGAGACGGCGGTGATCCCCTTCCGCATGGTGGGAGACCCGCCGGAGCAGGAAAGGGTGATGACGGTGGCGGCGCCCGTCGTCCTGGAGGGCAAAGTGGCCGGGATACTGGCCGGCGACATCACCCCCGAGGGGTTGAGCGGCATCATGGGTTCCCTGCGCGTCGGGGTATCGGGGGAGGCCTACTTCGTGAACTCGAGCAGGCAGTTCGTCACCCTTCCTCCCCTCGCGGACGAGGGTCGGGGACTTGAGATCCTCGGCGAGGCGGTGGACACGGAGGGGATCCGCAGGGTGGCGGCGGGGGAGAGCGGGGTGTCAGAATACCTCAACTACGACGGGCGAAGGGTGGTGGGAAGCTATGCGTGGATAGAAGGCCTGGGGTGGGGCCTCGTGGTCGAGGAGGACGCCGCCCAGGCCTTCTCGCGCCTTAAGGCCCTTCGCGTAAGCGTGGCCCTCATCGTGATCGGGATGGCGATCATCGCCTTCGCGGCCTCACTCTTTCTCTCGCGTCGGCTCACGAAGCCACTGGTGAAGCTGAAGCGCGGAGCCGAAAGGCTGGGGCTGGGCGACCTGGAGCAGCGCATCGAGCCCGAGGGCGCGGAGGAGTTCCGCGCCCTGGCCAGGAGCTTCAACCGCATGGCCGAGGCGGTACGCAGCTCCCACGAACTGATGGAGGAGAAGGTGCGCGAGAGCACGGGGGAGCTTCGCGCCCTCAACGAGGTGATCAGCTCCCTGAGGCGCACTTCCAACCCCGACGAGATCCTGCAGAAGACCATGCAGGCCATGCTGGACTTCACCGCCTACGAGGAAGGTTGGTGTTACCTGGCGGGGGAAGAAAGCTGGAAGATGCTCTACCGGCGTTGTTCCCCGGGGAGGGTGGGTCTGTTGCCGGGCAGCGTCACGCCCGGGGATGGCCTGCTGGGAAAGATAGCCGTGCGCCGGGAGGCCGTTTTCTGGGGCGCGGCGGAGGAATCCGGGGACGCCGAGCTGTCCCGCCTGGCGCCCGGGAGCTCCATGGCCGTGGTGCCGCTATGCTCGCCCACGCGCGTCCTGGGCTTGATGTGTCTGGTGAGCAAGGGACGCCGCGAACTTCCACGGGAGGCTCGGGAAACGGTCCGGGCCATGGCGGACGAGGCGGGGATAGCCCTTGAGAACGCCCTTCTCTACCTGGAAGTGCAGGCGCACGTGGCGGAGCTCGAGAAGGCCAACCTGGAGTTGCGGGGCCTCGACGAGATGAAGTCCAACTTCATCTCCAGCGTCACCCACGAGCTCAAGCAGCCGCTTGCCCTAATCGGAGGATATGCCCAGACCATATACCGCTACTACGACAGCCTGACCTACGAGGAGGAGATGCAGTGCCTGAGGGTGATCATCGATCGCACACGTTTCCTCGCCTCCCTGGTGGAGGACCTGCTGGACATCTCCTTGCTGGAGACGGGAAGGTTCACCCTGCAGCTCGAGGAGGTGGACCTGGAGGCTCTGGCGCGCAAGGCTGTGGACGAGAACGTCGTCACGGTCAGCGGACAGCCCGCGGAAGTGCGGTTCGAGCCTGGCTTTCCGACTCTGAGGGCGGACGCGAAAAGGATGCAGCAGGTGCTGACCAACCTTCTCTCCAACGCGGTGAAGTTCACGGGGGGAAAGGGACGCATCGGGGTGGTGGGCACGGTGCTCGAGGACAAGGTCCGCGTGAGGGTGGAGGACGAGGGCGAGGGCATCGATCCCGCGCACCTGGAGCGCATCTTCGACCGTTTTTTCCAGGCGGATGCCGGACCGAGCAGGCCCTATACGGGAGTGGGACTGGGGCTCTTCATCTGCCGGCAGCTTGTCGAGGCCCATGGAGGCAGGATATGGGCGGAGAACAGGCCGGAAGGGGGGGCCGCCTTCACCTTCGAGCTGCCGGTGACTCAGGCGGCGGGGGGATGAGGCTTCGGAGCCGTTTCCGTGGATGGCGTTGACGGCGTGTCCGGCTTGACCGGTGACGGAGGTGAAAAGTAGATGATAGAGGAGGCGACGGCGCGGCGCGTGCTCCGAAAGGCCCTCTCCTCGGGCGGGGATTTCGCCGAGCTCTTCGTGGAGAGGAGGCACGGATACAGCCTGAGGCTCGTTGTTCCAACCGGTGACGGAGGTGAAAAGTAGATGATAGAGGAGGCGACGGCGCGACGCGTGCTCCGAAAGGCCCTCTCCTCGGGCGGGGATTT
>JABLXL010000063.1 GCA_013178005.1 Actinomycetota bacterium
GAGCTCGCTGTCCCCCTGCCTTCCTCCGCAGGAAAGGGCCATCTCCCGGGTCTGGCGGTCCCACACCTCCACCAGGGAGGGATGGTTATCGAAGCCGAACACCACGCTCCAGGGCGGCAGCTCTCCCGCCAGGGAATCGGCCTCCTCCGCGCTTTTCGACAGGAGCACCGAGAGGTAGAGCCGGTCCGCCGCCACGCACTCGAAGACCTGGTCGTGGCGGGAGGCCAGCCGTGCCGCCTTCACCGCGGACTCCGCGTCCTCGAAGGCGTAGGCGGTCACCCTGCGCTCCTCCCAGCGCTTGTAGATCCATGCCTTCATGGCGTAGGGCATGCCGAAGATATCCTCACTGGCATGGAAGAGATTGGAATACATGGGCCCGAGGTCCTCTCGGAACTCGGAGTGGCCGTCGGGGGTGTACTGGTCGGTGCCGCTCATCCACAGCCGCCCGTCGGCCAGGATGGCGTGAAAGGTGGTGAACTGGTAGGGACGGGTCGCCCCGTTGGCCAGGATAACGTCGCGGTCGATGTAGGAGCGCACGATGGAGGACGAGGTCGCCGCCGCGGGCATGAGGATCCTCAAGCCGAGGGGGTCGAGCTCGCGCTTGAGGCCCTCGAAGGTGACGCCGTACTCCACGAAGGCAAGCAGGTTGGCCTCGTCGATGCGCACGATACGGTCGATACCCCTGAGATCGATGAGCACGCCCCCGGACTCCGCCACCGCCTGGTCAACATGGCCACGTCGGTAGGTGTAGATGGGGATGTCGTTATCGTAGGCGCAGGAGGCGATGTCCGCGAGCTCCAGGCTGTCGCGCGGCAAGGCGAGGGCCAGGCCGAGCCGCGGCGGCGGATGCTTGAAGTACCCTTTGAGGGCATCGGCTCCTTCCCTGATCACCCCCGGCCCCGCGGCCTCCTTGAGCCTTTCGTTGGTCCTTACGCTCATCCTTCCACCTCCCTTATCGCGCGGGTAGGTAACAACCCGCCTGCCCCGAAACGCAACCTTCAGCGATGACCCTTGCCGACATGCCGTGACGCGCATCGCCGCGCGTCTTATCCCATCTTCGCTTGTTGCCTGCCGTCCTGCCGCGGTACCTAAGCCTCACGGGGAACGGCGCATGCCGCTCCGCTCTTTTCCCCCTCGTCCCGTTCCCTCGCGGGACCGCGCTCCTGCATAAACCCCACGGCCCTTTCTCAACCGCCGCGATTCTTTCGCCGCGCGGCGTAACGCGCCAGCGCCCACGCGGCGTCCACGCACCGCTCCACGGAGTCGTAAACCGGGATGCGGATCTCCTCCAGGGCCGAGAACCACCGCCTGCGGTCCACCTCCGAGGCTCCCAGGAAACAGGCGAGGAGCGGTTTTTCCGGGTGCTCCTCCCTGATGGCTGAGAGCACGGCCGCGGCGTCGAATTCCGACTCCGGCACCAGGGTGAAGACGGCCATGAGCATGTGCATTTCCTTCTCTCCGGCGAAGGCGCCCAGGATGACGCGGTAGGCGTCCTCCACCGTGCCCTGCAGGGTCGCCGACCAGATGTCCATGGGGTTGACCAGGCGCGCCCACCCCGGAAGCCCTTTCCCCGCCCGGCGCGCGGTCTCCGGTGAGGGGGACGGCAGGTTCAGGCCCCTGCGCTGGCAGGCGTCGGCGACCAGCACCGTGCCCGCCCCCGTGATGGAAACAACTCCCAGGTTGGGCCCGGCTGGCACGGGACAATAGGAAATGGCCTTGGCGGCGTCGAAAAGGCCGTCGATCCCCCGCACCTGGATCACCCCCGCCTGGGCGAGGGCTCCGCGCAACACCGCGTCCTCCCCGGCCATGGAGCCGGTGTGGCTGGCGGCCATCCTGCCCCCCAGCTCGCTGCTGCCCCCCTTGAGCATGAGCACGGGCTTGGTCTCCGTCACCCTCTGCGCCAGTTCCAGGAATTCCCTCCCCCTGTGGATCCCCTCGGAATACACGCAGATCACCCCGGTGGAGGGGTCCCCCTCCAGGTAGGAGAGCATGTCCACCTCGTCCACGTCCGCCTTGTTGCCCAGGCAGGCCACCTTGGAGACGCCGAAACGCTGGGTGGAAGCTATCCAGCGCGCGAAACCACCGGCGAAGAGGCCGGTCTGGGCGACGATGGAGATGTCTCCCACCTCCATGGGGTCCAGGGTCATGAGGGAGGTGACGAAGCCCGAGCCGGTGGAGATGGTGCCCACGCTGTTGGGGCCCATCATGCGCATGCCGCGCTGGCGCACCGCGCGCGCCAGGCGCTCCTGCATCTCCGCCCCCTCGGCCCCGGCGTCGGAATACCCCGCCGCGCACACGATTACGCTGCCGACCCGCGCCGCGGCGCAGTCCTCGACGAAATCGATCATCTGTTCCCTGGGCAGCACCCCCACCGCCACGTCGACCGGCTCGCCGATCTCCCTAAGGGAAGGAAAGGCGGGGACGCCCATTATCTCCCCGGCCCGGGGGTGGATGGCATACACGCGGCCGCGGTAGCCGAAACGCAACAGGTTGGCCAGGGTGACATTGCCGAGCTTCACGGAAGAGCTGGAAGCGCCGGCCACGGCCACGGCCGACGGGTTGAAAAAGGCGTCCATCGCGTGCGACATCGCCGTCCCCCCTGCCTGGATCCCCTTACGGTTCCCCCCGGTTCCAGGATCCGATTTCGAGCGCGATCGTCAAACGAAATAGCGGAAGGGCATCTTGGGCAGCTGCGTGAGCAGGAGCTTGGCGTAACGCCAGTCCGAAGGCTCCGTCGCCATCGCCAGCCACGCCGCGGTCGCGCCCGCGACGCCCAGCGCGATCATCGCTTTCGTCTTTCCCCTCATCCTCGCCTCGCCTTTCCTGTTTCCCTGCATGCCCTATCCGGGATGCGGATAACGCATAGGGGCTGTTCTTTCGGGCACCCGGGCGTCGCGGGTGCCGGTCGATGCCTACCAGGCTCATTCCTGCCCGCGATGCCCAGCGCGATCGTCGCTTTAGTCTTTCCCCTCATCCTCGCCTCGCCTCTCCCCGCGTGCCCATCGCCTGGCCTACCGTCTATCCCGCGATCACGCGTTGTCCTTTACGATCAGGCTACCGGTGATGATCCCGCCCGCCACCACCGCGGGGACCCCGCCGCCGGGATGGGTCGAGGCGCCCGCCAGGTACAGGTTCCCGATGCACTTGGAGCGGTTGGCGGGGCGGAACACGGCCATGTGGCTGAGGTCGGTCTGTATGCCGTAAACGGCTCCGCCCGGATGGAGCAACATGCGCTCGAGGTCCTTGGGCGTGGCCATATCCCGGTAAACCACGTGCTTGGAAAGATCTGGTATGATGTAACGCTCGATGGTGGCGATGGCCTCGTCTATGTACCTTTCCTTGTAACGGTCCCAGTCGTTCCCCGCCAGGTTGTATGGGGCGAGCCCCATGTGGGTGAGCACGTGCTTTCCCGGCGGCGCCAGCGAGGGGTCGATCTTGGAAGCCCAGGAGATGAGGCCCATCACCTCCACGCGCCCGTCCTTCACGTACAGCTTGCCCTTGAGGTAGTAGTCGCTCCAGTAGTCGTTCATCACCCTGGGGTCGGTGAGGGTCAGGGTGTGGTGGGCGTTCAAGGGCGGCTCGTAATCTATTCCCAGGTAGATCATGGGGCAGGGCATGGAGAGGACCAGGGACCGCACCCCCCTCCACACGTGCCAGGGGATATGCTCCCTGCCCACCATGTCCTCGTAGAGCTTCTTGGCGTTGATCGCCCCCACCACGTTGCGGGCGGTGATCTCGGTGCCGTCCCAGAGCTCCACGCCCACGGCCCTGCGTCCCTCCACCATCACCCGCACCGCCCTGGCGTTGAAGCGCGTTTCCCCGCCCAGGTCCTCGAAGGCCTGCTGGATGCCGGCGGGGATGCGTATCATGCCTCCCTCGGGATAGTAGATGCCCTCGTGCTCGAGCAGGCCCACGATGGCATAGAGGCCGGCGCACATGTCCGGGGGAAGCCCGGCGTAAAATGACTGGAAGGCCATGGAAGCCAGCACGTCGGCATTCTTGAAATACCTGGCGACTATCTTCTGGTGGGTGGTGACGAACATGGGGAGCACGGAGATCATCTGGGGGTACTTGGCGATCAGCCTTATGGTGTCCATGAACCCGAGGGAGGGAGCGTAGAAGAAGTTGTCCACCAGCCCCTTGATCTTGGGCGTGTAGTCCTCGGCGAATTTCAGGAAAGCCCTGGCGTCCTCGGGGGAGAACTCAGCGATGACCCGCGCCGTGTCCTCCACCGAGGTCGGATAGGCGAAGCGCACCCCGCGGGTGTTGTCGCAGTAGTCGTAGATGGGGTCCACGGGTATGAGGGGGATATATTTCTCCCTCGGCATCTCCAGGCGCTTGAAGAGCTCGTCGAAAGCGCGCGTCACTTCCACCACGCTGGCGCCCACGTCGAAGTGGAATCCCTCCGTCTCGAAGGTCGAACAGCAACCGCCGATCCGGTCGGATTGCTCCAGCACCAGGGTCTTCATACCCGCCTTCTGGCAGAGCGCCGCCGCCGACAGCCCGCCGATACCTCCACCTATCACCACCACGTCATAGTCCGGCATGGAGCATTCCCCCTATACAGTTAGCAATTCTGACTTGAGGATATTATCTTACTATCTATTTTAGTGGTTATCAACCTCTCTTTTTCGCGTGTAATGACGGGATTCAAGCCTGGAGTTATTTAAAGCGACGACACGACCCCGAGGTAAAGGAAGATGGCGAGATAAAACCTGCCCGGGAACGACCGGTTCGGTCGCAGGGAGGGCGCGCTGGATGGGCCATCTTTTTATGAAAGGTCTCGTGCGCGCCGAGCGAGACCGTTACCCGGCGGCCCGGGTCGGAAGAGGCAACCCCGCTCGCGCCACCGCCAAGCAAAGCGAGGAAAAATTCAAGATACGACCCCTAGCGGAGGAGAGCGAGACCGTTAGCCGGCGGCCCGGGTCGGAAGAAGCAACCCCGCTTGCGCCACCGCCAAGCAAAGCGAGGAAAAATTCAAGATACGACCCCTAGCGGAGGAGCTGGACGGTGACCTCCGCGCCGGGCTCCAGCCGTCCCACGTCCTCGGGCAGCACGGCCAGGGCGTTCCCCAAGACCATGGATTTCAGGATGCTGCTGCCCTGGGGACCGGTGGGGCGTGCGTGGTAGCGCCCGTCACGCCACTCCACGATCACACGGACGAACTCCATGCGACCCTCCTTGCGACCCATGGGCGCGTCCAGGACGGCCGTAACCTGGGGGCGAAAGATTTCGCGGCGTCCCATCATCCTGAGTATGGCGGGGCGGACGAACTGCTCGAAGGAAACCATGACCGAAACGGGGTTTCCGGGCAGCCCGAACAGGGGCTTTCCTCCGATATGCCCGAATGCCTGGGGCTTGCCGGGGCGCATGGCAACCTTCCAGAAGTTCATCTCGCCCAGCTTTCCGAGCACGTCCTTCACCATATCGTAATCGCCCACCGACACGCCGCCGCTGGTTATGAAGAGGTCCACCCGCTCCAGGTTGTCCAGGATGGTCCTCTCAAGCAGGTCGGCGTCGTCGCGCACCACCCCCAGGCGCAGCGGTTCTGCTCCCGCCTCGCGCACCATGCCGAAGAGGGTGTAGCTGTTGGAGTCGCGTATCTTTCCCGGCGCCAATTCCTCGTCCACGGCCACAAGCTCGTCCCCGGTGGAGATTATCCCCGCCCTCACGCGCCGGAAGCAGCGGGGTTTGGCGTATCCCAGGCTGGCAAGCATTCCCAGCTCGGCGGGGCCGATGGCCATACCCGCCGCCAGCACCGTCTCTCCGTCCTTGACGTCCTCTCCGGCGCGGCGCACGTTGGTTCCCTCCGACACGCAATCCAGGATCAACACGCGGTCCCCTTGCGCGCGGGTCAACTCCACCGGCACCACCGCGTCCGCCCCCGCCGGCATAGGGGCGCCGGTCATGATACGCAGCGCCTGCCCCCGCCCCACGCTCACCTCCGTCGCGTAACCCGCCGCCAGGTCCCCCAACACCTCCAGCTCAACGGGGTTGTCCCGCGAGGCGCAGGATACGTCCGCCGACCTCACCGCGTATCCGTCCATGGCCGAGTTGTCGAAGGGTGGGATGTTGTTGCGGGCTACGGCATCCTCCGCCAGGGTTAACCCAAGCGCATCTATCAACGGTGTCTCCTCCGCTTCCACCACGCCCACCGCCTCGAGCACGCGCTTTCTCGCCTCTTCAACGCTCAACATCCCCAACACCCTCCTTTGGGGTCATGTCCCTGCCCTTGAATCTGCTCCCACCAACAAACCATCCTTCTTATAGGTCACGAGGGTCCATCGCCCGGCCATCCACGCCCACGGCCACGGTGAACTCCCGTAAAACGGGGCTTGCGCCGGTTTCTCCTTCCCTTTTCCCCCGCGCCTCCAGCCGAGGCATGAGGCATACCGCATATGGAGCAAGGGCCCGTCCCCGTCATCCCGGCCTTTCCCCTCCGGCGCCGGACAGCCGCCCGAACGGCGGCACCTACCTATAAATGGAAACTGCTTTCGGGTTCAGGGAGACGACCCCGTTATTCCGGAGATGAATTCCAGGGCGCCGGCGACGTCGGTATCCGGATAGGTCAGGGTGCTCACCACCATGGCGTGGTAGGGGTCCTCCAGCGCCTCGCCTCCCTCCATGATCAATTCCAGGTTCAGCTCCCCCGCCAGCCTCTCGTACAGGTTCTTTCCCGTGAGGGTGTAAGCTCCCTCCATCGAGGCGCGCCGGAGGGCGCCTTCCGCCCCCTCCGGAGATTCGATAAGCCATTCTCCCGTCTCCTCGATCCCCGTCAGGCTCCAAAGGCTCCTGGCCTTGATGGCGGCCCCGGATCCGTCCCCGCGAAGGAGAAACGGCAGCCGCGCCTCCGCGATCTTCTTCAGGGCGTCCTCTATCTTCTCCGCTCCTCCCGCTCCCGCGGGATCCCCGGGCGGTCCCACCAACACGAAACTGCCCCGCATGATCTCCTGCCTGTCCGTAACGTACCCGGCCCTCTCCAGCTTCTCTTCGTCGCTGGGAACGTGGGTGATGATGAGATCGCACTCACCGTGGCGCGCCATGTCGCAGACCCGGTCGTCGGTGTCCGTCACCACCTCCACGAGGCGCCCGCTCCTCTCCTGGAAATCCCGCGCCCATGACTCCAGCAGCCCGCTTCCCTCCAGGTCGCCGGTGGCCGCCAGGATGAGGGCCGGCTTCCCGCCTCCTCCGCCGCATCCCGGCGTGAACGCCACCGTGGCGAGGGCGGCGGCGAGGAAGAGCGAGAAGGCGATCCTTGAGCAAAGGTCCTTCTTTATCATGGGGATATTCTACACCACGCGTCGGGAGTGAAATGCGCCTGTTTCATTTGGACGGAGGTCCCGGAGCGGGAGACAGCGCGAGGAGCGGCTCGACCTGACGCCGCACGGGCATCGGAAGGCGCGGGGCAAGCGAGGCGAACCACCGCGTGGGAGAGGCGGTTACCAGCAACTTCTGGGCTCGGTCTATTGAAGCTCGCAGAATGCAGTATTCCACATGCTCGTACATGTCACTTCATCACTTGAAAAAATCGCTGCAAAAGCGCCACCGATATCCACGAGATGCAATGATGCCTTTTTACGTGCAAGCGAGGCGAACCGCCGCTCGGGAGGCGATTTGGGAAATGACCGCCCGTGCGAAAAACTCGCGACATCTCGGCAAGGCGCGATTCGGCATCCCGGCGGGGCGAGTCGGCCATCAGGGTCCGCGTCCCGTGAACGGCATGACGTGGATCGCGGTGGCCTTTATCGCCGCCGTGACCTCCGCCCCTGGTTCGATGCCCATCTCCTCCCGCGAGGCGCGGGTGATATGGGCGACCAGGGGGAAGCCGCAGTCAAGCTCCACCTTCACCAGCCCTCCCAGGACCCGCATCCCGGCGACGCGCGAGCGCAGCCGGTTGCGTACCGAACCCGTGTCCAAGGCGTCCGCGAGAAGGGCGATTTCCTCGGGGTGGATGAGAGCCTTTACCCTGGATCCCTGCGGCAATTCGCAAAGGGCCTCGAGCTCCACGCCGGCGACGTCCAGGACGGCCATGCCCCCGCGGCATTCCCTCACCGTGCCCTCCAGGAGGTTCTCCGCGCCCAGGAACTCCGCCACCACGTCCGAAGCGGGCCTGCCGAACACCTCTCCCGGCCTGCCCGTCTGGAGCAGCGTCCCGTCGATGAGCACCGCCAGGCGGTCGGCTATCTCCAGCACCTCGTGGTAGTCGTGGGAGACGTAGACCGCCGTCACCCCCATCTCCCGCACCATGCCGGAGATGTACGCCCGCAGGTCCTTGCGGGAGGGCGCGTCCAGGGAGGCCAGGGGCTCGTCCAGGAGCAGCAGGCGCGGCCTCAGCACCATGGCCCTGCCCAGGGTCACCTTCTGGGCCTCGCCCCCGGAGAGGGTCATGGCGTCGCGCTCCGCGAAATCCGACAGGTTCAGCCTCGCGAGCATCTCGCCGGCAAGCCTCCTCCTCTCCTCCCTGTCCACCCTGCGCGCCTTCAGGCCGTACTCGACGTTCGCCCTCACGCTACGCTTGAAGAGCAAGGGCTCCTGGAAGATCATGGCCATCTGCCTGCCCAGCTCCCTTCTTTCCGCGCGCGCCATGCCCGAGAGGCTCAGGCCGTTCCAGAACCTGACCTCGCCCCGCGTCGGCCTCTCCAACAGGTTGAGGATGCGCAGCAGGGTGCTCTTGCCCGATCCGTTGGGGCCCACCACCGCCAGGATCTCGCCCTCCACGACCTCCAGCCGCTCCACGTCCAGCACCTTGCGCCCTTCGTACAGGTGCTGCAAGCCCTCGACGGTCACCAGCGCGCTCAAGCCGCGGCCTCCTTGTCGCGCCGGGAGAAGAGGTTGCGGGCGACCCTGGCCGGGTGGCTGAGCAGGGTCCCCTGCTGCATGAGGGTCATCACCCACACCAGGAGCACGGTGATGCCCAGGAGGATGATACCCAGGGCGATGGCCCGCTCGCTGTTGCCCTTACTCACCTCGAGCACGGTGGCGGTGGTGAGGGTGCGGGTGTACGGCTCCCCGCCCACCAACAGGTTGCCCCCCACCATCATCGCCGCGCCCACCTCGGAGATGATCCCCCCGAAACCGGCGATGACCGCGGCCAGGAGCGAGAGGCGGGTCTCCCGCAGCAGGGTGAGGAGCGACCCCGCCTCGCCCGCCCCCAGGGACCTGGCCTGCATGCGCAGCTTGGGATCGACGTTCTGCAGGGCGGCCATGGTTATGCCGGCGATGAGCGGCATGGCCAGGACGATCTCGGCGAGGACGATGGCCTTGGGGGTGTAGAGCCAGTTCAGGAAGCCCAGGGGACCCCTCCTCTTGAGGAACATGTACACGAACAGGCCCACCACCACGGGGGGCAGGCCCATGCCCGCGTTGACCAACGTTACCAGTAATTTCCTGCCCCGGAAGCGGTAGACGGCCAGGGCCGACCCCAAGGGGATGCCCAGGAGCATGCCCGCCGTGGTGGCGATGGCACACACGTACAGGGTGAAGAGGGTGATCTTCACAACGTAGGGATCCAGGCGGCCGATGAGCTTCAAGGCCTCCACGAATCCCCGCCAGATGTCTCCCATCTCCCGTCTCACCTCCATGCCGCGACGCCCGGTTCGGGCGGCGCGGCCCCGGCGTCCCCTCCGGGGCCTCGCCTCGCCGGGCGACATCCCCGCGACCGGTTATCCCAACGCGCTTCCATTAAGGTTCGTTTAACACGGTGACCTACGTGTTCGAACATGCTGATCCATAATCTGCAATAATCACCGCCTAGTTGACACTATTATCCAGGCAATGCATTAATCCAATAAATCCGTTCCTACAGGGCGTCGGGGTAGAACAGTTGCTGCCCGTACTCGTCCACGCCGAACTCGTCGAGGAACTCCTGGGCCTCGGCCGAGACGCAGAAGTCGTTGAAAGCCTTCGCTCCCTCGTAGTTCACGTCCGGCCACTTCTCCGGGTTGACGTTCATGACGTGGTAATTGTTGAAGAGCGCGGGGTCGCCCTCGCACAGGACCTCCAGGTCCAGCTCATCCTTCATACTCAGGTAGGTGCCGCGGTCGGCGAGGGTGTAAGCCCCATCCTCCGAGGCGATGCGCAGGGTGTCTCCCATCCCCTTTCCGCTCTCCACGTACCACTCCCCCTGGGGCTCTATCCCCGCCTTCTTCCATATGCTCAGTTCCTTGGTGTGGGTGCCGGATTCGTCCCCCCGGGATATGAACCTGGACCGCGCGCCGTAGATCGCGGCGAACGCTTCCGCGGCCGAGGCGGCCCCCTTCACCCCGGCGGGATCGGAAGCCGGCCCGACGATCAAGAAGTCGTTGTGCATGACCGCCCTGCGGTCCACGGCGTAGCCCTCGGCCACCATCTGCTCTTCCGCGGAAGGGCTGTGCACCAGCATGACGTCACATTCCCCATCGCGCCCCATCTGCATGGCCTCCCCGCTGCCCACGGCGATGACCTTGACCGAGTAGGGGTTGTCTTTCTCGAACATCGGTATCCATTCGTCCAGCAGGCCGGAGTCCTGGGTGCTGGTGGTGGTTGCCAGGATGAGCTCCGCTCTCTCTACCGGCTCAGCCGTTCCGGATTTCTTCTCCCCGCATCCCGCCACCACGATGAGCAGGGCCAGCGCGACTGACAACGAAACCGCTATTACGGTGCTTTTTCTCATCGTTTATGTTTCTCCTTCTGTGCTCCATGCTTCTCCCCGCCTCCCCGCAGAGGCCGCGTCCCGCCTGCCGCGGATAGCGAGGAAAGACGCCGGCTCGAACCGTAAACGCGCGCGGACACCGTCAAACCAACGCGACCACCTCCTTTCCAAGCACGGGAGGCGCGGGGGTTTCCCCCCGCACCCTATCGGCTCATATCCATAACCTTGCGGCCTTAGGAACGGAGCTCGGAGGCCTTCCTCACATTTTGTTTTCAAGGTGCCGGCCAGATCACTGCCGAGCCCGGCGCTCACCGCCCCGGCGTCTCAACCCCGGGGGCGCCTTAGAAGCAGCCCAGGGAGCACCGCGTGATCTTTATCCCCAACGCGTTGGCGGCTTTCCCCACCTCAAGGGTCGAGACGCCCAGTTCCTCGGCCAGCTTCAGCGCCACCGCGCAGGCAATGCGGCCCTCCTCGGCCTTCTCCTTAACCGCTTCTTTCAGCTTCTCGTCCACCTCGTCGGACATGCGCTCACCTCCCAATCTACCGGCCGCGCGCGAGAGCACGATCTCCCAGGCCCGTTCCCTTCCCAGCTCGGAGACCGCCACCACCTTGGCGCGCGGGTTGAGCTCTTTCACCCTTCTTTCCAGCTCCAGCATCCCGCCACCCGCTATCTCGCCCTCCCCGTTGACCACCACGGTGTGGGCCTTCGCGATGGCGTCGAAGGCCGAGGGCTTGAAGCCCTCGAAGGTGGGCCCCATGATGAACACGGCGTAATCCGGTTCCAGGTGCTCGAGGGCGCTGTTCCCCTCCACCAACACCACCGGGGCCTCAAGGCGCGAGAAGGCCTCCCTCAGGTCGGCCTCCAGCCCTTCCCGCGTGGAGCGCACCCAGAGCACCGGGCACGCGCCGGCGGCGAGCAGGCGCGAGGTGTCCGTGGGAGGGGAGGCGTGGGGGTCTTTCTCCTCCAGGATGGCCTCGCCCGGCGGCCTCTCGGAGTGGATGGAGACCTTCATGGCCGCGCAGGCTGGGCAGTGAGCGGCGAGATATGAGGCCAGGGAGCTCTTGCCGATATCCTTGTTGGCCCCGGATATGGTGATGATCCCGGGCCTGTCCCGTCCCGAAAAAAGCCCGCCCGGAGAGGGCGAGCGAGCGCTTTTCGACAATTCCCTCTCCTTTCCAAACACGGGAGGCGCCGGCGTTTCCACCTGCACCCTATCGGCCCGCCCCCTTAGCTGCCGCCTTAGGGGGTCGGGCTCGGAGAGCCGTTATTCGTTTTCAAACCTCGAGGGGATTATAGCAAAGTCGTGGAAAGCGGCTCAATCCGCGCGTCGCAGCCAGCTTATTAAATCTCCGTGCTCTCTCCCTATTGGAGCGCGCCCTTAGCGGGAGTCGGGGGTTGGTAGCGATGGTGTGGCAAGAGATAGCAAGGCGAGGAAAAAGTGAAGATACGACCCCATTCTACTTGGTAGGACTCGGGGGTTGGTAGCGATGGTTTGGCAAGAGATAAGCAAGGCGAGGAAAAAGTCAAGATACGACCCCATGCTATTCCGCCAGGGGAGCGGTGAAGAAAAAGGTCGCGCCCTTTCCCGGCTCCGATTCCACCCATGCCTTTCCGCCCCATCCCTCCACCGCCTTCTTCACCGTGGAGAGCCCTATGCCAAGGCCGCCGGAAGCGCCCTTTCCGAAGCGCTTGAAGGGCTGGAAGATCTCCTCCCTCAGGCGCGGGTCTATGCCGTCGCCGTTGTCGCGCACGAAGATCACCGCTTCGCCGCCCTCGCGACGAGATCCGATCTCGATACGGGGGCACCGTTTCTCCGAGGCGTACTTGAGCGCGTTTTCCACCAGGTTGGCGAATACCTGGCGCAACTTCAGGGGATCGACCAGCACGGCGGGAAGTCCGTCCTCGATCGCCACCTCAACTTCCCGCTCCCTCAACGTCCCCTTATTCTCTTCCAGTACGCCGTCAAGCACCTGCCGCGGCTCCACGGCGGAGACCTCCCCGCCCGCCTTCCCGGCCTGCGCGTACTCGAGCAGGGAGGCGGTTAGTTCGTCCATGCGCCGGGCGGCGGAGATGATGTTGTCGATGTACATCTCCCTCTCCTCTTCGCTGATATCCCCCGCTCGCAAGAGCTGGGCGTAACCCTCGATGAGGGAGAGTGGAGTGCGCAGGTCATGGGAGACGGTGGTTGCGAAGGCGTCCAGCTCGCGCACGCTGGCGAGCAGGCGCTCCTCCATGGCCACGCGATCGCTTATGTCGCGTGAATTGATGATAATTCCCCGTACCGAGGGCTCGTTGAGCAGATTGGTGACGATGGCATGATGGTGGTGGTAGGTGCCGTCCGCATGGCGGAATCGCCTTACCCCATGGTAGGGAACGCCCGGGGACTCGAGGATTGCCTCGAAATCTCTGCGCGCATCATCAACGTCATCGGGATGGATGTAATCGAGAATAGTCCTCCCGTATGTTTCCTCGCCGTGGCCGGTGATGAGCGCGGTGGCGCGGCTGCCCCACTTGAAAGCCAGGTTCTCGTCCAGGATGGTGATCATGTCCGCGGCGTTCCTGATCAGGGAACGGTAGTAGCGTTCGCTCCTGCGCAAGGCGGCCTCGGTCTCCACGCGGTCGGTGACGTCCCTGGCGATCATCAATATTCCCCCCACCATGGGGTTGCCGGCGAGGTTGATTAAGCATATATCCAGGGTATGCCAGGAGCCGTCGGAATGGCGGTAGCGGAACTCCTCCCTTTCACCGCACGTGTTCCCGGCGAGGGCGCGGGCAAAAAACCCCAGGGCCCTTTCCCTGTCCTCCTCGTGGATGAAGGACACGGCCCTTTTGCCCAACAGGTCCTCGGGCCGGTAACCCGCTATCCTGCTCACCGAGGGCGAAACGCTCTTGATGACGCCCTGGGCGTCGGCCAGGATGCTGACCTCGGGGGTGTTCTCGAGCACTATGGAAAACGCCCGCAAGCCCTCGGTGAGAGCTTTCTTCGTAGCCTCGAACTCCTCCCTCACCGCCTCCAGCTCTGCCACGCGGGCGCGCAGGCGCGCCAGCTCCCGCAGCAGCTGCTCTTCTTCCTGCCTACCCCGTTCCATGGGCCCCCTTATCGCTCCCTCGCATTTACTTCGCTTCTCGATCCTACAATTTTACACCCGCCCACGCTGATCATTACAACCAACCTCGGGACCCACCCCCGTCGGTCCCATCGGGAGCAAGGCCTGGGGGTCGGGGCTGGCCATCGGCCTGAGGCCTGGGGGCCAGAGCTATCGGCCAATTCAAGCGGTTAAGAGATTGCCTTCCTGGTGTGTCAATCAGATTAACGGCAGGCGGACATATTAAGG
>JABLXL010000064.1 GCA_013178005.1 Actinomycetota bacterium
ACGTGATCGAGGGTGATGTTACAGATGCCGAGAAGGAGGTGAGGGAACTCGTGCCGGCGGCCGTCTAGGCCGTCATCGCGAAATGGATGGCATGATGGAGCTTCTTACACCACTTGACGGGACGTGGCCCTCGAAGAGATATCGCCAACTCAAGCGCCTCCTCGGCTTCGGCATCGGAAACTCGCCCTGCTCGCTCGTAGTCGCTGATGTTTCTTTTCTTCCTGAAATGATCCAGTTGCAGGATGAGTGAATTATCAGAAGCGAGGGTGAAGCGGAGGCTCTGGATCACCCTGTAATGATGGGCATCGCGCGAGGCGCGAAAGCCGCACGCATACAGCGCGATCGTCGCGGCCTGCAGCGCCGCGTTATAGGCTATATTCAGCCTCCAGTCCGCGCTCAACCCGCGCACCCGACAATCCCTGATATCCCTCTCAATAACATTGAGCAGATCCGAGATCTCCTCGGGACTGGTGGCATGCTCAATCAGCCATCCCCTTTCCCGCCAATCCTTTAAGCTCATCCTCGTTTCCCACCAGGAAGATCTTCGGTGCCGCGAACACCGAACGAACGAAGTGGTGCCTCTCCGCCAACTTGTCGCGGAACTCCGCGTCCTTGTAGGTGACGGGGTTGATCTCTCTTCCGATCACCCCTTGAGCGCCGTGCAAAGCCGATGCGACCTCGCGCAAAGTAGCCGATCCGATCACGACAAGATCGACGTCGCTCGCCGCCGTATCCGTTCCTTCCGCGAAGGAGCCGTAGATAAAGGCCACCTTTATCTTATCCTCCAGGTCCGACAGGGCGGAGCTGATGACATCCGAGATGCCAGCCGTCTTTACCATCAGGGACCTTATTTCGCCGAACACGGGCGAGTCCCTGTTCGCCTGGTAGAGCACCTGGTTACCTCTCTTACTGCGTATGATCAATCCCGCCTGGTGCAGCCGGGCCAATTCTCTTTGCACCGCTCCCCGGCCGAGCCCGAGAGCCTCGATTATCTCTCGCACGTAAAAGGAGTCTTCGTAGTTAATAAACAGCAGGGAGAGAACGGAATAACGTGTCCTGCCGAACAGGGCAGAGGCTATGCCCGCTGGAACCGCGCTATCATATGTACCCATTATGGGTACTATGGTACTCATAATGGGTACATATGTCAACGCCACGCCCCCGTAGAGCCGGGAGCCGTAAAAGGCCGCGGAGCAAGCGTTCCGCTTGCTGGAAAGGCCGAACCCGGGCCTCATACCCTCAGCGCCGGCGGAGCCCTACCCGCTTCCTGCATTCAGGAGGTCCCGTTCCAGCGCCAAACCTGACGACCGTTGCTACCGGAAGTGCTGGCGTATGGGTAGCCCCGAAGAAGGCCGGAAAGCAAAGCGAGGAAAAAGTGAAGATACGGCCCCAATAATTAGTGGAACTCCGATGGCGACACTATACGCAGGCCTTTTTTAGCCGCCGCGTCCCTGGCTTTGAGGAAATGGCCGTCCCCGCTCACGAGGCAATCCACCTCTGCGGCGGAGGCCGCAGCCGCTATGGGAGCGTCGTCCTTCCCCACTATCCTTACCCAGGCCGCCACCGCCTCCGGGTCCGGGTCTTCGCATACCTCCAATGGCATATTCAGCAGAAGTGCGTGCAGGGACGGCAGCCCATCAGGCAGCTTCGCGGCGACAACGCGCACCACCTCTTCAAGCACCTGGCGGGATACGACTGGGGAAAACCCGCCCCCTGCCGCCCGCTCGATCACGGCTCCCGGCGGACCGTCGTCCGAGCGCAGCCCGGAGAATATCACGTTGCTGTCGAGAAACGCGCGGATCTTTATCTCTTCAGCCTTTTGCCCCATGACGCTCCCGGGTCATGGCGCGCCTCGCGGAGCGCGCGGCCTGGAGAAGCTCTCCCTCGCTGATCCCGGACCTCTCGAAAGCGTTACGGATCTCCTGCAACGCGTCCAGTGCCTTCGCTTTCTTCGGCCTGGCCGTCAGCACCCCTCCCTCGACGCTCAATTCCAGCAAGTCGCCGGGGCCGATCCCCAGCGCTTCGCAGATATCGGCCGGGAGCGTCAGCTGCCGTTTCGGCCTCAAGGCCACCTCGCTTCCGAGCCTGCGAGCCATCCTCTTACCTCCTACGTTAGACGTTGGATGTCTAACGCTAGATTATCACCAACCAACCACGGACACAATGGGGCCGTATCTTCACTTTTTCCTCGCTTTGCTTAGAATATGGGGCCGTATCTTCACTTTTTCCTCGCTCTGCTTTCAGCCAACCCCCGTGTCGACGCGCTTTTACCCCGCCCCCCCGCCGTGGCTAGCCTCCCGCCGTGGCTAGCCCCTCACCGCCGCGGTCCCGCTCAGGCCACGTCGCCGGCAGCCCGCCGCCGCGGTCCCGCTCAGGCTACGTCGCCGGCGGCCCGCTTGACGATCTTGCTGACGGTAGGGGGAGCCAGGTCCAGGTGCCTCGCCACCGCCGACTGCGAGTAGCCGTACTCGCGCACCGCCCGGAATATCCGCTCGTCCCTGTCGGCCAGGTCACGCCAGCCTTCGAATATGCCCTCGATGGGGGGCCTTCCCGCGAATCTCTGCCGGCGCGGTATCTCCCTTATGTCCCTCTTGCCCCCGATCAGTTCCCGCAATCTCGCGCAGAACTCCTCGCCGCCACATACCTCGCCCGACTCGAGCCGCCGTGCCGTCTCCTCGTCGATCCCGGCCTCGACGAACTTCCGGTACAGCATGCGGGCGGCCATCCTGTTGCTGGCGAAACAGAGCAGGATGTCATCGGTGGAAAGAAAGCGCGGCGCCCCCGTATCCTCCGCCGTGCCCAGGTAGCTGCTCCAGGGGTATTGGGACGGGCGCTCGACGATGCCTGCCCTCACCGGGTTGAGGACGATGTAGCATGCCGCCTGCAGGAAATATTCCTCCCGGTCCACGAGGGTGGCGCCATAGCATCCCTGGAAAAGATGGCCCACCCTTTCGTGCGCTCTGTTGTAACGCATGGCGTAGACGCCGTTGAGATAATGCATGCCCGCCGAGAGGTTGGCGTCGGGCGTCTCGACGAGGAGGTGGTAGTGGTTTCCCATGAGGCAGTAGGCATGGAGCACCCAGTTGTAACGCTCGACGGTGGTTCCCAGGATCGCCAGGAACGTCGTGCGGTCCTCGTCCGACTGATATATCGCCTGCTTGGCGACACCCCGGGCGTAGGCGTGATGCAGAGCCCCGGGGAACTCGATCCTTAACGCTCTTGCCATGTTGATAATGTTATATATGTAATACAATATATGTCAATAACGTGCCTCGACAGGGAATCGATACTCGATTTCGAACTGCCCCTTCCTGGATTCCTGGACCCTTTCCTAGACCCTTTCATGAACCCCTGGACCCTTCCCTGGGCTTCTTCCTAGCCTTGCATGCCCAGGCGCATGATCAACAAAGTCCCTCAGGGCTCTCACAGAAAGGCAGAAAGGAAGCCACGAGTGCGATGCTGCCAATACGCGCCCGGGCATGCACACCCGGGCAGGGAGGAGGACGTTAAAAACCGGTGGGTTGATGGGAGAAGACGCGGCGAGAAGGTTAATGGTTAAAAGCAAAGCGAGGAAAAAGTGAAGATACGACCCCATAACACCCGGGCAGGGAGGAGGACGTTAAAAACCGGTGGGTTGATGGGAGAAGACGCGGCGACAAGGTGAATGGCTGAAATGAAAGCAAAGCGAGGAAAAAGTGAAGATACGACCCTAGACGGCGTGGAGGGGTGGTTTTTCTTCCCCGCCGGCTGCACCGCCGGCTGCCCCGCTCGCCGCCCTTGCACCGCCTTCGGCCGCCTTCCCGCTCGCTTCCGCGCCCCCCGCTTCCGGGGGTCCCGCTTTCTCGCGCGCATCCCGCGGGGTTCCGGCCATGGCGCCGAACCTCCCGGGCGGGATCGTCGGCTCGTAGGTGGGGACCAACGACGACAGCAGCGCCCGCACCCGCTCCTCGTCGTCCCGGGCGGCGGCCTGGAACAGCTCGCCCACGCGGGCGTGGAAGTCCTCCGCCAGCTCCAGCTCGTGCACGGCCTTGTCGATCTTGGGATGGGGCGTGCGCAGCATCTCCTCCACCGGGAAGCACAGCTCCTCGTGGAGCTTCTCCCCCGGGCGGAGCCCCGTCACCCGCACCTCCACCTCGCCCTCCTTCCCCATGAGGCGGATCATCTCCAGGGCCAGCTCGATGATGCGCACCGGCTCCCCCATGTCCAGGATGAAGATGTCCCCGCCCTTGGCGAAGGCCCCCGCCTGGATGACCAGCTGGGCCGCCTCCTCGACGGTCATGAAGTAGCGGGTGACGTCGGGGTGGGTGACCAGGACCGGCCCCCCCTCCTCGATCTGGCGCTTGAAGACGGGGACCACGCTCCCCCGCGACCCCAGCACGTTGCCGAAGCGCACCGCGGCGAAGAGGGTCCGGCTCCTCCCCGTGTAGTCCTTGACGAGCATCTCCGCCACGCGCTTGGTGGCCCCCATGACGTTCACCGGGTGCACCGCCTTGTCGGTGGAGATGAGGATGAAGCGCTCCACCCCGGTGAGGATGGAGGCCTCGGCCAGGTTGCGCGTGCCCAGCACGTTGTTCTTCACCGCCTCCGAGGGGTGGTACTCCATCAGGGGCACGTGCTTGAGCGCCGCGCTGTGGAAGACCACCTGGGGACGATAGCGGCGGAAGACGCTCAGCATCCTCTCCTCGTCCCGCACGTCCGCCACGATGGTGGTGAAGGGACAGGGGGTGATGCGTCGCACCAGGTCCATCTCCAGGTCGAAGAGGGCCGTCTCGTCGTGGTCCAGGAAGATCAGCTGCCTCGGCCCCAGGCCGCAGAGCTGGCGCGCCAGCTCCGAGCCGATGGAGCCCCCTGCTCCAGTGACCAGCACCGTCTTGTCCGTGATGTAGGCGGAGATGGAGGCGAGGTCGGTCTCCACCGGCTCCCGGCCCAGGAGGTCCTCGAGCTCGATGTCACGCACCGCGGAAAGCCCCACCTCCCCCGCCATGGTGCGCATGATGCCGGGGAGTATCTTCGCCTTCACCCCCGCCTCCTCGCAGTAGGGTAGGATGGCGCGCACCTTCTCGCCCGAGGCCGAGGGGATGGCGATGATCACCTCGTCCACCTCGTGCCGCTTCACCAGCTTTGGGATGTCCTTCCTCCTCCCCAGCACCGGGAATCCCTGCACGACCAGCTTGCGCTTGGCGGGGTCGTCGTCCACGAAGCCCACGGGGACGTAGTCGTACTCGGGGTGGCGCAGCATGTCGCGGGCGATCATCTCCCCCGCCTCCCCCGCCCCCACGATGAGCACGCTCTTCCCCCCGGAGCGCCCGCGACGCAGGCTCATCTCCCCCACGAGGCGGAACTGCAGGCGCGCGAAGGCCATGACGAAGAGGGAGAGAACGCCCCCCGTCACCGCCACGGAAAGGGGGATGTAGCTCCTCGCCCCCGGCACCATGGCGTCCACGAGGAAGAGGAGAGAGGTGGCCATCACCGCGGCGCTGGAGAGGTTGAGGAGCTCGTCGAAGCTCGCGTACTTCCAGCGTCCGGCGTAGATGCGCATGAGGGTGTTGGCGGCGAGGAAGAGGCATATGACCACCGGCACCGCCAGCCAGAAGTTGCGTAGGTTGCCCTCGGGGATGGCGAACTCGAAACGTACCGCCAGGGAAACGATGAAGCCCAGGAATATGGCCACCGTGTCGATGACCACCTTGGCCCACTTCGTGGAGGAAAGAATCCGCCCTGCCTTGGTCATACCCGCCGTTCCCTAAGAGCTCCTGCCACCAGCTTTGCCCGCTTTTCCCGCTTCTCGCCTCCCGCCCGGCCGTCCCGAGCGACCTCTCGCCCGGCGCAACTTCCCGCCCAGCGACGAACGGGGACGCTCACGCATCACAGACTAAGCTTCGTCACAATACGCCCTACCCTTGACTTCCACAATATTACCATATTTATATGCCCATGTGTTTAACATGCGATTTAAAACCACGGGCAAGACAAACGCCCAATGCCCTATGAATAGAACTGGCTCACAACTTCAACCACGTATTCGACTTGCTCGTCTGTGAGCTCAGGATATAGGGGTAGCATCAGCGCCTTTTCGAAGAGCTGCTCAGTCCTCGGCAGCTCTACACTTTTGATGCCCAAAGCCTCAAACTGGTGCACACCCTTCCCGCCCCAGGGCAAAGCGGTCTCTACACCATTTTCCTCGCAATATCTTCTCAATTCATCCCTGTTTTCCGCCTCGATTTCATAATTCTGAAAGACGTCATAATGATCATCGTTTTCCACCGGCGGTGGAGGCAACTTTAGATGCGAAATGCCTGAAAGCCCTCTGTGGTATAAACCCGCTATCTCCCGTCTTCTCTTTATCGTCTCTTTCACGAAGCCGAGTTTGTAGGAGAGGATGGCGGCATGAACGCTATCCATACGACTGTTCATGCCCCAAAGCACAACCTCGCCGTGGGTGGATCTTCCATGGTTCCTGATCATCCTCAGCTTATCCGCGAGATCATCTTTATCAGTCACGATGGCGCCAGCGTCTCCAAATGTACCCAGAAGCTTCGCCGGGTAGAAGCTAAAGCATCCCGCAATTCCGAATGTACCCGCGCACTTTCCCTTAAACTTCGCCCCAACCGACTGCGCCGCATCCTCTATGATGGACACGCCTCTTTCCGCCGCAAGCTCGACGAGCTTATCCATGTTCGAGCATATCCTACCGTTGAGCTGAACGGGTATAATAGCTTTCGTATTTTGGCTGAGCGCGCCCTCGACTTTGTCGACATCCATATTATGATCATCAGCTATGTCCACGAAAACAGGCGTCGCGCCTAAGGCAACGATAACCTCAACCGTAGCAACAAACGTATGTGAAACGGTGATTATCTCATCGCCAGATCCAACACCCAATGCGTAAAGGCATAGCAATAGCCCATCGGTACAATTCCCTACGGCGACAGCGTTCCTTGCGCCAGTTAAAGCGGCGAATTCCCTCTCGAACGCATCCACCTCGGAGCCCAATATGTACGAGCCCTTCGAGAAGGTTTCTCTGACGATGCGCATATACGCTTCTTGCTTCGCCTTGAATTGCTTCGGGTAATCAAAGAATCTTACCTTAGTTTCCATCTTGGCGTCTCTCTCTTAAAATAGCTTTGATATTTTCGGCGATCGCCTCCGGGTTGAGGCCGTGTTTTTCCCTTAGATAGTCCGCGCACCCCACATACTTCCTCGTCCTATCAACCCCAAACCTTTTAAATATACCCTGGTAACCGCGCTCAGAAATAACCTCAGCGACCGCCGAACCCAATCCACCCACGATGCTATGCTCTTCGATGGTGAAGATCGCATCGTGCCCCGCGCAGCATTTCTCGATGGTATCCATGTCCAGCGGCTTGATGGTGTGCATGTTGATAACCGATGCGGTGATGCCGTTACTGCCGAGGATGCTAGCCGCCTGCATGGCCGAATATACCATCCTTCCCACCGCCAATAACGCTACGTCAGTCCCCTCCAACAAGACTGTTGCTTTTCCAATCTTAATTTCCGGCTCATCTTCGTGAATGGATGGTTCGTTTGTGTGGCACAGTCTCACATACATTGGACCGCGATGATTATAAGATAATCTTGCGAAACTAGCAGCTTCCTTTGGATCAGCCGGAACGACAACGGTCATGTTGGGGAGCGATCGCATCAATGCAATGTCTTCCAAGCCATGGTGGGTTATCCCCTCCAGCCCGTAGGCCAGCCCGCCCCCCACAGCGACCAATTTCACATCCAAGTCATGGTATGCTACGTCAATCCTTATCTGCTCAAAGGGCCTCATTACGAGAAAAGGGCAAATTGAGTAGCAATAGACCTTCTTGCCGCATAGGGCGAGGCCAGCCGCCACACCTATCATGTTGGCTTCCGCTACACCCATATTGTAGAACCTTTCCGCATCTATTTCCTTGAAGGGGTCGAAGAGTTTGTAGCCCAGGTCCGCCGTCATGACAACCACATCTCTATCCTGGGCATACAACAGCTCCAGCGCGCTGAAAAAAGAGGTCCTCATCCTGTAAGCTCCTTTAGAGCCTTCTCATATTCCTCATCGTCAGGAGCGCGATAATGCCACAAGATGTTGTCCTCCATGAACGATACGCCCTTGCCCTTAATCGTGTGCATTATAATAACATTTGGCTTATTGTTCGAAAGGGCCGTTACCGCCTCGAGGATTTGAGTAAAGTCATGACCGTCGATTTCCTGGGTATGCCATCTGAACTGGTGCCACTTTTCCGCTATTGGTTCGAGATCTATGATGTCCCTGGTATGCCCAAGAGCCTGCATCTTGTTCGCATCCACCAAGGCGACAAGGTTTGATAACCCATGATGGCCCGCGAAAGCCACTGCTTCCCATACCGAGCCCTCGTTCAGCTCGCCGTCGCTTAAAAGCACGTAAACCTTATATGATCTATTGTCCAACCGGCCAGCCAAAGCCATACCGGCTCCAATGGATAAACCATGGCCTAACGAGCCCGTTGAAACCTCTATCCCTTTTCCGACTTCCATATTGGGATGCTGTTCAACACCATCGTCCATGGCAAAGCGATTGTATTCCTCCTCACTCATGAATCCTCTTTCCGTAAGGACAGCATATAGAGAAGGGCAAGCGTGACCCTTGCTCAATATGAACCTGTCTCTTTCTGGGTTGCTAGTTTCCTGTGGTGACGCCTTGAGCACCCTGAAGTACAACGCCACGAGTATCTCTATAGGAGAAAACGAGGACCCGATGTGTGGGCTTCTTGTCGCATAAATTGAATTAAGGACCCTTATACGAACTCTTCTGGCAATCGATTCGAGCGATGCAACATCGTCGTCCATTACTGATCAGCCCGCCAGTACAGCCTTTACGGTCTGCAAGATTATCTTCACATCGGTTTTGAATGATATTTCATCCACATATTTCAGCGCAAGCCGTATCTTTTCGGGCTTGATCTTCTCTCGATATGCCTTATGCGGGTCATCGCTTCCCGCCAGTATCTCTCCTTCATTTCTGAAAGCGATTGAAGCCCAGTCGGTGATACCTGGTTTGACAGTTAAAATCCTTCTTTCTTCTTCACTGTACGTCTCTACCTCTGACGGAATCTCAGGACGCGGCCCCACCAAACTCATTTCTCCTTTTAGAACGTTTATCAATTGGGGAAGCTCGTCCAGTTTGTATTTCCTTAGGATTTTTCCCACCTTCGTTATCCTAGGATCATCCTCAGCGGTAGAAGGTCCACCAATCAACTCCGCGTTCATCACCATAGTCCGGAACTTATATATACGAAAAGTACTACCTTCTTTCCCTACCCTCACTCCCCGGTAGAAAACACCCCCGCCGTCTTCTCTTCTTATTAACGTTGCGATAACAATTAGTAATGGAAAAGTGGCCATCAAGCCACATATGGATGCAATGATATCTATGGTTCTCTTAACTTGTCCCTTGTAAGTTATCATCTTTTTCTGTCTAAGAACATCTATATTATCAAATCAAGCATCTTTATATTTGGATATACGACTTCTTATCGTTTTCGGTATTGCGCATAAGGATCCTAAGCCATAACCGAAATGCCGTGTGATAAAGGAAATAGCACAGAGCGGCATCAGCTTAGCATCTTCATTTTCTCTTGCTATCTGCATAGAAAATAGCCCAGCGAATATCGAATAGGCCACGGCAATTGCGGCCAGCAAGTAACGGAATGGCCGCCAGATAATCCCGATCAACCCCGAAGCAAACAAGCTACCTACAAATAACGCTGGTATGAAATGCCTGACACGTAACGCGCTGTCAATATATATATATGGGTATATTGCCCATAATCCATCCTGAAAATTGTGCATGAAGTAACTCGCAAGGTCAGAACGAACGTAATAGGTGCTACAAATGCCAGGTACGAGAATTATGCGACCACCAGCTTTGCGCAGCCTGGTGTTAAACTCCATATCCTGACTTCTTTTCAAACTCTCGTTGAACAGGCCTATTCGCTCAAATACATCCTTTCTATAACAGCCAAACGGAACCGTGTCTGCTTCTTGAGGAACCTTCGAGGTGCCGGTCTTATAATATGCGTTTCCTGATCCAAATGGATGTGAAAAGGTCAGTGCAATTGCTTTTGCAACTAACGAGTTGTGCCTTGATTTTATTGCTAACACCCCGCCAACATTGTCCGCGTTGTACTTTTGTAGATACCTCACGCAATTTGCAAGATAGCCGGTTTGAATCTCTGCATGAGCATCGATTCTGAAAATAATATCCCCACTTGCTTTTTTAATACCTATATTTAGCGCCTTGGGTGTAACCATTTCCGGATTTTCTAAAAGTCGTATGAATTTATGGCTCCGCATGTATTCTTCGATAATGGTCCTCGTGTTGTCTTCGCTGTTTCCATCAACAACTAGGACTTCCATCTTTTCGCTTGGGTATCCATTAGTTACCACTGAGTCCAAGCACTTACCAATGAACTCTTGTTCGTTCCTGCATGGGATTATGACAGAGATATTGGGATAATCTTCTATCTTCATATCTATTACATTATTAGAATGAAGCATCCTTATTATCACCTGACTTCCTTAGGATGACAAGCTTCATTCCAACCAAAATAGGCATTACCTTCTGTATTAGGAAATATGTCGCCGGTAAATGTTTTGAAAGAAACCTTCCAATCGGTGGCACCAAAGCTCCGTTAAACGTCTTCTCTATAAGCGTTTCATCGCCAACATTGAACAACCTCTTTATCCGCCTTTTGGTTACCGCCCTGAATTCCTTTTCCCATGGCACTCCATATCGCCAATCAACCAGGAGTATAAATCCGCTAGGCTTTGTAACCCTAACCATTTCACTAGCTATCAATGATGCAAGGCTTTGGTCGCTTATTGCATAAAACATGGTTGACTCTAAAACCACATCAAATTCTTCATCAGGGAATCCCATATGTGCGGCGTCTCCGCAAATCCAGTTGATAGCGGGGAATCTTCGCCTTGCTTCTTCAATTCTTTCGTCAAGAATATCAATCCCGAACATCAGATCAGAATTGAAACCGTATATAAGAAATGGCGCAAGGCTTGCGCCTTCACCGCAACCCACATCCAATAGTTTTATCTTGTCAGACTCGAAGCCAATGTACCTCAATGCGTTTACTAAGCATGCCTCAAGCGCAAGTTGCTGAAAAAGAACGCCTCTGTCTTTTAGAATATCATTTCTATGTTGCCCTTTTTTCTGATAATACTTTTTATACTTCGCTTTCGTCTCCAATCGAATGTCCCCCATAATAGCCCCCTTCTTGCAACTTATAAACGTGGAATAAACCTAGAATTGCCCTTCTTTCTATCGCCCCAAGGTTCTGAAAAGCAAGCCTCTCAATAAGTTTTCGAGAGGAATTATTCTTCTCCCTTGCTATCCAGTAGAACCTTCGGCCTCCTTTACTGTATTGTCTCAAGACGCTTAGTATGATGGAGGAAGCGATACCTTTGCCCCTATACTTCTCTGCTGTCCATGAAGGACCAATTTGAATGTCTTCATCTCCCATAAAGGGAAATTTAAAGCACTTAGTGGAAATAATAGTATAATGTATTAGTTTATAATCATGATAAACAAGATATATAGAATAAGCATATTGATTTGATATTATCTTATTGAAATAATATATCCACCAAACATATAATTCTCTGCTTGCTTCCCTTGGCTTCATGCGGAGCAGCGACGGTTTCCATTCTTTATAGCGAAAGCTCGCATCAAGTCTGGCGCTGCTTAATATGTTTCCGCCAGATTCTCTGCAATAGAGATAATAAGTCTCTAAATTCTTCATTTTCCCTTTCCTACATTAAGTTGCAGCATCGCTAAACAAGAAGTTGCTACCCAACTGAGTAATCCATCTATCTTCCGTGCACACTTAGGTCGGCAAGGAAGGCTCATGAGTTTACGAGAAATAGCATATAGAGCAGTTAATTGACTAACCTGTATTAACTCCTGTCCATTTTCCATAGCTTTTATGTTATCGCCCTCTTGTTTCGAAGAGGGTGGAAAGAAATCTCTCCAGCGTATAGTAATCTCGTACTTCTCTGTAAGCCTCTCTCGTAATCATCTTTGTGGTATTTGCATCAGAAACATATTCCACGACTTTTGCTGCAAACGATTCCGCATTATTGAATTCAGCATATTTAATATGTTTGTCGTTTTGGAATATATATGGTAAAGCACCTACGGGTGTAGACACGACGGGTAAAGAATTTGCCATAGCTTCTAGCACTACACGAGGGCTTCCTTCAGACAAAGATGGGAATAGAAATACATCGCTTTTCCTGTAGAACTCTCTAAGCCGCTTGCGGTCACTTATATGCCCATGGAATACAATATCATCATCCATATCTTTCATTCTTACTATTCGAACTAGTTCATCCTTAAACTCACCATCACCAACAATATCCAGCCTTACTTCAAACCCCATTTTCTTGAGTATCGATATCGCATCAACGATCGTTTCCAACCCTTTTGCATATCTTATAAAGCCAACATACAATAGATTACCTGAAAATTTAAATTCTTTCTCATAGAAATCTTCTGCAGTAAGTAGCGATGCAACCAAGGCTGTCGATTTCACTCCAAATTTTCCAAGCTTCTTCTGTAAATGTACACCACATGTATACACCATAGATAAGCGAGCAGCAATTATGGATAAGAAATATTCCGGTAGATAACAGATAATAAGAAAGCACTTATATAATAGCCCATAATGTACATTCCTCCACATTACGCTAACGGAATCGCCGATGTATTCAATTATACATTTCTTGCGAAAAAGTAACTTTGGCATCCAACTATACGGACCGGGAACTTGGCAAAAGAAAGTACCTACATTTTTCAGTTCCTTGATGTTCTTAAAGTGATAACGAAAGAGCTTAATCCCTTGAATATATTTCTCATAATAGGGCATCTCTTTAATAATAAGATTGGGAAAGTCAAGAATACAAAGATCTTGGAATTGACCCGCTTTCGTTGACATCCTGGATTGGGGGATAATGGGTCCCTCGAGAAAGGAGAGAGCATGGCACAAGGAAAACCCTACCCACCGGAGTTCCGGACCGAGGCGGTGAGGCTTTAC
>JABLXL010000065.1 GCA_013178005.1 Actinomycetota bacterium
TGGAGGAGGGGTCGCTGATCAGCCTGGCCGTGGCCGTGGGCGAAGGAGCCGAGGACGGCCTGGAAGGCGACACAACGGGGGAGGATGGCGATTCCGATTCCGGAGGCGACACGGCCGGGGGCACCGATGACGAACATGGAGGCGGAACGGAGACGCGAGAAGCGGAGAACCTTTACGGTATAGCGACGATTAACGCTACTTCCATCCTGGCGCCCGATGCCCCCGGCGTCAGCTATTCCACCTCCAACCTGGTGGATGAGAACCCGGAGACGTGTTGGGCGGAGGGAGTGCCGGGCTACGGGATCGGAGAGATGATCGTCTACACTTTCCCGCACGAGATCGAGGTGACCAAGATATACTGCATACCCGGCTTATTGAAAGTGGGCGACAGGGGCCAGGATCGATGGCTTCAGAACGGGCGGCTGAAGACCGTGAAAATATCCTTTGACGACGGGACACAGACGACCTTCACTTTTACGGACGAGAAGAAGTGGCAAGAGATAACCCTCGACAGACCGCATAAGACGCTCAACGTAACTTTCACCATAGTCGACGTCTACCCCGGGCGATCGGGCCCGAACTGGACCGCGGCCGAGGACACCTCCGTCTCGGAACTGCACGTCTGGGGATATTATTGATGGTCCCTGCCGCCCGGGATGTTCAGCGGTAATCGCTGGCTTCGTCCAACAGGGTGCATGCATTGGCGTCAATGCTCTCCAGAAAACCCTGTAAGAGGTTTCCGACTTGGTTGATGAGGTCGGAACGGATGCGGTCATAGGTGTCGGCGGCCGTGTGATAGTTGGGGTCCTTCCGGTATTCAAGCCAGAAGGACGAGATGCCATGGGCTTCGAAAGATTCATGGTCGCTCCAGCCGGGATCCTGGTTGTATGACAGCGCGACGTTCCTCTGGGTGGCGTATGCATAGAAAAGATCCAGGAAGGTCTTTGGCGCTTGCAGGGTCGCGTTGACGTAGAGGGACGAGCCGACCCCGACCATATCGATACTGATCATGCCGATAACGTTGATGTCCTCGTTCGATAGTTGCGCGGCCATATATTTGGAACCGTAGTGGTCATTGGGTTTGCGAAAACCCTCGGTTATCTCCTCTGCCCCGAAGGCGACAAAACGCAGGTTGGGAACCTGGTCGATTATCTTGAAGACCCGTGCCAGTTCCAGCACGGTCCCCACCCCGCTGGCATTATCGTTTGCTCCCGGTCCCGCTATGGTGTCGGTATGCGCGCCCACGATGATCGTCCAGGTGGGATTGGACCCTGTATCATCGACATAGATGTTCTGGCTGTATAAACCGTTCTTTAATGGAAACGACTGCTCCCTGACTTCGCTGTACCCGTAAGAAGAGAACTGGGAACGAGCATAATCGGCGGCGGCGATCTCGGGGGCAGTGCCCTGCGGCCGCGGACCGATGGACATGGAGAGATAACGTATATGCTGCATGGCATAGTTCGGGTTAAAGGCCTCTTGCCGTGGGGGAGCATCCGCGATATTGTCCTCCTCGTCCAAGGGCTCCCCTGGCTGGCCGCCCCCCGTCGCATTATCCTTAGAACCCGCTCCACTCATTTCGCCGGTGGAGGCAGTATTCCGGTAGACCAGGGTATGGATCCCAAAACCTGCCAGCGCCCCCACGAGCAGGAAGGCGACCACAGCCATGGCAACGGTCGTTTTTTTCACCGTTCGCCTCCCCAAGTCTTTCCCCTTAAATCTTCTCCTATTTTACTTATTCGATCGACACCTAACCATGAGCGAAACGAAGGATGGCCTACCAACCTTTTCAAGCCGGAAAGCGCCTGACGAAACGATACAGTATAAGTGACGGGCTCGCGGTCCAGAAAAAGCAGGCACCTTGTAGTTGCTGTCCACAGAAAGTGGGCACCACATCCAGACGAAACCTCAATATGCCATCTTGTCATGGCCCGCCAGACCCATAAGGACCTCTTTCGCCCAAGGTTATACGCTCCTTGACCGAAGCAGCGGCATGTTTTTTCTGAGCCAGACCTCGGGGTTACCCCTCGCCTCCCTTCGCGAGGAGGCCATGGTCTCCCGAGCTCGCTCACCTTCGTCTTAATACCAGGAAATACCATATTACCAACAGGGGATGCTTGAAAACCATTGGCCGGCAACGGCTCGCGGGGTCGCATACCGCCCCCTCCAAGGGGCGGTGAATGGGTAAAGGATGAAAAATGAACACTATAGTTGACACGTGTAAACTATATAGTATATCCTGGGGCAATGAGATATAAAGATGTTTTGGACGACGTTCTGGGGAACAAACTCAAGCTGCGTATACTCCGCCTGTTCTGTACGAGTGGCGGGGAATACACCGGCAGGGAGATAGCCAAGCTTGCAGGCTATTCTCAAACCTATACCATTAAGGCTCTTGGTGATCTCGAGGCGAACGGATTGCTCTATAGAAGGGATGTGGCAAGGGCTCACCTTTACTCCTTGAACGAGGAACACATGCTGGTGAAGGCTCTCAAGGAGCTTTTCGATTTGGAACGTAGTGCACTTGCCAGGTTGGCCAAGGACTTTAAGGAGGAACTGGGAGAAAACCTGGAGGGCATCATCATCTTCGGTAGTGTGGCCAGAGGGGAGGAGAGGCCTGACAGCGATATCGACATGATCCTCATCATAAAAGACGGTTCCGAGCATGTTGTGGAGAGCAAGATCACGTCCGTCTCCAATGCCGCTGCTGCGGCTTCTGGAAGCCCCATATCGGCATTCTTGACTACCGAGACAGAACTCGGAAAGCTGCAGAGAAAAAAGGATAAGAGGGGGATGTGGGCAGAGGTGTTTGGCGAGAAACCAGTGATCTTTGTGGAATTTATACGCGCGAACCCGCGCTTTAGGTATATCGAGGCCGGTAAGTACCTGCCGCGATTCGAGAAGAAGCGTCAACCCCGTGCACCTCGGGATTAATGCATGGTTTCGCGGCTGATCTTCTAAGAGGGGAGGCACCGACGCCTAGATGCTGGAACTGAAGAGGAGGAAAGAAGGTGAGAACCAGGCATGTTGATAGAGAAGAGATCCCCCAGTATTTCAGGAAAGCATTGCAGTTCTCCAGGTCCATGCATGCCTCTTTTTCCGAGGGCAATTGGGACGCGACGGGGCTTGCCGCCATTCATATGGCGATATCTGCAAATGATGCATTGACAGGTTTTATGGCGGGTGTTAGATCGGCGGGGCCGAAACATGATGATGCGGTGGATCTGTTCCGAAGACATTTTACCGATGAGGAATCGCAAGGGGTGGCCGAGGATCTGCGCTGGCTTATCAGGAAGAAGGGCGTGGTGGAGTATGAGTCAAGGGCTCTTACGGAGGAGGAAGCAAACGAAGCGGTAAAGCGGGCGGATCGATTGCTGGAATTCGCGAAAGGCAGGTTGCCCGGAGAGTACCAGAAATGATTGCTCCTGCCTAATTCTGTTTGGCCTATAAATCTGTCGAGGAAGGTGCAGATCCGATCCATCAGGGCGTGCTCATTTAAGATCTATTGTGCCGCCGAGTATCGAGAAATTACGTTGAGTTTGCATGGCAATATTGAAGAGTGTGAAGGATAATAACTCGCGGATATACCAGGATATACCATAATTATTAGAGGCAGCATTTGAAAACCATTGGCCGGCAACGGCTCGCGGGTTCGCATCCCGTCCCCTCCGCCACCTTCACTTGTGCAGATAAAGCCTTTGGGTATGAAATATGCAGAAAGTCATTCCTATTCTGATAACACCCAATATTTGCCGCTCAATCGCCGTCGGAACTGGGCGGCGCCTCCAAGCCGCCGATGCCAAGGGCGATCTTCTCCTCTATGCCGGTCAGCCTGACTATGAAATCCAGGTATGATTCCCACCACTCCTCGCTGGACAGGACATCGTTTCCCTTGAGGACGTCGAGGAAAGCCCAGGTTCCTGCCAGAAAGAAAGCCGCTGTTGCCTCGGGGTGAAGGACGTGCATCAGCCCCTCGTCAACGCCCTGCTTGATGATGTCGGTCACGAGTGGTGTATAGAGATCGAGCCCGATGACGCCGACGCGATCCCGCATGTGGCGCAGGCGCCGCGCCGCAAGCTCGTCGGTCCACCTTTCGGCCGTCTCCAGGGTCATGAGGTAGGACATGATCCGCTTGATCTTTTCCAGGACGGGTAGGTCTTCTTGCGTCACGATGCCCTTGATGACGTCATACCCTTCCAAGACGATGGCCTCCGCAACGGCGTCGAAGACGGCCTCTTTGCCGTCGAAATAGATATAGAAGGTCCCCTGGGATATGCCTACTTCCTTGATGATGTCCGTCACGTTGGTGGCGGAGTAGCCCTTCTCCCTGAACAACCGCCGCGCGGCTTCGATCAACTCGAGTCTCCGCTCCTCGGGCTTCTTCCTTGTTCTCGCCACTCCTATCACCAGCTCTTGCCTGCGGCCTCAACGACCATGATTATCAAGGCAATGATTGCCTGTACTCGCGCCACCGAATCATCCATTCAATATATCTTTCTACCAGGACTTACAGGGAAAACAACAGGCCCACCGCCTACCGAAACGATACAGCATCACGCCTGGCTAATGAAAGTCTTACATTAGTTATTGACAAATCTGCATTAGCTTAATAGAATGTTGTCATTAAGGAATGGGGCTGTCTCGGTTGGCGGGAGATGCTCTCGGTCATCCACGCCAAGAGCTGCAGGGAGGGATCTTGGTGAAAATCCTGGTTACCGTGGGATCGAGCAGCTCTATGGCGCCCGATACGGTCCGTTGCGGGGAGGGGTCTCGATGAAGGTCCTGGTTACCGGCGCCGGTGGCTTTATCGGCAGGCAGGTGGTCGAGGAACTCAGGCAACTGGGCCATGCGGTTCGCGCGACCGATCTTCCCTCAATCGACCTGTCGTGGTCCGCCGCCATCGGCGCCGAGGTCATGCCCGGAGATCTCCTCAAACCGGACGACGTGCGCGGGCTCATGGACGGCGTCACCCACGTGGTGCACTGCGCGGCCGCCTTCAACCTCGGGCTTCCGCTCGAAACCTGCCTGCGCGTCAACCGCGACGCCGCGCTCCTGCTCTGCGACGAGGCCGGCAAGCGCGGCGTGGAGCAGTTCCTGCATATGAGCACCGGGGGCGTCTATGGCGGCTCGGTCTACACCCCGATGCGCGAGGACCACCCGCACCATCCCTCGGACGCGTATTCGTTGAGCAAGGAGGCAGGCGAGTCCGCGGTGGCGCATCGCCTACGCGAACACGGCGTCCCGCTGACCATCTTCCGCCCCACCGCGGTATACGGCCCATACAGCACCTACGTGGCGGGGGCTTTCTACGTGCTGCCCTCCATGCTGCGCCATTACGGCGTCAGGAAGCTCCCGTCCTTCAAGGGCGGCAAGCTGCTCACCCTCGTGCACGTCAAGGATATCTCCGGGGCGATCGCTTTCTGTCTCGGCAACCCGGACGCCTTCGACGAGGATTTCAACCTCGCCGAGGACAAGCCGCTGGCGGCGGGAGAGTTCTTCGATTTGCTCTACGGGCTCTTCGACATCGATGTGGCCTTCCGCCTGCCCTACCCGAGGCGGCTGATCGAGGGCACGGCCAAGCTGGCGCTTAAGCTGCCGGCGCCGCTCTCGTTCGGCCCGCTCAACCGCGTGCTTGAGAGGGTATGGGATGGAATCGTCGCCGAACGCGGCTTGGAAAAAGCCTTAAAGCCCCGGTTCGACCAGGACTTCCTGTATTTCCTGCTGGGAAACCACTACTTGGACAACGCGAAGATAAGGGGCATCGGTTATGTCTCGCGCTATCCCACATGCCTCGATGGTCTGGGGGAGACCATCGAGTGGTACAGGCGGAAGCGCTGGTTGCCATAGCGCGGGATGGTTATCGACGGGCAGGGGTAGGCGGAATCTCTAGGCACAGGGGAGGTGCTGAACATGACCGTACCGCTGGACATAGGCATCAACAGCTGGATGGGGATGTCCTTCTCTCTCGCGGCGAAAAAGAAGCTCGAAAGCATGGATCCAGCCGAATCGGTGCTTGCCGGCAAGCCTTATCTCGAGGGGCTGGCCTTCGCCGCCACGGTGGGAATGGGCATAGCGGGCATCTGCTACAAGCTGGCTCCCGACTGGATGCTCATGTACTACGCCGATCACGAGAAAATACCGCCCGCAGTCCAGGTCGGGATGTTCGGGCTTTATCCCGCGATGTACACATTGGGGTTTCTGCTCGCCCAACAGCTGGAGAAAAAGAAGGACAAGCTGGGTTGGGCCGCATGGACGGCGAACCTTTTCGGGGTGCTGGGATACATCGCCGCGTCCTGGGACAGGCTGGTAAAAGTTGGAACCACCGCGGAGTATGAGCGGGGAGAGGCACGCAGCATCTTCAAGACCGCCCTGGCGCCGATGCTCATGGTCGGGCTGCCGTCAGCGGTCCCCGCGCTCTATTACTTCGCGAAGAGGGCGGCACGGTAGCCGGCTGCCGGCGTCGGCGGCGCTGTTGGGCCAGCGAGTCATGGATCCGGGTGGCAGATAGAAGAGGATCGGCAACGCGACACGGTTCTTGTCGACCATGGAAGGGAGGAGAATGCCGGTGTTCGACGAGGCGAAGTTCGAGGAAGCCTTGGCCACGCCGAGGCTGCAACCGCCGGTTCCGGAATATCTGGCCGGCAACCGCGGAGGGACCAGGGTGCGGGTTCTAACGGAACCCGAGCTCATGGCCATGACCAAGCAGTGGTTCGTGGAATACGAAAAGAAGATCGCTTTGTACGCGCAACACGGGATAGACATAGGCTGGACCCTGGAGTGGGCCAAGAAGTACTGGTGGAGCTGGCTGATGCGGGACATGTCTCTCAACCATGAGCTTTACACCCCCGACCTCCAGTACACCGACGTGACTTCGTTCGGACGCACCATGGTCGGCCTCGACGAGTTCGTCAGGTACAACTTCGCGTTCTTCGACGCGATCCCCGACTGGCGCTACGACCCGCTCCCCGGCGAGGTCTTTATCGACCTCGCCCCCGATGGAGAGGTGCGGGTCGTGGTCCGGTACCTCGGCAGCGGGCACTGGAGCGGCCCCTTGCGGCTCTACCCATACGACGAGAAAGCCCCCACCATCTACGGGACCGGAGCCTTCATACAGTGCCACGGCGTCGACCGCTACTATTTCAACAAGGACGGCCTGATGTACAAGGGCGACACTTCCTATGACATATTCGAGGGGCTGCAGGCCGCGGGCATCCTGCCCCGTGACGACAGCTTTTTGTTCAAGGCGATGCTGAAACCGACCAGGCTGGTCGGCCTCTGGCGAAGCTTGCGGGAAAGGCGCTCATAGCCGTCCGTTAAAAAGGAGGCTCTATCCCATCAAACGTGGCTGAGTCATTTGGGACCGGGAGGTTCTCCAACTTTGCCCTGTCCAGCAATAGGGAGGCTCCTCTCAACCACGTGTGGGAAGAAAAAAATGCAAGATAACAGCGCGCATATAAGCCGGGATATGCCATAAACGCGAAGGCGTGGGCGCCTTGAAAGCCATTGGCCGGCAACGGCTCGCGGGTTCGCATCCCGCCCCCTTCGCCACATTCTTATGTCTTTAGGCTCGTCCCCGCCTTACAGACCTGTTGTATAATCAGTAGCAGGGAAAGGGGCCTGATCGGATGGTTAAAAGATGAAGAACATCGAGGATATTAAGAAGATTATAAAAGAGAACAGGAAGACCTTGGAGAGCGAATTCTCCGTAAAGGAGATCGCGATCTTTGGCTCATATATAACAGGCGATCAAGCTGAGGGAAGCGATCTCGATATCCTAGTGGAGTTCAGCAAGCCCATTGGGCTTTTCCACTTCATCGAGCTTGAGGAATACCTATCCAACACCTTAGGCGTCAAAGTCGACCTCGTATCCAAGAAGGCTTTGAAGCCGAGAATAGGCCGGAACATCCTTCAGGAAATGGTCCCCGTATGAAACGCAGAGACCATCTTGATTATCTTCAAGATATCCTCGAATCGATCGATGACGTTCAAAGCTTCGTCGCCGGCATGAGCTACGAGGACTTCGCTAACGATCGAAAGACCGTCAACGCGGTTATCCGGAGCATAGAGGTCATAGGCGAATCGGCGAGAGCCGTACCGGACTCCGTCAAGAGAAAGAACCCCTCAATACCATGGGAGAAGATGGTGAGCATGCGAAACAAGCTCATTCATGAATATTTCGGTGTCGACATCGAGATAATCTGGCAGACTATTCAGGAAGACATATCGCCTCTGAGAGACGACATCGCGGAGCTTATTTCAAAGGAAGAATAAGATCCAAATGCCTTGAGAAACCGTTGGCCGGCGACGGCTCGCGGTTTAGCATCCCGCCCCCTCCGTCACCAAAGCGCCTGACTTATGTGATGAGTGTAAACGGAAGACTCAACCTTTTTCAACCCGGAAAGCGCCTACCGAAACGATACAGCATCCATGGCACCATGTAGCTAGGCGCTGCAATCTATGTGATAGGCATAAGCGGAAGACTTGACCTTTAAAGATGAGCGAGCGCTTTGGTTGAGATGCCTCGGGGATTTGATGGAAGAGCAAGCGATAAAAGACCATGTCAAACCCTGCCTACCATGAAGAAAGCGGAGCATCATACGTCTGGGGGAAGGCGCCTCTTCACCCATTCGAGAAACCTCTGTGCGTCCATGACGAGATCCCGGGCTTCTTTTTCCGTCAATCGCTTCTGCTCGTACTCGACCCGGGTTTTTCTGGAGATGATGGAACCAAGCCGTTTGGCGGCGGCTTGCGCGTCCTCTTCCCTGAACTGAGACTGGAGGATCCTGACCGCGTCTTTGTGATCCTTGCTCGCCGGCCTCACCCCCCGTAGGGCGACAAGGACCGCGTCATTTGCCGAGATAGTGCAGTGGACAGCATTAATGCCGGCCGCTTCCCAGTGGCTACTTGGAGGGCTTCGCTCATCGCGATGCTGCACTGCTGAGCCCTATCCCAAAAAGTGACGGCCTTTGATTTATCTGTGCGTTTCGTTTGCGGCTCTTTAACCACTGGCGTCTTCCTTCAAGGCTCTATATGGATTCCTTCTTCCATGATCTCCCTCCACAACCCGCTTCTTGCCCGTTTCTTCCTTTCCCACTCCGCGTGCCTGAGCGAGATGGCGGACACCTGGTTGCCGAAGGTCTTGGCGATCAACAAGGAAGCCTCCGCGACCTCGTCTTCCCTGTCTTCGGGGTTGATCCCGTCCTTGAACACGAGCACGAGGTCCATATCGCTGTCCGGGTCTTCCTCGCCCCGCGCGATGCTGCCGAAGAGGACTATCAATGCCAGGTCTTTGCCCAGCTGGCGTGAGAATATACCCGCGACCCTCGTGATGAGTTCCTGCTCCAGCTTGAACGCCGGGAAAAGGATTTCCCTGATGATGATGTTGTCTTCGTCCAGGGAATAGAGGTTTGACCTGCCGGCCTGCTGCTTGATCACCAGGCCGTTGCGTTCGAGTTCTTCCAGGGCGTAGCGGACTGCATTATGGGATTGGCCGATCAACCTCGCCAACTCCCGTCCCGTGTGTGGACTCCTCGTCCTGGAAAGGATCCTCAGGAGCTTGACCTGGGTTCGGTTACCCAGGATGTCATCCAATGGCGCATGGAACCGCATGCATCGATTATAACATAATAATGACCATATGGATAATATAATTACCAAATGGTCTTCGGAGGATATATTGATAACGCCTTAAGGCCATGGGCCGGCGACGGCTCGCGGGTTCTAATTCAGCCATCTTTGCCACCATACATATATTGATATACGTAACTATTAGATCGGGATAAGACGGAAATCCGAGCACCGATTCTCCGTAAAACGTGTTGCAGGCCAGTGGAACGGCCGGAAAGCGTTGAGCTTGGCCGTAAATATAAATATTGCAATTAATAGACAAATATGGCATTTTAATGCTATGAAATTCGAGAGAATTCAACAAATCGTGGGCAAGGAACCGGTGTTCGAAACCGGGCTGCTGCTGGCGGGAGATGTCGATCCCGCAAGCGTACGGCGGCAATTGTCGCGCCTGGTTGCCTCGGGGCGCCTGTTACAACTCCGGCGTGGCCTATACGCCCTGGCGCCCCCATACCAGAAGTCGAGGCCCCATCCTTTTCTGGTGGCTAACCGTATCACGCGCCCTTCCTATGTAAGCCTGCAATCCGCTCTCGCCCACCACGGCCTCATTCCCGAGCACGTGCCCGTGGTAACGAGCATAACCACATCAAGGCCGGGTCGCTGGAGCACCTCACTGGGCGATTTCGAGTACCGCCATATAAAGACGGCTCTCTTTTTCGGGTACCGTCTGGAGGAGGTCGGCGAGGGACAGCAAGCCCTCATCGCTGCCCCGGAAAAGGCCCTGCTCGACTTGATTTACCTGCATGCTGGTTCTGACCAGCCGGAATACCTGCGAGAGCTGCGCCTTCAGAACATGGAAACATTGGACCTCGGGGTCCTCGAGGAGCTTGCCGGGACCTCGGGAAGCGCTAAGCTGCACAGGGCTGTGAGATTGATCAGGCAAATGGTCCTTGAGGAAGCCGTGGAGTACGAGACAATATGAAGGGCCACGGTCGAGTGTGGGCTCACGTTTCGGTAGGCACGAGGAAACAGAGGAGCGTGGGAGGCCATGAAAGATTATCTGTCCGAACTGGTTGGACTGACTCCTTCGCCGCTGGAAGCTCGCAACGTGGTCCGCGAATACCTCCAGGCTCGCATCCTCGCCGTCCTGCAGCGACGGGGGGCCATGATACCGCTTGCCTTTCATGGGGGTACGGCGCTGCGTTTCTTATACGCCACCGCCAGGTATTCCGAAGACCTGGATTTCTCCCTGCATGGGGAGGCGAAGGAATATGATCTAAGGTCCTTCCTCAAAGCGATCCAGCGGGAATTCACCCTGGAGGGATATGGGGTTCAGCTCAGGGTCAGCGACGGGAGAACGGTGCACAATGCCTTCATCCGTTTCCCGGGCCTTCTTTACGAGCTGGGCCTATCTCCCCATCGCCGGGAGACGTTATCCGTCAAACTGGAGGTAGATACCCGACCCCCAGAAGGCGCGGTTCTTGACGTTTCCGTCGTCCGGAGACATATACTCTTGCATCTCCAGCATCACGACAAAGCGACCCTTCTGGCGGGCAAACTGCACGCAGTATTGATGCGCCCCTACCTGAAAGGGCGTGACCTCTACGACCTTGCGTGGTACCTGGGTGATCCAGAATGGCCGGCGCCGAACCTGGTGTACCTCAACAACGCATTGCTTCAGACGGGCTGGCGGGGCCGGCCTTTAAACGAGAAAAACTGGCGCAAGATCGTTAGCGAGAGGCTCAAGTCTGTAGCATGGGAAAACGCATTGGACGATGTCAGACCCTTCTTAGGGCCGGGGGCCGATCCCGGCGTCCTGACCAAGCAGAACCTGACGCGCCTCTTGAATTATTGAGGATCAGCCCTTGTTGCGTAAGGCGCCTTAAGGGTCTAAGCATCTATCCCCGCTCTCTTGAGCTTGGGAGCACCGGTGATGAAAGCAAAGCGTGATTGATTTAAGCAAAGTTAACCGCGAGGTAATCAGCGTATGCGATAGGATATGAAGTCTTTAGGTAAGCAGGGGGCCAGGCGAGCGCAGGCATCGCAACCTCGGGGTAGGCGATGAGGACGGAACCGCCTGGAACAGAGCGTATGCGCTCGGCTTTGATCAATGCCCATACTCCCTTCGTGGCGCTCTCCTGCCTCGTTTTGGTTGACGCCGCGAGAAGGTGAGTCTCGCCCTTCAGCATCATCGCTCGTTATTCAAGGCCGATCTCGAACCAGTCCTTGAGACACGTTGGCCGGCGACGGCTCCCGGGTTCCAATCCTGTCCCCCCCACCCTATCGATAATCAGGGGGAGCGGGCTCTAACCGCGGTCTGCTTATGTATCCCGCGGATGTTTGCTGGGCTGCCTCGGCCTTGATTAGAATACTCTCCGAGCTCCGCGATCGACCGGGAAACAGGCTAAGAGGCTCGCCAGCGCGATCATGGACGCCTTAAAGCGACTTTACGAACTCCACAATCGCTAAGGAAACCTCGTCCGGCCTTTCCATGGGGGATAGGTGGCCGGCGTCTTCGATGTTCACCAGCTTCGCACCGCGAATATACTCGGCCAGGAAGGCGCCGTATTTCGGCGGGGTCATCTTGTCGTCAGAGGCGGTGAGGACTAGGACTGGGACCTCGACCTCGCCCAGCCGCTCCATGACGTCGAATGCGTCACAGGCCTGGAAATCTCCCAGGGCGACGGCGGGTGGGCATGAGGCCATGGCCTCCGAGAGGGGCTGGATACGGGAGGGGTCCGTTTTCTCCGAGATGCTGAAGGAGGGCGCGGCGGCCAGATAACCCTGGTAGTCTTTCTCGATGGCCTCGAAGATGAAGGGCGCTACGCGCAGCTTTGCCCCCGAGTTCACGATGATCCCGGCGCCATATTTACCCGGGTGGTCCAGGAGCAGCCGAAGGACGATGGCGCCGCCGAGGCTCAGTCCGCAGGGCACCGGCCGCGGGGCCCCGAGGGATGACACGAAGCCATCGACCGCCGCGGCGTAATCCTCGACGCGGCGCATCCCCTCGCCGTCGCTCGCGCCATGGCCGGGCAGGTCGAGGGCGAGGGTGTTGGTCTCGTACGCGAGGGCCTCCACTTGCGCGTGCCACAACACCCTCGACCCCCCGGACCCGTGGATGAAGACCACGGTGGGAAGGTCCTGGTCCAGGGGCCAGCGGCCCGCGTCAAAGGCAAACCCCTCTATTTCCAGCTCGTGCATCTCACCCGCTATTCTAACATCGCGGCGACCATCGGGGACTCGTGGGGCGGAAATTGAGGGCTCGAACGCGAGACCGGGAGCTCCCGATTTGGCGGCAGTTTGAAACCGAGCCATATCCATAATGAGGATGGTTAAGAGGGCTTTTGATGTTGCCGCCAAACGACGTATGAGGTAGCGTAAAAGTAATTGTGTCTGGGTAGCTCTGGACAAGAACCAAAGCAATTAAATAGCCTTCCTCCTAGGAAAACTCGAAGAGAGGAGGAAGGCTATGTCGAAACGTGATGAGCACGCTTCAA
>JABLXL010000066.1 GCA_013178005.1 Actinomycetota bacterium
TGACCGTCCTCTACCTCGTTTTGAAATCCGAGAACGAAAAGCTTTCCCGAAGGAAACTCAGGGGATTTAAGGATCTGGTTTGGGAGGAAGGCTGAGCTTCGGACACAATTAACTTGACGCTACCACGTATGATGCGGAAAGGAAGCTATGGGTGACATGCAATAGGGATGTAGAAAAATAGGTATGTGAACTCCAGGCTTTCACACGGGCGCATGAAACCGCCGCGTGTGGGGAAGATATTTCGGGGACATGGTCGCGTGTCGATGAACCGGAAAGGAGGGATCATGCAGGCCAGGGTCGGAGATGTGACGATCGAGTGCGTCAGGGGCGACATAACGCGCCAGCCGGACATGGACGCCATCGTGAACGCCGCCAACGCCCAGCTCATGCCGGGAGGAGGGGTGGCTGGAGCGATACACCGGGCGGCCGGGCGCGGCCTGGCCGAGGAATGCAGGCCGCTCGCGCCCATCAAGCCCGGGGAGGCGGTCATCACCGGCGGGCATGATCTCCCCAACCCGCATGTCATCCACTGCCTGGGCCCCGTTTACGGGAGGGACGAGCCCTCGGATAAGCTGCTGGCGGACTGCTACCGCAACGCCCTGCGGCTCGCGGAGGAGAACGGCCTGGCTTCCGTCGCCTTCCCGGCGATATCCACGGGGGCCTTCGGCTATCCCCTGGAACCGGCCGCCCGTGTGGCGCTCTCCACGGTGGTGGAAGCCGCTTCCAGCTTGAAGAGCGTGAAGACCATACGCTTCGTTCTCTTCGGCCAGAACGACCTGGAGGTCCACGAGAAGGTCCTGCGAGAACTGACCCGGGCATGAGGGAATGGGCCATGCCCCATGCCTGTGCATGAAGGGCTTATCCCGTGGTGACTGCAGGGGCATGCTGTCGCCGCCTTGATTCCCTCCCTGAGCATAAGTGGACATAAGGCGGGCATGTGGCATATGGGGAGGGCCCTCGCCCTATACTTTGGTAGAAAATGACATATATAGTGGCGCATTGCTGAAACGTACGGACACAGCCCCAATCCCCCGAATGGGCATAAGCATGAATAGGGAATGTATGAGGGCATAGAGGAACGGCGCCCGCTCCGTATCCGGGCATAAGGGGACGGTATAAAAAGTAAGGCCCCCGCCTCCCCGCAGCCCCGCGTAATCGCCGCCGCGCCGCTTCGCGGGCCAGACCAACCGACAGCCCGCGAGCCAACGTCCTACCCTGGCAAATCGTTGTTCAAGCGCCGCCCGGGGCGTGGGGGCCTGCCCGTAGGCGTGAAGAAAAAAGCCTCACGGCGACCCTGCCTTATGCGTGAACCTCCCGACCGCTTCCTCCCACATGCCCCTAAGATTGGTATCCGCGAGCAACGGTATCATGCCTTCATGCCCTTCCACCCGCGCCTCAAGGATCCATGGCGAGGAGCGAGCCATTTCCATGCCGCATCGCAGGGCCACGAGCGCGTCGTACAGGTCTCCAAGCGTGTCGAGGTCCTTGCTGCCGCTCTCAGGCCCGGGCAAGAGTTGGGAATAATCGCCGGGCAGGAACTTTCCCAGCACGCCGACCAGCTCGCGCAGGTTTTTTCGCCTTTCCGGCAGAGGGCCTCTCTTGTACTTGGGAGGCCAGATATTCCTCCATCCCTCGAGGCCCCTGACCGGCCGAAGCTCTCCTTCCAGACACCAAGGCTCCTCTTGAGCCGCCCACATGAAGCGGTGCACCGGGAAGGGGTAACTCTCGACAACCCTGAACCCGCCCGAGATCCCCTCGATAGCATTGGCGAGTTCCCTTCCCAGTGAGCCGGCCCGGTAGGAGGGATACAAGGGGATGCCGCAGCCGATGAGTGCCATGTCGAGGGGCCGGAAGGGATGGGCCTTATCGAGGCCCTCGGTTCCGCGAATCGGGATATCGAGGAGGACGAGAACGCGGTCCCCCACAAAGGAGCCGATCAGCTTGAGGAGGTCAGGCGATGACCCGGGCTTGGCCCATACCGGGTCCTGACCAGGTCGCCAGATCGCGATAGCGGTGCGGCTTGCCTTCCTGGGAGACCAGCCCAGATCCACGCTTATCACCGCGTCGTATTCGCTGTTCCATTGCGATTCGTTCACCCTGCTGCTTCCTGTTCTTTCCATCCTGCCATTGTTGAGCGCATCGACATGAGTGGGTTTTCACCCTTCCCGCCTTGCCATCAGGGCGGTTGTCTGCCTTGCGCTTCAAGGTTTATACGCTGCGCGAAAAGCCTCCGTTCAACCACCACGATGCCCTTATGCGTGTATCCTAGAGGCTAATCTCGTCTATAAAGGTTTGGACGACGCCATGCGGTGGCTGTAGAGGAAATTGTACTCTTATCTTGAAGGAAAATCCCACCCACATCCCACATCATTACCGTTTCCGACCCGGCGATGGGGCTGGAGACAAGAACCAGGTGTCAGGGGCGCTGGTTCTGGGTAGATATTAGCTGGGCAGCAAATCCTCCCGTCGCCATTGAATGCAGTGCGAGGCCTTGATGTTCATGGCCTGGAGCGTTTGGGACATCCATTCGCGAAGCGTCGTGTCGCTCGGCCGGTGTACGCGAGCGAGACATACATGGCGGTAGGCCCCGCATCCGTGATCGGCGACCGCGGCAAATAGCCAGTCGGAATAAGGTCGATCGGGGGTGGTAGAGAATGAAAACTCATGGAGCTGGAACTTGCTTCCTGGGCCGCCGGCATGTAATAAATGCGCTGGCGATGCCACTATTGGCGGCTTTGCTCATCCTGCCGAGGGGGACGCCGCCGGCGCTCGCGGCGCCTGGGGAGATCGTGCGCTGCTCCACCGACTCCGCAGGAGGACAGTCCACAGGCGGGTACAACGCTAGCGCATCGCTCAGCGCCGACGGCCGCTACGTGGCCTTCGCGTCCGACGCTACCAACCTCGTGCCCGGGGACACCAACTCGACGGGGGACATCTTCCGCAAGGACCTGGTCACCGGGGAGAGGTCGTGCGCTGCTCCACCGACTCCGCCGGAGGACAGTCCACAGGAGGAGACAGCCAATTGCCTTCCGTATGCGCCGATGGCCGCTACGTGGCCTTCGCGTCCGACGCTACCAACCTCGTGCCCGGGGACACCAACGGAGCATGTGACGTCTTCCGCAAGGACCTGGTCACCGGGGAGACCGTGCGCTGCTCCACCGACTCCGCCGGAGGACAGTCCACGGGAGGAGACAGCCAATTGCCTTCCGTATGCGCCGACGGCCGCTACGTGGCCTTCGCGTCCGCGGCTGATAACCTCGTGCCCGGAGACACCAACGGAGCATGTGACGTCTTCCGCAAGGACCTGGTCACCGGGAAGACCGTGCGCTGCTCCACCGACTCCGCCGGGAGCCAGTCCGCTGGCGGGTTCAGCTGGAACTCCTTGAACAGTGCGCTCAGCGCCGACGGCCGCTACGTGGCCTTCACGTCTGCGGCCGATAACCTCGTATCCGGAGACACCAACGGAGCATGGGACGTCTTCCGCAAGGACCTGGTCACCGGGGAGATCCTGCGCTGCAACAACGACTCCGCCGGCGGCGAGGCCACAGGCGGGAACAGCGATAATGCATCGCTCAGCGCCGACGGCCGCTACGTGGCCTTCACGTCTGCGGCCGATAACCTCGTGCCCGGGGACACCAATTCGATGGGGGACGTCTTCCGCAAGGACCTGGTCACCGGGCAGGTCCTGCGTTGCAACACCGACTCCTCCTGGAACCAGGCCACGGGAGGATATGGCGACTGGCCTTCCATAAGCGCCGACGGCCGCTACGTGGCCTTCGAAGCCAACGCCACCAACCTCGTGCCCGGGGACACCAATGGTGAGTTCGACATCTTCCGCAAGGAGCTGTCCGCCCCCTACCGCTTCTACTTCGCCGAGGGGTACACGGGAGAGGGGTTCCAGGAGTATCTCTGTCTGGGCAACCCCTATGGCGACCCGACGGATGTCAAGGTGACCTACCTGTTCCGCAACGGCACCACCAAGGAGGAGACCTGGAACGTCGCCGGCAACTCCCGTGTCACCGTAAACGTCAACCAGGCGGCGGGGGCGGACGCGGAGGTGTCCATCGTGTGCGAGTCGGAGGACCGCTTCATCGCCGAGCGGCCCATGTACTTCGACTACACCGGTTCGGGTTCGTCCTGGACGGGGGGACACGACGTGGTGGGGGCCACCTCCCCCGCTCTCAACTGGTACTTCGCTGAGGGCTACACCGGACCGGGATTCGAGGAGTGGATCTGCGTCTTGAACCCGGGGGACCTCGATGCCTCCCTCACCTTCCGTTTCCAGACCCAGGAGGAGGGGGAGAAGGTGGTGGCCGGATTCAGCGTCCCCGCCCACTCCCGGGGTTCTTTCAAGGCCAACCAGCTCCTTGGGGGAGCCTTCCAGACCTCCCTCAAGCTGGAGTCGGATCACCCGGTGGTGGCCGAGCGGCCCATGTACTTCTCCTACAGCGGCACGGGAGGCTACGGCTGGACCGGGGGGCACTGCGTCATGGGCACTCCCCTGCTGGCCTCCTCCTACTATTTCGCCGAGGGAACCACGCGGTCCGGCTTCGAGGAGTGGCTCACCTTGCAGAATCCCGGGACGGAGGATATCACCGTGCACGCCGTGTACAATCTCGGGGAAGGGGACCCGGTGGAGAGGGATTATCTCGTGCCCGCGGGCAAGCGCTCCACCGTGCTGGTGAACTCGGATACCCTCGGGGTGGGAGCTGAGCAGGACGTCTCGGTGCGTCTCACCTGCCCCGACCCCTTCCTGGCCGAGCGCCCCATGTACTTCTCCTACCCCGGCCTGGGGAACTGGGGCTGGACGGGGGGACACTGCGTGATCGGGGCGCGCGAGCCCGCATCCACCTGGTTCTTCGCAGAAGGCTACACCGGGCAGCGCTTCGAGGAATGGCTGTGCGTCCAGAACCCGGGGGGAACCAAGGCGGAGGTGGCCATCACCTACTATCCCGAGCTAGGAGGGGAGCCTAAGACAACGAACCATACCGTGGAAGCGGGAACGCGCTATACCGTGCCGGTGAACGTGGACGCCGGGGCCGACCTGTCCATCTCGGCCAGGCTCACCTCCACGCAGCCGGTGATCGTGGAAAGGCCCATGTATTTCAACTTCGACGGGGCCTGGTCCGGGGGCCACGACGTGGTGGGCTACGCGCCTTGATGCCACCGCGGGCCGTACGGGCTTGAGAGGGCATTTCAGCCGTACCGTTGCCTATAGATAGGCTTGCCGTAGGTACGTGGTGACGTATCTGGTTGCCCCCTCGTGCCCATGGACTATGGATGGCGCGGGAGAGCGCGATGCTCTCCCTGGGGAGCATGGGCCATCTCTCAGGCCATCAACTCAGGCATGAGCGCCATGCGATACACCTTTTGCCCGCGTTCTCGGGGGCATGACATGAAAGCGAACGCGTAAAACCGCCAAGCTGACGGCCTGTTGCCCCTTCGTCCGCACGGAATGTTAAAATCCCTTAGGCGTTATGCGCTTAAGGGGAGCGGGGGCGAAAGCCTCACCAAGAAGCCCCGGCGAGCCTTTTAGCCTAGCTGGAACGGCGAGGAAAGCGCGAAGGACGGGAGGACTGGCATGAAGAGAAAAACCGGAAACGAGATGCGCAGGCTCATGGTGGCGGTTTCGGCGACCACGCTTATCCTGGTCTTGTCGATCATCGCTTATTTCATGGTCGACAACATCGTCACCAGCAACAGGAACATCGAGAAGAACAAGCAACTTGTCATCGAACAGACCGCCTCCGCCCTGACCGAGATATCGGATAACATCAACGCGTTGCTTTCGAGTCCCTCGACCCTGGAGATCTTCAACCAGGACCTGGTAATGGAATTCGTCAAGACCCATAATTTCGACCTCTTCAACGAGCTGGCAAACAAAATCGCCCTGGGCTTCTACCCCATTGATTACAGCGCCGTGATAAGGGGCGGTAAGCTGGTGCACTACGATGCCAGGTCCGGACTGGATATCGATCCAAGCGAAATGCCCGTCGAACCCTACGAGGGAGAATACGAGGTTCTGTATTCGCTTGGTGGCAAGGAAGGTTTCTATGTATCCGCGTTCTTCCCCATAGATTTAAGCATCGTGGGCATGGATGAAACCATATATATAAACATGATCATGGACCGCACGGCTGAATACAGAGAGATCGAGTCCTACTTCAAGGATCAGAGGAACGACCTGATCGTGAGGATGTGCGTTGTTTCCGCGCTAGCGATAGTCCTCTCCCTGCTCCTCACCACCCTGGGCCTGCGCTATTTCACGCGCAAGTACGTGGTCGATCCCATCGAGGAGCTCAACCGCATGGCGGAGGAAATAGCCAGCGGCACCTTCGAAGGAGAGGTCGAAGTGGACGAGAAAAGCGCCTTCTCGGCCTTGCAGGGGTTGCTCTGCAGCGGGCAGAAGGTGTTACGCCGCCTGGACGACGAATTGCAGGACGAGGAAGGATAATGGCCAAGCCATGCGCAGTGAAGGGTCTGGATATGACCAGGAAACCATAGACGAGTTCCTGCGCGAGAAGGTTTACGCGGTGGTCGGGGTATCGCCAAACCGCGAGAAATACGGGTACAGGGTGTTCCGTGACCTGGCGGAAGGTGGGTACACCGTCTACTGCGTCAACCCTCTCTACGATGATATCGAGGGCGAGAGGTGCTACGCGGACATCTCCTCCCTGCCGGAGAAACCCGATGTGGTGGAGTTCGTGTGCCCGCCCGAGGTGACCGCGTCGGTGGTGCGCGAGATGGCCCGGCTCGGCATCTCAAAGGCCTGGATGCAGCCTGGAGCCGAGTCGCCCGAGGCCATCGCCTTCTGCGAGAAGCACGGCATCGCGGTCCTCCACGACGTGTGCGTAATGGTGGAGAGGAGAAGGAAGGCCGGGGAATAACGGGTTCCGCTCGCAGGGCCCTTCTGAACTTGTGTTGGTCATGGTGGTGAGGAGTAGCAGTACCGGGAAGTAATGTAAGGACCGGGGAAGCGAAGCGGGAGACGGAAATGGATAGAGGCTGGGCCCTGGAGTTGCTTCACGCAAACCTCAAGGCTGACAACCTGCGCAAGCACTGCTACGCCACCGAAGCTGTGATGCGGCGCCTGGCGCGGGAGAAGGGAGAGGACGAGGAGCTGTGGGGGCTCACCGGGCTATTGCATGACCTGGACCTGGAGATCTGCGGGGACGATATGTCTGTGCATGCAGATCTCGGAGCCCGCATGCTCGAGGAGGCGGGCGCTCCCGCGGAGATGGTGGAGGCGGTGCGCATGCATAACGCGGAAGGCCTGGGGCTGGGCGAACGAAACGCCGCCTTTCACCATGCCCTGGCCGCCGCCGAGACCGTGACCGGGCTCATCGTGGCCGCGGCGCTGGTCCGGCCGGAGAAGGACCTGGCCGGCGTGAAGGTGAGTTCCCTGCGCAAGCGGATGAAAGAAAAGGCCTTCGCCCGGGGCGCACGGCGCGAGGTGATAATGGAATGCGAGGCAGCGGGCTTCGAGCTGGATGAATTCCTCGCCCTGGCCCTGGAGGCCATGCAGGGAATCTCCTCGGAGCTGGGCTTGTAGGGAGTGCACGGCTTGTGGGTTGGCGTGAAGGGATTCTTCGTGGCGCAAGCAGGAAAAGGATAAAAGGAAGCCGGTCTTTGGGGAAAAGATGGCAGTTACGATAAAAGCGTTCTTCGCAACGCGGGTTGCAGAAATAATGCGGGGAAAACGAGCTCCGATCGGAAAGCAAGAGCAAGGTTAGAAGCAAAATTTGAAACAACAGGGAGGTGAGGGCGATGGCCCCCAAGGAAGTGCTTATCTACGGGGCGGGGATGTCCGGCATGGTGGCGGCCTACAACCTGGCGGTGGAGGGACACCAGGTGCTGGTGCGCGAGCAGGAGCCCTCCTACGGAGGATCGCGCGTCTTCAACCCATCCCTGCACACCACGCCCCTGGACGTGGCGGCGACCTCGGAGTACGTGGGCATAGACCTCTCGCCCGCCTTCGTCCCCGTCAGCTCCCTCTTTATCTACCTGCACGACCTGGAGATACCGGCGCCCGCGGCCATGTCCTACCACGTGGAGCGCAGCTCCCGCCCGCAGAGCCTGGACACCCTGCTCTACGAGAAGTGCCTGGAGGCGGGGGTTAGGTTCGAGTTCAATTCCCCCCTGCGCGCGGATGACGTGCCCTCACTGGAGCCCGGTACCATCATCGCCTGCGGCCTCAACCAGCCCGCCTACGATCTCCTCAAGATCCCCTACGTGCACTGGTACGCCTGGATGGCCGCGGGGGAGACCGAGGAAACCGACCCCTATGCATGGATCTGGCTTGACGAGTGCGTCAACGAGTACGGCTATATATCCTTCGCCAATGGCATCTACTACAACCTCCTCTTCTCCTACGGCCAGGAGATCCCCCGCGAGGGCCTGGAGAGGTACCGCTCCTTCATGCGGAGGGTACGGGGCATGGAGGAGGACAACTGGCAGTACATAAGCGGCGTGGCGCCCGCGGCTTCGCCGGACAGCCCCCAGCTCTTCCATGACGGGCTTATCATGTGCGGGACCATCAGCGGCTCCATCGACCCCTTCATGGGCTTCGGCATCTCCGGCGCCCTGGTGTCCGGAAAGGTGGCGGCCATCGCGGTGACCGACCGCGACAGAGCCCTGGAGGAGTTCCAGCGCTTCAACCGCAACTTTGCCAAGGTCTTCCAGTTCAAGCAAAACGTCTGGTACCCCCTGCGGGCGCGCGTGGACCTGCTAGAGGGGTTGGCGCGCGTCCTGGGCACCGAGAACACCCTGAAGCTGCTCATCGAGGGACTGCGCAAGGGGCGCAAGAACTCCGCCATCCCCGGCTTCAGCCCCGTGAGCTGCCACTGATGGGTTGCACCTTCATCTCTCACTCGTTTAGCTGAGGATGTTTCAGGCTGATGTGGCCGATGGAGTCGCACCTTCACTCTTGCACCATTAATACTGGCTCTGTGCAGGAAAAACGCCTGGCTCGATCTTGTAAGGATCAAATTCTCAGTTGGCCAGGGGATGCCTGGTCGCTGTGCCTATGCGGCAAGAATTGGATTGCCCCAGCGGGGGGAATATAGGGAATATAATTCCTCATAAGAAGTGGGTGCACAGGAGCAGAACAACCGCGGTTGCCGGGGAAGGAAGGGATGGATCGACCATGGACGAAGGAGAAGCCAGGCTCGAGAGGCTGACCGAACTCCTGTTGGCGCTGAAAACAGGGCAGGCCAGTCCGAAGGACCACCTGGACGAATTGAAGGAGCTGGTCGGCTGGCGCTTCGCCCCGGTCACAGCCCTGGTGGAGGCGGATATCCTGCAGGAGAAACACGAGGCGGGAGAGATTTCCGCCGAGGAAGCGCTCTCCATCGTTCAGAGACACGCGGATGCTTTTCCCGCCGTGCCCATCCTTTTCATCTACTGTTCGTATTTCTCCCACCTGACGGGCGCCGACGATGATTCCGTCGGCTACATGGCGCTCTACAAGTTGAAAAGCGACCAGGTCCGCGACTCCGACTTCGGGCGCAACGAGGAATGGGAAGCGGTCATGCGTCCTTTCTTGGAGAAGCTTGAACGGGACGATGAACTCCTCGAATTGTGGCCGTACCTGGATGAGGGATGCGAGCATCTCGTGAACCATTTCATCCTCCAGGAGCTGACCGACGGAGTGCTGTATGATGACGATGAGTGGAGGGAGATAATCCTCGCTCGGCTCGAAGCCCTCGAGCCGTTGTTCTTGAACATGCTGGATGACCAACTGAGGTTGCACCTGATCACCGGATGCTATGCGCCCGCCGGCATGCACAGGCTTATCGCCTTATTGGGCTGCTACAAAGACCTTTCGGCGTTGCCGGCGCTTCTAGCGGCCCTGGATATGTGCACGGGCCAGCCCCTTGTCGAGGCGCTCCTGGCGGTGGTGAAAATTGGTTCTAGGTACCCGCGGGAAGTCTCGGGCGAACTGCGCGAGATCGCCAGCGATAAGGAGCGGGAGGACTCGCGCCTGGCGGCGGTGGAAGCCCTGGGAATGCTGTGGAAGGAGGAGGGGAACCTCGATTTCCTGCAGGGCATGATCGCGGGCTGGGGGCCGGACGTAGAAGACGGGAACCACCTCTTCCGGTTCCTGGTGCACGCGCTCCTCTCCACCGGTGAGGCGTCCGCGGTCCAAGCCGTTGCCTCGGCGCTGGAGAGCTGTCGGGACCGCCTCGATGATCACACGGTGTTTTTCACCGAGGATTACCTGGAGCATAGGCATGACATGAGGCTTGGCCCCAGCCTCGATGACATCGTCTCGGAGGGCCCGGAGGACCTCCTGGCCTGGCCGCCTTCGGACCTGGCGTGGGAACGCCGTCGCACCTTGACCGCGCAGCGAGAGGAAGACCTTGAGGCCATGGAGGAGGAAGTGGCGTCTGCCTATGACCTCGAGATCGTGGAAAAAATGTTGCGGCAGGGGAGGAACGATATCTGCGCTTGCGGGAGCGGCCTCAAGTTCAAGAAATGCTGCCTGCCTCGCCTGGAGGAAATAAGGGATCGCCTGGCAATGGGCGAGGAAGTGAAAGTTGAAAAGAGCACCTTCGCCTTGCTTGTCGAGGATCTCCAGCTTTATGCCCTCCTTCCCTCCGTCCAGGCCGAGAGGCCGCGCGCCGTAGAGGAGTTCTTCGCCCCGCTGGGACGCACCTGGTTGGAACGAGAGCCCGTATTCGGAGGCCTGAGCGAGAAGGATATCTTCGAGGACTGGTTCCAGCTCGCGAGGCCCCTTGACCACTGCGGGAAGACGGTCGTAAGGGAGATGCTGGAGGCGAACGAAAAGGCCTACGACCCTCCCGCCCTCGCCCTCCTGCGCGGGCTGGCGGATTCGCGTTTCTCCGTGTACGAGGTTCAGGAAGCCGTTCCAGGCAAGGAGTTGACCCTGCGCGATATCTTCCGGGGGGAGGATATCAGGGTAAGGGAAAGAACGGCGAGCCGCGAGCTGGTGAAGTGGGACTTGGTGGCAACACGCGTCGGTTGGGTAGGCGATCACCACGAGATCATGGGCCTTTCCTTCCTGGTGCCGCGGCGTTACCTGAAGCCGCTGGAGGACTTCGTAGCCCGCGTCAGCAGGGATATGCCGGGGAAAAAGCTCTCGGACAGGCTGGACTTCTTCCTGCAGCGCCGGGGGTACCTGGTGTTCTGCCAGGTGGCGAAGCTCTTCGCGGAGGAGCCCATGCCGGTCTCCATAACCGCTGAGGGGGACGAGGTGGCCCTGTGCACCGCGGTGTTCGATGTGGAAGACGCGGAGGAGGCAAGAAGACGCCTGTCAAGCCACCCCTACATCGAGGATCTGGGGTCAAAAAGAGGGGTGCGGAAATTCGCGTGGTATCTCAGCCGCGAGCTGGAGAATGAGTTGCGCCGGGGCGAGCACGTAGGGCCGCAGAACAGGGCGCGGACTTTTTCCATAAGCCCCAAGGGCATCACCGAGGAGCAGGAGGAAGCGGAAAAAAGCAAGGGCAACGTGATGCGCGCCTTCGGCTCCCTGGAGCTGCGGGGAAAGAAGCTCACCTTCGAAGCCCAATCGCTACAGAGGCTGGAGGCGGGGAAAAAGGAACTGAGCCAGTTGCTCGCGGGCGTGGCGACCCACCGCGTCGACAGCATCATGGACCAGGAGGCGTTGCTGGGTGAAGCGTGGCGAAAGCGGGGGGAGCCGAAGAGCATGTCTCGCGACAGTGCATCTACTGCGGCGCCGCTGCCGCTGAAGGATATACCAGAGGGTTCAATACGCAAAGCCTTTGACGAGATGCTCGAGAAGACTTACGGCAACTGGCTGGACGAGCCCCTGTCCTGCCTGGGCGGGAAGACCCCCCGGCAGGCCGCGAAAACGGCTCGGGGACGCGAGCTGGTCAACCGACTTCTAAAGGACTACGAGAACATGGCGGAGCGCCAGCGCAGGGAGGGGACACCAGCCTTTGACTTCAGTCGTTTCCGACGTGAGCTTGACATCTGGCCCTGATCTGAGATACGGGTTTCAAACCTCACTGGGTTTCAGGCGCGCTCGGCCATCATTGTCCTGTGCGACATCGCTATCAATGAACGGACTAAATCCCATATCGCTTGCGTGACCGCCTTCAGCCGTTCCATGGGCGAAAGGCGCCCGGCGTCTTCTATATAATAGTTGATGGCAAGGTTTCCAGGATAAAGGAGGTTCGACATGGCTTTCGTCGCGGCTTTCATCGCCCATGCTCCCGATGCCGATCCCGAGAAGCACCGCTGCGTTATCGACACGGGGAAGTACCGGCTCGTGGTGGTGGTGGTGAGCGACCAGGAGCAGGCGCTGGCGGTAAGCAGGGAACTGGTGGAAAAAGAGGGCATACATTCCGTTCTCCTGTGCCCTGGCTTCACCCATGCCGACGTGGCGGCCATCGCGGAGGCGGTGGGGGAGAACGTGGGGGTGACCGTTGCCAGGGGAGACGGCCCCAGCAACCGCATTGCCGTGCAGGCCATCGCGAGGGAGTGGGGCGGTCACTGAGTCCAGGTGGGTATCAGCCAAGAGCTTCCATGCAGCTGACAAGGTGTAGATGCTGTGGGCTTGATGTGTCTCCGCGGTTGCCAAAAGAAATAAAGCAACGGTTATCAAGCTAGAATCGACCTGCCGATGTACGAAAAGCCCTTCGCTGTGCAGGCCATCGCGAGGGAGTGGGGCAGCCACTAAGTCCATGTGGGTATCAGCCAAGAGCCTCCATGCAGCTGACAAGGCAACAGATCAGGATCTGAGCTCCAGGTAATCGACGTTCACCATGTGGGGGAGCGGAGGTGGCTCCATCCCCTGTGACTCGAAGTATTCCAGCAATTCCTGGGGCCACTGATCCGTTCCCGGAACACCCGGATTTTCCACCCTCAGCGTATAGGTACCCTTCTTCAGGCCCGCGGCCTTGAAGACCTGGAAGTCGTACTGGGGCATATTGGAGTCGTAGTTGTCGTAGTAGAGGTTCACAGTGCCGGATTTCACCACCTGCCCCGTGCTGTTGTTCACCAACCTGTACGAGCAATATCCGCACTGCCAGTAGCGGGCGGAATAAAGGGTCAGCTTGCCGCCGTTGTGGGACACATCGATGGCGACCTCGACCGCGTCTCCTTCGGAAGAGCAAACCCAGATCTGTCCCCCATGGGCGCCTTCGTAAACTTCCCGGCCCCATAACCCCTGGAAGGATATGGCGGTAAAAGGATACGCAGGCGAATCGAATTCGCTGATATATGTCGTTGGCGCGGTTCCCACGCCCCTACCGGGCACGCCATCGGCGTCCTTGCCGGGTTTGATCCCGAGGGCTTGAGCATCGCCACCTCGCGACCCACTCACCAAGGCTGTGCCGCCCGCCTCCGCCTCCGCGCCCCTGCCCGGCTCGCGGGGCCCGGGGGCCGCCACGGCGGTGGCGGTCAACCAAAGGGTTAAGCACATAACGAGGATGAGCGCTGGAATAATATATCTCATACTGTGCTGGAGAAATCTGGGTTTGGTCATGGATCCCATCATCATACTTGGGCCTCCTTTTTAATTCGAGAACGCGATCCATGCTCCACCCGGACCATTTCGAGCATAATCTCGCATGTTAAATATTGTCAAGCAAACCTGCCGCAAGCTCCTGATATCCTCATACGTCTGCGGAAGGCGTCGATGCCGGAGCGGTCAGATCTCTAATCAGCGCCGCAGAGGCGAAAGCCGGACAGGCGGATAGCGGGTATTGCTCGCGTTCCGCTCCCGTGCGGTGAAATATGGGCTTTCTCTAGACGTTCTGACTATTATAAGGAGAAGGATCCGCAATATCGGGGGTTCTCCGGGGAGGAGGTGGCACGCGCATCGCTCGCCATGGGGCCGTAGTTTCCGCGCGGGCTTTTCGCGGGCGGGCGCCGAAAGCGGTGGCCTCTGCGCTTTCAAGTCCCGCAACCGCTGCTTGGGGGAGGAGGTGGCACGCGCATCGCTCGCCATGGGGCCGTAGTTTCCGCGCGGGCTTTTCGCGGGCGGGCGCCGAAAGCGGTGGCCTTGGCGCCTTCAGGCCCTAAACACGGGTTTAACGGCGAAAGCACGAGGCTTCGTTTCCCACGGTCGCATTTCCTCGCGCGTTCGGCCGGGCGATCTTGCGGGTTCATGACCGCGAGAAGCAAGCGGATTGTTGGAAGGTGAAAAAGGTGGGCACGGGACGGGGGACGAGCGGCAGGAAGGCGGTATGCGCACTGGCCGCATGCACGCTGCTTGCCCTGGTAAGCTTCATCTCCCTGCGCGCCTCGGGTTTGCGCCGCCTGACGGGCGAAGGGGCGATCGTTCAGGGCAAGACGGTCGCGAGTGAGGGCCAGCGGGCGGCCGCGGCACCGGGAGGTTTCGAGACCTGGGTGCTGGTGCAGAACCCGGGGGAGGATACGGTGCGCGTCGACCTCGCCCTGGACACCGAAAACGGCAGGGTGAACCTCCCGGAGCTGCAGGACCTGGAGATACCCCCGGGCACCC
>JABLXL010000067.1 GCA_013178005.1 Actinomycetota bacterium
TCTCCGAACTCGGACTCATCACCTTGGAGGCCCGCTGCTCCGCTTAACCTTGCCGAACCGCCGTGTACGGACCCGTACGCACGGTGGTGTGACAGGGACAGCCCGCGAGGGCCTACCTATGTCGATTATTCCCGTGCCTACCAAAGGTTTCCATCTTGATAGCGAAGCCAAAAGGGGAGACGATTATTGGCTCCTGCCCCCCATGTTTACCGTGCACCGTCGATGCCACTATCCGCACGGAGTCATGCCCGGGGGCCGTGCGTCTTCGCGGTTGGGCAGGAATTCTTGTCGCCGGCCCGCCTCGGCGGCTGCCTGCCCTCGCGGTCAGATGAGGCAAACGGAAAACCGTCCGTCAGATATTGGGTATGAAGCTCTCCTCGCGCACCGCCACCATGGAGATGGCCTCCTCGGGACAGGTCACCTGGCAGAGGCCGCAACCCATGCACTTTTCCGCCTCGATGACCGATATCTCCCCACCGTCTTTCTCCGCCATGGATATGGCCCCGAAGAGGCAACGGTCCACGCAGGTGCCGCAGCCGCTGCACGCCTCCTCGTCCACCCGGGCCTGGAAGCGGCTGGGGTCCACAATCGTCGTGGGGGGAAGGGGGAGCCCGAAGGCCACGCAGCAGTCGCCGCAACAGTTGCAGATGATATGGCTGCCGTAGGCTTTGTTCATGGTCACGTGGACCAGGCCGGCCTCCTCCGCCTGGCGTATTATCTCCATGGCCTCGTCCACGCTCAGCTCCCGCCCCGTTCCCCTTTCCAGGGTGTAATCAGCCGCCTTGCCCAATTGTATGCACACCTCGAGCGGCTTGCCGCACTTGCCGTCCACCATGCGGCAGGTGCAGTTCACCACCGCCAGGCGGCCCGCGTCCTTGACTATCTGCTCCACGTCCTCGTAGGCGAGGATGCTCTGGCGCGCTTCCACCGGCTGGTTCACGGGCACCACGCGGGTCATGGGCTTGGGCATGATCATGCTGATCATGTTGATGTAGTCGGGAAGCTCCTCGAAGGTCTGGCGTTTCCAGAGGTCCAGGTACTCCCTGGTCGCCCCCTCCCAGAGGATGGTGGCGTCGTGGAACTGGGTGATGTCCCTGCACATGCGGTAGATGGTCCCCTCGGGCTTGCGCGCCTTGAAGACCAGGCCCTTGCGGAACAAGGTGTCCAGCTTCGCCTCCATGTCCTCGACGGAGTAGCCGAGGCGCTGCGCCAGGTCCTCCGCCGTGCCCGGGGTGGCCAGCATGATGCGGGCCTCCTCCTCGTCGGCGATCATGCGGAAGAGATCGGGCACGAACTTGCTCCCCTTCGTGAGGATGCGCTCCGACAGCTTTTCGTAGATGTCTTCGTCGTTCATGCGGCCCTCCTGTTCAGACGCGTCGCGGCTTCCCCTTGACGCATAAGATTATACACCCGGTCGGGCGCTCCATGGTCACTGGTCAAGGCGTATTGCGGCTCCACGCGCCGTGCGGGCGATGGGCAAAGCATGTGGATATGCGTCGCGCAGGGTTGGGGGCTCAGTGCCCGGTGCCGGCGTGGGGCTCCTCGCCCGTCTCCTGCCCGTGCTCGGGAGAGGGGCTCTCTTCCGGCTCGCCTTCCTCGTCATGGGCGCTCTCCCCTTCGTGGGAGCCCTCCCCGCCGGCCGACTCTCCCTCTGCTCCGTGATCCTCCGCCGCTTCCTCCCCGTGGCCGCCTGTCTCTTCCCCGGTGCCGGGGTACAGGCGGGAGATCAGGCCTTCCAGGGCGGAGACGGTGCCTTCATACAGGGCAAGCATGTCCTCCTGGAACGCCTCCATGCCCGGCGGCACCTTCACCCTGGACAGCTCCAGCGCGGCTGCACGGAGTTCCTCCACGAGCTCCTCAAGGGGCGCGGCGCCATGTTCCGCTTCCCCTTGCGCCTGGTGCCCGTTCTCCCCCAAGAGGTGCGCCGCCTCTGCCATCGACTCGGCGGTCTCGCGGTTGATCTCCGCCACGCGCTCCCCGTAATCACCCAACGGTTCGCCTCCGCATCCAGCCGACAGCATGGCCAGCACGAGGCCGGCGCAGAGCAAGGCCACGATACGCGAAAAAGGCCTGACAAGCATGTTTTTCACCCCTTACGGATTCGTCTCCAGCGAATGGACAGCCGTGCCATTGCATAAATATAACCCACCCCGTGGCACGGGGAAAGCAGGAGGGGAGGCGCGGTATCAAGCGACCCCTCCCTCAGCCCACCCCGTGGCATGGGGGATGAAGGCAATCCTCTCGCGGATCGCCGGGGCGAATAAAGCCAATCTTTGGCAGGCCAGGGAAAGCGAGGCAGGAAAACCCCCCGCTTTTGGCGGTCTTGCCGGAGGAAAGGGACATGTAAAGAAAATGGGGCTAAAGGAAGGGTGCGACGCGCTCGATCAATAAGCTGATTCTACCCGTGGTAGAAAGCGGTCGTGAGCTCGGGGAAAGCTCGGGGAAAAGTCAGAAAGCGCGATGTTTAAGTGCGCCCGCGGGAAGGAACCATAACCGTAGCGGCACCGGGCTGCGCCCGGATGGATGGGTGAGGCGGGTCGCATCGGGCACGCGAAGTGGAAGCGTATAGGTGCGGGGCGGCTGGACGGTAAATAATGGCGACGCAAGCCGGCCTCCTGCTCGCCGGCACCGCCATGAGCCTCGAGGATGGAAGCCAAGGGCTGAAGATGAAACGGAAGAGGAAAGGGGCAAGAAGATGGATCCCAAGATGATGCAGAAGATGATGGTCGAGGGCATGCGCGCGGGCATGCGCATGACCTTCGACGCCGTGAACTCCATGCAGGAGCAGATGGAGAAGGTTTGGAGGATAATCCTCGAGCAGGGAGAGGACGCGCGCAAGGAGGGGGAGAAGGTCCTCACGGATTGGATGGAGAACATGCGCAAGAGCCGCGAGGAGTTCCGGCGCAACCTCGAGGACGGGCTGCGCAAGATGGAGGAGCTCATCGGGCAGGAATGAGGGGAGATCGAGCCATGCAGGAAAGCGGAGCGGCGTGGTCGGACCTCTGGAGGACCTGGCAGAGGATGCAAGCCGAGGCCTACCGGGGTTGGATGGACATGTGGTTGCGCGCCTGGGGGAGACCGGGGGGTTCCGAGGGCGCCGGCGCGCCGGGCGTGTCCGACACCCCGGGCGACCTCTACCGCCAGTGGGCCGAGTTCACGCGCGAGCTGATGGAGAGGTTCGCCGCTCCCGCGCAAGGGGTGGGGCCGGAGACGTTTGCCAAGATGTTCCAGAGCGCCGACGTTTACGCCAACCTCTACGCCATGTGGGCGGGGCTGTACGAGCGCTACCGCAAGGCGGTGGGCGAGGGCGGGGACCTCGACGTGAAAGCCCTGGGAGGCCTGCTCGAGGAATGGGCCGAAGAGTACCGTGAACTGGTGCGCAAGGTGTTCGCTCCCGCCCTGCCGGAACAGCTGCAGTGGATCGCCGAGCTTTACTCGGGAGAGATCCCCCTCATGGCGGCCGGGCTCATGGCGAAGATCTGGGCGCCGTGGTACGAGTACGCGAGGGAGGCCGCCGCGAAGATGACCGGCCTCGACAAGCCGTCCCCCGAGGCCGCGGTCGGGCTCTACGAGGGATGGCGCAAAGCCTACGAGGAGAGCTTCGGACGCCTGTTGAGGGCGCCGGCCATGGGCTACTACCGCGAGGCGGCGGAGAAGCTGGTGCAGGCGGTGGATTCCCTCAACGAGTTCAACCTGGTGCTCGCGGAGTTCTATGCCTCGCTCCAGGGAGCGGGGAGCAAGGGCCTGGAGAGGCTGCAGGAGCGCCTGGCCTCCATGCAGGAGGAGGGGAAAGGCGGGCCCATGTCCTTCCGCGACCTCTACCGCCTGTGGTGGCAGACCAACGAGGACATCTACATCGAGCTCTTCCGCACCGAGGAGTTCTCCCGGCTGCTGGGATCCCTGGTGGACCGGGGAATGCAGTTCCGGCGCGCCTTTCAGGCTTATGTCGAGGAGATCACCAAGGAGCTGCCCTTTCCCAACCGGTCGGAGATGGATCACCTGTACAAGACCGTCGACCGCCTGAAGAGGGACGTGAGGGCGCTCAAAAAAGAGCTGGCCGCGCTCAAGGCGGAGGGGGGAGGGGAATAGAGATGCTGAAGGAGTTCATGGACCCGAAGTTCTTCGTCGAGGAGCTCGAAGAGGTGAACCGCAAGCTGGTCAAGGGTGCGGAGATCCTCACCGGCATCCCCGACGTGGACGTGGAGCCCACCCCCAAGGAGCTGGTCTTCGAAGAAGACAAGATGAGGCTGTACCACTACCTCCCCGGGGAAAGGCTCACCTGCCCCACGCCCATCCTCATCTGCTACGCCCTGGTGAACCGCCAGTACATGATGGACCTGCAGTCCGACCGCAGCCTCATCCGCAACCTCCTGGGGCAGGGGCTGGACATCTACATCATAGACTGGGGCTACCCGGACCACGGCGACCGCTACGTGACCCTGGAGGACTATATAGACGTCTACCTCGACGACTGCGTGGACTACGTGCGCGAGCGAACCGGCTGCGAGAAGATCAACCTCCTCGGGGTATGCCAGGGCGGGACCTTCACCGTCATCTACGCTGCCCTCTACCCGGAGAAGATCCGCAACCTCATCACCATGGTGACCCCGGTGGATTTCCACACCACCGACGGACTGCTCAACGTTTGGAGCCAGCACATGAACATCGACAACATGGTGGACACCATGGGCATCATCCCGGGGGAGTTCATGAATGTGGGCTTCCTCATGCTCAAGCCCTTCCAGCTCATGGTGGACAAGTACGTGGGGCTAATGGACAACCTCGACGACCCCGCCACGGTTGCCAACTTCGTGCGCATGGAGAAGTGGATCTTCGACAGCCCGGCGCAGGCGGGGGAGGCATACCGCAAGTTCCTAAAGGACCTCTACCAGGAGAACAAGCTGGTTAAGGGCGAGCTCGAGATCGGGGATCGGCGGGTGGACCTGAAGCGGATTACCATGCCCCTGCTGAACATCTACGCCACCGAGGATCACCTGGTGCCGCCGGCCTCGTCCATACCCCTGAACGACCTGGTGGGGAGCGAGGACAAGACCCTCTACGGCTTCCCCGGCGGGCATATCGGCATCTACGTCAGCTCGCGTTCCCAGAAGGAGCTGGCGCCGAAGGTCTCGGAGTGGCTCATCGAGCGTTGCCCCAAGGGGAGGGACGGCAACCAGGTCTGCGGAGAGACTGCCGCGGGATCCGGACGGGGTGCTGGTCCCGGCTCGGGGAAGGCCGCAAAGCGGTCCGGGAAGGCCGGGGCGGGCGGAGCCGGGAAGCCCGCGGCGAAACGGCCCGCAAAGAAGGCCACGGGGAAGAAATAGAGGGCCACGGGCAGGGTTTTCGACGGCATTCCGTTATGCCAGGAGCTTTATCGCGCGGAGAGGCCTGGAGGCAGCCCCGACGGAACCATCGGAGCTATCGCTCTACCCGCGGGTTTTCCAAAGGTGCGCGAGGGTTGAGGAGCCCAGTCCCAGCGTCCAGAGGTGGATGGCCAGCATGGTGGCGCGGTCCGAGTCCAGGGGCCAGTACTTGCGGTTCTCCAGGGAATAGAGGATATCCATGAGGGCCAGGAACACCAGGGAGCTCCCCGCCGCGGTGCCCAGGAACTCCCCCTCGCGCTCGCCCCGCCAGAGGTGCCAGGCCGCGAGCATGGACAGGGAGCTCATCCAGGCGTCGGCGAGGGGGAAGGCGCGCTCGAAGGCCTCGTCCTGCTCCGTTTCCGTGGCCTGGATCCTGCCGGTGAAGAACAACACCCAGAACGCTGCCGTGCCCAGGCCGGTGGCGCCGAGGAGGACCGCCAGCAGGCGGCGTTTCCATCCCACGATGCTCGTCGTTTTCTCGTTCATGAGGCCATTATAACAGCCCAGGAGACGGCTGGCGCCGGCGCCATGGAGAGGGAGGCGTGGCCTGCGCGCCGCGGGTGCACTCCATCCCCGCGGCGCTTGTGCGTGGTGCTGTTGCATGCTATTACTGTTTACGTCGTTTCGCCGAGGGGGAGCACGTGGAGAATCCGGATCGATACACGAAACCGAAGCTCGTTTTCATGGCCTTCCTCGTGGCCTTGAGCCTTTTCCTCATCGCATGGTTCCACCATGTCGAGAAGAGCGACGTGGTCTTCACCCACTTCATGTACCTGCCGGTGGTGCTCGCGGCGCTCTGGTGGGGTCATCGCGGCATATGGGTTGCGGCGGGACTCTCGCTCGCGCTTATCGTTTCCCGACTCTTCAGCGAACTGGAAGTGTCCCTCTGGGTGGACCTGGTGAGGAGCGCGTCGTTCCTGCTGGCGGGGGCGGTGGTGGCCGAACTGAGCGAGAGGAGAAACCGTCTCGAGGACGAGCTGGTGCGCCAGGGCCGCGAGCTGGAATCCCGGGTGGAGGAGCGCACGCGCGAGTTGAAGGAGAGAAACCGCGACCTGGAGGCTTACTCCTATACCATCTCCCACGACCTCATCGCCCCCCTGGTGGTCATAGAGGGCTTCGCCGAGCTGCTTCTCGAGCGCAAGGTCGAGGAATTGGGAGAGGATGGAAGGGAGTACGCGGAGCGCATCCTGAAAGCCGTGGAGCGGATGCGGCGCCTTACCACGTCTCTCCTGGAATATGCCCGTGCCGGGAAAACGGAGGGGGAGGCGGAGGCGGTAAATCCTTCCGAGATCGCGCGGGAGTTGCTCGCGGAGAGGGAGATGGAGCTGCGCGGCCTGAAGGCCTCGGTCGACGTGCGCGATGACCTGCCGGCGGTGATGGTGGACCCGGTGAAGCTGAACCAGGTACTCGCCAACCTCCTGGACAACGCGCTGAAGTATTCCGGGAAGGAACGCGCGCCTTTGATCGAGGTGGGCGGCGAGGTGAGGGAAGGGGAGGTCGTCCTTTATGTGCGCGATAACGGCGTGGGCATAGAGGCGGAGGACCTCGGTCAGGTCTTCGAGCCCTTCACCCGCTTCGAGCCGGGAGGGGAGCCCGGCCTCGGCATCGGCCTCGCCACCGTGAAACGGGCGGTGGAGGGCTGGGGCGGCAGGGTTTGGGTGGAATCAACTCCCGGCGAGGGATCGACCTTCTATTTCACCGCGCCCATTGCCGCCGGCCACGGCGCCCGCGCTCGCGTCGATGCCGACCGAAGCGCCTGACGGCAAATCGCCTGGCGCGATAAGGGTGGCTGGAGGCGGGGATCACTGGCTTCCTCGCGTCACCTCCGGCCCAGGTACGCGGAAAGAAACGACTCCAGCGCGTCCAGGGCAAGGTCCCTGCCCTTTGCAAGCGCCCTCGCCCGGTCCATTACCGAGGGGTCCTCCACCGAGAGCCTCATGCGCTCCTTCCATAGGTTGCGCCTGCCCTGACCCCTGTACTCCAGGGCCCTTTCCAGCCCGGCGAAATCGTGGGAGAGCTCGTCGCTTATGCCGCGCACCGCAAGGAAAGGGACCCCCGCCCCCTCCGCCACCTGCGCCACCGCCGCTCCCTCCATCTCCACCGCCAGGGCATCAAAGGCGTTCCCGAGGTGGAGGCGCAGCCCGGGGTCGAGCACCACCTGGTCGCAGGTGAGGACCTTGCCCACCCGGTGGGGAAGGGAGGCGTAAGAGGCGGCGGCGAGCGCGCCCCGCAACATCTCGGCAGAGGCGGCGAAGGACGGGTGGAAGACCAGCCTTCCCTCCGCGCTGACCCCGGGGCCGGTGCTGTGAAAGCCGCCCGAGTGGGCTATCCCCGTGTCGGCGGGTATCACCTCTTCGGCGATGACCAGGTCCCCGAGCCTTACGTCGTCGCGCAGGGCGCCGGCGGTCCCGAAGACCAGGAATTCCTCCGGCCTGTGGCGCTCCAGGAGGAACATGGCTCCGGCGGCCGCGGCCACCTTGCCCACACCCACGCATAGCGCCACGACATCGCGGGCGCCGCCCTTACCGCGCCACGCGCTCATCCCGCCGGGCGCCTCCGTTTCCCGGCCCCCTGCGAGGACTCGAAGAACCCTCTTCATCTCCCATGGCGTGGCGCACAGGATCGCTATCATCTTCAAGCCCCTTTTTCGCTGCCGCTTGACCTCCCACACAAATGGCGCTTCGGTGGGGAAGCATCCCCTGCCGGCTTAATCACGACTTCCACGTGGGTTTTTCGACCGGGTACCGCGCGCCACCCGGGAACGCCATTCTCCGCAAGCTCGCATCGGCGTCGTTCTCCCCATCGTCAAATGCGTCATCATGGTGGCAAGGCTCCGCCTCCCGTCCCTTTTCCAGGCTCTCCCATTCCGGCCCTGGTACCGGCATTGCGGTTCCCTGTCCGGCCCGCCGTTGTCAAGATTCATAACAAATTGAGGGTACGTCTCCCATCCCCTTTCCAGGCCCTCCCGGTCCTGCCTTGTTGCCGGCACCAAGGTTTCCCGCCTGGCCAGTCGGCGTTACAATGAACTCGGCCCATTCATGTTAACAACGCGAGGGCCTGGGCGAAAGTTGCGCAGGGAGCTGAGTGTCACGCCCTTTCATTCCGGAGGCGGCGTTTCGCGGCAGCGCCGGCCGTGAATGGAGTTCTCTTGAGATCCTGGAGGCGAACATGGACGAGGAGAAGGAAGAACGGCAGGGCGAAGAGGAGGCCAAGGAAGGCGAACCCGGATACGTGGCCTGCCTGAACTGCGGGAAGCTGATGTCATCGTCGGCCGTTTTCTGCAATTCATGCGGTGTGGATCTGCGGATCCGGCAGAATCTTGGAACCGGCACGGCGGCCTATCATCAGTGGGCGGCGCCGCCCCCCGGCCAGGGCAGTCCACCGCCTCATATCCCGGGCGGACCGCCGCCCGGTTACCCTCCGCCCTATCAACAGAGTGCGTATCCGTATCCGTACACGTATCCATACCAGCCTCCGTACAGGACCCGGAAAACGGACGAGATGGCCATCATCTCCCTTGTGTGCGCGCTGGCCAGCTTCGTGATCCTGCCCTTCTTTCCCGCCGTTGCCGCCATCGCGCTCGGCTTCGTCTCGCGCCAGCGAATCCGGGAAGGGCAGGGGCGACTGGAAGGGGAAGGCCTGGCTCTCGCGGGTATAATCGCTGGAATCTTCAATGTGGCCATCTGCCTGGGGCTGTTGGCTCTCGCCCTTGTGCTGGCGACCCGGACCTAGGATAAACCGCCCGGAAAGACGACCGTCCAGCTTCGTTCTGCGCGTTACAGCCGCGCCAAACGCCGTGTTCCGCCTGGGATTGCCGGCTCTCGCCCTTGTGCTGGCGACCCGGACCTGGGATAAACCGCCCGGAAAGACGGCCGGATCTACGCGCCCGCCGCGTCACGGGCGCTTCCGAGTGCGGCCAAATGCCCGGTGGCGATTATGCGTGCCCATAAGATAATAATCAGAAATGGCTTTCCCGCTCGTGGTTTCCGGCAGGACGGCCCACCGGTTGCGGGCCCGCCAGGCCAGTCTATTCAACAAGCGTGTTTCCCCGCTCGTGGGCCTGCGTCTCGAGGGAGCGGAAGAGCTCCGCATCCTCGGCGAGTTCCCTCAACGCCCTGAGCTCGTGTTCGTTGCGCTTGCGTGCCGCCATGCGGACGTATTCCAGCGCCCTGTCCCTGACCTTGCGAAAGGTCTGGGGATATAGTTCCCGCACCGCCATGTCCAGGGCGTCCTCGAGGGAGAAACCGGCATGACGCTTGCGCTGCGCCAGTGCGAAGACCTTTGGATAATCGGCCACGGCCTTCTCGGAACGCTGGGGGGCGCGTGCCCCGCCAGCCGGGTTCAACTTGGAGCGTATCTCCTCCGCGAGCCCCTTGCGGTCTGCGAGCTCCCTCAAAGCCCTCAGGGAACCCCAGCCCCGTTCTTCTTCGAGGTCGCTGAGTATGGAGCCGGCCTCCAGGATGATGTCCCTGCTGGTAAGGGGATAACGTTTACGCACGCAGGTCTCAAGGGCCTCCGGCACGCTCGATCCCTTCCCCACCAGCACCAGGGCCTCCGAGAACAAGGCCTGGTAGTCCACGAAGTCCGTGGTCCGGATATCGCTTTCCATAGACATATTCTAGCACCGTGGCCGGCGTCGTTCCCGTGCTCGGTCGCTCACCTCTCGCATACGGCGGGAGCTGGAGCGGCCGGTGCGTGACGCGCCGATTATGTTGATGCCCTCCCGCATGGGACGGCAGGGATGTGCCCGCCGGTGCATATGCGGATGCCATCGGGCTTCCCTCCCGCACGGGGTGATGGCGCTCCGCATCTGCCTCGTGCATAAGATGGCCTGGATGACCTCCAGCTCCCCTCCCGCATAGGGCGACGGAGTCTTCCCCGTGGAGGGGCACGGCGGAGGAAAGGGACCGCGGCGCGTCCAGGGACGCGCCGCGGCAAGTCATACTTATCCAGTAACCACGGGGCTCAGGGAGCGAAACCCTGGGAGTCATGCCCTCCCGGCCAGTTGTATGAATGGTACCCCTGGTAGAAGAAGTACATGGGGCGCTCGCAGATCACCGGCTGGTCCGACTGGATATGCGCAGAGAGCTGCAGCCCTTCGCCGGCGTCTGAGCCCACGTCGATGGTGTAGCGCGCTTGCGGCTGCACCACATGGGTGGTGGTCTTGGGCGCCTCTCCCTGGATGTTGTAGATGACGGTCAGGTTGGCTGCCGTCCCTCCGGGGTTCTGCACCGTGAGCCATTCGTCGAAACCCGAGCCCGTGTACCCCTCGCCGAAATACCACTGCGTGGAGGGGGAAGTTACCCCCATGGCGCAATGGCCGCCGGGCAGACCTCCCCAAAGCATGTTGAAGTACATGGGCCTCTCCACCAGTATGGGCTGGTTGGCATGGATATAGGCCGACAAATCCGAGGCCACCCCGGAATCTGCGCCCGCGTTGATGGTGTAGCGGCTGTTGGCGGGCACGTTGTGGTTCCTGGTTATCGGCGCCCCGTCGGGCCGGTAGTAGGAGACGACCACGGTCGCGGCCGCATGGTTGGGGTTCTGGATGGTGATGTACTCGGTGAATGGGTCGAAGGTCGCTCCCTCCGCGAGGTACCAGTCCTGGGAGAGGTATGGGGAGCCCATGACGATGTGGCCGCCGTCCATCGAGCCCTGGTAATCGAAGTACATGGGCCGCTCCGTCAGGATGGGAAGGTCCGCCTCGATGGCCGCCGAGACCTCCAGGTTCGAGCCCG
>JABLXL010000068.1 GCA_013178005.1 Actinomycetota bacterium
TCTCCGAACTCGGACTCATCACCTTGGAGGCCCGCTGCTCCGCTTAACCTTGCCGAACCGCCGTGTACGGACCCGTACGCACGGTGGTGTGACAGGGACAGCCCGCGAGGGCCTACCTATGTCGATTTCCGCCCGCATCCAGGCCGGGAGGTAAGGCTTCAGCCCTCAACTCCCTCTGACAACATCTTGTCGGTTAATGCCCGGACTCCAATAGCAGCCGGATGGGAAACGCGTCAGCCCTTGCCTTCAGCACGGAGTTTATGGGCGCGGTTCATGGCCTCGAAGGGCTCTCTCGCCGAGCGCAGCAATGCCTTTCCCGCCAACGGCGCGATCAGGCCGGACACGGAGGCGCCGTGGCGCAGGCGGGATTTTCCTTCCGGTATCTCCTCGATGATCCAGTAGTGGTCCATGTCGAACACGCCGGGGAGGCGCGGCCAACCCGTCCAGCGCAGCTCCCGCCCGGGGTCCACCACCGTGAGCCTGGGCCGGAAGGTGCGCCCTTTCCTGCCCTCGGGCTCGAAGCGCACCTTCAATCGAGCCCCGTCGCGCAGCTCTCCGCTGGCCTGCCTGATCATGGGGTTCCACTGCGGGAATGAGGACAGGTCGGCGAGCACCTCCCACACGCGCTCCGGCGTGGCGTCGATCTCTATACAGGTTTCCATCTTTTTCCTGAACATCGCCTCTCTCCCTTTCTCTCCCCTCAATCCAGCGGCTTGCCGAAGAGGGCGCGGTACTCGAACTGGTCGTGGGAGGCTATCACGCGCACCTCGCCGCCGTGTTCCCGAAAGATACGCCTTATCCTCTCCAGGGACTCCATAGCCGCCCCGTAATGGTGGTGGGCGACGCGCCGGAAGGCCCTTACGCCGACGGGGGCTTTCCCCGTTTCCCTCAGCTCCTCCTTGACGTAGTAGGCATCGCCGCAGTGCAGGACCCAGCCTTCCCCCGTGTCCACCGCCACCCCGCAATGGCCCCGCGTATGCCCGGGAAGCGGCACCAGCAGGACCTCGGGCGGGAGCCCGGGAAGGCCCCTCACGCACTCCAGGCCGAACCACCTCTCCTCCGAGACGGCGTCATGCGCCACCCAGTCGGGTCCGTGGGCGAAGTGGCAGCGTCGGTAACGGTCCCTCTCCAGGGCGTCCCCGGGGTTCAACGCCGCCTCGCGTTCGGCCGCGAGCACGTGCACCCGCGCGTGGGGGAAGTCGGGGAGGCCGCCGGCATGGTCCCGGTCCAGGTGGGTGCAGATGATGTCGGTGACGCGCCCCGGCTCAAGCCCCATGCGCGCGATCTGCCGCACCGCCGGCAGTTCTGGGTCGGGCCGGACGTTCAAGAGCAGGTTGGAGCGGGAACCCAACCGGCTGAGGTCCCGCATGTCCGCGGTCCCGAATCCCGTGTCCACCAGCGCCAGCCTGTCTCCGGCCTCCAGGAGCATGCAGATGCAGCAGCTCCGCTCCTGGTAAGGGGAGAACCAGGGCGCGAGGCGGGGGTACATGGTGCCGCAGTTCAGGTAGTGGATCTTCACGGCGTCCTCCTCCCTTTTCTCGCCGTGCCGGGAAGCGGAGACCCTCAGCGCGCGAACTGCGCCTGCAGCCAGTCGAAGGCGAGGTCAAGCCACTCGCGGTAATGCCCCATGGCGCAGTGGTCGTCGTCCTCGTACAGCTTGAGCAGGCCCAGCGGAGCACGCGTGGCCAGCAGGACGGAGTCCTTCGTCCCCAGCAGGGTGTCGTCGTCCCCGTTGATGACCAGGAGAGGGATCTCGATACGCCGCCACAGGCCGTTCCTCTCGAAGGAGAGCTCGTCAAGTCGCGAGGCCATCTCCCTCAAGTTCGCGGTCCCGGTGACCTTCTTGAGCGCGGAGACGATGATCTCCGGCGTGCCCAGGGAGTTGCCCGGCCCGAAGGCGTGGTGCAGGGGCGCCCCGCAGGCCACCGCGCAGGAAAGGCGGGGGCTCACCGCCGCCATCCGCGCCGACCAGTACCCCCCGAAGCTCGTCCCCACCATGGCCATGCGTGAGGGGTCCACGCGGGGATGGGCGGCGAAGTGCTCGATGACGCCGTGGTATATCTCCTCGGACGCTCCGGACATGGGCTTGCGGTAGGCGTAGGTCCCCGGCATCTCCATGAGGAAGACCCCGATCTCCGCGTCCCGGTAGGCGAGCAGGGGCAGGGCGAGCTCCTGCACCGTGCCCTCGAGCCCGTTGGTGACGATGACCATGGGGACCCTCTCTTCCCCGGCGGGGAAGCGCGCGAATCCCTCGACTTCCTCCCCCGCGATCTCCAGGATCACCTTCTCCATGCGCTCGTCGAACATGGGCAGGGAGCGCTCGAAGAGCTCCCTCGCCCTGCGGTAAGCCTCCATGCGCATCGGGGTGTCGCCGGGAAATGCGCTCACCGTGTAGTAGGTGAGCGCCTTGACAAGGCTGTCCCGCGCTCGTTCTCCGTTAGCGTCACCGCCCACGTCGAGCAGCCTCTCCGCTTCCTCCTCGTGGCCGCGGGCGATGGCGTTCCAGTAGCCGCACCAGGCGGCCTCCTCGAACGAGCGCAGGCCGTCGAGCTGCCGCGCGAAGAGCCCGGGGTCGAGGCCCCCCATGTTGGCGTAGCGCAGGCGGAAGAGCTGGGGGAGGAAGAAGCGCACTCCAAGCCGGTTGGCAGCCCGCTCCGTCTGCCCTGAGACGAGGCAGAGGGTGGTAAAAAGTTCCTTCGCGACGGATAACGGCTTCATCTCTCACCTCTCCATCATCTTCTTCAGCCAGGCGGACACATGCGGGACGATTTCGTCCACGTAGTCCGTCATCACCAGGTGCGGCGCGTCGGCAAGGTAGAGGAACTCCTTCTCGCAGGTAAGGCGGCCGTACACCGCCCGCACGTAGTCCTCGGGGAAGATGTTGTCTTTCCCGGCATGCACCACCATGACCGGCACCTCGATCTCCTCCACCTTCCTGGCCATGGGCGTGGTGGGGAGGGAATGCAGGGCGCACAGGCTCACGGCGTTTACCGCCAGCGGGTCCTCCTTGAGGAAGCGCCCCACGTCCGGCACCAGCCGGCTGGTCTCCGCCTTGAGGTCGAGGTAGAGGGAAACGGGGATCATCAGCCTGCCGAAAGGGGAATCCATGAGCGGCTTGAGGGCGGGGAGCAGGGGCATGAGGGGGCGGAACATGCCGGGGCGGCGGGTCATCCTCTCGTTGCCCGGCTGGTCGGGGGCGATGACGTTGTGGCAGACGGCGGCTTTAAGGCGCGGTTCCGCCGCTGCGCAGTAGAAGGCGACCATCCCTCCCTGACTGGAACCGGATACCGCCACCCTGTCTCCGTAGGCGGCGACGGCGTGGTCGATGACCGCCAGGGCGTCCTCGACCAGAAGGCTCAGGGTATACACGCCCCGCTTGCCGCTGCTCATGCCGTGTCCGCGGGGATCGAATCCGACCACGTTGAAGCCCTGCTGGCTCAGCTTGTGCATGAACTCGGTGTAGAGGAGGGCGTAAACGCTGGTCCCCGGCACGAAGACCACCGCAGGGTCCCCGGGCCGACTCCGGAAGTGGTAAAGGGCCAGCCGGCGGTCCCCCAGGTCGAGCCACTCCTCTTCCCAGGTGCCGTAGAGGTCCCCCATGCCCACCCTTTCCAGGAGGGACGCCGCGTAGGCCCTTGCCTCCTTCTCCGAGGGAACCCTCTTGTTCATCCTGGCATAGCTGTAGGCCGCCCATCCCGCCATGCACGCCGTCGCGGCGCCCGCGGCTTTCGTCGCCCTCTTCACTTCGACCCCCTCTCGTCGTGGATGTCTTCCTCCTTGCGGCATATCGCGGAAAGCGGCTTCCGGCAACTGGCTCACCGGAAATCCGTCTTCTGTCCCATGGCATGGCGTTTAATATGAGTGATGGATCATTCATGTCCAGCAGGTTATGATTAACACGCCCACCGCCGCCTGTCAAGGTGAAGCGAATGCATGTTGAAGGGCGTTCACCTGGTATTATGAAGCGATCAAACCCAATCCCCTGGCTGCCCTTGTGCGGTAAATCTCTTTCATATTATGATTTATTAAATAATAATACTATGATATTTTTTATAGACACTTTGGCGGAGGTAGGTGAATGGAGAAGGGCAAGCGCGTCATGAAGATCGGCGAGTTGGAGAGGCTCTCGGGCGTGCCCCGCCACACCATCCACCAGTACCTGCGCCACGGCCTCCTGCCTCCCCCGGCCAGGACGGGAAGGACCATGGCCTACTACGATGATTCCCACCTCGAGCGCCTGGCCGAGATCAAGCGCGTTAAGGGCTCAGCGCGCGTCCCCATTGCCTTCCTCAAGCGGGTGCTGGGGGAGGCCGGCGCGGCGGGGAAAGAGGAAGCCGGCGAGGCCGCGCCCGGGACCGGTAAGGCGCCGGGTGAGGCGCGCAGGCGACAGATCCGGGAGGCGGCCTTCCGTGTCTTCCTGGAAAAAGGCTACCAGGGGGCAAGGGTACAGGACATCACCGCCGCTGCGGGCATATCCACGGGTGCTTTCTACATCTACTACCGCGACAAGCGGGACCTCTTCATGGACACCATCGACGAACTCATCCGGGACACGGTGGCCGGCCTCGAGGAAGTCGCGGCCAGGGAGGGAGACTTGCTTAAGGCGACCGCGGAGATAGCCCGCTTCTACATCGACAACTACGGTTACTTCTCCGGCATCATCAACCAGCTGCGCGGGCTGATGGCCTCCGCGGAGCCTTCCGCCCGGGACAAGTTCGCCTCTCTGCACAACCGCATGGCCGACCCCATCGTGCGCGAGATCCGGGCCGCGGTTGAGGCCGGACGGATACGCGACCTGGACCCCGAGCTACTCGCCCGCGCCCTCATGGGCATGGTGGAATTTCTTGCCATCCTCCTGACCTTTGACGACCGCTACACCACGGACCAGGCGGTCTCGTTCCTGGTGGACCTGTTCACGAAGGGCGTGGGCAGGGGCTGAGCGGCTTGATCCTCCCCTCACCGCCGCAAGGGTCCCCGCGCCCAGGGAGGCTTCGGCCACGGCCTGGAGAATGTCCGCCCCTCCGTCCAAAGGTCCCCGCGCCCAGGGAGGCTTCCCTGCCCCTACGGGAAAGCTACGCAGTCCCCCTTCCCGCCACCAAGGGCGTCCCGCAGCCTACAACTCCCAGGCGGCGTCGAACCCATCCCGCACCGCGTTGTGGATGCGCCCGGGCCGGCGGGCGTCTCCCACGACGCGCACGCGTGAAAAGCGGGGTCCGAGTTCCCGCGCCAGGCTGTCTTCGCTCTCCACCCCCACCGCCAGCACCACCTGGTCGACCCGGCGCGTCACGCGCCGGCCCGTCCCCGTGTGCTCCAGCGTGATCTCGCCCTCCCCTATCTCCACCAGCCGGTGGGAGGTGATGAACTCCGGCTTGTATTCCTTGAGCCGCCCCAGCACGTCCTGCAGGTTCTGGTGGTAGGCGCCGGGGCCGATCTCGTCCAGCATCTCCACCACCACCAGGTGGTTGCCCCGTTCTCCCAGGAACTCCGCGGTCTCCAGGCCGGTGAGGCCGGAACCGACGACGGCCACCGTCTTTCCCGCCAGCTCGACCCTGCCTTCCAGCACCGCGTCCACGGTGCACACGTTCCCGCGCTCCACCCCCTGGATGCGGGGGACGATGGGCTTGGCTCCCGTGGCCACGATCACCGCCCAGGGATCCAGGGCCGCGAGCCCCTCCGCGGAGGCCTCCGCGTTGAAGCGGATCTCCGCCCCGCTCCGCCTGGCGGCCGATTCCAGGTCCTGGATGCACCAGTCGATCTTGTCCTTCTTGGGAGGCGCGCCGGCCAGCTTGAGCTGTCCGCCCGCCGTCTCGGCGCGCTCGAGAACCACGGTGTCGAAACCGCGCTCCGCCAGGACCTCGGCCGCGGCCAGCCCCGCGGGGCCGGCCCCGACCACCACCACCCTGCGGCCTCCTCCGTCCCGGCGCGGCTCCGCCGTCTCCCGCTCCCTGCCCAGGCGGGGATTGACCGCGCATTCCAGGGGAAGGCCCACGAGCGCGTTCTCCACCAGCGACTCGATACAGCGCAGGCAGGAGATGCAGCGCCTGATCTCGCCGTCCCTCCCCTCCCGGGCTTTGGCCGCCCAGGCGGCGTCGGCCAGGAGCGGCCGTCCCAGGGCGACGAAGTCCTGGGTCCCCTCGGCTACCTGCTCCTCGGCTTGCCCGGGAGTGCGGATGAGGTTGGCGGCTATGACGGGGATGGATACCGCTTCCTTCACCGCGCGCGCCAGGTGCTTGCGCCAGCCGCACGCGAAGGAGATGGGCTCCAGCCACCAGTTCATGTTGTCGTAGGCGGCCGAGCTCACGTCGATGGCGTCGATCCCGGCCTTCTCCAGGCGGCGGGCGATCTCCACCCCCTCCTCGAGCTCGATCCCCTTTCCGGGCGGTTCCATATACTGGCAGAACTCGTCAACGGTGAGCCTGACCACGACGGGGAAGTCGGCGCCGCACTCGCGCCGGATGCCCTCGACGATGTTGAGGAGGAAGCGCATGCGGTTCTCCAGGCTCCCACCGTACTCGTCCCGGCGCAGGTTGGTCAGGGGGCTCAGGAACTGCTGGATGAGGTAACCATGGGTGCCGTGCAGCTCCACCCCGTCCGCACCGGCGAGCTTGGCGCGCCCCGCCGCCCGCACGAAGTCCCGCTCGAGGGCCCTTATCTCCCAGCGCCTGAGCGCGCGCGTCCTCTGGTCGTAGAGCCGGCAGGGCACCTTGGAGGGCGCGACCACCGCCGGCCAGCGCAGCCGGTTGAGCATCCAGTCTCCCACGGCCGGGAACCTGGCCATCATCCCGAACATCCTGGGCAGGTGCTCGTTCATCCCCGGCCATACGCGGGCCAGCAGCTCCAACTGGGGGGCGGTGATGCCCATGACCGAGAGCCCCTGGCGCCCCGGGTGGTGGAGCTGGAAGAAGATCGCCGCACCCTGGGCGTGGATACGTTCCACCATGCGCGCCATGGGGGCGACCAGCCGGTCGTGGGCCAGGGACAGCTGTCGAGGCAGTGTTGCGCCGTGCAGGGTGTTGACGCGGGTGACCTCGCTGATGATCAGACCCACGCCGTTGCGCGCCCGCTCCTCGTAGTAGGCGGTGATCTGCTCGGAGGGGCTGCCGTCGAAGTTCGCCATCCCCACTCCCATGGGCGCCATGACCACGCGGTTCCTGAGGGCGAGCCGCCCTACCTTGCCCTCGCTGAAGAGAAGTGGGTACCGCATCTCTCACCTCCTTATCTGACCCCTCCCGCATCTGACGCTGAATACGATATTACGCCTGCGCCGTCCAGTCCAATCCGGCCTTGCCGAAAGCTGCCTTGCTCGACTTTTTGGTAGTTCCTGCTTCAAGATTTTACCAGCATGATATGAACCGTAATTCAAGGTCCAAAACATGATCTTTTCCCGCGCAAGCGGGCGTGCCTTTCCATGGATTTCATCCTTAACGGTGCGGCACCAGGATGACGGCGCAGGAAAACGCCCTCCGTCCATTACGGACCCGATGAAGGCGAGCCACGGCAATGTTTATTTGCACTGCCTTCTGGTAATAATTTGGTTTAACCGAAGAAAGGATCGGACCAGGTCGGCATGGAGAAAACAGGATCCGTTCGGCCATGGCAAAAAGTGACAGCGAAAGACATTTCTTAATCAGGAGGAACCGCCTTCTCTGGCTTATCTACCAACCTTATAAGTGGCTGGTCTTTTTGCCCCTGTTCGTGCTTTCGACCTGCTTTTTCGTGGGGCTGGGGGTGATCTTCATATATCTTTTCGACGACCGCGTCGCCAACCGCACCACGGGGGTCTGGTGGTCTCGCTTCAACGCCTATGTCACCCCGATAAAGGTAACCGTGACGGGCCGCGAGAACATCGTCAAGGGGCAGTCATACATAGTATGTTCCAACCACCAGAGCTCCTACGACATCTTTCTCCTCTTCGGGTGGCTGGGTATCGACCTCAAGTGGGTGATAAAAAAGGAGTTGCGCGCCTACCCCGTTTTCGGCTACGCGGTGGAAAAAGGCGGCAACATCGTCATCGACCGCTCCAACCCCAAGGAAGCGTACAAATCGCTGGAGAACGCGCGGCAGAAGATCGCCGGAGGGACCTCCATTATCATGCTCCCGGAGGGGACGCGCAGCCGCACCGGCGAGTTGGGGGAGTTCAAGAAGGGCGCTTTCGTGCTGGCGAGGGAACTCAACCTCCCCATTCTTCCGGTGAGCATCACGGGCACGAAGGAGATACTGCCTCCGAAAACCCTCGATCTTTTCCCGGGGCGGGCGACCATGAGGATCCACCCCCCGGTGGACCTAAACGAATACGCGGACCAGCCGTTGGAGAAACTAGTATATGACGTAAGGGAGATAATACGCTCTGGTCTTGGTTAGGTAGAGCGGCGCCCGGCACCTGCGGGCATACATGGGATTGCGGGCGAAACTCGATCCGGTTCTTAGGGGATATCGAACAGGCACCTGTGCCACAGGGCCTTCACGTGATCACCGGAAGATAAAGTTACGCTAGGGTGATATCCCTGCGGGGGGCCATTTCCTGGATGCAAGTTCGTGAGGGGCGCGATCTTTTTTCGCGCACGGGTAAATTTTTGCAGTCCCGGTGCCACCGCCGGGGGGCAAAGGAAAGGAGCAGGGGGATGAACATACCTCAGACCCTGATCATCGCGGTCATAACCGCCTTCGCCTATTTCACCATCCTTTTCGCCGTCGCGGTGATCGTCAAGGACAACAGTATCCTGGATATCGCCTGGGGCCCGAGCTTTATCGTCGCCGCCTGGGTCGCCCTCGCCGTCAACCTGGCGAGGAACCCGGCGGGGACGTCGTTCGGGGCGCGCCAGTACATGGTGGCGGCCCTGGTTAGCATATGGGGACTGCGCCTGGGCGTACGCATCTTCAGGCGCAACCGCGGCCGCGGGGAGGATCCGCGCTACGTCAAGTTCCGCGAGCAGTGGGGCAAATGGTTCACCTTGCGGAGCTACTTCCAGCTTTTCCTCTTCCAAGCCTTAATACTTATGTTGAACGTCACCCCAGTGCTCCTTATCGTGGCCGGTGTAAGGAGTTCCCTGGTCTGGTCGGACTGGCTCGGCCTTGCTGTCTGGGTGGTGGGCTTTTTCTTCGAGTCCGTGGGGGACTACCAGCTCGACTCTTTCCTCAAAGTGCCCGAGAACCGAGGAACCATCATCGACCGCGGGCTGTGGAGGTACACGCGCCACCCCAATTATTTCGGGGAGGCGACAATGTGGTGGGGCATCTTCATCATCGCCCTCAACCAGCCCTGGGGATGGGTGGGCGTGATCGGACCCGTGGTGATAACCGGCATGCTGCTGTTCGTGTCCGGCGTCCCCATGACCGAGAGGATGATGGAGAAGACCCCGGGATGGGAGGAATACAAGCGAACCACGAGCATGTTCATACCCTGGTTCAAGAAGGCCGGTTAGGTCCCGTACGCCGCTGCTTCAAAGGAGGAAGAAAATGAAGGAATACGCCATAGGTTATTTCGCCTTCCTGATCCCCATGCTGGCCATCGATTCGGTCTGGCTCTTCACCATGTCCAGGCGTTTCTACTCCACCCACATAGGCTCGCTTCTCGCCGACAAACCCCGTCTATTACCTGCGGCCGCGTTCTACCTCGTCTACGCGCTGGGGGCGGCGGTCCTGGTCGTGGTGCGGGCGGTGAGCAACGAGACGGGTTACCTCAAGACCTTTTTCCTTGGCGCCATCCTCGGGGTTTTCGCCTATGCCACCTACGACCTCACCAACCAGGCTACGCTCAAGGAATGGCCCGTGGTGGTGACCATCGTCGATCTGGTGTGGAGAGCGCTCCTCACGGGCACGGTAAGCATCATTGCCGTATCCATAACCCGCGCCCTCACATAAGTGAACCCTGGCGCATCTTCAACCCGGGTCGTGTCTTGACCCGGGTCGTATCTTGACCTGGGTCGTATCTTGACTTTTTTGTTCCGGGATGAGGTTGGTTTTATGTCTTGCGCCGCGGCGGAATGAAAAAGTCAAGATATGACCCTATTTTCGGATATGCGCCCGGGTCGTATCTTGACCCGGGTCGTATCTTGACCTGGGTCGTATCTTGACTTTTTTGTTCCGGGAAGACTTTGGGTTTATGTCTTGCGCTAGGGCGGAATGAAAAAGTCAAGATATGACCCTATATTCGGATATGCGCCCGGGTCGTATCTTGACTTTTTTGTTCCGGGAAGACTTTGGGTTTA
>JABLXL010000069.1 GCA_013178005.1 Actinomycetota bacterium
ACGACCTCAACATGGTGGCCATGGGGCACCCCAACGTCTACCCCTGCCTCTCCCTGCTCATCCCCTGGGCCCTTTCCGCCCCCCGCAAGTTCGCGAGGATCCTGGGGGAGGCCATGCGCTTCGTGGGGTCCGACCGCATCATCTGGGGGACGGACTACGCCGGCTTCGGGGCGCAGATCAAGGCCGCGGTGCAGGGCCTGCGCGAGTTCCAGTTCCCCGAGGACATGCAGGAGGGCTACGGCTACCCCGCCCTGACCGACGAGGACCGCGCCAAGATCTTCGGCCTCAACCTGGCGGGGTTGCTGGGGGTGGACGCGTCGCGGAGAAGGGTCACGGTTCAACCGTCATCGCCCGCTTAGAGAGCCAGCGCGCCCCGTAAGAGCCGATCAAATCCGGACAGGCAAGCACCGCCAGCCCGGGGTGGTGCCGACCGCCATATATTGCGCGCGGCTGAAACAGGTTGAGATCAGCAGGCCTACCCCGGCTTAGGAAACCTGCCTTTTTGAGAGGCTAGCGCGGAAGGGATAAGCATAGGCGGCGGCTCTTTTCCGCAAGCTGGATGGATCGCCGCCAAGCGCGCAATCCGCGCTCATATACTATGGGGATTTCGCCTACATCTTTAAGCGCATGACTTTCGGGGCTTCCCGCCTGCCGCAGGCGGCCTTTGCGCGCCAGCTGGCACGGTTTCCGTTATAATCTTGGCATGAAAAGGCTATGCGCGCTCACCTTGGTCCTGCTTCTGGTGGCCGCTTGCCCGCTCTTCGCCGGAGGCTGCGGGGGCGGGGAAAGGAAGGGCGGCGAGGAGGGGGTGGCGATGTTCGCCATCGAGGAGATCCTCGTGCCCAAGGAAAGAGATTCCAGCTTCGTGGTCGCTTGGACCAGGAGATCGACGGGAATCGGTGACGTCTCCATCGAGCAACTCGGCCAGCGTTTCTGGAAGTGGGAGGGATCGGGGCTGGTGGAGATCACCCTGGAGGAGTACAAGGACCTCATCGCGCGCCGCAAGGACGGAAGCGCTTCCTTCGCCTATAGCCAGCATACCGTCACGGTCATGGAGATGGACGAGGAGAAGGGCGAGGCGGTGGTGGAGATAGGGTCGCTTTACGGGCCTCTGACCGGCGCGGGCATACGTTACCTGCTGCGCGAGGAGGGCGGGACGTGGAAGAAGGTCTCCGAGGAAACGGTGTGGATCTCATGATGCGAGCAGCGCGTCAGGAGCAGAAACCGGGAGCCGGCGCGCGGGCGGGAAGCGCTGCGGATCGAGATGTGGCGCCGGGAAGCAGTCTTTGGCGGGAGGAAGCGGACCCCGCCGGACGGAACCAGGGCGACCTGCATGTTGCGGCAAGGGACGCGGGAACCTGCGTGGCACGTAAGGGCGAATTGTCCTGGTGCTCGCCATGTGGGATAACTCAACAGGTTGTTTCTTATTCCGGGAAATATTTGCGCACGGGCTTAAGATAGGAGAGAAAAATCGACCGTCGCGAGATGGCGGCAGAGGCGTGCCAGGTGAGCCAGAGAGGAGTGTCGGGCATGAGAAAAACCGTCGCATCAGCCTTGTTCGCGTTGTTCCTGGCGCTGACCGCGGCGCTTGGTGTGGGCTGCGGCGGAGGCGGCGCCCAGGAGCTATCCGAGCCTGCGCGGGTATTCGACCACGCTTTGCGCGAAGCCATAGCGGGGAACTTCGAGCCGCTCATCCAGATAATACCGCCCGACCTGCGCGCCTATTATCAGCGGGCCATTACCCAGGAGTTCGCCTACCGGAACGGAGAGGTGCTGGAGCTCAACTACCGCACGGAACAGAGCGACGAGGACCACGCCGTGGTCTACTTCTGGGGCACCATCGCGTATGACGAGGGCGAGGAGAGAAAGACGCAGGTTACCACAAGCGAGCAGGCGCAGTCCGTGCCGATGGTCAGGCGGGATGGCGCGTGGTACCTGGATCTCGGGGAGGCGCCCGCCGAAGAGCCGGCGCAGTCTTCTCCCTGAGGAAAGGCGCTGGGCCCATATAGAAAGCCTGGATACCCGGCCACCGCGCAAACACCATGCCGGAGGCAGGGGCTAGTTGAGGGATATCAATAGTTAAGGGCGCGGAAGACGAGCAGCCCCAGGTTCTCGGAGACCTCGTCCGCGCTCCCCTCGATGAAACCGCTCTGGCGGCTGTAGGACGTGAAGCCAACGAGTGTTACCAGTATCTGGGAAGCTATGCGGGCGTTCAGCCCCTTGCACTTGCCCGCCTCCTGCATCTCCAGGATCTTGTCCTCGAGTATGCCGGTGAAAACGCGGTGGAAGTCGTTGAAGACCTCCCCGAACATGGGGGTTTCCAGCGCGGCCTCGATGTAAACGTTGTTGAGGTCGCCGTGGCGGTCGAAGACCTCGTTGATGCCGCGCAGCAATATGCGGATGGCGTCGTAATCGTCGAAGGCGATGCGCTTCATGAGCACCCGCGACGATTCCCCGAGCCGCGCGAGCTCACGTATGAAATCCTCCAGGATGGCCATGAGCACCTCGTCCTTGCTCTTAAAGTAATCGTAGAAGGTGCCATGGCCGCACCCTGCGCGCTCGATGATGTCCACCACCTTGGTGCGGTGGTAGCCCTTTTCCAGGAATACGTCGTGGGCGGCATCCACGATCCTGCTCCTGGTCATCTCGGATTTACTCCGCTTGGCCATGCGCCGGAAACCTCCGAAGGATCGGTCGCGAGGGGTTCCTGACAAGCCCTCGACTGCATGTCGGTTCCTCAGGTGAACTATATCATATTCGCGTAGCCCGAGTGGGAGAGACGCGGTGCGCAGCAGGGTGGTCGGAACGCTGTAACAACGATGTAGGAGGGCAAGTCGATCTTGCCCGTTATGCTGCCGCGCCGACGAGTACCACCGCCCCGCGTCTTATATCACATACATCGGAGGGCAAGTCGATCTTGCCCGGTGTGGCTCTTTTCCCGGGCTACAGGCGGGAACCCGGAGGCGATTTATGGCCGCGCACGAAAAGGGCCGGCGGCCAGGGCGTCGGTGGGCCGCAAACGCAGCGCACCGAACATATCGCTTACGCCTTACGGCGAAAAGCCTCCGGAATAGACCGGGAGCGCCCGCTTCCGCCCGTTGCGTTAATAAAAAATCTACACGAAAGACCGTTCGTTGACTCACAAAAAAATCTCCTTGAAATAGGTGCTATCTTGCTCTGCTTCTTCATCGGGATCGATGGAACCGGAAACCACGGTATTGAAAAGTTTTCTCTGCGGGGAGTTTATCTCCCGCATGAGATAAGCCGTTATGAGTTAAAATTCGCTCCGTTGACAGGCGAAAGGATCGGTGCAAATATGGACCCGTACTTTTGCTGCGGCTATGTTCATCCAGGGGAGGGAAGAACCATGAGGCTGCTTCCGGACAAATTCAAGCTCGCCATTTCCAGGGACCTCGACCTCGCGAATTTCCACGACCGCATGGCGGAGTTGCGCGGAAACAAGGTCATATGCAAGCTGCACGAGCCCCTGCGCTACCGGGACTTCAGCGGCAGCGAACTCTCCTTCGCCGAAGCGGCGCTCTTCGTCGACCGGGCGGCTTCCGCGCTGCGCGACCTGGGGGTGAAACCGGGAGAAAGGGTGGGGATAAATACCTCCAACAACGTGGACCTGCCGTTGCTGGTGTTCGCCATCGCCCGCGCCGGGGCGATAGCGGTGCCCATGAATTACATGCTCAAGGCTTCGGAGATGGGTTACATCCTCGGCAACTGCGGCGCGGAGACGCTCATCCTCGACCGGGAGGTCTTCGAGGCCAACGTGGGCGACAGGGGGGCATTGCCGGGGGTCAAGCGCTGGATCGCGGCGGGGCCATCGGCGGAGAGCCCGGAGGGCTTCGTCTCCCTCGATGACGTCATGTCCTCCACCACTGGCGGCGGCGCGGCCAGGCTGGACCCGGACCAGCCGGTGGCCATCTTCTACACCTCCGGGACCACAGGCTTCCCCAAGGGGGCGGTGATGACCTCGCGCAGCCTGCTCACCGCCCAGAAGATCGCCGCCGCAGTACTCCCGGTGGGCCCGAACTTCAAGGGGATCTTCTGCCTGCCCGCCGCCCACGTCATGGGTTTCGGCTGTTATATCATCGGCTGCTGCGTGGGGCTGCAAGCCTATTTCATGCGCCACTTCTCCCCTCGCGAGGTGCTGGAGGCCATGGAGCGGGAGAAGGCCGACCTCTTCGTGGGCGTCCCCGCCATGTACGCCATGATGCTCGCGGAGGGCATCGACAAGTACGACCTCTCCAGCCTGAAGATGCTGGGCAGCGCGGCCGACGCCATGCCAGAGGAATACGTGGAGGCTTTTCGCGAAAAAGGGACCCTTTTCAGGCTCGGCCCCTTTCGCGCCCGCGCCTTTTTCGCCGAGGTCTACGGCATGGTGGAGCTGGCCGGCGTGGCCACCCTCAAGGTGGCCATCATGGGCCTCCGCTATCCTCCCGGGTGCGTGGGTTGGCCGGTGTGGCCGGTGCGCGTGCGTATCCTGGACGAGGAGGGCAGGGAGCTGCCGCCCGGAGAGGTCGGCGAGGTGGCGGTGTCGGGTCCCGGGGTTACCGCGGGCTACTGGGGCAACCCGGAGGCCACGGCGGAGCTCATACGCGACGGCTGGCTGCGAACCGGCGATATGGGCAGGAAGGACCGCCTGGGGCGCCTCTTTTTCGTGGACCGCGCCAAGGACGTCATCAAGTGCGGGGGCTATTCCGTGTTTTCCGTGGAGGTTGAAAAGGAGGTCCTCGGACATCCGGCGTTGGCGGACGCGGCGGTGGTGGGCGTCCCCCATCCCCTGAAGAAGCAAGTTCCCATCGCGGTCGTGACCCTCAAGCCGGGCGCGGACGCCACCGAGGAGGAAATCCTCGCGTGGTGCCGCGAGCACATAGCCGGCTACAAGTGTCCCAGGGCGGTGCGCATAATCGCCCCGGAGGAGATGCCCTACGGAATGACCTTGAAGGTGCGGAAGCTGGAGCTGCGCCGCCGCTTCGGAGACCTTTTTGTCGACACCGAGGGGGAGGAAAGGCTGGAAGCGGGATCCAGGGCCTGACCGTCCGGGGAACGGGGGAGGCCAAGCCAGCCGGAAGTCTGTCGCCCGACGCTTGGTATGAAGCAAATGGAAGTGGGCATGGCGTCTCCACTCCATTCGCCTGCCCCCACGTTCTCTTCCTCTGCCCCCAAAGGTGGCCTACATCCAACGGTCAACTTGCGCCCTTCGGCAGGCTTGCCCCTTGCCATTCCGGTTTGTCCTCGCTTGGATTCTTATTGCCCTGGTGTGGGCTTCCCCTGGCCGCGGTCAACCTTGGCGCCTTGGCCGTGGACCGACACGAGGTGTTGCCCACAGTTTATGCCTGATTCGCGAAGTATTCCTCCACGAGCTGCCCGAGGCGGGCGCGATCCACGCGCTCAACCTCCAGGCCCCGCGGCAGCGCCTGGCGAAAGAGGCGCGCGTAGGAGCGGGTCAGAAAGCGGGGGTCGAGCACCACGATAACCCCCCGGTCGGTCGAGCGCCGGATGAGCCTCCCCACCCCCTGGCGGAAAAGGGTGACCGCCAGGGGCACGTAATAGGAATTCCAGCCCCCCAGCCCGGCACGGTCATAGTGCTCCACGCGCCCCGCCACCACCGGCTCCCCTGGATGGCGGAAGGGAAGTTTTACCATGACCACGGCGGAGAGGGACTCGCCCGGCACGTCCACTCCCTCCCAGAAGGCCTCCGTCGCCAGGAGCACGGAATCCCTGTCCTCGCGGAAGCGCTCCAGCAGCAGCGCGTTGGGCATTTCCCTGTCCTGGCGCAGGCAGCACAGCCCACGCTCCTCCAGCCGGGGGCGGAGTTCCTTGTGGAGCTCCTCCACCTGCCGGTGGGAGGTGAGGAGCACCAGCGCCTTGCCGCCGCTGGCCGTCACCACCTCCTCCACTACCTCGCCCACGCTTCGCATATAGTCCCGGTAGGCGCTTCCCCCCGCCGCGGGCTCGGGCAGGTCGGTGACGGCGAAAAGCCTCACCTGGCGAGCGTAGTCGAAGGGCGAGTCCAGGGCGAGCAGGCGCAGTTCCTCCCCGCCTTCCTCCAGCAGCTCCAAGCCGGTGCGGCGCAGGAAGAAGGAGAAGCCGTCCCGGGGGCCGGGCACGCGCAGGGAGGCCGAGGTGAGCACGCACGCTTCCAGCCTGGCGAAAAGCAACGAGTATAGCTCAGGGCCCACGTCCACCGGGGCGCTGCGCAGGCGGAAGGAAGGCGGCGCGCGCCGCGAGCGGGGGCGCGGGCGCTCCATCCACCGCAAATGGAGGCGGAAATCCCCTTGATCCGGGTCGCGCATGAAGACCTCCAGCGCCTCCGCGGCCTCGTTGAGCCGCTCCGAGAGCACCTCTCCCCGGCGCAGGAACCTCGCCGCCTCCTCGTCCTCCCTGTCCTCGAGCGCCGGTACTCCCTCCACCATTTCGGCGGTCAGGCGCGAGAGGCGCCGCAGGGTGGCGGAGAGCGACAACCCCTTTTCCCTGGGCTTTTCCCACGCGGGCTGGCGGGCGGTATCCTCGTCCAGGCGCATCCTCTCCTCCCTTTCTCCGGCGGGAAAGAAGCCTTCCAGCGCGCCCAGGCAGAGCTCCTCCGCCTGGGCGCCCGCTTTCTCTGCGGCGTCATAGGCCTCGGCGAGCCTTTTCTTTCCGCGTGAGTCCCAGGCCAGGCCGCTCCAGCGGGAGAACACGCCCCGGCTGCCCGAGAGGTCTTCCAGCATCCCGGCGAGGTCCTCCAGGGAAAAGGTCAGGCTCAACGCCTCGGTGGCCACGTCCTCAAGGTGATGCGCCTCATCGACGACGAGGGCGCGGAAGTCTGGCAGCACCGGGTTGGGGTTGCCCGCCTGGGTGAGGAGGAGGGCGTGGTTTACCACCACCACCTCGCTCGACGCAGCCAGGGTCCTCGCGCGTTCCACCCAGCAACGGTCCGCGAGACGGCATCGGGGACGCAGGCAATCCTCGGGGGCGGAGGCCAGCTCCCTCGCCAGCTCTCCCAGGCGGCGGCGAAGCCCGAGGGAGATCTCCTCCAGGTCCCCGCTGGAGGTGCGAACGAGCCAGGACGCGATATAGGCGTAGGAGAGGGCGGGCGCGAGGTCGCCGAGCCGGAGCACCGCCTCTCCCCGCGAGAGGGAGGCGCACCACTCGGCCCACTTGCGCAGGCAGAGGTAGTTGCCTCGTCCCTTGAGGAGGGCGAAGTCGAGCGCTCCCAGCGCCCTGGACAACAGCGGGAGGTCGCGGTGAAAGAGCTGCTCCTGGAGGTTGCGGGTATAGGTCGAGACCACCAGGGGGCCGCCGCCGCGGCGCGCGTGGAGGATGCCGGGCAGCAGGTAGGCCAGGGATTTTCCCACCCCCGTGCCCGCCTCCACCACCAGGAAGGCGCCGTCCGTAAGGGCGCCCTCCACCGCCGCGGCCATGTCCGCCTGCTGGGGGCGGATCTCGTGGTCGGGCCGCTGCGCAGCCAGGGGGCCCCCTTCGGAGAGGAGAGACGCCGCGTCCCCCTCCGCGCAAGGCTCTCGCGGGGAGCGGGGTTTCGTATTTTGGAGCGGGCTTTCCCGCGTGCCGCGCCGTCGTTCCGACGGGACGGCTTCGTTTGTTTCCATCCCTGCCGGACGCGATCGCGACGCCGCCTCGGGGCCCTTTACGAGCGCCTCCGTGAGATCGGGAAACCGCGAGCGGCCGGGTGATCCCGGGAGGAAATCCCGCCACGGCGACCCGGCCTCCTCCAGCGCGGCCAGGATCGCGCCGCGGGCGAGCCGTGGCATCTCCTCCCACGCGTTCCTCAGGTGGTGGAGGACGCGCAGGAGCAGGCGCGCGTCCTCGAGCGCCCTCCAGGAAGGGGCCTCTCCAATCAGGGAGGAGGCAAGGGAAGCCAGCGAGTGGTCGCGGAGGTAGGGAACGGCGAGCCATGCCACATCCAGGACGTCGAGGCATTTTCCCGCGGGAACCGCGTCGAAGCGGGCGAGCAGCGGACCCTCCATATCCCTAAAAGCATGGGCGACCACCGTTCTTTCCCCCAGGAAATCTCGCAGCCGCTCCAGCGCCTCCCCCGGGGAAGCGCCGCCCTCGTATTCCTCGTCTCCTCTGCCATTATATTCCAGGAGAAAAGCGGGCACCCGCGCCCCCGGGTCTATCAGCGCGAAGAAGGCGTCGCATTCGCGCCCCGAGCGCACGCGCAGGGCCGCGGCCTCCACCGGCAGCGCGGTGTCGGGGTCCGGCCCGGTGGCGACTATCTCCAGAACGCAGAATTCGCTGTCCCAGCCCAAGAAAGTTCTCCCGTATCGCTGAACTTCATCCCGGCGGGTTCGAGCCCCCGGGCCGTCGCCGGCCAAGGGCATCATGGCCCTATGGCCGTGGGTCGAACCCACGGCGCCGCCCCCTCCTTATAACGCGTCGCCGCGCCGGCGCGACCGCCCTCGGAAGGGACGGCGGAAACGCCGCGGCTCGCCCGCCTGGCGCACTCGCCAAGCGACCTCGTCCCCGCCCCTACTTTCCCGGCCACGAGCTCCAGCGCACATCGCCGGCCTCAGCCAAACGAGGGGGCCGCGAAAACCACCCTCTCCCCCGCGGCGTGGACGGCGTGGGCCGACTTCGACCAACCCATCCCTACTCCGAGCGGCCGTGCGTGTCAGATAAGGACCGGATCGCCGGTGCCGGCAGGTTGGATTGTAGCACCTGGAAATGACAGAGGCTGCGCCATGCCCGAATCGCGGGAGGTAAAGCCGGGCGGGCGCAGAAGTCAATAAGTGAACGCAGATAGCGTGCGCGCGGTGCCGGAAAACGGCATTGAGCTGCGTGCCGGAAGGGGTTTAAGGGAGGAGAGGATATGAAGATAGTGGATGCCGAGGCCTATATCTGCCATTTCCCCCTCGCGGAGCCCTTTCACCCCAGCTGGATCCCCGGCCTTCCCATGCACAACAACAGCGCCGTCATATTGCGCCTCGTCACCGATGAGGGGGTGGAGGGGGCATGCGCGGGGATGGCCTTCGCCCAGGAGTGGAAAGGGGTGCCGGACCTCATCAAGCTCTTCCTCATCGGGAGGGATCCCTTCCAGGTGGAGGACTTCGTGCAGGTCCTTCGCTCCGCCAAGGTGATCGGGTTCCGGCCCTGGTTCGTGGAGGTAGCCTTCTGGGACATCATCGGCAAGGCGTCGGGACAACCCATCCACCGCCTGCTGGGGGGCGCAAGGGAGCGCGTCAAGGCCTACGCGTCGACGGGCGAGCTGCGGGACCCCGAGACGCGGGCGCACGACGCCCTTCGCCTGGTGGAAGAGGGCTTCAAGGCCATCAAGCTGCGCATACGCAACGAGGACGCGCGCACCGACCTGGCGGTGGTGGAGGCGGTGCGCGTGGCCGTGGGAGACGAGATCGAGATCATGGTGGACGCCAACCAGGCCTGGCTCATACACGGTTTCGCCGGCTACCCCAAGTGGGACCTCAAGCGCGCCATGTGCATGGCGCGCGAGCTCGAGGAGCTGGGGGTGCTGTGGCTGGAGGAGCCGTTGCGCATGCGCGATTACCATGGATTGTCCCTGCTGCGGGAATACACCTCGGTGGCCATAGCCGGCGGCGAGCTCAACGACGACCTGGACGACTTCCGCGAGCTTATCAACCGCGGGTGCTACGACATCATCCAGCCCGACGTCACCTTCGCGGGCGGCATCCTGGCATGCCGCAAGATCGCGGGCATGGCCGAGGCCGCGCATATCACCTACAACCCGCATACCTGGACCAACGGCTTGGGGCTCGCCGCCAACCTCCAGCTCATGGGGGCCATCCCCAACTGCACCCATTGCGAATTCCCCTATGACCCTCCGGGATGGGTGCCCGAGGGGAGGGACGCCATGCTCGCCGAGCCCATAACCATCGACGCGGAAGGATATGTCGCCGTCCCGCAATCTCCCGGCCTGGGGGTGGAGGTGGACTGGGAGAAGGTGCGCGCCCACGGCGAGAGGATCGCCTGAGGGGTGCGGCGCGGATGTCTTATCGGTTCGGCGGACGCTTTCCGGGTTGAAGAAGGTGGGGAGAAACCATCCTATCGCTATGGCAATACAGGCAAGTTCGATAGGTGGAAAGCAGTGGTTCCCCAAGCGGAGGCGAAGCGCCGGTTCGGCGGGCGCTTTCCG
>JABLXL010000007.1 GCA_013178005.1 Actinomycetota bacterium
GGTCAACGACTACGTGCCGGATGAATACAACGTCTCCACGCGGGTGGAGGCCACGAGCGGCCAGGTGATCTGCGAGCGCGCCATGTACGGGGACGGGAGGACGTGGGCCCACGACTCCATCGGGGTGGCCGCGCCTTGATTCCACGGAAGCGCTGTCGACATCACATTCCGCGAGCATAGACGGCGACGCGCCGGAAACGTCCCCGAGATGCGGCAACGCGGGGGAGCTCACCGGGGTGACAGGCACTGGACGTTTGCGGCATTGCGCCACGCCCGGGGGCACCGACCATGACCCCCGAGAAAAGCGACCCGCCAGGTCGCGACGATACCCTTCCGCTTTCCTTGGCTTTCTTTATTTAAGCCGCTCGTCCACGGGATCCTTGGCGTCGCGCACCTGGTTCACGCCGCGCTTGATGATGAAAGAGGTGGTCATGCCCGCCGCCACCAGGTTGCCTTGCTCGTCCCTAACCTCGGCCTGCCCCACGCCCGTGAACCGTCCCTTGTGCAGCGCTCTCCCCTCCCCGTAGAGCACGCCTTCCTTGACGTTGGAGATATAGTTGATGCGCTGGTCGAGGGTGACCGCCGCCTCGTCCGTCTCCAGCAGCGTCCCCACAGCGATGGAGCAGGAGGAATCGAGCAAGGCCGCGATCACTCCCCCGTGCAGGATACCGTAAAGGTTCTTGAGCTCGTCCTTGACCGGCAGACGCAACCTCGCCCGCCCCTCCCCCGCCTCGACCACCTCCATCCCCAGGTGGCGGTAAAAGGGGGAGTCGTTGAGCAGCTTGAATATCCTCCGCCTGATCTCCTCCTGGCTCAACTCCTCGCTCATGCGGAAAAGCCCTCCTTCGTTCCCTCGTCGCCCTCTAAGATATGGGTTCCCGGATACCCCCGCCCTGGCACGCCTCAGACCAGCTCCCGCAGGGGGCGCACCTCGATCATGTCCAGGTTGTCGAAGCTCAATGGGTACTTGCCCGCCTCGATGCCGCGGATGATCTCCGCCACCTTGTCGTTCACCGGCGTGGGCACCCCCGCCTCGGCCGACTTCGCCTCCAGGTAACCGTTGAGCGTCTCCACCTCGCAGGGAATGCCCTTCCTTAGGTCCTGCAACATGGACGCCACCTGCTCGCGGGAGCGCGCGTAGACCATGCGGATGACGTTGACGGCGTTCTCCTCGCTCTCCCTGATCACGTCCAGGATGAAGTTGGGGTCCACGCCCTTTATAGGCTGCATGGTAACGCCCAGGGCCCTGGCGGTGTGCAGCGTTTCCACCATGACGGAAATGGCGGCCACTGTGGCCTTGTCGTTATCCAGGATGTCCCCGTAGGTGCAGTTGAGGGCGCTGCTCAGGCCGCTCATGGAGACGTTGACCATGAGCTTGCTCCAGCGCGTCCCCACCAGGTTATCGGTTATCTCCGCCGAACCGGCGTGATCCAGCACCCTTTTGACCTCCTGCACGCGCTCGGTCATGGAGCCGTCCATCTCACCGATATCGTAGGTCATCTCCTCGGGAGCGTAGGTGAGCTCGGAAACGCCGGGGCCGATGAAGGTGGCCCCCCAGCCGATGGCGCCGCCGAGGGTCCTCTCCCTGCCCACCACCGACGCGACCTTCTCCTCGGGCACGCCGTTCTGCAGGGTGAGGACCATGCTCCCCTCCCCGATGTGGGGAAGGATCTCCGGCAACGCCTTGTCATCGTAGACCGTTTTTGCCAGGTAGATCACAAGATCATATGGTCCTTCCATGCCGTCGGGGGTGACGGCTCGAACGGGCACGGTGAGGTCCATGTGGCCGACGATCCGCGCTCCCCTCTCGTTCAAGGCTTTCACGTGGGGCTCGTTCACGTCCACCAGGACGATATCCTCCCCGGCCCTGGCGATCAGGGCGCCGATAATCGTTCCCATGGCTCCGGCCCCTACCAGCGCTATCCTCATCCCTTTCCCCTCCTTTCAGGCCCGTGGGCGCCGCGCGCGAACACGCATCGCCTCTTTTCCGCTGAAACCGGGCTTTTCATCATGCTGCCGGGCGGAAAGCCGCCCGTCCACCGCCATTATAACCCCTCCCCCTTCCCCGAAGGCGGCGCTGGAGCGCCGGGCAAGCGCATACCGACGCGCCCAGGGGCTCGCCAGGCAATGCCGTATCGTCCCGGTAGGCGCTTTTCGTATTGAAAAAGGTTGGAAGGCCGCCAGGCGGTGCGATTGACCGGGGGGCAGTGGTTGCCGGAGAATAGGTAAACCGTGAGGGAGGCCGAGTGATTTCCTCAAAGCCGGGCACACCCGCGCCGGGCTGGAGGACGCCGAAAAACAACGCCGAGATGGAGAGGAAGGCGGGGATGAGCGGCACGGACACGCGCGTGGACGAGAGGCTGTTCAAGCGGGATTTCGTCATGATATGCCTCGTCAATATGCTGGCGTTTTTTTCCATTTACCTCGTTATCCCCATCCTCCCCGTGTTCCTGGAGGAGCGCGGCTACTCCAACTCCCTGGTGGGGGCGATCATGTCCATGGCCACCGTGGCGGCCTTGCTGCGTCCGCTTTTCGGCCGATTCGCCGACCTGCGGGGGCGAAAGGCAACCTTGCTTGGCGGAACGTTGGTCATGGGGATTTCCACTTTTCTCTACGCCGCCTTCTCGACCGCCCTGCCGCTTTTCCTCATCCGCTTCCTCAACGGCTTGGGGTTGGCGGCCTTCCACACCGCGGCCTACGCCGTCATCGGCGACCTGGCGCCCGCCGCTCGCCGCCTGCAAGCCATCGCCTTTTTCTATATCTCCGTGGACGTCACCATCGCCGCGGCCCCCATAGCCGCCAAGGCCATGGAAGATTCCTTGGGGTACTCCCCCGTGTACGCGCTGGCCGGGGGCCTGGCGGTGCTGGCCTTTATCGCCTCGCTCCTGGTGCGCGAGACCCACGAGGCGCGGGAACCGGAAGCGCGGGAGAAACGCCGGTTGAGGCTGACCCCGCTCCAGAGGAACATCTACCTGGCCACCATGGGTTTCACCCTCACCTTCGGCACCCTCCAGACCTTCATCGTTCTCTCCTCGGAGAGCAAGGGCGTGGTGCAGGGAGAGCTCTTCTTCACCGTCTTTGCGGTAACCCTCATCGTCTTCAGGCTCGGGGTCGGGAGGCGCGCGGACCGCTGGGGCAGGAGGAACCTCATCCTGTCTTCGGCAGCCATAACCCTGGTCGGCCTGGGAACACTTTCCTTCTCCTCCACGCTCTTTCAGCTGCTGTTGGGGAGTTTCCTCTACGCCCTGGGCTTCGCTTACCTGCCCACCACCCTGTCGGCCCTCCTCTTGGACCATACCGACGCCGCGGATCGCGGGGCGGCGCTTGGCATTTTCATGGCGGTATTCGACCTGGGAATCGGCCTGGGGGGCATCGCCCTCGGGCCCCTGGCCGACCTCTGGGGATACACGCCCATGTACCTCAGCGGGGGAGCGATCGCGATCGCCTGCCTGGTCCCGTTCCTCGCGCGTGCCGTCACAACGCGGGAGTCGAAGCCCGGCTGACAGGCCGGTATAAACCCATGGCCGTCTGGTCCATCCCGCTTCGTGACCTGGTTGGTTATGGCAACTGTGTCCCCTCGGCTAGAGGCCTTCGGGCCTCCCGCCAGAGCCGCTGGTGTTGTCCTATAATGAACGATACCAGTAAAACGACTGTGGAGGCGGTATCCAGCCTGCGGGAAGCCATCTTCAGGCGCGACAGGAAAGCGAGGGAGGATGCGTTACAAGGAAGACCTTGCGGATATCAACGGCGTCGATATCTACTACCGGGAATACGATCAGGGTAACGGTGGAGGCGATCCTCTTCTACTTATCATGGGGCTCAGCGCCAACGCCGACTGGTGGGGAGAGAGTTTCGTGCGCGAGCTCTCCTCGAGGTTTAAGGTGGTCGCCTTCGACAACCGCGGCGCGGGGCGCTCAGGAAAACCCGAGGGCCCCTATTCCATCCCCCAGATGGCCGCGGACGCCGTGGGCCTCATGGACCATCTGGGTTGGCAATCCGCCCACGTGCTCGGGGCCTCCATGGGAGGCATGATCGCCCAGGAGCTGGCCCTGGACTGGCCGGAACGCGTAAGGCGCCTGGTCCTCTTGTGCACGAACTGCGGGGGGCGCGAGCAGGTGCTCGCCAGCCCGGAGATATACGCGCTTCTCAACATCCCCCGCAAGGGGCTTTCCCAGGAGGATATCGCCTGGGCCTCCCTCCCCCTGCTCTTTCCCCAGTCCTACATCGACGAGAACCCCGCCGCCATGCGCGACATCGTCAAGGCCTTTCTCGTGGCGCCCATCGAACCCAGATGTTTCGTCTGGCAGATGGCCGCCGTAACCTCCTGGTCCGACTATCGCCGCCTTAAAGACATGCGCCCGCCTACCCTCATCATGACCGGAAGCGAGGACGTCCTTATCCCCCCGGAGAATTCCCGTATCCTGGCCGACGCCATCCCCGACAGCAGGCTGGTGGTGATCCCGGGCGCCGGCCATGCCCTTCAGGTAATGTTCCCCCGCGAGGTGGCCGGTGAGGTCTTGAAGTTCATCACCTGAGTGGAAACCACCAAGGTATTTCAGATTGCTGGGAGTGCAGGACGGGGAAACGCCGTAAGGTCGTTTGCTCAAGCAAATAAAAGTCGGCCAAGCGGACTTCCTCCCTCAACCCTTATCTGCAAAAGAGCGGAACGGCGATAAGGCGCTTGGAAGCAGCATCATCAAAGTTGAAATATAAATGTATACTAAATATTTATTGTGTTATGGCTTAAGGCGCTTATTTCTCGGATAAATAGATCTGTTGGTTTTCGTTTGAACCGCGTGTCCCCCGACTTATATCGATTTTTTAATGCCAGACTTCGTCTCCACCTATCACAAGCATCATGCACACGACACGCAGCAATGCCGATTAAGCATAAGGATTTCCCTCTCCGGGCGCGTCGGCCAGACAAAAGGGACCTGGCATGGATTCTCCTTTTCGGAATCGCACTGGGTTGCGTGCCGCCCTCTCAACGGCTTATCGAAAACTGGTAAACGCACATGCCCGATGAAACGCCGAAAAGGGCGGGAAACGACCACAGAATAAAGTTAAAGTTTATATTTATAAATCGACATAGGTAGGCCCTCGCGGGCTGTCCCTGTCACACCACCGTGCGTACGGGTCCGTACACGGCGGTTCGGCAAGGTTAAGCGGAGCAGCGGGCCTCCAAGGTGATGAGTCCGAGTTCGGAGAGAAGGCATTCGGGAAGGCGAAGCTTAACGCGGGGCTGCGGCTGATGCGCCAGGGGCCATGGACGCTGCCGGCGGTCTTGGCCGCAAGGCCCCTGCTGATATCCCTGGCCCTGAGTTCCGCGTATCGTCTCTTGCCCCGCTTGAGCTGCTTCCAGATGAAGCACCGCAGTCTGCGCCTGATCCAGGAGTCGAGGTCGCGGAGGACCGACGGGGTCTGGCAGAAGCCGAAGTAGCCTATCCAGCCCCGCAGGTAGGTATTAAGGTCGGCCACCACCCGCTCCAGGGGTACCCCCCGGGTCCGGCGGGTGATCTCCTTTATCCGCCGGCGCAGGCGTTTGCGGGCCTTGGGCGATATGCTCCGCTTGGTCTTCTCCCTCCCGACGATGCGGAAGGAGAGAAAGTCCCGCTCGTGCGCCGGGGCCACCGCGCTCTTATCCCCGTTCACCCGGAGCTTGAGTCTCTTTGCGAGGAAGTGGGTGATTCCCTCCATGACTCTCCTGCCCGCCCGCTCCGATGCCACGTAGATGTTGCAGTCATCGGCATAGCGGACGAAGGCGTGTCCCCTCCTCTCCAGCTCGCGGTCCAGGTCATCCAGGTAGATGTTGGAGAGCAGCGGGGAGAGGGGTCCTCCCTGCGGGGTGCCCATCTCGGGCGGGGATACGAGCCCTCCCTCCATCACCCCGGCCTTGAGGTAGGCCCGGATGAGTTTCAGGAGCACCTTGTCGTCTATCCTGCGGGCCACCCTGGCCATGAGCGCGTCGTGGCAGACGTTGTCGAAGAAGCGCTCGATGTCCAGGTCCACCACCCAGCTCTTCCCCTCTTCCACATAGGACTGGGCCTTGGCTACAGCCTGGTGGGCCGAGCGGTGAGGCCGGAAGCCGTAGCTCCCCTCCGAGAGGTGGGGGTCGAATACGGGGGTTAGGACTTGCAGGATGGCCTGCTGGATGAGGCGGTCGGCCACGGTGGGGATGCCTAGGTACCTATGGCCTCCGTCCGGCTTGGGTATGCCTACCCGCCTCACCGGCTGGGGCCGGTAGGTGCCTGTGAGCAGCTCCTCCCTTATCTCCTGCCAGCTCTGGCTGAGGAAGAGGGGCAGCTCGGCGGTGGTCATCCCATCCACCCCTGGGGCTCCCGCGTTCTCCATGACCTTCTTCAGTGCCTTCTTCATGTTCTCCGGGCTTACCACCACCTCCATGAGTCCCGTTGCCTTTGCCGGGCGTTCGGGGCTGCGCTCCGCCGCGGGCGGTTCGTTCCCTTCCAGCGAGGGGTTGCGGGCTTCACCCTCCCCCGTCTCGCCGAAGGCCAGTTGTCCCTGGTCTTTCCGCCGCTTGCCGTCCCGCGAGTCACGCATCCTACTTGCCACTCCTTGCCGTTCGGCCCTTCGGTGGACGAAAAGTCCTCCTACTATGGCCTCTGCTGACTCCTGCGCCGCGGTCAGGGTCCCTCACGGTTCCCTCAGTCCCCTTGGGGGGACACGGCGCAGGCCTCCCGGGGTAAGACCGGCCGCCTTCCCCGCACACCCGCCGGATTTACGCCCGTGGCCCTTGACGGATATGGACTTCGCGATCTCTTGCTCGCTCGTCCGGCCACGCTCGCCTCGTATCCGGTTCCTGTTCGTCGGGTCGCGTTTTGCTCCTGCGCTTCCTTCAGACTCAACCTCGCGATTGAGCCCTTGCGCTTCGCTAGTCCTTCACCTCCGTCAGGTTGGACAGGGGACTTTCACCCCCGAGCTGCCGGCCATGCCCGGCACACAAGGAAGAGGCCGGTTTTTCCGGCCTTCTCCCGCGTTCTCCTTGGGCGTTCCTAGGCCCCGGCCAGCTCCTCGAGCCTGGCGAGCTTCCTGGCCCTACGGGCCTTCACCGCCTTTTTTATCACCCGGTAACCGATGTATGCCCCGATCACGTACGGGGCGTATTTCATGGCCTCTCCCAGCAGCTCCTGGGCCTGCTTCTGGCGTTCCTCCGCCTCCTGGCGCACGGCCTCCTGGAGCTCCTCTACCGCCGCTTTCACCTCCTCGCCCGTCTCCTTGAGCGGCTGCACTGCCTCCGTCCCCATCCTGGGAATCTCCTTGGCCGCCTTGCGCGCGATCCCCACGCCTATGGCGGCGATGGCGGCGCCCAGGATAAGCGACCCCGCCACCACGATGAGCGCCGAGAGCCACAGGCGGTCAAGGGCGATGTTCACCAGGAGGATTATCACGGCGATGATGTAGACGGAGGCCACCGCCGCCACGATGAGCCCGAACAGCGCGACGCCCACCCCAATGCCCATGCGTGTTCCGGCTTCCCGAGCCTTATCGCGCAACGCCGCGCCTTCCGGGCCCTTGAACCTCTCCAACTGCTCGCGCATCCTGCCGCTGAGCTCCACCATGCGCTGGAGCCTCTGCCTTATCTCCGGGATTTTACTCACCCAACCATCCTCCTTTCTCCCCTGGGAAGCCATGCGTGGAGGCGACCAGCAGGCAGGAAGATTCCTCGCGCCGGCTTCCCTTAAAGCCCCTCCCGTATATATATGCCGCCTTGGATGCCGCCGTTATGCCGTAGCCGCGCTCATTATATACCAAGCCTACCTTCTCAAGCACTTTTTCTCCGCCGCCGCCGCCGCCACCTCCCCTGCTGGACCGGAGATCGAACCAAGGTTTGCCATTCCGGCGTTTGCGGGTATACTTTGCTTATGCCGCAAGCCAACTGGATAATCCTCCTGCACTTTCTGTTGTTGTGGGGCAGCGTGATCACCGGTCTCGCCTCGCAATGGCGCATTCCCCTGCCCCTATACCTGTCCCTGCCCATGGGAGCCATGATCTGGCTGTTGGGGGTCTTTTACAACCTGAGCACGCTGCGCCGCCAACGGCTTAACGCGGAATCGCACCGCCTAGCGGTACAGAAACGCGTATACCACAGGATCGCGGCGCGAACGGTGATGAACCTCGGGGTGGTGGTCGCCTCCCGGTCCTGGCTGACCCTCATCGTGACCGCTCTGCTCATCCCCCTTTACGCAAACGCAGCGAGACGAAGGCAGCAGTACCTCGATTACCTCCGCACGGGCATGTTGAGCGACGCCTTCCCGCACCGCGTTTCCAGGCGTTGACGCCCCTGCGTTCCCGGGTTATCCAGAGGGGTCTATACTCCCGCGGCCCGCGGCCAGAAACGGGCCATCATGTCCAGGGCCAGGGCGGGCCAGCAGAAGTCGCGTATCCTTCTCCCCTCGCCGCTGCGGGAATCGTAGTACTCGCAGAAACCCTCCCTCAGGACCATGCGCACCACGCGCCGCGTGAGCTCCCTGGCCTCATCCGGGTATCCGTATTCGGCCAGGCCGATGGAGAGCATCCAGGAGAAATTCACCCACACGCAATGACCGGACCACAGGTGGCGGTCAACCCATGGACCCGCCCCCGCCAGTTCCCGCTCGGGGTTGAAGGGCACGGGGTACGGTGTCCAGAACCCATCCGCGTCCAGCAGGTGCTCCTCGACCATCCTGCTCGCGCGCTCTCGCGAGCACAGGCCGGTGAACAACGGGAGCAATGACGCCGCAGTGCGCCTCCTCGCCAGGCGTGATCGCCGGTAGCCGAAACGGGGGAAATAGCACCCCCTCGCCTCATCCCAGCAACGGGCATCCAGCGCCTCCATCATCTCCTGGGCTTTCCTCCGGTATTCTCCCGCTTCCCCTTTTCTTCCCAACTCTTCCGCCAGGAAGGACATGCTGCGGCAGGCCCGGGCGGCCAGCGCATTAACGGTGAGGTCCTCGCACACGAACCGGCCGGCCGCCGCCAACCTACGGGGCTTCCAGCCCAGCGCGCGGTTGAAGGCATAGAGAAGGGTGGGATAGATCTCGGCGCGCATGGGGCTGGTCAGGCCGCGGTCCCGCAGCCCCAGTGCCTCGAAGAACTGGGGCGAGAGGTCCGTGCCCGTCTCCCAGGGGTGAAACACTACCACCAGGCCATCCCCCCGCAGTCTCCTCGACTTCAGGAGGTAATCCAGGCACCGTCGCAAAGGGGTCCAGATGCGCTTCAACCAGGCTGCGTCACCGCACCGCCGGTAAACCGTTTCCACGGCGAAATGGTAGACGGGAGGATCCACCATGAAGGAAGCCCCTCTCCCGTCGAACTCCCATTTAACCAGGCGCGTCTCGAGTCCCCTCAGCCAGCGGTGCGAACCGCGGTTGGGGAGCAGGACCTCGTGGGGAAGGTGTCCGTCCCCTGCCACCTGGCGCAGGAGCGTCTCCAGCTCTCGCTGCGCCCTGGAGCCGTCGAGCACGGACATGGCGACGGCGTGGAATCCGCTGTCCCAGGCGAAAAGGGATGGGTAGTGCAGGTGTGAGGGCATGTGGTAATAGGTGTCGCCCATCTCCACCTCGTTGGCGGAGAACACGCGCCGCGACTCTTCTGCCAGACTTTCCCAATCAGCCCGTTCGAGCGGCGCGTCGCGACTTGACCTCGCCTCCCCTCCCGTCGCGCCCAATCTATGCCGTTTCCTCCCGTCGCGCCAGGCTCTCGGGGCGCTCAGGTCTGAGGCGGCTTCTCGTACGCGGGAACCCCGTACACCTTTTCATAGGCCCGGCACCAGGGACACAGCTTCAGCTTCGCCTCCATCTTGACCATCCAGTGAAAAAAGCCGCTCCCTTTCTCCCTGCCGAGCTTGCACACCGTGCACTTGTTCATGCACATATCCGCTCTCTTGCGCGTTTTCTCATCCACCTGCGCCGGGACCGGTCCAGATGTCTCCGCCATGGTCTCCCCTTTCACATTCGCTCCGTGCGCCCGCGGCCTCGCGCCGGTCCCCGGCGCGCGCTCCCGGGCGCGTCGCTTACCTGCCTTCCCTACCCGAAGCCCCACCACCAGGCCACACACGCACCATAGCACCGTGGCATGGCAGATCACGCCATCCTCACCAGCACCGTGCCTCTCTCGGGGACTTCCCAGTCGAAGCGCCCGCCTTGCCCTCTGTAAACCGCGGCGACCATCCCCGCAACCATGGGCGCGTTGAAAGCATTTCTTACCAGGTTCCCTTTTCCGAGCTCTTCCTCCCCAGGGTCATCACGTTCGGGAACCCCGAAGCCGCGCAGCTTCATGAAAGCGAGGTCGGAGAGAAAGGAGCCGGGGTATTCACGCGCGAGGCGCGAATAGAAGTCCACGGTGAACTCGTACACCATGCGCGGTATTTCCTCCCCTATCTCCCTCTCCAGCTCCCGCAACACGGTGTTGACCCCCTCCACGTTGATGTATATGAGCCACTCTCCCGTGGCCTGATCGAAGATCTTGCCCTGCCCCAAGTCCCAGCGATAGTTCCCGATGCCCAGCGGCACGCCGCACTTCGCGCAACGTTCGTACCCGGCCCGGGCGGGCACCTCCGGCGTCTTCTCCAGCTCAAGCCGCTCTTCGTGGGGGACATTCTCGTCCGGGTAAAGCTCCGAGTACCACGCCTCCCCGATGCTCCCGTACACCGGTTTCGCCCGCTTGCCTTCCAGGCTCTCGAAGGCGCCGCACACGTCCCCCACGAAGAGGACGGGATGGTAGACGGGAGAGGCCCTGCCGATGAACTTCTTCCCCGCCCGGTAGGACAGGAGCTGCGCCTTGGCCAACCCTATGGTGGCCGCCTGCCGGACCATGACGATATATCCCAACCTGCGGAAAGGGCGCAGCCTGACGATTCTTCCGGCGAGCCCGGACAGGACATCGTCCACGTAAAGCTTCGCGTCGCGGCGTTTGGCGTCGATGAGGATGTGGTCTATGGGGATTCCCAGGGCCTCCTCCATCCTCTCCAGCACCCCGGCGAAGGCATCCCTCTCGATGAAGATCCCCCTGGCCCTGCCCATACGGCTCTCCAGGACGCCGTCCTCCCTCCAGCGGTGCATGAAGGCGATGCGGTTAGGGACGCCACAAGCCGAGCAACCGGTAAAAGACAGAAACATTTTCGCACCCCCTAGGACCCCGACTTCCAATTATGTCCGCTCAACACCCCCAAAGCGGCGGTGAGAGGGAGCCGGCCTGTAAGCCGGATTCTGTACCCGGACGAAGCCGGGCGGTGGTCATCCATCTAGGACCGCCGTTGCCGGCGGCCTCCAGCGGCCTACCCGAGCCTCTAGCGCCGCGGGCCACGGCATCGGCTCCTATTTGGCCTTGCTCCGGGAGGGGTTTACCAAGCCGGCCCCGTCACCGGGACCGCTGGTGGGCTCTTACCCCACCTTTTCACCCTTGCCGGCCGGCACCGCATGCGTTGTAGCGCCGGCAGGCGGTTTCCCTTTCTGTGGCACTTTCCGTCGGGTCACCCCGCCTGGGCGTTACCCAGCTCCCCGCCCTGTGGAGTCCGGACTTTCCTCGCGCGCGCCCTGAAGCGCGCCCGCGACCACCCGGCCGACTCCCTCATACAGCATTATCCGCCGCGCTCACCGGGGGCGTCAACCGCGCGAAACCCCGCTACCCGCGCTGCTTCTTCTCCTCCTCCTCGGCCATTTCGATGAACTCGGCCCAGTTCTCGCTCATCTTGGCCTCGCTCTCGAAACGGCCCATGGGGGTGATGACCGGACGCGGTCCGCTCCCGTCCCACTCCTTGTCCACGGGCTCGAAGGAATGGCCGGTGACCTTTCCCTCCTCGTCGAAATGGAACCATACTCTCTGGGCGGGGTTCTCGTCCGGCGAGAGAAAGGCCTTCATGGTGAAAAGGTGCTGCGTCTTGAGGTAATCGCGCACGGCAGACATGACACACCTCCCCATCGAACACTAACCCAAGCGAAACATCCTGGCCGATATGAAAAATGATAGCATAGCGCGTGGAAAGCCATTTTCCGGCGTTAAGCCACCGTCCGGAGCCCGGGTTCGCGATCGCTTCCGGCTCGGAAGGCGCCCGGTGAAACGGCGCGGTGTTCAGGGCGCCCGTGGTCGACGAGGTCTCCGACCTCAAGGGTGGTCATGGGTTTACCTGAATAAGCCTTGGGTGGCGCCCAAATCGCCCGTGGTCGGGGAGTTTGCCGCCGGCTATGTACGTGTCGCAGTGTCAACGTCAACCAGGCCCTGTGACCCGGTGTCTCCCTGGCCGCACAGGAAAACCCGGGGCGATGGCGGTCGCGGCGGCATCAACCCTCTCCGCCGCTTACAGAGAGGCGCGCCTCCAGGTCCGGACCACCGCACATGGACACCAGCCGGCACACGGTGCGGTAAAGGAGGTATTCCTCCACCTCGCGCGGGAAGGAAAAGAAGCGCAGGTCGTCCAGCAACGCCGGATGGTAGCCGAATCCCACGGGAAAGTCGGTGCCGTACATGATGCGTTCTGGGTAATCCTCGAAAAGGCGGTAGAAGTGGGCGTGGTTCCGCTCCACCTCTTCCACCTCGAGGCTGGAGGCCAGGGGAGGCAGGTCCTCGCGCCCGCCGCGGAGCTCCTCGTACATGCGCATGCAGGAAATGGTGTTGGTCATGTCCAGCCAGAAATTGGAATAAGTTTCCAGCAACCTGTGGGCCAGCTCGAAGCGCGGGAACAGCGAATGCACCGCCACCACCTGCATGCGTGGATACTCCCGGATCACCGCTTCCATGGCCTCCAGGTCCATGTACATGCCGTAGAAATCGTCAAAGCCCGTATGCACCAGCAACGGTCTGCCGTGCTCGTTCAGCACCTCGAAGAGGGGGCGCATCTCGGGGACGAAGGCGGGGAACCTCTGCGCGAAGGGGTGGAGCTTCATGCCCAGGAAACCGTACTCCTCGATGCAGCGGCGCGCCTCCCCCTCCTTGTCGGGCGTCTCGATGTGCAGGGAACCGAAGGGTATGGCCTCCTCTATCTCCGCGCAAAGTTCGCGGTTGAAGCGGTTGAGGTCGGCGGTCTCCTCCTCCCAGAGGGGGAAAACCAGGTTGAAGAAAAAGGGTATCTCCGATTCACGCAGGTCCGCGAGTATTTCCTCCCTGGAGATATCCTCGCTGATGGGAAACCCTGGCGTGAAGCCCTTCACCCAGCGCACCAGGCCGCGCATGCGCCGGGGCGGGAGAATATGGACATGGGGATCGATCCAGGGGATGCCGTTTTCTCCCATCCTGGTCTTGCCGCTCTCCCACCTCATCGGTCATCTCCCTCCGTCGCTCTCCATCGGTCGCGCTCCGTCCCGCGCTCCGCCGGATACCCGGCCGCCCGTATGCTAGATTATATCCCAGGGACCGCCCCGCGCACCTGTCCCGCCCGCGATCCCTCTGCTAGGATAAGCGTGGCGGAGCGATGGGCGTCCCCGAAAAGCGGTGACCGGGGCCGGGGGGCGGAGGGACTCCGCCGAAACGGTCGCGGCGGAATCGTGGCCGCTCCTCCGTACCCATGGTGACATGGGAGAGCGGATACGCGGTGGGTTTTTCGCGGTCGAGGGACCGTGAGTATCCCATGGCCTCATAGAGGAAAGACCGTCACGGGGGATGGTGACCATGCCTATGAAACGGAAAAAGTTGGGCGGAGCGGCTTCGCGGCGCGGGGCGCGCACGAGGCGCGGCGTTTCGCGGGCCCGACCGCCCCTCGTGGCGTTGGCGCTCATGGCGGTGGCGATCCTCTCCCTCCCCAACGCGGGAGGCTGTGGTGGCGGTGGGGGCTACCGCGACCTCATCGAAACCCTCGAGGCGAGGGCGGGAACCATAAGCACCCTGCGTTACACCTGCGTAACCGAGGACGGCGAGCGCCTTTACCGCGAGGAGTTCGAGCTCGCCTTCCCGGACAGGTACCGCTACCGGGTGTATGAAGACAGGGGCGGCTCGGCCAGACTGGCAAGCGCGGTCGAGCAGCGCGGGGAAGCGTTCTTCCGCACGCGCGCCACCTATTCTGAATCCGGCGCGCTGGAAAAGGTGGAAAGCGAGACAGCCTTCAACGTGCCTCCCCTGCGCAACGGGGGAAAGTACCTCGGCCTCTACCACCTTATCGGAAACGCCGACTACTTCCATTCCATCCTCTCCCTCCTCGAGGGCGGCAGCCTGGAGCTCAGAGGAAAGGAGGAAGTCGAGGGCGCGCCGGCCTACCGCCTGGATTCCGCAGCCGGGCTGACCCCCCGCATGCAGATATGGCTGGACGCGGAAACCGGCCTGCCCCTGAGGAAGGACCTCTTCCTCGGCGAGGAGAGGAAGGTGGTCTTCCGCTTCCAGGGATACGAGGAGGATTTCCCCTATCCCGAGCTGCCTTTCCTGCCCGATACAAGGACCCTGTTCGGGAACGAAGGCGCCGCCGTAAACCCGTTGGAGAGCGACGGCGGGTGCCGTTCCCTGGACCTTCCCGACGCGGCCTCCCTGGTCGGCTTCGACCCCCTTATCCCCACCCTGGAGGGTTTCGAGCTCACGGGAGCGCGCTGGCGCGACCCGGCGGCCTCCGCGCCCGCATCCGGAGGCCAGTCCATCCAGTATCCGGAGGGCTTCCGCGAGCTGTACCTGCTCTACCGCGACGGCATGCGACAGGTGGAGATAAGGGAAAGCCCCTATGACCCGGATTTCGCCTATTACACCATGGGGCTGGGCACCCTCACCGGCGCCTACCTGGCCCAGCAGGAGACGTTCGGGGAAGAAGCCGGTGGCGCCTCCTACACCGCGGCGCTGGACTGCCAGGAGATGCACCTCGTGGCCGGGGACCTGGAGATCACCGCGACCGGGGACCTGTCAAGGGACGCCTTCGCAGACCTCGCCGCCCAACTCGTCGAGCTGGCTTCGAGCCGGGAATAGCCGTCGGCGCGGGATCGCGCCCGCATGAAGCTTGTGTCAAGGCGGGTATGGTGGTTATCCTTCAGCGGCTGGGCTCGATGGCGCGCAGCGACCATCCCAGGGGGGTATGGTACGGACGCTCACCCCGCAGGGCCGCCTCCACCCGCTCCACCGCCTCGTCGGAAAACGCGTCCAGCATGCGCTCGCCCGCCTCCGGCGTGGCAGCGCGGGGCTCGCCGATATAATTAGAGGGATGTTTTTCCGTCACCCAGGAGAGCATGAGCCCGACGTAGGCCACGTCGTCCCCCATCTCCCCCAGGCCGATGGCGCGCAAGCATTTTCCAAGCGCTCCCAGCAACAGGTTGGGCCACCTGCGGGTGTTGATGGAAACGCGTGGAAGGTCCTTCCAGGACGGCCGTACCCTGTCCGGGCATGCCCTCAACATGAGGGAGGTCTCGTTGAGGCCGGCGTGGCTGTCCTGGGGGTCCCCGCACGCTCCCTCGCCGGAGCCCAGCCTGGCGAGCAACTCGGGATCCAGCTCCACCATGCGGCGGAAGAAGGAGAGGAAGGGGGCCACCACGTGGAAGCCGCGCTTTTCGTACATGCGCTTGACCGCCTTGGCGGTGGCGATCTGGTGGCGGGGGCCGCCGTGGTTGTCGGTGATCAGCAGGTAACTGAAACCCCGGTCCGCGAGGAAGGACGCGACTCCCCTGACCAGGAGGTTAACAGCCCTGCTGTCGATCTCCACGGATCCCGGTATGGTGTCGCTGCCCATGTAACAGGAGGGCAGGAGGACGAAATCCAACTCCGGATGCTTTTCCGCCAGCTTGCGGAGGGCGCGTTCCCTCACCTCCTCGGCCATCCACACGTCGGTTCCGAGGGGAAGGTGGGGGCCATGCACCTCGATGGGGCTCAGGGCCAGGACGAACAGGGTTTTTTTCGGATCCAGGGCATCCACCTCCGGACCCGTCATCTCCACCAGCTCGAGCCGCCTTCCGCCCATAGGAAGATTATAACACCCCTCCCTGTCTCGGTCGCGGGCAGCAATTTCCATGGCATCCGGTCTCTGATATCGAGCACGATGCCTTATATCGGTCGGTTTCTCGATATTCGAGACCTGACCCCAGACGGCTTCTATTCATCCTCGCGGGACCACGGGCAACTCCACGCGGGACGCTTCCTCTCCGCCCCGGTAAACCTTCCAGGTGGGAGCGGGCGTCAACTCCGGCGTGCGGAAGTTGTCCTTGTCGGCTCCGGCAAGGGATATGCGTATCCTGTGGCCTTTCTCGAAGACGTGCGAAAGGGGAAACAGCACGATGGTCAATTCCACCTTCTCGCCCGGCGTAAGCGGCTGCGCGTCCGCCCGCGTGCAGGGATGGTAGGGGAGCTCAGGAAGCCAGGGCCTTGCGCCCAGCTTTCTCAGCGAGGCCCTCAACTGGCCTTCCGTCTTGTATTGCGCGTAACCGTCCTCGGCCACGTCCTCAAGGTAAACGAAGAAATCCCCGTCCGCGGCGGTGCTGGAAACATGGAGGTGAAGGACGGGGTGGCCGGTCACCTCCAGGTCCTCCTCCAGGGGCGCGCTGGTGTAGGTGAGGCATTTCTCGTCCTCGCCGGAACGGTCCCCGTACTCGCTGGGCTTCCCGGTCATCGCCAGCCAGCGCGTCTTCTTCCCGCTGCTGGTCGTGTAGTCGACGGTGTACTCATCCGTTCCCCCGGCGGCGGGTTTGAGGTCCTCGAGGCCGCCCCCGGCATCGAAGTACCAGCTCTGGACCTCCTGCCCGGAGGGTGGCCATTCCTCCAGGAAGCGCCACTCCCCGCTGCCGGTGGTGTGGATATAGTAAGGCGGCTCCTCGTCGATGCCGTTCTCGATGCCCTTGAGATAGCGGTCGAAGAAACGCACGCACTCCACGGCGTAGCCGTCGAACCCCTGGGTATGGTCGTAATCGCCGATGAGCGTCTTGCTCCTGTTGGACAGCGTCTCCTGGAAACTTATGGTATCCGTGCAGTAGCAGTCCAGCCAGCCTCCCATGTTATAGACGGCGACCCCGGAGGCCTCTATCTCCTCCAGGTGCCCGGAGGGGCTGGCGACATCATATCCCATGGGGACCCCCCAGGGAGAATCCGCCAGGCTGTCCCGGAAGGTCATCTGGTTGGCAAGTTGCACCAGGTCGGTATTGGCCTCATGCTCCCTGGTGGCCTCCGCCAGCATGCTTCCGTCAACATCCTCGTCGACGGGCTTGCTGGGATAAACCCCGACCGCCGGCGCATTGCGGTTCCCGTTGAGGAGCTTCATGGCCGCGTCATAGACCTCCACGAAATTGAAATCGAGGATGCCCCCGGGGTAGACGAAATCGTAGAGGTCGAGGGCGGAATAGCGTGGGATGATGCACTTGAGGTGGGGATTGCGGTTGGAGGCGTTCATGAACTGTATTATGGCGAGATACGACTGCCCCATCATGCCCACGTTGCCGTCGCACCATTCCTGCGAGGCTAGCCAGTCCACGAGATCGCTGCCGTCCTGGACCTCGATGGGCGAGAAGATGCCGAAACGCGTTCCGTAGGAGGCGCCGGTGCCACGGATATCCGCGCACACGATGGCGTAGCCGTAGGAGACGATGGTGCGATAGGGGGAGTCGGGATTGGTCATGAGGTCCTGGACCTCGCCCTCCTTTACGCTGGCGCGGTGATACGGGGTCATGATAAGCACCGCCGGCACCTTGGCCTCGGGCCCCCCCGTGGGGCGGTACACGTCAACGGCGATCCTGGTGCCGTCCCGCATGGGAACGTAGACGCTCGTCGTCTCCCAGGAGGAGTACAGCGGCTCGGAGTAACCGCGGTACTCTCCCGGCCTGCTCACCTTTTCTTGCTCGGCGGCCTTCCCGCACCCAACCGCCACGGGCAGCAATAGGAGCAACGCCATGATCAAGAGGATAATCGCGCGTGATCTTGACCGCATGCCTTTCATTTCCCCCTCCCTCGTGTCGATCCGCCTTGCGCGCGGCGCCGGAGAAACGCCGCGCCGCCGGGACGCCGCCACGTGGCGCGCCAACCGGGCAAAGGATTCCTCGTCCGGGAAACACAGTCATCCCCGGTAACCTATATACCCATCACACCATGAGTTATTCTCCCTCTCCGGGTGCCACGGCCGATTTCCCGGAGATACCATCCACTCGCGCGACCGCGTAAGACTCGGCCGCCGCTTAATAGCGGATGGGAGGGCTTTTTACGCGCCGGCGACGGATATCCCGCCAACCGGCGGGCTCGCGCGCGATCGCGTCGGCCATGATCACATCGTCGCTCGTCAGCCGATCCAACGCGGCGGGGGTGCCATGCGCGCCGGCGACGGATATCCCGCCAACTGGCGGGCTCGCGCGCGATCGCGTCAGCAATGATATCCGCGTGGCTTTGCGCATCGAGGAAAGCCGGGGGCGCGTTTTCTTCCCTCCGGGTCTCGAGGTGGCGCCTCGCCGCGCTATAGGTACCGCTGCAAGCCTTTCCCCCTGGGCGAGGGCGACGGCTCGCCTCGCCGCAACGCTGTTCCCAGCGAGAAAGGCCAGCGGTTCCACGGCCTTCGCGCAGGAGGTCTTCATTACGCGAAGCCCAGGGGTTATCCTTTTACCTGACCGAATCGCCGGCCGGATCGTGTACGGGAGAGGCGCACCGGGGGAGGGCGCCCCGCCTACGGAAAAGGATGTGGTAGCGATGGCATTCGACTACGAGGAAATAGACGGGATAATAAACGCTGGCTCCATGGCCATCGTGGGCGCATCGGCCAAGCCGGTCAAGTTCGGCTCCCTCTTCACCGCCACACAGCTCGGCTTCGGCTTCAAGGGCAAGGTATGGCTGGTCAATCCCGGGGAGAAGGAGATCCTCGGACACCCCGTGTACCCCGACCTCGCTTCCCTGCCGGAGGCGCCGGAGCTCGTGTACCTCACCATTCCCGCCCACCGCTCCATGGACACCCTCAGGGAATGCGCCAGGCTGGGGGTGAAGGGGGTTATCATCATGGCCGCCGGTTTCCGCGAGGCGGGCGAGGAGGGGGCGGCCCTGGAGGAGGAAGCCCTGCGCCTGGCCAGGGAAGGGGGCTTCCGCATCGTGGGCCCCAATTGCTTCGGGATCTACAACCCGCGCAACCGCCTGGCGCTCCTGCCCGGACACGATTTCTCCCACACCCCGGGAGACGTCGCCTACATCTCCCAGAGCGGAGGTTTCTCCGCGCACGTGGGACGCCAGTGCAAGGGCCTGGGGATCGATTTCAGCGCCATCGTAAGCTACGGGAACGGAGCCGACTTGAACGAGGCGGATTTCCTGCGCTACTTCGCGGCCGACCCCCAGACCAACATCATCGCAGCCTACCTCGAGGGGGCCAGGGACGGCAGGCTTTTCATGGAAGCGCTTTCCGAGGCCGCCGCCCGCAAACCGGTGGTGATCTGGAAGGTGGGCAAGAGCGAGTCCTCTTCCCGCGCCGTCACCTCCCATACCGGGTCGCTGGCGGGATCGTCCGTTATCTGGGAGGGGCTGCTGCGCCAGTGCGGCGCCATCGAGGTCTCCGGGATCGACGAGACGTGCGACGTTCTCCTCGCCCTCAAACACCTGGGAAGAAAGCCGGGGCGCAGGCTCCTCATCGCGGGCGGAGGCGGCGGCCTGGGGACATACGCCGCGGACCTCGCGGAAGAGGAAGGCCTGGAGGTGCCGCCCCTGGGCGGCGAGACCTCCTTCCGCCTGCGCGCCGTCCTCACCGCGCCCGGCGCTTCGGTGGGTAACCCCATGGACATAGGCACCCCCCTGGTGCTTCCCGAGGTGTTCGAGGCCTCGATGCGCGAAGCCGCCGCGGATCCCGGCACGGACATCCTCATCTTCGACCTCGCCCTCAACTTCGGCTACGGGCTGGGCGGAGAGCCGGGGCTGAACGCCGCCGCGGACACCCTGCTGCGCGTGAGGCGGGAGATCGGTAAGCCGGTGGTCCTTGCGCTGTACACGCGGGCCATCGGCATCGAGGACATGCATTTCGAGGAGATCCTGCGCCGCCTGCGTTCGCGCCTGCTGGAAGGCGGGGTGCCGGTATTTCCCTCCATGCGGCGCGCCATGCGCGCCCTCACGCTGATCAACCGGTAGCCCTCACCCCTGAAGAAGGATAACCAGAATGGAAGAGATTACGGTGATAAGCGCCCTCGCACTGATCAACCGGTAGCCCTCACCTCCCATTCGCTGGAGAGGATAGAACCCTTTTATCGCCGGCTGCCGCCAGGCCTCGAGCAATCCACACCGCGGTTCAAGGCCCAGTCGGAAGGCTGGCGCCAGCCCGTGGAGCGTTATAGCAAAAACAACTTGACATATGGTTCAGGTATATGCTACACAACATTACGCAACATGAAACAACGTGATATGCATAAGGTATTCAGGATCAGGAGGGCACGTTGAGGAATTACCTGAACACCATCCACGTCGCCAAGACGCTGGGAGTCAACGTGCAGACGGTGCGCCACTATATCCGCAAGGGAGAGCTCCAGGCGGCCAGGGTGGGCAAGCGTTACGTGGTCACCCAGGAAGACATAGACGCCTTCCTGGAGAGGAGGAAGGAGAAGCGCGCCCTCGAAAGCCTCGAACTCACGGAGAAAGGACGCGAGATGGTGCGCAGGATAAAGTCGGACGCGGAGAGGATCCTGGTTTACCTCAGGGAATGCCCGGGAGCGTGCGCCGGCGAGATCTCATCCTCCCTGGGGCTGGAAATGGAGGAAGTTGAAAGGGCCCTGCGGCGCCTGGAGGGGAAAGGCCAGGCCTTCTGCGGACAGGGCGGCGGGGAGTTCGATCGCATGCGCGACCCCTGGTATGCGGGAACCCGCGCGGGGGATTGACAGAGGAAGGTCCGCCTCGAGCGAGCGGGTTGCGGAGTCGGATCGTTCCATAGCCCAAGAAAGGAGAAAGGGGGAAGAGAGATGGCGGAAAACACCGTCGGCATCCAGGAGTACCTGGAGTCCTACATCCCGTCACTGGTGGGAAAGCGGCTGGGCGAAAAGCCCCTCCCGGACATGGAGGGCACCCAGTTCACGCTGCAGCTGACCTTCAAGGGGGAAAAGAGCCTGGTTTACGGGATCACCATCAAGGACGCCAAGGAGATCAGCGTGACCCCCGGAGGGGTGGATAACCCCATGTTGCACGTGATCATCGGCGAGGACTTCATACGTCCCCTGGTGGACATGGCCTCCTCGCTCACCGGGCGCAAACAATACGACGCCGTGAGCCAGGCCAAGGGCACCGTGGACCTCGAGATCACCATGCCCGGCGACTGGGTGATGCCCGTGACCGCCGTCTTCAACGGCGCCTCGCAGCCCAGCCTCAAGATCATGGGCAAGTCCTCCGACCTCGCCCAGGTGGCCACGGGGGAGATCAACGGGCCCATGGCCTTCATGCAGGGAAAGATAAAACTCGAGGGCGACATGGCCTTCGGACTTTCCCTCGCCAACCTCATGCCCTGATAACCGCCTCATCCACCGCCTGCACCGCGGGGGCGGGCGCAGACGCAGCCTCTCGGCAGACGCGCCCGTCCCCACCGACCCTCGGCCCCCTTCGGCGGAGCTAGAACAGGATGTGCATATAGGTTGCCTTATATCGCGGTATCAGGAATGCAAACGCCGCTCTTCGGATGCGCCTGCCGATAAGGACGAGCCATTTTTACCGCATCGCGTTGTTGTCGCGGACATCGACAACCGGCGCACGTCCCCACCCGACCCTCGACCCGGTTCAATTTTTCACGGCGCCGGGGTCAAGACACTTCAGACGTCCCGCAGGCGGTCTTTCATTATCTTCCCGCCGGGGTTCATGGGCAGCGGGAGATCGGAGACGACCACGTAATCGGGCACCTTGTAGTCCGCGATCTTTCCGCGGCAGAACTCCAATACCTCATCCGCGGTGACGCTGTGCCCGGGCATGGGGAACACCACCGCCTTTATCTTCTCCCCCAGGACCTGGTCGGGCACCCCGACCACCGCCGCCTGCAGGATCTTGGGGTTCATGAGGATGAGGTTCTCCACCTCCACGGAATACACGTTCTCGCCTCCACGCAGGATCATGTCCTTCTTGCGGTCCACGATGGTGTAGAAGCCTTCCTCGTCCACCACCACCACGTCTCCCGAGCGGTGCCAGCGCCTTCCCTCCTCGTCCACGATGAAGCTCTCGCGCGTCTTCTCGGGAAGGTTCCAGTAACCCCTGCACACCCCGGAGCCGCTGATCAGCAGCTCCCCCGGCTCTCCCACCGGGACCTCACGCAAGCCCTCGTCCACCACCTTGAAAAGCGTCGGGGGAGTGGGCCACCCGATGGAAGAACCCCGCTTGATGACCTGTTCGGGAGGGAGCAGGGACCCCGCCCCTATGGAGGTCGTCTCCGTCATGCCGAACCCGTTTCCGATCCTGGCGTGGGGGAAATCCCTCAGCATGAGCTCGCCCAGCTCCGGGGGCATGGGCGATCCCCCCTGGAACATGACCTCTATGTTTCCCTTCTCGACCAGCTCTCGGTAGTTGGGCTGCATGCGCAGCAGCCAGAACATGGCCGTGACTCCGACGAAGAAGTTGACCTCCTCCTCGATCATGGACTCGATCACCTTGTCCGCCTGGAAAACGGGGAGCACCACCGCGCACGCTCCCAGCAGGCACAGGTTGAAAAGGGTGTGCAGGGCGGTGACGTGGAAAAGCGGCACCGAGATCATCTGCTTTATCTTATAAATATCTTCCATGGTATATTTTTCCGGAATAAGGTAGGGCATGCAGGACAACAGGGCCATGGCGTTGGCGACCACGTTGCGGTGCGTGATAATGCTCCCCTTGGGTTTTCCCGTGGTGCCCGAGGTGTAGCAGATGCTGCAGATGTCCCTTTCGCTCACCTCCACCCCGATATAGCTTGGGGCCTCGCGCGCCAGGAAACTGGTGAAAGGGGGGTTCCCGTCAATTCCCTCGTTGCCGGTAACCACTATTCCCTCCAGGCCTTCAAGCCTCCCCTTCAAAGGCTGCACCCGCTCGTAGAGGTCCCTTTCCACCACCACCAGGCGAGCCCCGGAATCGCGCAGCTGGTATTCTATTTCGTCCGTCTCCAGCCTGGCGTTGATCACCACCGATATCCCGCCCGCGGCGGCGATGGCCAGGTAACTGATGCAGAACTCGGGATTGTTGAGCAGGATCATGGACACGCGGTCTCCCTTGCGGATGCCGTGGTCCTCGATGAGCGAGGCGGCCACTTTGCGCACCGCTTCGCCCAGGCGCCGCCGCGTGTACCTCTCCCCCAGGGCGGGAAAGACGAAGACCTCATGGTCGGCGTACTTGGAAAGTCCGTCGAGAAATATCGAGTAGAGATTCTGGTACCTGCACGCATAGGCGCTCTCCAGCGCCCCGTCGAACCATTCGTCGATTACGCCTTCGCGCGGCCAGCCCTTCATCGCCATCACCCCTCCAGATCGGACCCCAACAACCGCGGTCGGCCGCAAAGCCCTCATAACAACAACGCGAAACCGAGGCGTCATCACATACCGAACCCCATGCTACCAGCAGGCGCGCCGGACCATCAAGCGGGCCACGGCCGGCCCATCGGTCCGTTCCACCAGGGAATCGCCTGCCGAAGAAATATGATCGCCGGGGCCGACGAAGGCGCCTGGCACCACCCCGGCCGTCTCTTAACTCGAGATCACGTCGCGGCGCGCCTTTTTTCTTCGGACCCCTACAATCCTCACGGCTCGCCTGCGTCCCCGGACCCGGGGGCGATGAGGTCGAAAGCCTGGCGCAACAGCTCTTGCATGGGAACGGCGCCCTCGCCCTGCAGCCATATCTTCCTAGCCGCGTTCCAGGCCCCCACCGCGACGGCCGCGATGAGGTCGGGCCTGGGGTCCGCCGCCGGGTCGACCCCCAACCTCTGCGCCAGGGCTTCGGAAATGGTCCGCTCGTACTCGGGCACGATGACGTTGCGCTCGTAATCGCCGATGCGGCGCGATTTCGACGCCAAGCGATGGCGCATAAGAAGGCGCTCCTCCTGCTGGCCGGCGAGCTCCTCGAAACGGAGGGCCGCCTCGAACAGAGCGCGCAGGGGGGGCTCATCGGGGGGGCGCGAGAGGATGAGCTCGGATATCCTCTCCAGGCCCGAGCGCCAGTCGCCGAAGAGGACGGCCTCCTTGGAATCGAAGTAGCGGAAAAAAGTGCGCGGCGACACGTCGACCGAGTCGGTTATATCCTCGACGGTGGTTTCATCGTATCCCTTGCGTTGGAAAAGACGGAGCGCGGCGGATTCCAGGGCCTCCCTGGTCTGTTTTTTCTTCCGCTCCCTCCTGCCGAGGATGCGCTCGATCTTGTCTTTGCCCATGGCAGGATTATAGCAAAGGTGCCATTCAGCCACCTTGGCAAAAATAGCATAATGTCATTCATGTCATGGGACTTCTGGTTGCGTGGTGGTTGAGACAGCGAGAGATAACAAGTATGAGCGAGAGGTTCCAGATCCCCGTAATTATAGCATTATTGACATCTGGCATTTATGTCATTATTGTGATGATGAAGCGGTTGCTACGAAAAGAGGAGGAGGGCGTTATGGAAAAGAGCATTTCCACACATATTCCCAAGCGCACCCTGGGCCGTACCGGGATCGAGATCACCCCCATTGGCCTTGGAACCTGGCAACTTGCGGGCGGCAGGGGCATGGACAGCCTGGTCTGGCAGGGCGTCTCCGACCAGGAGACGGACGAGATCGTAAAGACCGCCCTCAAGGGTGGGATAAACTGGTTCGACACCGCCGAAGCCTACGGCATGGGGAGATCCGAGAGGAGGCTCGCGCTGGCCCTGAAAGACGCTGGCGTCGGGGACGACGAGGTGCTCATCGCCACCAAATGGATGCCCCTGATGCGAACGGCGGCTTCCCTGGCGGAAAACATATCCAGGCGAAAGGATTGCCTTTCCCCTTATTCCGTGGGCTTGTTCCAGATCCATCAGCCCATAGCGCTTTCCACCGTAAAGGCACAGATGGACGCCATGGCCGACCTCGTTGAACGGGGTCTCATCCGCGCCGTCGGTATCAGCAACTTCCCCGCCCCCATGATGCGCCGCGCGCACGCGTTCCTCGCCGACCGCGGGATTCCCCTGGCCTCCAACCAGGTAAAGGTCAGCCTGCTCAACCGGCACATAGAGACCAACGGCATCCTCAAGGCCGCCTACGAACTGGACGTGACCATCATCGCCTGGTCTCCCCTGGAAATGGGCATTTTAACTGGAAAGTTTCACCAGGACCCCGGGCTGTTGAGGAGCCGCCCGCCGGGAAGGAGGTTGTTCCTCCGCGCGAGGCTGGAGCGCAGCCGAGAGCTCGTGGCGGCCCTGGAGGAGATCGCCCGCGCCAACGGCGTCACCCCCGCCGTGGTCGCCTTGAGCTGGCTGGTCAACTTCTACGGCGACACGGTGGTCGCCATTCCGGGAGCCACCAAGGTCAGCCAGGTAGAGCAGAACGTACAGGCGAACGAGCTCAGGCTGACCCCAAGGGAGATGGAGCGGTTGGATGAGCTCTCCGCCAGGTTCCGGCACCTTGTCCCCGTGCCCGGCCGGGGCTGCAGCCGTAACCCCGTTTAGCCTCCTGGCGCGCACGCCTCGCCGCCGGCAGGCTCCGGCGCGCGGGAGCGGCACGGCGCAGGGCGTCGGTTACGTGATCCCGGCACCGCCGGCAATCGCGCAGGGACAGGGAACGTCGCGCCGGGCTACGGCGTGCGGTTCCGACCGCCGGACCGCTCCGGCAAAGAGAGACGGGGGCAGCGGGCTTGCGGCGCATATTCCCCTGAAGATGAACGCAATACGTGGGGGATTACCCGATCCCGGAAAGGGTTTCGCGGAGCGTCACTCCATCACCGGGTCGCGCGCCGCCGCGCGGTCCCGCCACGGAAGGCTCGGTGATAATGACTGCGGTAATGGTGGTCCCGACGACCGATGGTTTATGCTATCACTTGATATCGCGCGCCCACGCATCCCGGGTGGAGAGGAGGTTGATGCGGGCATGAGGGAGAAGGTCCTGGTGCTCGAGGCGAGTTACGACGAGGACGTGTTGGCCCAATGCATGAAGGAGATTCTGGAAGCCTTCCCCCTTGATTTGGAGGGGAAAACGGTCCTGGTCAAACCGAACCTGCTCGGCCCGTGGCCGGGTGAAAGCGGCATCATAACCCACCCCCTGGTGGTAAAGGCTATGGTGGAGGCGGTGAAGGAGAGAGGCGGCCTGGTGCAGGTGGGCGACAACCCGGGGCTTCGAGGTTACGGGTGCGTCGGCAGGGTATGCAGGGAAACCGGCATGGAGGAGGTAGTGGGCCGGGAATGGACGAACATGGCGGCCTCGCCGCGCCGCGTGTCCCTGCGGTCCCGCTTCGTCGAGGAGGTTTCCATATCCTCCCAGGTACTCGACTGCGACGTGCTCATTTCCATGCCCAAGTTCAAGACCCACGTGAGCACCCTCATCACCGGCGCGGTGAAAAACAGCTTCGGGTTCCTGGTGGGGGCGGACAAGGCGCGCATGCACGCGGCGGCGCCACGCTTCCGGGACTTCGGCGAGCTGCTGGTGGACATATACCAAGTCCGCGTGCCCGACCTGGTGGTCATGGACGCGGTGACGGCCATGGAGGGGAACGGCCCCTCGTGCGAGGATATCCGGGACCTGGGGAGGATACTCGCCGCGCGCAACGGGGTGGCCTTGGACGTGGTTATGGCCTCCATGATGAGAATGGACCCCTCGCTGATCCCCACCCTGGCCGTGGCGGCGCAAAGGGGGCTGGGGCCCGCCGCCCTGGAGGATATAGAGGTGTCCGGCCCCATGGAGGTGATACAGGATTTCAAACGCCCCTCGACGGTGCCCCGCATGTCCTGGACGGCCCCTTTCCACCGCGCGGTGTTCGCCCTGCTTTCCCACCGCGCCCTGGGGGTGGACCGGCGCCGCTGCACGGGCTGCCGCACCTGCGAGGAGGGTTGCCCGGTGGGGGCGATACGGGTCGAGCGGTACCCCAGCTTCGACGCCTCGAAGTGCATCAACTGCTATTGCTGCTACGAGCTGTGCCCGGAGCACGCGGTGAGGCTCAACCGCCTGTTGCGCCTGGTCCAGAGGTGACCTCGCGGGGAGCCGACGCTCTCCCCGCGATCACGGTTGTCTATTCTGCTTCGAAATCCCGTGTGGCAATGAGAACGTCGCGGGGAGCGCACTCCCTCCCCGCGATCTTAACAGGCAAGTTCACTCAAGGATTCTGTTGGTCAACGCGACGTCTCAGGGGAGCTCACGCCTTCCCCGCGACGGCGACCCGCCTCAGTCCTCGATGCCCGCCAGGCGCTTGGCAATCTCCTTCTTCTCCTGGATGTCGTAGGTGCCCAGGATGGCGATGTCCTCCATGATCGGAGACCCGCCTCCGTGCACGCCCGCGTACTGCATCACCCCGGCCATGGAGGAGCAGGAGAAGTCGCTGATCCACGCGAAGCACTTGTACACGTTCTCCGCGCTCACCCCGTCCGCGCGCATGATGTACTTCTTCACCAGCTCGCCCACCTCGGGGCTGGCGTACTCCTCGCTGTAGGGCAGGGTGGCCGGAAGGCCCCCGGCGATCTCCGCCAGGAGGTCGTACTCGTGGTAGAGGTTCACGCCCGCGTGCTTGCGGGCCACGTTGCAGAAAACCACGTCCGGCATCTGGGTGCCGGAGGGGGTCTTGGTGGACTTGACCGCCGCGGCGATGCCGCAGCCGTAGACCAGCTCCGCCACGCTGATCAGCTCGGCCAGGGCGTGGCGCACGTGCTGCTCTCTCTCGATGCCGTTGTACTCCGCCGCCAGGGCGGTGGTGCCCATGATCACGTCGGACATGGCCGGCTTGCACCCGGTGTAGGAGTGGCGATGGTAGAGGGAGAAGAGCAGTGCGAGCTGCCCCCCGAACTCCGTCTCGCCGTTAAGGAAGACCCGGTCCCAGGGCACGAAGACGTCGTCGAAGATGGTCAGGGACTCGATCTCTCCCTTGCCGGAGAGGGCCGTGGCCACCTCGGGCACGCGGTCGCGGTAGCGCGCGCCGCGGCAGACCAGTTTCACTCCCGGCCAGTCCCCGGGGACGGCGAAGGCCACCGCCCAGTCGCCCTCCTCTGGGGTGAGGAAGCGCGTGGGGGTGACGATGATCTCGTCGGCCAGGGGGGCGAAGGAGTTGTGGGCCTTGGCCCCGCGCACCACGATGCCGTCCTTGCGCCTTTCCACCACCCGCAGGTAGAGGTCGGGGTCGGTCTGCTCGTGCGGCCTCCGCTTGCGGTGGCCCTTGACGTCGGTCTGGGCGCAGCAGCCCACGATGTCGTTGGCCTGCCAGAACTTGAGGTACTCCAGGAAGCGCTGGTGGTACTCGGTGCCGTGGACCTGGTCACACTGGTAGGTGATCACCGACAGCGCGTTCATGGCGTCGATGCCCATGCAGCGCGCAATGCATCCCCCCACCAGGCGGCAGGACATGCGGGTCATCTCCTGCTTGGCCAGCAGGTCCTCCGGGCTCTGGTGGATGTGGCAGAAGCGGCTGATGGTCTCCCCGGTGAGGTGCGACTTCGCGGTGGTGAGGTGTTGCACCTCCTTGGCGTGGGCGAGCTCGATGGTCAGGTCCATGATATCGGTTCCCGGGAGGTTCTCCCTCCCCAGCACCTCGCCGCCCATGTAGACGTTGGGCTTCATGGCCTTGAGGCTTTCGTGGTATTCGTCGACCGTGCGGATCATCGTCATCCCCTCCAAAATAATCGTTTCAGTAATTGCTTCTTTATTATAGTTTGCCTATAATAATAATGTCAATTTCATAACGTATCTATGATATTGAGGTGTATCAATGGGGAATGACTACAAGGCAAGGGACAAATTCTCGAGTATTATTGAAGCTGCCCTCAAGGTTTTCGGGGAAAAAGGTTATTACAACGCCACCATCTCGGAGATCGCCCGCACCGCGGGGGTCTCGGAGGCGACCATCTACGAGTATTTCGGGAGCAAGGAGGACCTGCTCTTCGCCATCCCCAAGGAGATAACCACCCATGCGGTGGAGTTCCTGGAGGCCATCGGCCCTTACATCAAGGGGGCGGAGAACAAGATAAGGACCATCGCTTACGGGTACTTCAACCTCTACCGCGATAACCCCGACTATTCCTCCCTGGTGCTCCTGGACCTAAAGCATAACCGCAAGTTCATGGAGGCGGAGGGCTACCAGGCGGTGAAGAGGTCGGCCGGGTACCTCCTCTCCTGCATCGAGGAGGGTATAAGCTCGGGTGAGTTCAGGAAGGGCCTCGACCCCTACCTGGTGCGCTCCATGATCCTGGGGACCATAGAGCACGTTTTCTTCCGCTGGCACCTGAGGGGGCGGAAGGACGAGCTCCGCGACTTCGTGGAGCCCATGTTGGACATGCTCTTCGAGGGGATCAGGAGCGAGCCCGAGCCGCGCGCCTACCAGATAAACATCACCCTGCCCCCCGCCGGCGCCGGACGGGGCCGAGACGACTAGGGCAGGCAACCGACCTCGCACCGACAAAAAAGCGCACCTGCCGTTCATCTGAGCAACCATGGACCTCCTTGGTTTATCCCGGGCACACCGTCAAGATCCTAGTGCCGGCTTTGCCGACGAGACGAGCCCTCCTCGAGGAGGCGAAGCGCTGCATGCCCTTCTCCATCCTGGCCCTGCATGCCGAAGACGGCACGGAGCTCTTGAAGCACCTCGATACCTCCACGGAAGAGCATCTCATCACCCATTACTTCAGCCATCCCACTGCCCCAAGGAAAACGCCTTCGTGGAAAGGAAGATTCAGAACGACGAGTACGATCTGTGGGTTTTCGAGGAGGGATATATGGATGAGATGCTCAATCGTACCCTTTGAAGAATGGAGCTACGTATACAATGACGTGAGGCCACACTTGAGCCTAGGCTACCTCATCCCCATTGAGTTCTTGAGCCAGTGGATGGAGGAGGATTATCTTGCGGGGGCTTGTCCGCCATGGAGTAAACCAGGACACGCGCTTGTAATCCAATCCCCGAACATGGATAATAAGGCGACTGTTAGTGGCATGCTATCTAGAGGGAGGACGAGATGAGAAAGGTTTTCATCCTGCTGTTGTCGCTATGCATCGGCGTTGCCGCGCTTGTGGTCGTGGGCTGCGGGGGCGGCGGTTCGTCCGACTCGCCCGAGCAGGTGGTGGAGAAGTTCGTCAAGGCCACCATGGCCGGGGACGCCGACACCGCCTATTCCCTCATCTCCGAGGACAGCAAGGACGAGATCGAGAGCAAGGAGGAGCTGGTGGAGGGAGTCGGCGAGGGAGTCTCCGATTACTCCGTGGGCGGCGCCAGCGTATCCGGAGACACCGCCAAGGTGGCCACCAGCCTTACCCTGAAGGATATCGACTTCGAGATGAAGTTCGACATGATCCTGGTCAAGGAGGGCGGCGCCTGGAAGATAGACCTGGCCCAGACCCAGACCGAGATGGAGAAGGCCTTAGAGGAATTTATGAAAGAGTTCGAGCCGGAAGAATAGCCGCTTGAACGCGAGGGGAACCTTCACAGCCCGCGGCCCCCGCCGCGGGCTTCACCATTTTAGGGTAGGGCTATACGCAATATGGCCGACGTATTAACCGTTACAACTGGAATGCTGACACCATAGCTTATCTCATCCCCCTATCGGGGCCGGTAGGCTTCCGGCCGGACTTACCGTTCGACCTTCCGCGCAACGGCGTCAAGGTTGACCACGGTCATCGCCCCTGCATCACGCAATTGATGCGGCGGTCTCCATTCCGCCTTCTGGATAACGATACCGGGGTAGGTTAAAGGGCCGCTCCTTCTGCCAGCCGGCGATGGGAGATGAGTCCGTGCCATATGGGAGATCAAGTCCGTGCCAAAAGCCTCCGAGAAGCGCGAGCGCTTGCCGGACACCGATTCTGTTTTAAAACGCCGGAGCCGCTTTCAAGGCCCGGTAATCCAGGAGGGAGCGCAGGGCGCGGGCGCAGCGGGAGGCGGAAGGGTAAACCGGCACCCCGCTTTCCACCAGGGCGCGTATGGAGGAGCTGCCCGTGCCCAGGAACGACATCACCACCAGGGGCTTGCCGGCATCCCCCGGCACCGCCGCCAGCTCGGCCAGGAAGGCCCTGTAACCCTCGTCCCAGGCGTCCTCCATGGCCTGGAGGTCGGGGAAGCGCTTCTTGAGGTTGACCATGAAATCCGGCGCCCCGAATATTCCGTAGATGACCGCGGCGTCGACTTCCCCCGACTCGTAGGCCGTCTCGAGGAGCTGCTTGAAGATGAATATGTTGGTCTCGAAGGTGAGGTCGATGGGATTGCCGGTGTAGGTCAGCGGGCCGGTCATGGCGTCGAGCCTGGCCCTCAACGCCTGCGAGAAAGCCGGTACCTTCAAACCCGCCTTCTCCAGGTGGTAGGCCAGGGAGGATCCGGGCCCGCCGGAGTTGGTTATCACCGCCACGCGGTCTCCGGCTGGCAAAGGCTGCATGGAAAGGACCCACAGGAGGTCGAGCATGTGGTCGATGTCGTCGGCTCGGATCACCCCCGCCTGGGCGAAGAGCCCCTCGTAGAGCTCGTCGGGGCCCGAAACCGCCCCGGTGTGGGAAAGGGATGAGCGCGACCCCGCCTCCGTCCCCCCCACGTAGATGGCGACCACCGGCTTTTCCTCCACCAGCCTGCGCGCCGCGGCGATGAACTCGCGGGGTCGGCGGACGGCCTCGACGTAGAGCCCCACGGCGCGGATGTCCCCCTCGTCCCGGAAGTATTCCAGGCAGTCCACCAGGTCCATGTCCGCCTCGTTGCCCACGCTTATGGTCTGGCCCATTCTAATCCCCTGGGCGCGGAGATACGGGTTGATCATGGCGGTATAGGCACCCGATTGCGAGGCGAAGGCGATCCTTCCTCCCATGGGCGGGTTCACGATGGTGGTGGTGTTGAGTGAACAGGTGCTGTTCATGATCCCCACGCAGTTCGGCCCGAGGAAACGCATGCCGTACCTTGAGGCTATCTCCTTTATCTCCCTCTCCCGCCGCCTGCCCTCCTCTCCGGGCACCTCCTTGAAGCCCCCCGAGATGATGATAGCCCGCCGCACCCCCGCCCTGCCACATTCTTCCATCACCTCGGGCACCACCTCCGTGGGAAGGACCAGCTGCGCGAGGTCCACGGGCTTTCCCACCTCCGCCATGCTGCGGTAGGCGGGGATGCCCATCACCTCGGCCTCGCTGCGGTGGATGGGATAGACCTCCCCACGGAAGCCGGTCTCAAGGATGTTGGCGAGCTGGATGGAGCCCATCTTCATGGGGTTGTTGGATGCCCCGTAGATGGCGATGGACGAGGGATTCATCAACTGCTTCAACGGGTGCATGGCGGGACCTCCATTCCTTACCACTTCCGGCACGATCGCGGCGAAGCCTTGCTTCCCCGCATCAAGCGGCCCCAGGCCAGACCGCGATTCGTCAAATTCCCTGGCTTCAAGGCAGTTCCTGCCGTCAACCCAAAGGGCTCGAATTGCCCCTGACGTCCGCCTGGCGCCTTTGGCGCCTCATTCTTCCGGGGAGAGGGCGTTCTCCACCGCCTTCAGGGAGACCTTCTTGCTGACCGAGGCGCCGCTCTCCAGGTCCACGTCAAGCGACTGGGCGGAGACCACCCGCTCGAAGATATCCCTTATGTCCTCCTGCGTCTCCTCCGCCATCTTTCCTGCATCCACCAGCTCTATGGCCTCGATGCGGCCCCCCTCCACCGTCACCTCCACCGACGCCTTGACGTGGAACAAGCTGTAGGATCCGGCGTAGACCCCATCGGCGAGCCGCGAGGGGTCAACCTCCCCCACGGTGAGCGACCGCGCGGCCTTGAGGAAGCGCCAGGCGTACAGTCCCCCCATCAGGCCGGCCACGGCCAGAAGGGCCACCAGCGCCACGGCCATCCAGAAGACGGCTTTCTTGCGGGCGCTCTTTAAGCCGGGTTCACGGGGTGCCTCCGGCACCCCAGTTTCCCTCGCCGCTTCAGCCGCGCCAGACCCTTGTTCTTCCATGCACACGTCCTCGTTTGCTCCGCTTTTCCTGCCATCTACATTATAGCCCCAAGCGTTTCTCCGCGCGGCGGGGGGGCGGCGCGGCGGGGGGAGCGGTTTCGCTCCCGCGCCGCGGGACATGATAGAATCTTTCCGCAAGGCAGGTCGAGCGGGAGGTGCGCGTATGAAGGTCCTGGTAGCCTATTTCAGCCAGACCGGAAAAACCAAGTCGGTCGCGGAGGCCATCTTCGAGAGCATCGACGGAGAGAAGGAGCTGAAAAAGCTGGATGAGGTGGATAGCCTGGAGGGATACGATCTCTCGTTCATCGGCTTCCCCATCATCGCCTTCGGACCCGCCAAGGAAGGCAAGGAGTTCCTGGAGCAGAAGGCGGCGGGAAAAAAGGTGGCTCTCTTCATCACCCATGCCGCCCCCGAGGACCAGGAGGGCGTGGAGGCCTGGTTGGACAAGTGCCGCGAGGCCGCGTCCTCGGCGGAACTGGTGGGTTTCTTCCACTGCCAGGGGGAATTGTCGGAGGCCATCGCCAATGCGCTGCTGAAGAGCGACAACCCCATGATGAGGTCCTTCGGGGAGCGCCGTTCCGAAACCATCGGCCAGCCGGACGAGACACGCCTCCAGCGCGCCCGCGAGTTCGCGCGCGAGGTTATGGACAAGCTGTAAGCGCCTAAAGGCCGCAACCTGGCGAGCAGGTGCCGCCGGCGCGGCCGGACCAGTAGGTGGAGCGCTCGCAGCATACGGGCTGGTCCGCCACCACGCGCAGGGAAAGCGAGCCCTCGTAAAGGTCGCCCACCCTGAGCGTCTTGCGGGATCGTGCGGGCACGTCCATGTTGCCGATCTTCCGTTGCCCTGCTTCCGTGAGGGCATAGACCACGGCGGTGGCATTGTCCTCACCGGGGTTGTACACGAGCAGCCAGGTGTCGAACCCGAAGGCGGTGCACCCCTCGGGAAGGAACGTCTCTCGAGCCGGCACGGGCAGCCCGTGGCACTCATGACCCGCCCTGCCGCCCGGCGTCTCCCAGTACATGGACCGCGATGCCACCACCGGCACCTCCGACTCCACCCGCATGGAGAGGTCACAGCCGGGCAGAAAATCGTTCACGCGCAAAGTGGCGCGGCTCCGGGGCGCCACCTTAACGAGCAGCGGATCGATCCCTCCTCCCGTGAAATCCATCCTCACCGCAACCTCCGCCGTCTCCTCCCCTGGATTGAGGAGCAGGAGCCAGGTCTCGAAACCCGAGTGGGTGGCCCCCTCGGCCAGATACCATTTATTGCCAGGTGCGGTCACGCCCATGGAGCAGGTCCCGGAGCCCCGGCCCGGGCCGTAGAGGGATACCTCGGCCACCACGGGCTCCCCCGCGCTCACTACGGTGGAGACGTTGTCCGCCGCCACCCAGTCGTTGACCCTGACGTTGACGCGCGAGCGGGCGGGCACCGCCACCGCTCCCCGCGTCTCCCCCGACCTCTCCCCCAGGAAGCGCAGGTCAGCGACGGTATCCCGCTCCCCGGGGTTAAGGACGGTGACCCAGGTCTCGAAACCGTAATCGGTGCACCCCTCGGCCAGGTACCAATCCCGCGATCCCGCCGTGGTCCCCGTCGCGGTATGCCCTTCCCGGCGCTGGTCCCAGTACATGGCCCTCTCCACCAGGACGGGAAGATCCGAACCCACCCTCACTCCTGAGCTCTTGGCCCAGATGGTGGCGGAGGCGTTGATGGTGAGGCGCGAGTCTGCGGGGACGGTGACCGGTTCTGCGTTGCGCGGCCCTTCCTCGGTGTAGTAGGACACCTTCACCACCGCGTCCTCGTGGTTGGGATTCGCGACCAGGACCCAGGTCTCGAAGCCGTAATCGGTGCACCCCTCGGCCAGAAAGGTCTCGTAGGGCATGGGCGGGGGAACGTCGGGCCCGGAGCCCTTATATACGTTCATCACGGACTCGTCCATGGTCACGCGCTTGCCACCGGCGACGAGCACGTCGCGGCTGGCAGCCAGCATCTGGTGAAACTGGTTGTCGCCTTCGGGGTCATGTCGCGGGTTGCCGGATATGGGCATGAGCACGTACTTCCCGCAGTAATAGTCCAGGGCGACGGGATCCCGGCTGGCGATCAAGCGGTCCAGCCTCACCGAGCGGTCGTAGGGCGCGTTGGGCCCGCCCGAGGGGCACACCCATATGGCGTCGGAGATGTTCAGATCGGGGTAACGAGCCACCAGCATCAGCTTGGCCAGTATCCCCTCGCTCACCATGGGGCCGTGGGGAGGGTTCTGCGTGCCCTGGTAGAGGTCCTGCACCCCCATGAAGTGCTTGAGGGCGTTGGTCACCCCGGGGCCACCGTGGTCCTTGAGCACGGGGAGGTTGATGAACTTCACCCGCTCGTTGTCGTAACCCGCGCCCGTCCACTCCCCGTGCCGCAGCGATATCCGCGTGCCGTAAACGGTGGTGAACTTGGGGTATCCCAGCTGGATCTCCGGCACGTAGACGTAACCGTCGCGCATGTCGCCGGAATCGAACTCCCCTACCGAAATGGTCTGGATCGCGGTCCAATCGTAAACGGAGACGCGGTGGCTGTCCGCAAACATCAGGGCCACGTCGTTGAAGGACTGCCCCCTGTCCTCGGCGTTGCAGGCGTCCGGGTTCCGGTTGTCGGGAAGGTTGTCCATGTAGGAATCCCATTGCCCGTTTTCCACTATCACCACCTCCCCGGTGAACCCGTCCGGGTGGTGCACGATGGCATTGACCAGTCCTTTGACCACGTCGGTGTTAGTTCCGCCCCGGTAACGCCATTCTCCGTTCACCTTGATGAGCACGATATCGTCGGAGGCGACGATGCCATCCGGTCCCGAGGCCTTACTTACGCCGGAGCTCCTGAAGAAATCCAGGCCGTTGCGGGCCATGACGTCTATGAGCATGTCCACCCCTCGCTCGGAGTTCACGGGGATGCCCTCGGCCACGAAGATATCCGAGGCGTCCGGGGAATCGGAGCGAAGTTCCGGAAGGGCAAGGCTGGAGGCGGCGGCCTTCATGGTGTCGGTTAAGCGAGAGCCGCCGATCCCTCCCAGGAGGGAAACCGCGAGCAGCGCCGCCAGCGAGAGGAGAAACGCTCCCTCCAGGACCCGCGTCGCGCGCCCTTGGGCCTTTATGGCCGCTCTTCCCCAAAGCCTCGCTCGCGCCTGCCCGCCCAAGCGAGCGGCGAACGGAATAACCCCGCCGCCTAAGAGAACGTAGGTGTTGGCCAGCGCCGCCCGCTGGCAGGGATACGCCAGTCGCGAGGGCTTGCGGCCGGAGCGGACGATCAGCCAGACCAGGGAGACGATGCCCAGGAGGTATGCGCTTCCCGGCAAGAGGCGTTTAACCCTCGACGCCGCCTTTATCCTCGCCGGCTTGAAAAAACGGTCTCCCCTGTCTTCAACCTTCACCGGGACCCTCTCTCGACGCGGACGGTCAGACCTCACCCCTGCGTCAACACAAACGGCCTGTGTGCTTGCTCTTAATTATCGCTAAACAAATCTTTTCCCTTATAGCCAGATGTCATTGACATATCCGCAACGCATCGTAGCAAGGGTAACGTCCGGGAGCCTGCATCGCGTAAGCGATTGCGCCGGAGGTTCGTATGCGTAGGTCAGGGGGCGTAAGTTATGTCCAGCCTAACCGTCACCACGTTGCCGGGCATGGCGGCGTCGCGGAACTGCACGAACACCCGACGCTTTCCCGGCGCTCCTTGCGCAAGGGACCAGGGCATGTTGATAGCCTTTCCGTCCCTGCACGGCATCCACTCCGCTCCCGCGAAGTCGCGGCTGTTGGACACGCGGAAGTCCATGAGCCCGGCCCCGTCGTCGTGGGCGCGCAGGCTCAGGGAGACCTCGAGGTCGGTGGTTACGACGGCTCCTCCGTCGATCAGCGCCTCGTCCACCACCGGCTTTACCTTGTCGGTTCCCGCCACGTACACCCGCACCGGCACCGTGGCGCCGCCGGGGATGTCCGCCTTCACCGTCACCATCCGCAGCCCGGAATCGGTGTCGTACTGCTCCATGATGGAGCCGTTCTGAACCCCGTAATATTTACCCCCCGAGAGCCTCTTCATGGGAAACTCGATGCGGCAGCCTAAGAGACTTAGCACCGCCCCCGGCTGGTTGAGGGTGTTTTTCACCTTGCAGGTCACGTCGCTGTGAGGCCCGGTCCCGTCCAGGGGCAGCGCCTTGTTGAAGGTTCCCTCCCCGTTCACTATGGGCGGGCGCGGATATGCGGGGTTGGCGGAGCCGTCCTGCTCCATCCACTGCAGCACCGGTCGGTTGGCGCGGTACTTAGTGTAGTCGTTCACCGCCCCAGCACCCACCTGCAGTCCCGACCAACCCGGTATGGACCACTTATCGTCCGGGTCGCCGGAGGCTCCGGGGAAACCCCACCCGGTCAGCTCTCCGCCGGACGCGGTGATGAGGCGGAAGCCGGCGTAGTCCTCGGAGGTCTTGTCCAGCAGAAGCGACTTCCCGTCCACGGGCGGCTCGGCGCCGCAGGTGTTGATGGAAACCAGCTGCCCGGTCGAATCCCCATACGGAGCCCAGTTAACGCGGTTGATCGCGTCGTTGTGGGTATGCCCGGAGGCCACGAAATCCACCTCGTGCTTGCGCAGCAGGCAAAGAAGGGCCTGCGATCCCTCTCCCTGCCCCGCCGGCATGGGGAGCAGGCCGAACTGGTTGGCGTTGTCATAGGCCTCGGGGGGAGAGCCCGCGGGGCGCAGGGGATCGTGGTGTATGAAGGCGCCCTTGAGCTCTTTTCCCTCCGCCTCGGCCCTGGCCAGCTCGGCCTCCACCCAGGCCAGCTGTCCCGTGAAACCGTCTCCGCCCGGGTCGTGCCCCCAGGGCCACGGCTGCCAGGCCCAGGGGTCGCCGCCGCCGCGGAGCTGGCCGTGCCACTTGTGGGGGAAGATGACCTTGATGGGCAGGAATATATTGGTAAGGTCAACCAGGAAACCGTTGCGGTCATCATAGTCCTTGGCCATCTCGGGGTAGAGCCCGGTGGCTATGCCCCACACGATGGGGTTAACGCCCTCGGGGTTGAAGGGATCCGGCCCGTCCGCGTCCGCCTTGTCCCAGTCCATGCTGTTGAGGGCCAGGAAGGCTGCGTCCCCGTATTCCCAGGAATAGTAAAGGGGTCCGAAGAGGTCCTGCCAGATCTCCTGGCCGTCGTCGCGGGCCAGGGCATGCCCGTCCCAGCAGTAGCTGTCGTGGTTTCCGGGCACGCAGAACACGGGCACGTTAAGCGCCAGCAGCTCGTCGTACCACCAGGTGTACTCGAAGCGGTACTCGCTGCCCAGCTCCCCGTTCACGTCCCCCCAGAGCCAGGTGTCCTTGGGATAGGTGCTGAAGTTCTTCTGGGCGAAGACGGAGTCGCCGGTGAAGACCACGAAGTCGGGGTCGATGAGGTTGATGGCCTGGAGCTCCTCCTGAAGGTAGATGGCCCCCTCGTTGGCCTTGCCGTCCTTGTCCAGGTCCATGGGGAAGCCCGGGTAACCCACGAAGGAGAGGTCGATGCGGCCGGGAGTTCCGGGGCGCGGTTCCCGCAACTCGAATGAATTGTAATCCAGGTTCAGCCCGTTCCTGATCTCGGGGCCGTAGACGTGGGTGTCGGTGATCTGGACGATCCTTATGTCCTCCCCGAACTCCTCTATCACCTGCACGGCATGGGGTTGCGCGTCCTCCACGCGAAACGCGGGGTCGGCGTCGGGCGCGACGCAGCGCACGTGCAGGTCGTAGAGGTCTAGGGGGACGCTGAGGGGTATCTCCACGGTGATGTGGTCCACCTCGAATCCCGCCTGCCCGAAGACCTCCGGCCAGCGCTTGCTCGGCCCCCTGCTTACCTCCTTCACGGCCAGGCGCCGCTTGTTGACCACCCGGTGCACGGGGTTGGTGTAGGTGCCGTACGAGGGACCCTCGTAACGGTACCAGGATGCCGGGGGGTCCTCCGCCGTGCCCGGCTCGGCGCTGCTGTAGTTCTGCACGTTGGCGGCCACGGAGGTGGTCAGCCAGACCTCCCAGTCCGCGGGATCGTCCACCTGCGAAAGCTCCGGCCTGGGCGAGCCCGCCACGCTCTTGCGCCAGTCCCACTCGATGACCAGATCCGATCCTCTTTCCCTTATGGCAGGATATCCCAGGGTGGGATAGATGAGCTGGTTGATCCTCTTGGCGACCTCCGGCAGGGAGCCCGCCGGGTTGAATCCTTGCGCCTGGCCCAGCGCCCTGGAGGGCGCTGGGGCGGCCGCCGCCAACCCGCCCAGGATCAAAGCCAGGGAGGTAACCAGGATCGCAAGAGCCTTCGCGGCGGAGGCCCTTGAACCCGTGCGGTGACGGCTCGTGGATCTGGCGGCGCTCACAGCGCGCTTCTCCGCGCCCCCGGCAGGCCTCTCTCCTCCTCTCACGCCCCTCTCGCGACGCGGCGGGAAGTTCCCCGGCCCGGCCCGGCGCGTTTCCGCGCGCATGGCAATCGAACTCGACGAGCCGGAACCCACGTAACGGACATGATCTCTTGCGGGCCCGGAGCCCGCCCTCCCCCCAGGACGCATCCCCCATCACTCCTTCGTCAGCCGGATCCTCCCTCAACCTGGATACCATTATAGTACAGACCGCCTTGGGCTGGTTACCGAATCCTCTTTACGCTCCGACCCTCGAACGACCCCGCACAGGGCTTCCGTATAAAGGGCGGCAGCGGAGAGACCGGAACCGTCATGGGCCGAAAGGACACCTGCCCTCGGATACGTGAAGGCGGCTCCGTTAGAAACCCTCGCTCGCGGGAACAATGGGATTTCAACAGGTTACGAAACATCGGGGACGATACGGTTAGATCGTTCTTTTGAGCGCCCGGGAGCGAGCCAGCTTAGTTCGAACCTCCGCTTTCGGGATGACTCGCGTAAAAAGCGGAGGTGCGAGATGAGAATACACAAGCTGGCGAGTTGGGTCTGCCTGCTGTTCGCGGCTACCCTTGTCCTGGGGCCGCTGCCCGCCCTTGCGGAAGGGCGGCGACGGAGCGGGGCCGCGGGGGATTCGGCGGATTTAACCTACCTCGCTCCGGAAGGGGCGCCGAACGTCACGGCCGCCGGCAGCTCGATCGCCGGGGCGCAACCAGCGGGAGCGCTTGAGACGGACGTGGAGGCGGACGGATATAGCGCGGCCCAGACAACGCCGCCCGAACAACAGGCACGCATATCCCAGGAGGAACGCGAGGCGGCGGCGGACCGCGCCAAGGCAGCGGGGCTGGATTTCAAAGCCGCCATGAACGGAGACCATGTCCTCGATCCCAATGCCACACCACACTATTTCGGTCCCTATCCCAACTATGCCCTAAGCCCCCTTCCCGAGGCCGTCACGGAAACAAAGCTGGCGGAGTTCTATTTCGCCGAGGGCACCGCGCGTCCCGGTTTCGAGCCCTATATATGCATACAGAACACCGGCGACAGCGTCGCGGACATCAAGGTCACCTACATGCTCGGGGACGGCAACACCCAGGAGCAGGCTTTCAGCGTCCTCGGAAATTCCCGTTTTACGGTGATCGTGAAGAGCCTGCTGGGCGAGGGAGAGGACGTCGCCCACGACTTCTCGGCCAAGGTGGAATGCACCAACGGCCGGTATATAGTGGCCGAGCGCCCCATGTACTTCAACTACAAGGGGGCCTGGACCGGGGGCCACGACGTGGTGGGCGCCACGGCCCCTGCACCGGCCTTCTACTTCGCCGAGGGCACCACCCGCCCGAACTTCGAGCCCTACATCTGCATCCAGAACCCGGGGGACACGGACGCAGCGGTCACCATCACTTACATGCAGGGAGACGGCTCGGTGCAGCAGCAGTCCTTCGACGTCATGGGCAACTCCCGCTACACCGTCAACGTCAAGGATTTCCTGGGAGAGGGCGAGGACGCCTCCCACGATTTCTCTGCCAAGGTGGAATGCACCAACGGCCAGGACATCGTGGCCGAGCGCCCCATGTACTTCAACTACAAGGGGGCCTGGACCGGGGGCCACGACGTGGTGGGCGCCACGGCCCCCGCGCAGACGTTCTACTTCGCCGAGGGCACCACCCGCCCGGACTTCGACCCTTATATCTGCATTCAGAACCCGGGGGATGCGGACGCGGAGGTAACCATCACCTACATGCTGGGGGACGGTTCACTGGCAACCCAGCTCCTGACCGTGCCCGCGCACTCACGCGCCACGGCGCAGCCGCGCGATAAGCTGGGCACCGGCGAGGACGTCGCCCACGATTTCTCGGCCAAGGTGGAATGCACCAACGGCCAGGACATCGTGGCCGAGCGCCCCATGTACTTCAACTACAAGGGGGCCTGGACCGGGGGCCACGACGTGGTGGGCGCCACGGCCCCCAACACCGCTTACTATTTCGCCGAGGGCACCACGCGCTCCGATTTCGACCCCTACCTGTGCATCCAGAACCCCGGCCTCGTGGATGCCGAGGTGGCTATCACCTACATGAAAGGCGATGGCACTAACGCCGTCCAGAACGTGAAGGTTGGCAAGGGCTCGCGCGTCACGGTCACGCCGCGGACTGTGCTGGGCACGGGCGAGGACATCGCCCACGACTTCTCCGCCGTGGTGGAATGCACCAACGGGCAACAGATCGTCGCAGAGCGCCCCATGTACTTCAACTACCAGGGGGCCTGGACGGGAGGGCACAACGTGGTGGGCTTCTCCTTCGAGACCGTGATCAGCGTCACCGAGGGCACGGGGATGAGGAAGTTCGTGGATAAATTGCCCGGCATAGGCGCGGCCAATGCCAACAACCTGGGGCAATACGTCCCCGTGGCTGTGCCCGACAGGACAACCTACCCAGGATCGGACTATTACGAGATCGAGCTGGGCCAGTACACCGAGCAGCTCCATTCCGACCTGCCGCCCACCACCCTGCGGGGCTACCGGCAGACCAACACCAACGACCCCAAGGTGAAGAAGTTCACTTACACGGGCCCCATGATCGTCGCCCAGAAGGATCGCCCGGTGCGCATAAAGTTCACCAACAACCTGCCCACGGGAGAGGGCGGGGATCTTTTCCTGCCCGTGGATCCCACGGTGATGGGGGCGGGGATGGGACCCGATGGCATGAGCATGTACACCGAGAACCGCGCCACCATCCACCTGCACGGCGGCTATACGCCCTGGATCAGCGACGGCACCCCCCACCAGTGGATAACCCCCGCGGGGGAGAGCACCCCTTATCCCAAGGGCGTCAGCGTGCAGTACGTGCCCGACATGTGGTTCGACGCCGGTGGCAACCCGGTGCCGGAGGGCACGCCGGGGGCCTCAAACGACCCTGGCCCGGGCTCCATGACCTTCTACTACACCAACCAGCAGAGCGCGCGCCTGATGTTCTACCATGACCACGCCTTCGGCATAACGCGTCTTAACGTTTACGCAGGCGAGGCCTCTCTCTACATGCTGCAGGACCCCGTGGAGCAGGACCTGGTGAACCAGGGGATCATACCCAAGGACCAGATACCCCTCATGGTGCAGGACAAGACCTTCGTGCCCGACGACATGCAGCTCGCCATGCAGGACCCCACCTGGAACAAAGAGAAGTGGGGCGGGAAGGGCAACCTCTGGCTGCCCCATGTATATATGCCGAACCAGAACCCCGCCGACCCAGGTGGGCTCAACGCCTTCGGACGCTGGTCCTACGGGCCTTGGTTCTGGCCGCCCACGCAGAACATCGCCCACGGGCCGGTGCCCAACCCCTACTACGACCCGGTTAACGCGCCCTGGGAGCCTCCCGAGATACCAGGGACCCCCAACCCCTCCATGGCCATGGAATCCTTTATGGACACCCCGGTGGTCAACGGCACCGCCTATCCTTACCTGGAGGTGAGCCCGAAGGCCTACCGACTGCGCATCCTCAACGCCGCCGACGACCGCTTCTTCAACCTCCAGCTCTACCAGGCGGACCCGGACGCCATCACCCCGGACGGAAGGACCGGCACCGAGGTGCGGATGGTCCCCGCCGTGCCGACCCCCGGATACCCGGAGGGATGGCCGACGGACGGCAGGGAAGGCGGCGTGCCCGACCCCGCACTGGCCGGACCCGAGATGATACAGATCGGCAACGAAGGCGGTTTTCTGCCCGCCCCGGTGGTGCTACCAAATCTCCCCGTCGACTGGAACACCGACCCCACCACCTTCAACGCGGGCAACGTCAGCCAGGGAACCCTCATCCTGGGGCCTGCGGAGCGGGCCGACGTCATCGTGGACTTCTCGCAGTACGCGGGCAAGACCCTCATCCTCTACAACGACGCCCCCGCAGCTTTCCCGGCGCGCGACCCGCGTTACGACTACTACACCGGCGCCCCGGACCTCACCGATACCGGGGGCGCGCCCACCCCCCTCGCGGGATACGGCCCCAACATCCGCACGGTCATGCAGATAAGGGTGGCGGATTCCAAGCCGGCGCCGGCCTTCGACCTGGCGAGGCTCGAGGCGGCTTTCGCCTCCACCGCCACCAGACAAGGCGCCTTCGCCGCGTCCCAGGAGCCCATCATCGTGCCCAGCGCCGCCTACAACTCGGCTTACAACAAGTCCTTTCCCGAGGACCCCTACGCGCGCATCTACGACACGTCGCTCACCTTCTTCAACGGCCCGCTGCCAGGCCTGAAGCTGACCAGCGGGGGCAGCGGCTACACCTCGGCTCCCACCGTGACCATCACGGGCGGGGGCGGCACCGGCGCCACCGGTGAGACCCAGATATCTGGTGTCACGGACGTCACCCTGACCAGCGGCGGAGCCGGATATACCTCCACTCCCGCGGTGGTCTTCACCGGCGGGGGCGGCAACGGGGCCGCGGCGTCCGCGCAGGTCTCAGGCGTGACCTCCATCACGGTCACCAACGGAGGCGGGGGATACACCTCGCCGCCCATCGTGCAGATCACCGGCGGGGGCGGCTCGGGCGCGACCGCGGAGGCACAGATCTCCGGCGTGACCGCCATCAACGTCACCGACGGCGGCATGGGATACACTGTGCCTCCAGATGTAACGCTGGTGGGAGGCGGCGGGAAGGGAGCCACCGCCACCGCGGTCATCGCCGGCGGATCCGTAGTCGCGGTCAACGTGACCAACGGCGGCAGCGGTTACACCAGCCCGCCCAGCGTGGTATTCAGCGGCGGAGACGGCATGGGCGCCATGGCCATGGCCGAGATACAGCTCGGCGCGGTCACAGGGATCGTGCTCACCAACGGGGGCAGCGGCTACACCGACAACCCCGACGTTACCCTGCTCAGCGGAGGCGGGGTGGGCGCGGCGGCCACGGCCACGGCGGCGCCGGGCGAGGTCACAGGCATCGTGCTCACCGACGGCGGCTCGGGATATACCTCGCCGCCCACTGTCACCTTCACCGGCGGCGGGGGCGCGGGCGCCACCGCCACCGCAACGGTGCAGCCGGGCTCGGTCACCGGTATCAAGCTGACCAGCGGCGGCAGCGGCTACGTCTCCGCCCCGACCGTTGCCCTCTCGGGGGGAGGCGGCACCGGCGCTTCGGCCGAGGCGGTGGGAATTACCATTCCTTTCCAGGCCAAGGCCATCCAGGACGAAATGGGCGAGGCATATGACACGGAGTACGGCAGGATGAGCGGGTTCCTGGGCCTGGAGCTCTCCAACCTCGGCGGTCTGAACCGCGGGTTCATCCTCTACCCCTTCCTGTCTCCGCCCGTGGACATCCTCGTGGACAACCTGAGCGTCTCGCAGCCGGTCGCGGGGGACAACACCCAGATCTGGAAGATCACCCATAACGGCGTGGACACCCACACCCTGCACTGGCACCTGGTCAACGTGCAGGTCATCAACCGCGTGGCATGGGACAATATCATCATCCCGCCCGACCCCAACGAGCTGGGATGGAAGGAAACGGTGAGGGTGAACCCCCTCGAGGACATCATCGTCGCCATCAGGCCGGTGGCACCTGACCTGCCCTTCGAGGTCCCCAACAGCATACGCCCCATCGATCCCACTATGCCGCTGGGCAGCACCCTGCGGGGAGGTCCAGGTGGGCTCTTCGATACCAACGCCAACCCGGTGGTCATCACCAACGAGCTGGTCAACTTCGGCTGGGAGTACGTGCTCCACTGCCACCTGCTCTCCCACGAGGAGATGGACATGATGCACGCCATGCCCTTCGCTACGGCGCCTCGGGCGCCCACTGATCTCACCGCCACGGTTGACGCATCCGGGGTGATCCTGGCGTGGAGCGACAACTCGGTGGCTGAGACGAGCTACGTGGTCGAATGGGCAGAGGATCAGGGAGGTCCATGGAACGTGCTGGCCGAGTTGCCGGCAAACACCGTCACCTACACCGACACTTCCACCTTTACCGGAACCAGGTACTACCGCGTCTTCGCGAGAAACACGGTGGGGAGCTTGGTGCCCGCCTTCCCGACCGCGAACGCCGACTCGGCGACCTCGAACACGGCCAGCGCAACGCTGCTCTGAGATATACGACCAACGGTACAGGATACCCGCTCCAAAAGGGGCGGGTATCCGCTTTCAGCGCGGGCATGCCTGTTCCCCGTTGAAGGTCCAGGCATGCATTTCCTGAAGGTCTATTAAGGAGCCGATCGATTATCGCAGGATAGTCCCGCGGCGGGCGCCGCCATGCCCAACCTTGCGACGTCCGGGTAAGATTGCTATACGATCGAGGCCCCCCTGCATGCCGTGAAGCGGAGGCACGCCCTGTATGAGGAGCAGATGCCTCGCACGACCATCGGCGGCTTATCTTCCGTCAAGAAAGAGCCGGTCGGCCCCGGCCGGGATCACGCTCTCTCCCGCCAACCACCCCATAGCCGGGATTTGGATATGGCGGGGGTCATGTTCCCGTCAGCGCCACGGGTTATACTGGCTGAAGCGATGCTCGCAACACCTGCCATCGCGAACGGAGGGTGTCGTATGAGGAGCCATCCAGGAGACCGGGGAACGGTCTTTTGCGCGGTTGACGTGGAGACCTCGGGCCTTTTCATGGGCAGCAGGCTGGTGGAGATAGGCGCGGTGAGGTTCTCCGCGCAAGGAGCGCTGGACGAATTCCACACCCTGGTCGACCCCGGAGAGCCCATACGGAAGGACGCGACCGACATCCACGGAATAACCGACGCGATGGTGAAGGGCTGCCCCCATCCCGACGAGGTGATGGAGGAATTCCTCGACTACCTGGAGGGCGCCGTCCTCCTGGCCCACAACGCCCGTTTCGACGTGAGCGTCATAGGATCGGAGCTGGCCCGGGCCGGCCTGGATCCTCCATCAAACCACGTTGTGGACACGGTGCTCCTGGCGAGATCCGCCTTTCCGGGTCTGCCCGACTACCGGCTTGGAACGGTGGCTAGGTGCCTGGGGATCGTCCAGGACCAACAACACCGCGGGCTGCCGGATGCCCTCGTGGCCATGCATATCTTCCTGCGTTCTCTCGACGGCTCGCCGGTCCCTCGGCGCGTGGAGGACATACCCGGGTACCTGGGCCATTTTTCCGACATCTCGCCGAGGCTGGAACTGGAGCTGAGAGGCACCGCCCGCGACCTTATGGTCCTGGCGAATAGGAAGGCGGTGGTGGAGATGATCTACGACGGCGGATCCTCACCGGGCATGCCGCGCATGGTGACACCGCTCCAGGTGTGGGGCGGCGAGGACTATGGGTATTTCCGCGCCTACTGCCATCGTTCCGGCACGGTGAAGACCTACCGCATCGACCGCGTGCTGGAGCTCCGCCTGCCGTAGGGAGCGGCGCTAAGCCGCATGGGGTATGGAACCCGGGTCGTATCTTGACCCGGGTCGTGTCTTGACTTTTTTGTTCCGGGAAGACTTTGGGTGTTTGTTTTCCGCCCCGGCGGAATGAAAAAGTAAAGAGAGGATCGGGTATGAACCCGGGTCGTGTCTTGACTTTTTTGTTCCGGGAAGACTTTGGGTGTTTGTTTTCCGCCCCGGCGGAATGAAAAAGTAAAGACACGACCCCACGCCCGGGTATGCGACCGGGTCGTGGTATGCGACCGGGTCGTATCTTGACTTTTTTGTTCCGGGAAGACTTTGGATATATGGCTTGCGCTGCGGCGGAATGAAAAAGTAAAGACACGACCCCACGTTCACATATAATTGAACGTGATCGAACGGCATGTTCGGCAAAACGACCGGTTGGGATTCCGCGCTCATCAGGAGGTGCAAGATGACGGTTTCCGGCAACGGAAAGACGCTTTCGGAGGTCATGCGCGATCTCGAGGCGATCCCCTTCCGCCCGCGGCCCCTGGGCGGGAGGGCCAGCACATGCCTTGGTTTCTCCGCCGATGCCCTGCCCATGTTGCTCGACACCCGCCGCGCCACCGCCTGCAAACTCTACCCCTATCCGCACTCCTTCCGCTCCGTCACCTTCACCTCGCTGGACGGCACCCCGCTGGCGGGCAAGCTGGCCCTTCACGGCGACGGCACACCGCGGCCGGGCCTCGTCTTCTGCCACGGAGTCTTCGGGAGCAAGAACCAGAATTACATCCGCAGCGTGGCCGTAAAGGCGCACCGGGAATGGGGCTATAACGTCCTGGCCCTGGACACGCGCGGTTTCGGGGAGAGCCGCTACCTTAGCGACGCCATGGTAACCGGAGGCTGGAAGGAGGGCGAGGATGTCATCGCCGCCGCCCGCTTCCTCGGCGGTTTCGCCCAGGTCACCACGGTGGGGGTCTCCGGCTACAGTATGGGCGCTGCGGCCGCCATGATCGCCGCGGGCATGGACGGGGGGGAGCATATAACCGGAGGGGTGCTGGCATGGAACGGCACCTCCGATACCCGCGGCATGATAGAGTTCATCTCCAGGCCGCCCATGCCATGGCAGCCCTTCTTCATCGCCTACCCCCTTTTCAAGGCATGCCTGGTCCTCAAGCTCTCCGGATGGAAGGGATACGAGCACATAAGGGATTTTACCTCCATGTTCTCCGCCGCCTGCAGAGATTATTACGGCGTTGACGAAGACGAAGCCTACCGCAAGGCTTCACCGGGAAGCTATGTGCATGGCATCCGCATACCCACCGTGCACATCCACGCCCAGGACGACCCCATCGTTCCGGTTCGTGAGGCGGAGATGAACAGCGACGCCGCACGGGACAACCCGCATTTCCGCGTCTGGATACTGCCGCGCGGAGGTCATTGCGCCTTCACGGCCGTGGACAGGGCCTGGTACGAGGGAGTGCTGCGCGGTTTTTTCTCCGCCTGGGCCTCCTGATGAACCCGGGTCGTGTCTTGACTTTTTTGTTCCGAGACCACGAAGGATGTTTGTTTTCCGCCCCGGCGGAATGAAAAAGTAAAGGTACATCCGGGTATGAACCCGGGTCGTGTCTTGACTTTTTTGTTCCGGGATGAGGTTGGGTGTTTGTCTTCCGCCCCGGCGGAATGAAAAAGTAAAGACACGACCCCACGCCCGGGTACGACCCCACGCCCGGGTATGCGACCGGGTCGTGGTATGCGACCGGGTCGTGTCTTGACTTTTTTGTTCCGAGACCACGAAGGATATTTGTCTTCCGCCCCGGCGGAATGAAAAAGTAAAGACACGACCCCACGTGCGGGTATATTCCACCACCTCCAGGGAAAAATAACAGCGGCATAAGAGACGGCACACAGTCAACGGCACGGTCAGGCACGGAGGTGAGACATGTCCAGGGAGAGCAAGGTGCTGAAGGTTGGTGACAGGGCTCCGGAGTTCAGGCTTCCGGATGCCGCTACGGGCGAGGAGGTTGCCCTTTCCGACTTACTGGACCGTCCCTTGATGATCTACTTCGGCAGGGGCACCTGGTGACCGCACTGCCGCGAGTATATGGGTCATATACAGGACATCCTGCCGGAACTGGAAAAACGCGGCGCGCGTGCGGTGGTCATCCTTGCCGAAAAGTTGGAACGTATCCGGGAATACCTCAGGAAAAAGCCTTTTCCCTTCCCCGTGCTCTCCGACGCGAGGCGCACGGTGGTCAAGGAATACGGCGTCTACGTGCGGGTCAATTTTGAGTCAGTGCACATCGCGCGCCCCGCAAACTTCGTGCTGGACAGCGGGGGAATTATAAGATACATCTTCATCGCGAGTATCCAGACGGAGTACCCACCCGACGAGGAAATACTGGCGGCCATCGACGAGGCCGCAGGGTAAGGCGGTTCGTCCCCCAGCCATACCGAACCCGGCAAACCCTTTGACGGTGCCGTATCTTGGGTTTATATTTTAGGCATACATTGCCGGGGGAAGCGTCTGGTATGTGGGTCACGACACCAAGCGAGGACGCCTGCGACCGGGAGCTTCCCACGTTATGGGGGAACCGCTGGAAACGATTGGGGGGATGGCCATGTTCTCGCGTCATGAACGACTCGTGGGTACCACCTTGACCGTGTTATGTGCGGTATCGCTTCTCGTGCTCATCCCGCTCGCGGGCTGCTACCAGCCGGGCGGGCCGGTGCCCGAAACACCACATCCCGGGGTGTCGCGCGCCTGGACGCAGGAGGAGGTCGACGCGGTGGTGGTGATGGAGGAGCAGACTGTGGCCGCTCCACTGCCGGAGGAATGGGGCGCACCAGACGCCTGCGACGAGATACGTTTCCTGCGCTTCCGTCCCGCCGACGGCTCGACCCTGTACCCCACGGACCCGGGTCGGGTGAACCCGCAAACTACCGACGCCATGCTGGTCATGCTGCCCGGAATCCTGGAGGGCGCCAACGGTTTCGAGTACCTTGGCCGCCAGATGGTCTACATGGCCAGGGTCCAGGACGGCCTGGACCTGGAGATATGGGCGGTGGAGAGGCGACCCAACCGGCTCGAGGACCTCTCGGTGGCCAATTACCTTGAGGGGGAGCTCGACGCCGGCAACATCACCGCCATCGAGGCGGCGCGCAAGGCCATCGATTACTACTACTTGGGCGAGGAGGTGAACGGCCGCGTGTTTAAGGGGTGGCTCAAGGACCCCGACGTGCCCTTCCTGGCCGAGTTCGGGCTGGCCCTGGCCACCGAGGACGTCTTCAAGGTCATCGAGGCCATGGTGCCCGACCCCGCGGTGAGGAAGGAAAAGGTTTTCGTGGGCGGCCATTCCCTGGGCGGCATCATGACCTCCATGTTCGCGGGGTGGGATCGCGACGGCGACCCCTCAACCCTGGACGACGCGGGCTTCAACAACTGCGCCGGGCTCTTCGGGTTCGACACCACCGTGACCCCGGTAAGCGCCATGGTGGATCCCATCTTGAAACAGCTCCCGCAGGGCATCCAGGACCTGGTAAGCGACATCTCGGCGGAAAACTACGGCACGCTGGTCAAGGCGTTGCGGGAGGACCCCCATTCCAACCGCATCCTGCCCTTCCCCATGATCGACGCCGAGGCCATGAGCCTTCTGGAGGCGGTAGCCATGCTGGCCTACTACGACCCCGACTCCGAGTGCACGGTCATGCGCGAGGTGCCCTTCTCCGATTCCGCCCATATCCTCCTGCGCTTCCTGCACTCCAGGGACTTCCAGACCTTCATGGACGGCGTTCCCCAGATCACCGACTTCCGCTACACCAACGAGGCCATGCTGGGGATCGTTTTCGACGACAACTTCGCCCCCCTGGGGATGATCCAGAACAGCATGGGTTTCCTGGAGGGCGGCACGGTGGTGAAGAAGAGCTTCCCCCAGAGCGACTTACTCATGAGCATTCCCCTCCTCTCCGACCTGGTGGGCTCCATGCTCGGAAAGGGGCCGTACTTCATCGCCAACGACGCCGGGCCGTCACCTTTCGAGCTGGGGAAGGGCCCCCTCTACCGCTGGGCCAACTTCGACGAGGTGGGCAGCGAGGATGACCCCCTCTTCCAGGATACGGGAGGCGCCACCACTTACACCACCACCGAGAACGAGGTAAGCGACATACGGGACGTGGCGAGGGTTATCTTCAAGGGGCCCCTCAACCTCACCGAGTGGTACTTCTCCACCCGCCTGGTGGCGGATATCGTGGCCGCGCTATTCCCCTTCGGAAGGGACTATGGCATCAATTTCCTCCACGGCGACAAGTTGGAAAGCATGCCCAAGATCGAATTCATCGCCGAGCAGGGGGTGCTGAGCGGAGGGACCTTCATGTTCCTTCCCATCCCCGGAGAGCGCGAGCTCATCAAGGGCTACAACCACATGGATGTGCTCACCGCCTGCGCCAGCGCTCCCCAGCGCAGGGAGAACGAAGTCATCCGCCCACTGATCGAATTCGTCAAAGAGAACCTGTAGGGGCGAGGAGAACGACCGGACTGGAAAAGGGATCGAGTCGGATCTGCTCCGGGATGAAGAGTCCGTGAGGAACGGACATGGTTTTTCACGGATGGAAACGTCCAGCGAGCTTGCGTCTCATGCTCGCCCCAGCAACCTGGCGGGTGTGGCGAGCAGCGCCGCGTATTTCCCAGGCCATCCGCATTCGAGTTGGTTCCTGCAAGCAGACATGCAAGGCCGGATGGCCGCGACACCCATATACTGACCATCTCCCCCGCCTTGGCCGTTCGCGCATAGATCCAGTGTGGGGAAACCAAACCACCGCCAGGCGAAAAGATTATCCTACCCAAGCCGACGCGCATACAGGCCAGGTGAGCAGCGAGAAGCAAGGGCGAGCGTCTTGCCTCCAACAAGCTTCCTCCTCCCACTCCCCTGCGCGGCCGGGATGTCGCGCGTGCCGACCAGGCGAATGCCGACCGGCCAGGATGAGCGTCATGCCTTCGATAGGTTTCCTTCTCCCATCTGCCTGTGCGACCGGTGGGCGGGCGCGCCGACCCGGTGAGTGCTAGAATCGATGCCGGAGGCAAGCCTTGGGGCTGCGCACCCACAGCACCGACCAGGTGGGGGGTTACTAAACCGCGGCCGTTGCGTGGCGAGGAGGGGATTATGTTAGATGTGCTCATCAGGGGCGGAAGGATAGTGGATGGCACCGGCTCCGCCGCCAGGAGGGCGGACGTGGCCGTGAAGGGAGGCAGGATCGACGAGGTCGGAGACCTGCCGGGCGCCGACGCAGTGAAGGTCATCGAAGCGGACGGGAAGGTGGTCTCGCCCGGCTTCATAGACATCCATTCCCACAACGATCTCTATGTCATCCGCGACGACTTCAAGGAGCTCTTCGAGCCCTATATAAGGCAGGGCATCACCACCAGCGTGGTCTCCAACTGCGGGTGGTCGCCGGCGCCATGGCCGCGGGAGAACGGCACCCTGTTCCATTCCACCCTGCAGACCATGGGGGTTTCCAGGAGCTTCCAACCGGAATGGGAGACCTGCGGAGAGTTCTTCGCCTGGCTCGAGCGAAGGGGTCTCCCCATCAACTTCGTGCCCCTCTCGGCCCACGGCCCCATCCGCATCGCGGCGATGGGCGAGAGCGCACGTTTCTGCACGGAAGACGAGCTCGCGCAGATGAAGAAACTCCTGTGCAGGGATATGGAGGACGGGTGTCGAGGTTTTTCCACCGGCTTGACATACTTCCCCGGCATGTTCGCCCACACCGACGAGATCGTGGAGCTGGCCAAAGTGGCCAACGAGTACGGCGGACGCTACGTCACCCACGTGCGCAGCCTCACCTCCACTTTCGCCCGTTCGGTGGAGGAGGCCGTGGAGATAGCCCAGCGCAGCGGTTCTTCCCTGCAGGTCAGCCACTTCATGGCCGTGCCGGACCTGGGACGGCTGGGAGACATCCTTTACGAGATCGTTGGCATCCTGGAGAGGATAAACAGGGTGGTTTCCCTGCCCGGCGTTCCCAACGCTCAGCTCAAGCAGGGGTACCAGGTGGTGAACCGCGCCCTCGAGAAGGGGATGGACGTTGGGCTTGACTTCATCCCCTACGTCATGGGCAACACCACCGTGACCCAGCTCTATCCGCCCTGGGCGCTGGCGGGGGGAACGGATGCGCTCCTGCGCCGACTCGCTGACCCCGGGGAGCGCGCCAGGATCAGGAAGGACGTGGAGACACTGAAGGACCGCTGGCCGCAGTGGGAGCCCGGCTCATGGGCCACCAATTACCTCAAGTGCCTGAGTTATAAGATGCTCACCATCCTCTCCGTGGGCAGCGCGAAGAACAGCGACTTGGAGGGCAAGCGTGTGGTCGACCTGGCGAAGGAAGCGGGAAAGCATCCCTTCGACTTCCTCGCCGACCTGACCATCGAGGAGGAAGGGGCGGTTGTCTTCATCATGGGCATCTCCCCGGGTCCCTGGTCGGAGAAAGTGTTCCTGCAGGGGCAGGATCATCCCCAGCTCTCGGTGGGAGCGGACGTGCTCTTCCCGGAAAAGGGGGCGCCGCCGCAGACCGCCTACGGCACCTTTCCGCGCATCTTACAACATTACGTGAGGGAGCTGGGGCTCTATAGCCTGGAAAACGCCGTGCACCGCTGCACGGGACTCGCGGCCTCCCGCTTCGGGTTGACGGACCGCGGGGTCATAAGGAGGGGCGCCGCCGCGGACCTGGTAGTGTTCGACCCCGAGACCGTCCGCGATAACTCCACCTTCCGCGACCCCAGGAGGTACCCCTCCGGCATCGATTACGTGCTGGTGAACGGCGCGGTGGCGCTGGAAAACAACTCCTATCACGCGGACGCGCTCGGAGGCAAGGTGCTGGCCGCGGGTTAAAGCGACTTATCCTTTGGCGGCAGGCTCCTTCGCCAGGCGCAGGAAACAATGTCACCGGAGAAAGACCGGGACGGCAGAAGGCATTCCATACAAGCTTCCTTGGAATTAAAAGGAAAACACCGGCACGGCCACGCGTAAGATCCAAACAGGAGAAGGCGCCGAAAAAGCGCCTTCGCAGAAGCAGAGAAAAAGTCGCCCTTGCCCGGTCACACCTCCATTTCCTGCGCCAAGTCCCGCAGCTCGCGCCGCAGGACCTTGCCCGCTTGGCTGGCCGGCACGGCCTCCACTATGCGCAGCGCCCTGATCTTCTTGTACGCAGCAAGCTCGGAGTTGGCGTATTCCAAAAGCTCCGCTTCGCTCACCGAAGACCCCGGGACCAGTTGCACGAAGGCCACCGGCAGCTCGCCGTAGCGTTCGTCCTTCTTGCCCACCACCGCCGATTGCGCCACCGCCGGATGCGCGTTCAGCACCTCCTCCAGATCACGGGGGTAGACATTGTAGCCCTTGTATATGAGCATGTCCTTCTTGCGGTCCACGATGTACAGGTATCCGTCTTCGTCCATCCTCCCCATGTCGCCGGTGAGCAACCAGCCGTCCTCTTTGAACATGAGGGCCGTTTCCTCGGGATTGTTCCAAAACCCCTTGGTGACCTGGGGACCACGCACGCACACCTCTCCCACCTCACCGAGGTCCATTTCCCGGGTGTGGTCCTCGGGATCCGCTATCCTCACCTCGGTGTCCGCCACCGGCAGACCCACCGACCCCACCTTGAGTGCATCCCTCTCCGGAGGAGTTATGGTGACGATGGCCGTGGCCTCCGAAAGGCCGTAAGCCTCGCAGATCACTCCGGGAAATTTATCCAGCAACCTGCGCATTAGGCTGAGCGGGATGGGCGCCCCGCCTGAGGCCACCAGCCTGATGCCGGACATATCCGTCTCCGCGTAAAGGGGATGATCCACCATGGGCACGAAGAGCTGGGGGGCGCCCCCGAAAAGGGTGGCGCGGTACTTGCCGATGGCCCGCAGGAATTCCTCCGGGTCGAATCGCGGGAAAACCACCAGGGTATTGCCCGCCATGAGCTGCATGTTCAGATAGCCGAAGGCGCCCATGGCATGGAACCACGGCGGCACCACCAGGGACACTTCCCTGCCGCGGCGGAAAGGATGGTTCTCGTCTGCATCCCCTTCTTCCCGCCGCAACCCGATGATCCCGTTCTCGTATTGGACCTGCCCCCCGGAGAACCAGTAGGAGAGCTGGCAGGAGTTGACGACGGCGTTGTAGTGGGTCACCATGATGCCCTTCGGAGTGCCCGTGGTTCCCCCCGTGTAGGAGATGTGCGCGAGGTCCTCCTTAACGTTGAACGCGATCTCGGGGGGTTCGGCGGGATGATCCGCGACCAGGGCGGTGAAGTCGATGACCCCTTCCCCGAAAGCCCCCTTGGATAGCTGTTTCTCAGGAGCGCTCAGGGGCGGGTAGCAATCGGCGAGGCTGACCTCTATCGCCCTCTTCACCCCCGTCTGCGGCAGCACCTGGCTGGCGACGGCCCAGAAGAGGTCGAGCCCCACGAAGGTCTCCACCCCGGCGTCGTTCAACTGGAAGACCAGCTCCCGTTCGGAGAGCAGGGGGCTTACGGGAACGAACACGGCGCCCGCCTTGAGCAGGCCGTAATAGGCGATGGCGAACTGGGGCGAGTTGACCAGGTGGAGGGCCACCCGGTCCCCTTTCCCCACCCCGAGTCCCGCGAGGGCGGCCGCGAAGCGGTCCGAAAGCTGGTCCAGCTCTCTGAAGGTCATCTCCATGCCGGCGAAGACGATGGCGTTCCGCTCCGGCCACTGCTGGGCGGCGGAACGTAGGATCTGGAAAGCCGGCACTTCCGGATAGTCGAGGTTGCGAGCGACGCCCTTGGGCCAGCGACTGAAGTTCTTCTCCATCCTTCCCCTCCCATGTGGACGATTGTCGCGAAAAGGCTGCAAAGAAAAAGTTGACCCCTGCGATATCTAATCTCACATGAGAAGGCCGCTTAATGCCAGTCGAAATTATAATTCGTCGCCGCCGGGCGTTATCGTGCCCCTTTCGGTTTTCCGGCAGTGGGCGCGGGAAAGCACTCGCAACAGCGGAGGGCACGTACTCCAACGCCGGCCGCCGGCCGGTGGGGCGACACGATGATGGCTCAGGCGACGTCCTGGATGGTCACCTCGAAACGGAGGTTGACGCCCGCCAGGGGATGGTTGAGATCGATCTCCACGTTTTCGTCGTCTATGGAAAGGACCTTGAAGTTGATCAGCCCTCCGGTGTCCGTCCGCCCCATGTAGGTCATGCCCACCTCCAGGTCCGCGGAGCCCTCGAAGCGCTCGCGCGGGACTTGGTGCACCAGGTTTGGATCGTGAAGCCCGTAGGCGTCCTCGGGCTTTACCAGAACCTCCTTGCTATCCCCCGGCTCCATGCCCGCCATCTCCCGCTCCAGGCCCGGGATTATGCTCCCCTCCCCGAAAACGAAGCTCATGGGATCGTTTTCCGCGCTGGCGTCGATGAGCGTTCCCGCCTCGTCGTAAAGCCGGTAGTGAAAGGTCACCGTCTTTCCAAGACCAACTTGCATGGCGCAACTCCTTTCTGCTCCATCCCTGCAGAAACAAAAGGCCCAGGCCTTTCGGGCTTGGGCCTCACGCTGTCTCTTTCGATCAAACCTCAAACGACCTTGATCCAAATATAACATATGGGCGTTCCGCGACGCGAGCCGTTACGTCATCGGTTTTAGGAATCCATGGATGAAAAGAGCGGGGCCTTCTTCTTGCTTCAGGTCGTCATTGCAGCGGAGGTTGTCTGCCGCGCGAGAGGGTTGGACCAGAACATGTGGTATACCACGACCCTGCCAAGGTCACGCACGCTGAGGGTTTCGTAGCCCAGGCTCTCGTAGAAGCTGCGGTTCTTCTCGCTCCCGGTGTTGAGGTATATACCCGTAACGGAGGGATCGCCTTGCGCCAGCTTCTGCGCATACATCATCAAGGCTTTTCCCACCCCTTTCCCCTGGTGCGCGGGATGAACGCCCAGAGCCTCGAAGGTTATGAACTGCTCCCGCAGGCCTCTGGGCGGTCTGGATGCGGCCATGATGCGCAAGGTGCGTATGGGATGGCGCAAGTACATGGCGCCCAGGCGGTGGAGTTCTGGAAGAAACAACAGAAGCGCGTTACTCTTGCTCACGCGACGTCGCGGGTCCCGTAATATACCGACGCCCACAACATGCCCCTCCTCGAGGGCGGCCAGTATCGGCCTCGCGGCCTCCATGTACATTTGCAGGAATATGCGATCAAGTGCTTTCATGCCGCGGATTACCGAGTAGCGGTCGGTGTCCAGATGGTATGCGGTGGTCTCCTCCGTCTTGAACGCCTCCGTCAGAACATCCGCCGCTTCCGGTATCAGCTCGCCGGAAAGCCTTTCCACCAAGAGCTCTTTGCGGGCCATGCGCACCAATCCTCTCCATCTCCCTTTCGCCGCTTATCCACACCGCTTTTCTAACCCCGGAGACGCTTACATAAGTCATCACGTCCGCGCGTTCAGCCTTAAGATAGCACGCGTTCCGCTGAGATTGCATGCGCGAGAACGAGAATCGGAGGAGCCGTGCCGCACAGATGAAGGTTAGGGAACGGTTGGTGGACAAGGCTTTGACTGTGACTAACGGCGGTAAAAGATGTTAAAGTTCAGGTGAAGGGAGCCTTTTCCCGGACAAGGCGGAAGCCCTTGGGACAAACGGACGCTCGCGACCATGGGAGGTGGACGATGAGCAAGTGGGAGGACATGTACAAGGCCAAGCTCACCACCCCGGAGGACATCGCCGGAGAGATCAAGAGCGGGGACCACGTCTTCGCCAGCGGCGCTTCTTCCACGCCGGTGGCCATACTCGACGCCCTCTTCGACCGAGCCCTGGCGGGGGAGATCGAGGGAGTGCAGCTGGGAAGTTTTATCATGCTGGCCAACGTCTTCAAGGTGCTCAAGCCGGAGCTCCAGCGCAACATCCTCATCGACAACTACTACGCCTCGCCCCTCGACCGCAAGGCCCTGGCGGAGGGGCTCATGACCCACACGCCCTACCACTTCCACCGCGTCACCCGCCAGGCGGTGGACGACTCCGGATACCGCAAGCTCATCGTGCAGGCCGGCCCCATGGACAAACAGGGCTACCTGAACCTGGGGCTCTTCGCCAACTATATCGACGTGGTGGACGAGCTGGACGCGTTGTACGTGGAGGTGAACGACCAGCAGCCCATCGTGCACGGCCCCAACTGGGTGCACATATCGCAGGTGGACAAGCTCACCGAGAACCACCATTCCGTGTTCGCGCTTCCCCCCGACCCCATCACCGAGAGGGACCAGGCCATCGCGGAGAACATCATCGACCTCATCGAGGACGGCTCCACCATCCAGCTGGGCATCGGGGGCACCACCAACGCCATCGGGGAGCTGCTCACGCGCAAGAAGCACCTGGGCTGCCACACGGAGATGATCGGGGACGCTTACATGAAGCTCTTCGAGGCGGGAGTGCTCGACAACACGAGGAAGAACTTCCATCCCCACCAGATGCTCTGTTATTTCGTCTTCGGCTCCCAGGACCTCTACGACTGGGTGAACGACAACCCCATGATCTACCTCTCGCCCATAAGCTACAACAACGACCCCTGGGTGATCGGGAAAAACGACAACCTGATATCCATCAACACCACCCTGGAGATCGACATCACCGGCCAGTGCGCCTCGGAGTCCTTCGGGCCCATCCAGTACACCGCCACGGGGGGGCAGGTCGATTTCACCCGCGGGGCCTGGATATCCAAGGGCGGAAAGGCCTTCATCGTCACCCACTCCGTGGTGGAGGACAAGGAGACGGGGGAGCTCAAGTCCAAGATCGTTCCCCAGCTCATGCCGGGAGCGGTGGTCACCCTCACCCGCACCGACGTCATGTACGTGGCCACCGAGTACGGGGTGGTCAACCTGCGGGGCAAGAGCCTGCGCCAACGTGCCCAGGCGCTCATCGGCATCGCCCATCCCGATTTCCGCCGCGAGCTCAGCAACTACGCCAAGGAGGTCAGGTACTTTATCTTGCCGGAGCACGACCCCCTGGGGTGAGGGCATTCCGGCTGGACGCGTCGTCGTTGTAGAAGATATGAGTCAGGATCCCCTGGGGTTGAGGGCGTTCCTGTAATCTTGGGATGACGACTAGTTCATATCTGCACTACCTCATGGGATGAGGGCATTCCTGCTGAACCCATCGTTACGATCGAAGATGCGAGTCACGATTTTTAGGGTCAGGGCGCTCCGTTTCCCGCGTCCCGCCGCTCCGCTTACCAGGTTGGGGAATCGCTGCTTTCAACCCGGCGTCAAACGTTTTTCCTATCCCGCCTCCGCTCCCGACTCTGGACAAACGCATTCCGGGACGGGACCTCCGGCACCTCCCCCTTCACGGCAGAATTACACTACCGCTGGTAAATTGTGACTACTCATGTTCAATAATGCTAGAGTCTCTTTTGGAGCGGGCGAAAGCAGCAACTAGGGTAACAGCGTCGAAGTCCAACTACGGAATCAAGGAGGCAGGAGATGAGCAAGTGGGAGGACATGTACGAAGCCAAGCTCACCACCCCGGAGGACATCGCCGGAGAGATCAAGAGCGGGGACCACGTCTTCGCCAGCGGCGCTTCCTCCACGCCGGTGGCCATACTCGACGCCCTCTTCGACCGCGCCCTGGCGGGGGAGATCGAGGGAGTGCAGCTTGGCAACTTCATCATGCTGGCAAACGTCTTCAAGGTGCTCAAGCCGGAGCTCCAGCGCAACATCCTCATCGACAACTACTACGCCTCGCCCCTCGACCGCAAGGCCCTGGCGGAGGGGCTCATGACTCACACGCCCTACCATTTCCACTCCATGACCAGGCAGGCGGTGGAGGCAACGGGCTATCGCAAGCTCATCGTGCAGGCCGGCCCCATGGACAAACAGGGCTACCTGAACCTGGGGCTGATGTCAAACGTGCTCGACGTCCTCGGCGATATGGAAAAGGTCTATGTGGAGGTGAACGACCAGCAGCCCATCGTGCACGGCCCCAACTGGGTGCACATATCGCAGGTGGACAAGCTCACCGAGAACCACCATTCCGTGTTCGCGCTTCCCCCCGACCCCATCACCGAGAGGGACCAGGCCATCGCGGAGAACATCATCGACCTCATCGAGGACGGCTCCACCATCCAGCTGGGCATCGGGGGCACCACCAACGCCATCGGGGAGCTGCTCACGCGCAAGAAGCACCTGGGCTGCCACACGGAGATGATCGGGGACGCTTACATGAAGCTCTTCGAGGCGGGAGTGCTCGACAACACGAGGAAGAACTTCCATCCCCACCAGATGCTCTGTTATTTCGTCTTCGGCTCCCAGGACCTCTACGACTGGGTGAACGACAACCCCATGATCTACCTCTCGCCCATAAGCTACAACAACGACCCCTGGGTGATCGGGAAAAACGACAACCTGATATCCATCAACACCACCCTGGAGATCGACATCACCGGCCAGTGCGCCTCGGAGTCCTTCGGGCCCATCCAGTACACCGCCACGGGGGGGCAGGTCGATTTCACCCGCGGGGCCTGGATATCCAAGGGCGGAAAGGCCTTCATCGTCACCCACTCCGTGGTGGAGGACAAGGAGACGGGGGAGCTCAAGTCCAAGATCGTTCCCCAGCTCATGCCGGGAGCGGTGGTCACCCTCACCCGCACCGACGTCATGTACGTGGCCACCGAGTACGGGGTGGTCAACCTGCGGGGCAAGAGCCTGCGCCAACGTGCCCAGGCGCTCATCAGCATCGCCCACCCCGATTTCCGCCGCGAGCTCAGCAACTACGCCAAGGAGGTCAGGTACTTTATCTTGCCGGAGCACGACCCCCTGGGGTGAGGGAAACAACTTTCCCTCCAAGTTCTCGTTCGTCCGCGGCTCGCGCGACCCACCGGGGTTAGGGCGCTCCGCTCCTTTCCCTGCGCCATTCAGGTATAGGGGTGGTGCATCAAGTGGGTCACGAGCTTCAGGGTCTCGAACCACATCACGGACAGGATGCCCGCGCCCATACAAATCGATATATTGAGCGCGTCAAGATAGGCCAGCTTGAAAAGGTTCCGCATGAAGGGAGTGTAGAGCACGACGGCCGTCAACGCGACCGCCCCCAGCACCACCCACCACAACGCCGGGTTGGGCCGCTTCCTTACATGCCAGAAGGTGTGCTCCCATGAGCGATTAGCCAGTATCAACCCCAGGTTCGCCGTCACCAGGGTGGTAAAAGTCACGGACCTGACCTCAGTCTCCCCCATACCCCTGAGATGGGCGAGGGAGAACATCATCCCCACGACTAACAGAACGCTCAAGCCCTGCAGCAAGGCGATGGCGATGTTGCCGAAGTTGAAGATGCGCTGTTCGGGGCGACGCGGCGGCCTTCGCATGATATCCCCCTCCTCGGGCTCGGCCTCGAAGGCCAGGGAACATGCGGGGTCTATGATGATCTCCATGAAAGCTATGAGCATGGGGGAGAAAACCAGGGGCATCTTGAATATCACGGGGATGATGGACATGCCGGCGATGGGCACGTGCACGGCGATGACGTAGGACATAGCCTTTTTCAGGTTATCGTATATCCTGCGTCCCGACCTCACCGCCTTTTCGATGGAGGAGAAATCGTCGTCCAGGAGGACGAGGTCCGCGGACTCCCGCGCCACGTCGGTGCCCCTAGCTCCCATGGCCACCCCGATATCGGCGGCCTTGAGGGCGGGGGCGTCGTTGACGCCGTCACCGGTCATGGCCACCACCTCGCCGTTTGCCTTCAGGGCCTTAACGATGCGGAGTTTCTGTTCGGGAACGGCGCGGGCGAACACGCTCACCGTTCTCATGCGCTCCCTCAACTCGTCGTCGTCCATGGCGTCCAGCTCCGGACCGGTGATGACGCCGCCGTCCCCCTCCAGCCCGATCTCGCGCGCCACGTGCATGGCGGTGGCCGCGTGGTCCCCGGTGATCATGATCACCCTGATCCCGGCGTTGCGGCATTCCCGGATGGACGCGGGAACGGTGGGGCGTATGGGGTCCTCGAGCCCGATTAAGCCCAGGAACTCGAAGGCGAAGTCGTGCTGGTTGCTGGGAAGATATTCCAGAGTGAAGGAGGACCTGGCCACCCCAAGGACGCGCAGCCCCTCTCCCGCCATCTCCTCCACTTGCCTCAACAGCTCCTCCTTCCGCTCCTTTCCGAGATGGCAGAGGTCGGCTATGGCCTCGGGGGCGCCCTTGGCGGCTATGACGTATTCCCTGCCGTCAGGCGACCTCCATACGTGGGAGAGGGCCAGGAGTTCCGCCGATAAAGGGTACTCCCTTTCCAGGGTCCAGTCAGCATGCAAATGCTCGGTGTCGCGGAGGGCGCTCTCGCCGAGCCCGGCGATGGCTTTCTCCACCGGGTCGAAGGGATCCCTCTGGGAGGCCAGTACGCTATACTCCACCACCTCGTGGAACTCCTCCGGCAGGTCACGGCCCCCATCCTCGCTCACCTCCCGATGCCCGCCCGCGGCGGTCATCACCTTCTTCACCCTCATGCGGTTCAAGGTCAGGGTGCCCGTCTTGTCCACGCAGAGCGCGCTGGCCGCTCCCAGGGACTCCACCGTGGGTATGCTGCGCGTGAGCACCCGGTTCCGGGACATGCGCCAGGCGCCAAGGGTGAGGAAGACGGTGAGGATCACCGGAAACTCCTCCGGCAGCATGGCCATGGCCAGCGCGATGCCCACCAGCAACCCCTCCAGCCAGACGCCACGCGTCGCGCCATAGACCACGAAAACGAGTGTACACAGTGCGAGGCCTAACAAGGCCAAGCCCAACACCAGGCGCCGGGTCTCCTTTTGCAGGAGGGTGGGCTCGGGCTCGATCTCCTCCAGCGCGCGCCCGATCTTGCCCATCTCCGTCTCGAGTCCCGTGGCCATGACTCGGGCGACGCCATGCCCTTTCACCACCAGGGTGCCCGCGAAAACGGAGGGCAAGTCGTCCCCTCCCGGCCGCCCCAACGCCAGGTGGCCCTCGCAGGGCAGCTTGCGGACCGGCGCCGACTCCCCCGTGAGCAGGGACTCGTCCACCATGAGGTTGGAGCACGCGATCACCACGCCATCCGCGGGCACACGGTCGCCCTCCGCGAGGATCACGACATCGCCGCGCACCACCTCCACCCCGGCGATGCGGACCTGGCGCCCGTCGCGGACGACCAGGGCGCGCGGACTGGAGAGGTCCCGAAGCGCCTCCAGGGCTTTCTCCGTCCTCTGCTCCTGGAAGAAGGTGATGCCCATGATAAGGAGGACGAAGCTCATGAGCACAAGGGCTTCCTGCAGGCTGCCCAACACGAGGTAGATAGCGCCCGCCCCCACCAGGAGCATGAACATGGGCTCCTTGATGATATCGAGGGCGATGCGGAAAAGGGTGCGTTTCCTGGCGGAGGGTATGGCGTTGGGCCCCTCCTCCTCCAGCCTCCGAGCCGCCTCCTCCTCGCTCAGGCCCTCCAGGCCGGCCAGGTCGATCTCATTCGTCATATCACGTCCTGCATCCGCTTATAGGCCCAAAGCCGATGATAGCGCACGAAGCGAACCTAAGATGGAGATTCGCCCTTATTGGATTTTTCTCCATGCCGGCCAGCTCGGTTTCGCCCGCCATATCGCGCCCCGCATCCGCTCACGGGCTCAACGCCGGCGGCAACACCCGAAGCGAAGCGAGTGTAAGCGAAGGCGTTGCCCTATAACAGGTTTTCCACGAAATCGCGGATGCGCGCCTCCACCTGGGCCCGGTCGTACCAGCGGGAGTCGGTGTGGTCGGCCTCGATGATCAGCGCCGGCTTGCCGGTACGCCGCGTGAACTCCTTCGCCAGGTCGTACTGGCCAAGCGAGTAGGGCTTACAACTGCGGTTGGAGTGCATGATCATGCCGTCCACGCCGTAGCGTTCCGCCAGGGACTCTATCTTTTCCGCCATCCTCTCCAGGTTGATGTTCAGGTAGACCTCGGTGTATATCCTGGCCATGCTCTCCAGGGGCCTCTCGGCGTCCACCCCCTCGAAGGTCCAGGCGCTGGTGTAAGTGTCCGCCACCAGGCAAGTCTCCAGCTCCATGAACAGCTTTCCCAGGTTGCGCATCTCGTACCATATGGGGATGTTGTCCCATAATATGCGGTATCTCTCCGAGGGCAGGATGCCGATACCCTCCTCTATGCGCTGTCTCATCTCGTCCAGCAGGGCCTGGTAGAAGTCCACCACCTCCTGGGTGCCCCGCAGGGTGACGATGGGGGCCATGAGGATGAAGGCGTCGAAACAGGTCATGGGGGCGGGACGGTGCTCGTTGCAGGCCAGCACGTCCTTCCACAGGGCGGAGGCGAAGAGCGACCTTGCCGCTACTTCGACGAATCGCGGCTCGTCGTACTCTTTGCCGGTGATTTTTTCCAGGAAGGAGATGTACTCCTTCATCTGGCGCACCGAGTAATCCTCGATGTGCGGCGGAAGGTCGCCGCGCACGAAAGGGGTATCGAAGATGAACAGGGGCACGTCAAAGAAGCGCGCCAGTTCCTCGTACCACTTGAAGACGGTGTTGCAGATGTTGTTGCAGGCCACCAGGAAGGTGGGGCGGGGCAGCCCGCCTATGGGCCCGCCCTTGGTGATGGCGCTGCCGATGTCGCCGCGGGCATAGGAGCAGAGGTCGCGGGAGAAACCCCTTCCCTCCGCCACCTCGCACAGCTCCACGTTCATGTGCGCCGCGCCGCACATGGCCCCGTGGTTCTCGGGATAGACGGGGATGACGTCGAAGGCGATGAGCGGCTCCACGGGCGCGCCGCTGGTTATCCACGCTATATGCCTGTCCGTGCCCTCCGCCCCCTTGGCCTCGATATAGTACTTGGTCATGAGCTCGCGCATGGCCCCGGCGGACTTGATCTTGCGGCGCTCCCGGTCCGCTTTCTCCTCCTCCGTGAGCTCTCTCTTTTCTTCGCTCATCTCAAACCCTCCTTGAGCAACGGCCACTTGTCGCCACTAGCCATTATTTGCCATCAAACGCGATATCCCCGCAGGGGGAACAAGAATTCCGCCTATCCCCCTTGAGCGAAACGCGGAACACGACGCAGTCCCCCGCAAGGCCCCTCATACCCCGGATATGGTCTCGATGAAGGCCTGCAGGCGGGTGCGGAGCTGGCCTCGGGAGAAAGACTGCAGCTCGCTCTCCAGCACCAGCGACGGCACCTCCAGTTCATCCTGCAGGCGCTGACGCAGGTAGGGGATGTCGAACAGGTGGGGTTCGCAGAACGACTGCAGGTAGAACACCACACCCTTCGCCCCGCTGTCCCTTACCTGCCTCACCAGACGCTCGAAGCGGTCCTCTATGCACTGGTGCTTGGCGGGGCAGTTCACCCTTTCCCACATGCGCTTGGCCAGGGCTTCGTCCGGGGGCGCGGACTCGTCCACGTAGGCGTCGAAGTAGCGGTGGCCGCAACAGAGGTCGTCGTCGATCACATCGGCGCCCAGCTCCAGCAGCAATTCGTAGAGGTCCGGCATGGTGCAGACGCTGCCGCTCACCAGGAGGGGCACCTTTTCGCCACCGGTCGCTTCCCCGGAATCCTCGATGCCCTCCAGGATCTCGTGCAACAACTCATTGTGCTTCTCGCGGCGCATCCAGAAACCGGCCACCAGGCAGGACATGGCCGAGAGGCCGTCCAGGGCGGTCGGGTTGGAGGCGCGGGCACGGTACAGGCGGTCCGCCAGCCTGCGGTTGCGGTTATAGACGTGGATGCTCTCCACCAGTGCGTCGTCCCATATCTCCTGGCCGGTGAACTCCTCCACCCCGCGGCGGAACCTCCTCACCTCCTCCACCAGGAAGGGCAGGGACACCTCCTCGCCCATGCGGATGGGAAGCACCAGGTCGCCGTGGTACTGGAAGGCCGTGTTGCGGCGCCAGATGTCCGAGAGGCGCATCATGGTGTCGCAGGTCTGCACGAAGACCGCGCCCTCCAGGAAATCGAGCTCGCCCGCCAGGGCCATGTCCAGGTCGGTGCGGGCAAGCGAGCAGCAGTAGACCTGAAGGTGTGCATCGGCGTGGGTGAGAGACCGCATGGCCCCCATGAGGCGCACTGGCGTGAGCCCCGCCGCGTGAAGCACCTCCTCGGGGGTGTAGGAACAGAGCACGCCGACAAGCCTCTCGCCCTCCTCTCGCAGCCGCGCCATTTGAGGATAGGGATCTCTCCACAACTCCAGGCACTCGTCTACGATGGTCTTCACTTCCATGGCGCTCCTTTCCCGCACGACCGCCTTCGTTCCCCGCACGCGGCCACTTCATCTCCGCGAGGACGTCTCCCTTGTCCGCGACCGCCACGTCTATAATACCAGCAACCCGTGACTCCGGGTTTGCCGGGAACCCTCAAGCGCGTTCCCGGTCCGCCGGCGTAGCGGCACCTCGGGAAACGTTGCGCACGCAGACCTTACTTGATAAGCTGAAAAGGGGCGTTGATGGGGATATGTTGACACGAATGCCAGGAGGTCGGAATGGCTTTTTTCGATTCCAGGAAAAAACCGGCGGTCTTGGTAAAACCATCATGGCACTTCTGTCCTTCGCCCTGCTGTCGGCGTTCTACGCGCCGCAGGGAGACGGCGGGAGGGCCGTGGCGGCCACCGGCGAGATCCTGCTATGTTCCAGCTCCGCGAGCGGCGAACCCGCCAACAAGGCAAGCTATTCACAGGCGAATACCCCGGACGGCCGGTACGTGGTCTTTGCCTCCAGCGCCTCCAACCTGGTGGCGGGAGACACGAACGGAAAAGACGACATCTTCCGCAAGGATATGTCCACCGGGTCGGTGGTGCGCTGCTCCACCGGTTCCTCCGGGGAGGAGGCCAACGACAACTGCTCCGCCCCCTCCATCAGCGCCGACGGCCGGTACGTTGCCTTTCATTCCAAGGCCTCCAACCTGGTTGCGGGGGACGGCAACGGCGTGGACGACGTCTTCTTAAAGGACCTCGTCACGGGGAGCGTCGTGCGTTGCTCCACCGACCAGCTCGGCGGAGAGGCCAACGGGGCGAGTCAGAATCCCTCGCTGAGCGCGGACGGATCGAGGGTGGCTTTCGAGTCCGCCGCCTCCGACCTTGTGGCGGGGGATGGCAATGGCGTGACGGACGTCTTCATGAAGGACGTCGCCGGCGGCGCCGTCACGCGCATCTCCTGCGACTCGGGAGGGAGCGAGGGCAACAACGATAGCAGCCATGCCGCCATAAGCGCCGACGGGAAGTTCGTGGCCTTCGTGTCCAATGCCTCGAACCTGGCGGCGGGAGACGGCAACGGCACTTCGGACGTATTCCGCAAGGACACCTCAACCGGAGCCGTGGAAGTATGCTCCGCCACCGCGACCGGGACCGTGGGAAACGGGTGGAGCAACACCCCCTCCATCAGCGCCGACGGCAGGTACGTGGCCTTCTCATCCCGCGCGTCAAATCTCGTGACGGGGGACGGCAACGGTGCTTCGGACGTGTTCCGCAAGGACCTCCAGACCGGTTCCATCCTGCGTTGCTCCACCGACTCCAACGGCGTTGAGGCCTATTACGAATCTTCTGAGCCTTGCATAAGCCCGGACGGGAGGTACGTCGCCCTGTGCTCCGTCTCGGCGCTGGTGTGGGGTTTCTATACGGGTTACCGGGAGGTCTATCTCAAGGACACGGTCACCGGGAAGGTGAAGCTTTGCTCGAGCTCCGAGTCCAACTCGGTGGCGCGCTCGAGTTCCCCCCACCCCACGGTCAGCCTGGATGGACAGTACGTATTTTTCTATACCGATTCCTATAACCTTGTGGAGGGGGTAGGAGGACGTTACCAGGTGTTCCGCAAACGGCCGCTGTATGAACCGCCACATTTGACATCTGTAAGCCCCGGCGCGGGACCTGCGGGGTCGGAGATCACGCTCACGGGTACGCTTTTCGGAAACACGCGCGCCGGATCTTACGTGGCCTTCGGCGATATCGAGGCCGAAGCTTACTCCCACTGGTCCGACGGCGAGATCAAGTGCACGGTCCCCGCGGAGGCATACGGCCGCCTCATGATCACCGTGCACACCGGCGAAGGGGTCTCCAACGCCATGGCCTTCACCGTGTGCCCGCACATCGATCTTCTGGATCCGGTCGCGGCTCCCATCGGGTGCCCCGTCGAGATCCTTGGGACGGGGTTCGGTCCCTCTCGGGGCTCCGGCTTCGTGATTTTCGGAGGCACGCAGGTGAGTGAATACCTGTCCTGGTCCAACACGCGCGTGGTGGTGAGGGTTCCCAGGGTCTCCGGCGCAACATCGGTAAGCCTGATGAGCGACGCTGGGTGCCATTCCAACGAGGCCAGTTTCGAGGTCTTCGACTACGCCGTGGCCCTCGCCGAGGGCTACACGGGAGCCGGCTTCCAGCAATACCTGTGCATCGGCAACCCCAACGACCAGGCCGCCAACGTGGAGATCTATTATTTCTTCCCGGACGGCACCTACCTCGACGACGCCTTGACGGTGTCCGCGCGGTCCCGCGAAACGTTGGACGTCAACAATTACGTTAACCCGTACTTCGAGCATGGGACGGAGGTTTCGACCGTGGTATTCTCCGACCTGGAGTTGGCGGTGGAACGCCCCATGTATTTCCATTACCAGGGACGGTGGACCGGGGGCCACACGGTGACGGCGACGCCATATATAAGCAAGGTCTGGTGCTTCGCCGAGGGTTACACGGGAGCGGGCTTCGAGGAGTACGTGTGCGTCTTCAACCCCAACGACGCCCCCGCCAACCTCAATTTCTATTTCCAGACCAAGGGTGCCGGGGAGGTGGAGAGGACCGATAGCGTGCCCGCGATGTCGAGGCGCACCTTCAAGGTGAACGAGCTCCTGGGCAAGGATCAGGAGTGTTCCCTCCTCCTGGAGTCTGACCAGATGGTGGTGGCGGAGCGGCCCATGTATTTCGATTATACCGGACTGGGAAACCACCACTGGGAGGGAGGTCACTGCGTGATGGGTCTACCATATCTTTCCAGGGAATACTTTTTCGCGGAGGGGACGACGCGCGAGGGATTCGAGGAATGGCTGACCATTCAGAATCCCAATCCCGATCCCATCACGGTCATCGCGTCCTACCAGCTCGGGGAGGGACAGGGGACCCCGGTGATGAAGAGCTACGTGGTGGCGCCCGAGAGCCGGCATACCGTTAACGTGCAGGATGAGGTGGGAAGGGAGAAGGACGCCTCCATCAAGCTCGCCTCGGAGGATTATTTCCTCGCCGAGCGGCCCATGTATTTCAGGTACACCGGTCACGGGGCTTCGTGGGAGGGCGGCCACTGCGTGATAGGCGCGAGCGACCTCTCCTCCGAATGGTTCTTCGCGGAGGGATGCACCGGAAGCGGTTTCCAGGAATGGTTGTGCCTGCAGAACCCCTCCGGCACGGACGCGGTGCTCGAGATCAGCTACATGGGGAAGTCTGGACCGGTGGCGGTCAAGGAGGTGTCCGTCCCGGCCGGGACTCGCAAGACCCTGCGCGTTAACGACGAGGCCGGAGAGGGCCAGGAGATCTCCTGCTCGCTGCGCGTGAAGTCCGGCCCGCCGGTCATGGCGGAACGGCCGATGTATTTCGACTTCCGGGGCTGGGACGACGGCCATGACGTGGTCGGCTATATCCCTTACGGGTCCGCCTCCACCCAGGCGGCGGGATTGCAGACGGCGAGCCTGGGCGAGACCTGCCTGCTGCGCAACCATCCCCTGCGCCCCGGCGCAAGGACGCGTTAGGCAAACCGCCGGGATGCCGGGAATTCGGAACGGGATGACCGGCGCGGAAGATACCCACTTTACCTAAACATGAGGCGAAACGGCCGGGACGCAGGGGCTTCAGAACGGGATGGCCGGCGTGGAGGATTTCCGGTTTATTCGGGCGTCAGATGAAACAGCCGGGAAATCTGGTTCTAACTCCGTCCTTTCCGTCCCCCTCCCCCTTCGGACGGGACCGCTTCCGTTGGGTAGACCACGATGGCGGGATCCGGGCAGGTGACGCAGGTGTTCTGACAGGCGCCGCAACCCACACACTTTTCGGCGATCACCCGGGGCCTTCCCCGGGAGTCGGACTCGATGGCCCCGTAGGAGCAGCGCTCGTGGCAGACCAGGCAGGCCTTGCCCTCGTTCCAGGCGATGCATTTCGCCCGGTTCACCGCCGCGGTTCCGATGCGCACCTCCCCGTCGGGAGGGCGGCGGATGGCCCGCACCGGGCAGGCCTCGGCGCAGGCGCGCCCGCAGAGCTCGAACTCGCACTTGCCCAGGGCGGGGTTGAAGCGCGGGGTCCACAGCTCAAGCGCCCCGAACTCCCGCGGCGCGGGCTCCAGGCACTGGGTCAGGCAGGCGCGCACGCAATCCCCGCAGCGCAGGCAGCGTGCGGAGAAATCGGGGTCTTGGGCCCCGGGAGGGCGCAGCAGCGGCGCGGCCCCGGCCTTCTCCCGCAACAGGCCGTAAGCGAAGAAGGCCGCCGCCCCGGCCGCACCGACGGCCAGGAAATCCCGCCGGGCGATCTTTAAATCCCGCATGCCGCCGCCTCCTCCGACTTATCTTCCATATTTTTCCTATTCATGCCTCTCTTCCCGGACGCGAGCACCCGCGCGCCCATCACGCGCAGGGAGAGGGCGCCCTTCTCCGGGCAGGCGGCCACGCACTCGCCGCAGAGGGCGCAGTCAGCCAGGGCCAGCCGCCCCGTCCTCTCGCTGTCCGCCACCTCGATGATGCCGAAGGGGCAGGCGAGGGCGCACCTGCCGCAATAGGTGCAGGCCGCGTGGTCCTTGACCAGGGCCAGGGGGCTTGCCTTAGCCGGGAGGCGCGACCCCGCCATGCTCACCGCGGAGAGGCAAGCGCCCAGGGGGCACATCTCCTGGCACCAGAAGCGCGGGCCCACCACCGCGGCCAGCACGAACATGGCGATGATGACCACGGGCACGCTCCCTAGAAATACGAAGACGACGGCGCGGTTGGCGACCACCAGGGGATCGAAGATCCAGAGCGCGTTCACCCCCACCAGCAGGAGGATCAGCAGGGCGGCGAGGAGCGGGTACTTCATGCGCAGGCGCAGGCTTCCCTTGCCGATGGTGCGGCCGAGGACGTCCTTGGGGCGCAGGTGTGAGAGTTTCCCGCGGCGACGCTTCTCCAGGGAGGGGGTCATCTCCAAAGCGGAGCCCAGGGGGCATATCCAGCCGCAGAAGAAGCGGCCACTCAGCAGCGTTAGCCCCAGCAGGATCCATGCCGGGAGGAGGTATAACCAGGCGCCGCTCCACCGCGCCGCGGCCAGCGCGGCCAGCGGGTCCACGCGCAGGAAGAGGTTCTCGCCCGGCGTGGCCGAGGGGGGATAGGACGCGGCCCAGGCCATGGCCACGAAAAGGGCGATGAAGGCGAGTTGAACCGCCCTGCGCACCCAGTGGACCGCGCGGCGCCTTCCCTTCATCACGCGCTCACCTCCACCAGGCCCAGGGAGTTGAAATCGGTGGTGCCCACCCCGAGCCGTTCGCCGTGCGCGAGGTAACCGATGCTGGAGGGCGCCACGCCGAAGAAGGAGCAGCAGTAGGAGTCGATGGCCACGGGGTCGGTGCCGATGACCACCCGGGCGGGCTCGGCGACCGTGCCCGGGCCGCCTGGCCCGTTGTCCAGGAGGATGGTGGTGGCATCCGCGATCACCAGCGCCGGCCTGACCACGGTGTTGATCTCCGCGATGGCCTGGTGCAGGTCGATGTTGTGGAAATTGCCCATGTTCTGCGTGGTGCCGATGAGGTTCTTCATGGCCATGGAGAGCCGGGCCCCGGAGTGGTGTTTTACCTTGGGCATGTTCACGATCACGTCGGAGGCGAAGAGCTCCTCAAGGATCCCGGCCGACGGGAGGGCGGTCGCCCCGGGTATCCGCACCATGCGGGCGCTGCCCGGCTTGCGCACGGCGTAGACGGCCAGCTCCGCGCCCGCCGCCCGGGCCGCGGGCCCGATGCCGTTTTTCTCCAGGGTCTGGTCCACCAGGTCCTGCAGGATGTGGTCGTAGACGGTGACCTTGGCGGCTCCCGCCTCCAGGAGCTGGCGTACGGCCTCGGCCAGCAGCTCGGGGTTGGTGGTGGCGGCGTCCTCCGGGGCGCGCGCGAAGGCGGCGTTGACCTTGATGAGCACTTTCCTGCCGGCGAGGTTCAGGGCCCCCAGGCCTCCCCAGGCCTCCAAGCCCTTGCGCAGCATGGCCGCGGGATCGGATCCCTTCACCACCACCAGGCCCGCCGGCCGCGTCAAGGCCTGGTCCGGGGTCGGGATCTCCTCGGGCGTGGCCTCGGGGCCTTCCTCCACGGGGCAGGTATCACCCTCGCCTCCCCCGCATCCCGGTATGGTCGCCGCCAGGTAAAGGGCCCCGAGCCCCGCCGCGGCGGCGCCCACCTTGCCGAGAAATCTCCTTCTGTCCAGCTCCTGCAACTTTCTTCCTCCTGGCCATTATTATCCCACTCGCGCGCAACGCCGCCCTTGAGGCGCGTCATCCCCGTCGGGCTGTCGCCGTCCGCCGTCCAGATCCGGTCCATTCTCCGGGCCCTCGAGCCCCGGGGCGGAAAACCGCCGTCCTCTTCCGCGCCCCGATGCCGGCGGGCCGGGGAACGCCCGTCCTCACGAGTTCATTACGACTGAGACCGAGCTATCGTTCGCCATGAAGGGGCGTTCGGGATGATCCAGATCATGCCGTATGGCAGCCCGGCGCGAAAAGTCCTCGGAACCAAAGGGATCATGCGCATTTCAAGACCTACGGCGCCGCGGCCAGCGCAACCAGCTCCAGGGCTCCCCCGGGGTCAGGCCTCCACGCACCGCCCGCAGCCCCGGCGGGCCTCAGCCGAAGCTGGCCTTATCGCCTTTGAGGATATTAAAGGGTCGGTCTCGAATCTCGAATGCACAAACATGTTTTCCTTTATTGGTATTTATTGGATAATGTTCGACATCCGAGACCCGACACCCTTGACGGCGAGGCGAAAACCGTCAGCGCGTGGCCTCGGTGGCGGCCTCGATGCCGCTGCGCAGCGCCCCTTCCACGCAGGAGATAAGGTACATGTACTCGCCCGCGAGGTAAAGCCCCTCGACGTCCCGGTAGTTGTTCTTGCGCATGTAGTGGATAGCCCTGGCCTGTCCCGGAGGGTCGAGACAGATGGCCTCGTCCCAGCGCACCGCCACGGTCATGTAGGGCTCGTCGGGCATGGTGGGCACGATCATCTGCAGGTCCTTGATCATCATGCGCTTGAGCTCCTCCAGGGGAAGCTCGTTGAGCTCCCTGGCCCGGCGCCCCCAGGTGAGGGAATGCACCAGCCCTGCTCCGGGTGGGGCGAAATAGGGCGACTTGCCGCCCGCGTCGGCGAAGCCGGGCTGGATGGAGCCCTCGTTGCGGGAGAAGGTCACCGCGTACCAGCCCTCGGGCAGCAGCCTCTCCTTGAGGGCGAAGATGAAATGGATGCACGAGCTGTAGGTCACCGTCTCCAGGGGCTTGCGCAAGGTGTCCGGGAGGTCGGGGATGAGGCGCATGGCGGTGGTGGCTGTGGTGGTGCAGATCACCGCGTCGGCGTCCATGAAACCGTCCGGGGTCTCCACGCCCTTGACCTTGCCGTTATCGATCACCACCCTGTTCACGGGGGTCGAGAGGCGGATGGAATCCCTGCATTCCTCGTAAAGTGCGGCGGGCAAGGACCCGATGCCGCGCTTCAGGAACTTGAGTCCGGGCATCAGTCCCATGAGCAGGGCCAGTACATGGGCGGCACCCACCTGGTCGGGCTCTCCCAGGGTCAGGGAGGCGGTCAGGGGCTGGAATACGTAATCCAAAGCCACGCGGCCGCCGTAGCGCAAGGCGTATTCCTCAATGCTGATGTCCGAGAGATCGAGCACCGCCTCCGGGTCCATGGTCACGAAATCGAAGTCGCGCCGGCGCCTGAGCATGTGAAAGGCCACCCTGGCCATTTGCGGGTATCCCTTCCAGGGCAGCCCGCGGAACCTCAGTATCTCGCGCCAGTGCTTCGCCGCCTCCAGGGGGTTGATGGTGGCCGGAATGGGATAGAGTTTGCCGTTGCGCCACATGGCGCCCATAAAATCGAAATCCTGGATGGCGTCCTCCATTCCCAGCTCGCGGCAGAGCCGGAAGGTGGTGGTGCAGAGGTTGGCCGAGAACTGGGCTCCCAGGTCGAACTGGTAGCCTTCCTTGTTGTAGCCGCGGGCCCGCCCCCCTGCCACATCCCTTTCCTCCAGGCAGAGCACGTCTACGCCCTTCTTGCGCAATTCGTAGGTTGCGGCGAGCCCCGCCGGCCCTGCCCCGATGACGATGACGCTCACGTTTCCTGACCTCCTCGCTAGCTGCCCCGGCCTCGAGCGGTCCGGGTCCATGATTAGGAACGCCGTCTTCTGCTTGTTTTTCCGTAAAGGACGCGGGCTGACCAACGGCCGCGCCTCGGCTGAGACACGGTGAACCTTCCAAGCATTACCAGAATGTCTCCCTGCGAATCCATGGCATTTGCTTTCGCCGGGTCAATCGCCCGATTCGCCTCCATCCGCCCGTTTGGCGCGATCCCTTAAGGTAAGGGTTCACCGGGCGGAGATCCCGATCCGGGTCCCGCGTCGCCTCTTCGCCCTTATTTAATGCGGCCGTAGCCGGTTACGTTGACCATGAAGGCGTACCGCTGTAAGCGGCTTATCAAAGGCATGAAGGGCATGGTCGCCCACATGGGGTACTTGAGCAACAGGTCCCTGGGGCTGCGGTCGATGAGACGCTTGGCCGCCAGCAGGGGGTAGAAGGTCCAGTTGAGACGCCTGAACTCATCATAGGCTCCGGCGGGGTCACTGTACGCGCGTGCGGCGATCTTCCCGGACGCGAAAGCCCCGTGCATGCCGAAGAAGAGCACGGGATCCATCATTCCCGCGAGCGTTCCCGCCAGGATGAGGTCGCCATGGAAGAGCCTGGGATTGGAAAAATGCCGCGTGGGGGCCGCCGCCGCTCCTCCCTTGGCTCCGCCTCCCAGCGGAAGGAATTCCTTGAAGGGATAGCCGTCCTCGAGGGTAGCCTGCTCGGCGAACTTCTCCATCTCCCACTTCGCCACGGGTCGGTGGCGGTTGAAGATAAGGGCGAAGGCGATGCCATTGACGGAGCAGGTGAAAGCGTAGTCGGGAGTGTAGTCGTCAAAGCAGAAGGAGACCTTCGCTTCCTGCCAGGGCACGCGGCACTTAGCGAAATAGCCGTAGAGCGGCTGGTAAGGAACGCCTGCGGCTTCGAATCCGTCCCCATGCAACCCGGTGGCCATGATGCTGCCGCGGGGCAAGTCGGCCACCTGCCGGTCGGTTATCACCGGCTGGTCGAACTCGAACTTCACCCCCAGTTCAGTGGCGATGCGGTATAGGTAATGGTCCATGGAGGACTTCCTGGGTCCTCTCTCTATCATCCAGGACTGCACGTTGGGGGGGAACTTCAAATTATATCGTTTGCCCCATACCACGATGGTTCCCTCCGTCAGGCGCACCATCGCCGGTTTGAGATCGATGCCTATGTAGCGAGACATGGCGTCGGCATCCATGGGGGTACCGTGCGGCGAGGGGTTGTAGATGGCCAGACCCCCAACGCGCTTCCCCTTTTCGAGCACGATGACTTCCCTGCCCTCGCGCGCCAGGTTTATCGCGGCCGTCAGTCCCGCCAGCCCCGCGCCCACTATGTGTATAGGACCGTCTTTCTTTCCCATCTTTTCCTCCTATAGGTTTATGTACCTGGCGTACTTGTCCATCCTCTCCAGGAGCAGGAATCCCGGTATCATCCTCCTCAGGCTCAACCCCTGCACCTTGCCCAACAGGTCGGAACGCGCCACCGTCCCGATGGCCGTGGTGAGGGCGATGCCTCGCGTGACCTCCGGCGCGTAGTTGATGGCCACGCGGCGCAGGAACCACATGCGGTTGAAGCTCCTGTTGCAGAGGTCGAACATCTCCTGGGCGGTGGCCTTGTCCTCCAGGGCTATGGCTGCTATCTTCCCTGAGACCATGGCCCCATGGCAGCCGAAGTAGGTTCCCGGATCCTGCGCCCCGGCCAGTGTTCCGGCGAGTATCTTGTTGCCGGCGAAGAGCCGCGGCTGTCCCGGGTACCGAGAGGCGAAGCATCCCCTCTCCTCGTGCCAGGTCTTGAACTCCACCCCCTCCGTCTCCTTGAGTTGCCTCTCCCATATGTCCCGGTGCTGCTTTCCCACCGGCCGGCGGGCGAAGAACAAGCCCGCCACCACCCCGTTGGAGGCGGGAAGGTAGCAGTAATCCCTGGTGTAATGGTCGAAGTAGATCGCGACACGGGACGCGTTGGAGGGCACGCCTCCAGGACGGTACCTGGCGCTCAAGACGTATCCGTAGGCGGTTTCATACGGTATACCCAGGGCATCGAACGCTTCCCGGTACGGGCCCGTGGCCACGATGGTGTTGGGGGGGAACTGCGCCAGGTCCTTCTGCGACTTTATTGGATTTCCCCACTCAAACGTCACCCCCATTCCCAGCGCGATGTCATGAAGGTAGCGGTCGATGGCGGTGCGCCGCGGACCTCGTTCCACGTTGCAGAGCAGGGAGTATGCCGGGTTCAGCCTGCACAGCTTCCCGAAGGCGTAAACGTCGAAGTTCTCGCAGGGGCGAACCTGGGGTTCCCCTATGGGCACGCCAAGGAAGCGCGACATCAGTTCGGGATCGAAGGGAGTCGAGTCCACGAAGGGATGGGCCCCGGGCATTCCGCCCACGCGGTTGTACTTGTCAACGCAGTGCACCTCGTAGCCCAGCTTGCGCGCGGTGATGGCCGCGCACAGACCGGCCAGCCCCGCGCCCACGATGAAGACCTTTTTCTCAGCCATTCTCTCCCCCGGTATTCAGTCCAAACCTAACTCCCGACCAACTGCCTCGCGCGATCGTATGCGTGCCAGGCCTTGCATCGCTTCGCGACACAACGCGCTGGCACCGTTGCGCCTCCCTCCGGTCGGCGCAATCGCTTACGCGATGTCGCTTCATCCCGGCTGACTGCCTCGCTCGACCGTATGTGTGCCAGGCCTTGCATCGCTTCGCGACACAACGCGCTGGCACCGTTGCGCCTCCCTCCGGTCGGCGCAATCGCTTACGCGATGCATTCTGTTGATACGTTATCAATGAATCCATACGTTAGTATTTGCCGTAGCCGGGGAGGGACTTCAGGGCGATGTCGATCGCAGGCTGCAACAAAGAGGGGTACTTCTGGTACGCCCCGAAACCCAGCCGCAATCCCCGCTTGCGCAGGAAGTGCGGCTGGGCGTCGAAGAAGCGTTTGTAGAGCCACGAATACTTGTACGCTGAGGTAAAGCTGTGGAAGAGCCTCCAGGCGCGCTCCCTGTCCTCCACCGCCAGGGCGGCTATCTTCCCCGAGACCAGCGAGCTCTGCACCCCGAAAAGGAAGACGGGGTCCTGCATCCCGGCTAGGGTTCCGGCAAGTATCTTGTTTCCCGCGAAGAGGCAGGGCGAGGTTATCTTGCCCGTGGCCACCACGCCCTCGTGAGGCAGCCATGTCTCAAATCCCATTCCCTCCCATTCGCGCAGTTGCCTGTCCCATTCGTCGCGCTGCGACTCCGTCACTGGCCGTCCGTCGAACGCCAGGGCGAAGGCCACGCCGTTGGCGTTGGCGCAGTAATTGTAATAACTGGTGTAGTAATCGAAGAAGCCCATTATGCGCGGAGGCCCCTCGTAGCGCGTCTTGCCGATGAAGCCGTAAACCTCAAGGTAGGGTCGCCTCAGGGCCAGGAAGGGCTCCACCTCCAGGCCGGTGGCAACGATGGTGTTGGGCGGGAGCTCCGCGAAATCCTTCTGGGAGTTCATCTCCACACCCATCTCGAATTCCACCCCCACCTCCCTGGCCCGCTCGTAGAGATACATGTCCAGGGATGTGGATCGCGACCCCCTTTCCACCGAATGAAGATGCATGCGGCTGCCGGGGACCAGGTAACGCCTGCCATAGACGTAGATGGCGAACTCCTCTGTCGGGGTGACATAAGGCGGCTCCAACCGAACCCCGATGAAGTCTCCCAGCCTCTTCGGATCCATGGGCGTTACGTCCACCGCGGGCCGGATATACGGATCGCCCCCTATATGGTCAAACCTCTCCAGGACCCGCACCTTGTGGCCGCTACGCGCGCAGTTTATCGCCGCCACCAGTCCGGCCAACCCCGCGCCTACCACCGTGACCTCAGCCATGACACCCCCCGATTTCTATTCTCCCCAGACTTCCGGGCCGGGGGCGCCGCCCTCCAGCCTCCACGGCCATGGGGCGGCGCCATGAAACCCAGAATCGCCGTATTTCCGGCTTTGCCGGGATGGGGTTCCCGTCAAGCGACGTGTCCGCGCGCCGCTGCATTCCGCTCGCCCCGTTTCCCGGCCGAGGTCAATGCCTCCTCTATCACCCCCTCCCTGCTCGTTCCGGCCGCTGGCCGGGTCTGCGGGCATTTTCGCCCGTCCGGACAGACCTTATGCCGCCGCGCCGGAAGGCTTTTGGCGCGCTTATCGATCCCACACGCCTGCCCTCCGGCTTGCGGCCTCAGAGCGACATTTTCTTGCTCAGCCCAGTCTCGTAGTCCCACCTGCGGGCGGCGATGTTGTTGGGGTCGACCGCCTTCTTGAAGGCGACGTAGGCGTCGGTGAAAGCCGCCGAGTTGGGCATGACGATGGGCAGAAGGTCATCGAGGCCGGGCATTCCCTCCGGCATGGGTATGGGCATGCCCTTGTTCAGGGGGATCGCCCCGCAGGCCAGCACCAGTCCTTCTCCCAGGATGCCGGCCATCATGGCGCGCATGTAGGTCATGAACATGCGCATGTTGTCGTCCTTGTCCCCCTGGTTGGAATAGAGGTCGTACTCCATGTAGGCGGAACGGCCCATGTGGTAGGGCTGCAGGTAGGTGGAGGCGTCGTCGGGCGGGAGGGCATCCTCAGTATGCCCCGCCTGGTTGGTGGTCTCCACGCGCATTCTGCGCTCCGCCTCCAGGAAGTTGTCCAGGTGGCCGATGAGCGCGCCTATGAGGAAGGAACCCCGCACCCTCATCACGCGCACGGTGACGTTGAAGTACTTCTGCCAGCGGTCCAGGTTCACGCTGCGCAGGTCTCCCACCAGGTCCTCCATGGCGTCCACGGGCAGGAATTCCCACTCCGGGTCGATCTCGGTGATCACCCTCTGTATGATCTCCGCCTTCAACTTGGCCTCCTCCTCGGTGGTACCGGAGAAGATGGAGAAGAGGTTGTTGCGTGGGAAGGATCCCGCGAGCGCGCTGGCCTGCTGGTTGGTGGCCCCCACGAAAATGCCGAAGAAGGAGTTCTGCATGTGGGCGAGCTCGAGGGTGAGGTTCTCGTTGGCCACCTTGTAGAGCACGTCGATGACGCACTCCAGGTCGTCCTTCTCGTAGGCTGGGAATATCTGGTAGATATGCTCCGCCTCCGGGTAGAGGCGCAGGGTCATCTCGGTGACCGTGCCGTACTGCCCGAAGGCGTAACGGAAGAGGGAGGCCATGTCAGGTCCCGGTCCCGGAACGTGGGCCTTCACCGCTCCGTACGCGCTGGGTCCGGTCCTTAAGATGGTCCCGTCGGGCATCACCATGGTCATATCGATGATGTTGTCGATGCCGAACCCGTACTTCGAGGCCAGGGTGTTGATGTTGCAGAAGGCGTGGTTGGAGATGACCCCCGCGGTGGCGGCGGTGGAGGGGTTGAGCACGCGGCACTTCACCTTCTGGGCCTCTATCTGGGCCACCAGGTAGTTGACCCCCGGCTGGATGACCATGTACATGTTCTCCCCGTCCACCTCCAGGACCTTGTCCATGCGGCGAAGGTCCATGATGATGCCGCCGTAGAGGGGTATGTGCAAGCCCATGGTGGTCAGTCCGGTGCCCATGGGGATGACGTCCACCTTGCACTCGTTAGCCACGCGGTAGACCTCCGCCACCTCCTCGGTGGTGGACGGCATGACCACCAGGTGCGGGTACTGGGCCGGCAGCGGGCCCTGGTCGCGGGAATACCCGATGAGGATAACCGGGTCGTCGGTCACCCATTCCTCGCCCAGCGCGCTCGAGAGCATCTCCTTGGCCCGCGCGAGATCGTCCGGCCGGTTATGCGGAGGATCGACCTCGTGCTGGAAGATGATGCCCGAGATGCGGCGTTCCTTGATATCCTTGGCGATATCCCTGGTCCACATGGCCTACACCTCCTTCCCCAGCGACTCCAGGAGCACTTCCGCGAGGTCGTACACCTTCATGCCGCTGCCGGTGGCCTCAACGGCCTGGTTGAACATCTGCACGCAGTAGGGGCAGCTGGTCACGATGGCCTCCGCCCCCGTCCATTCCGCCTCGAATAGGCGCTCCTTGGCCGTCCACAGGGCGTAATCGGGGAAAGCGTAGCGCACCCCTCCCCCGCCGCCGCAGCACAGGGAGTTGAAGGTTGCGCGCGGGAACTCCAGCAGCTCCAGCCCGGGTATGGCGTTCAGCACCTTGCGCGGCGCCTCGTAGATGTCGAAACGGCGGCCCAGCTTGCAGGGGTCATGGAAGACCGCCTTGATGGGGACTTCCTTCTGCGGCGAAAGTTGTCCCTTCTTCAGGAGGCGCGAGAAGAGCTGGCTTATATGCAGGACCTTGATGCCCGGGTCCAGCTCCCGCGAATACTCCTCCTTGAACACCCAGGCCGCGTGGGTATCGGGGGTGACGATGGTGTTGACCCCCAGTTCGTTGAAGGTCTCGATGTTCTGCGCCGCGTAGGTCTCGAAGAAATCGCGGTCTCCGAGCAGGAGCATGAGGGAGCCGTCGCTTATCTCCTTGGCGCCCAGCGTTCCCACGTCCAGGCCTGCCTCCAGGAGCACCTGGGCGGCCGCCCGCACGGCGTGCTTGAGGGCGGGATCGCTGGTGTAGGCGTCCCCGGCATAGAAGAGCACTTCCGCCTTCTCCTTGGGGAGGCTCTTCAGGGCGAGGCCTTTGGCCCAGTCCCCGCGCTTTTTCTTGTCCGCCCCGAAGGGGTTGTCGTTCTTCTCCAGGCTCTCCGCCAGGGCGGCGTGTTCGGGCATCGGTCCCCATCCCTCGCGCACCGCCTTTTCCCGCATGAGCTCGAACACGCGTGTGGGATGGAGCTGCTTCACCTCGTAGCACTGCTCCTGGCACGAGGAGCAAAGCATGCAGGTGTACAGGATGTGCCGCATGGATTCCGTGGGCTCGAGTTCGTTGATGTGCAGCCCGCGCGCGATCTCCATCTTGCCCGAGGCGTAGTAAGCGTCCCAGCGGAAGCGAGTCCCCGAGGGGCAGTTGCGCCAGAAGCGCGATTCCGGGCAGAACTGCACGTGCACCGCCTGGCATACCTTGCACTTTGTGCAGATGAAGTAATCCTGCTGCAGCTCGTGCAGCACCTCCCGGGGCGCGGTGATCCTCTTTTTCATGTCCTACACCCCCTCCAGCAGTTGCTCGGGGTTCAAAATCCCGTCCGGGTCAACGATGTTCTTGAAGGTCTTGAGCACCTTGAGGAAGCCCTCGTCGACGCGCTCGTAGACCATCCTCGCAACCTCGCCACGGGGACGGTCCACGAAGGATTTCTCGTCCAGGAGCATGCGGTAGGCCTCCGACCTGACCGCCGTTACCTTCTCAAGGTCGCCCTCGCTCTTGGGATCGTAATAGAGGTCGCTCTCGCAGTAGCAGGAAGCGCCGAAATAGACGGGTATCATGACCTGTCCCACCTCGTCTTCGGCGTAGCCCTTGGCCTTGGCGACCTCCCTTACCCGCGCCAGGAGTCCCGGAGCCCTGCCGTAGAAATCATAGTGGTCGATGACGCTGGTGCGGCCGCGCAGGTAATCGCGGTCGAATATGTACCAGGGCTCGTGGAACTTCTTGTCCACGAGCTCGACCAGCTCCCCGTCTATGGGCTTGGCGCCCAACGCATCCGCGTCCTGCCTTACGTACTTCTCCCACAGGTCCACCAACTCCACGTGGTGCTCCAGGCTGATGGCCGTGATCCAGGGCGGCAGCTTCCCGCGCAGCTCCTCCGCCTCGCCCGCGTTCTTCGCCAACAGCGCCGAAAGGTAGCGTGCGTTCGCGGTGATGCACTCGAAACAGTGCTCGTCCCGGTTGACCTTGTAGGCGAGCCGGGAGGCGGGCTCCGCCTGATCGAAACCGAAGAGGAGCAGGCGGCGCTCCTCGCGCAGCGGGTAGGTGTAAACGATGCCGTAGAAGGGGATCCCGAAGATGTCCTCGGAGGCGCCGAAGAAGAGGGAGAACTGCGGTCCCTGGTCCTCGCGGAAATCGGCGATGCCCTCGGAGGTCATCTGCTGCGATCCCGACACCCAGATACGTCCGTCCGCCAGAACGGCGTGGAAGATGGATAGGTTGGGGAACCTGTACACCGCGTTGCCGTTGAGGACATCGCGGTCGATGTAGGAGCGCAGCACCGAGCGGGAGCGCGCCGCCGCGGGAAGGAGGAGCTTGCAGTCTTTCTTCAGGCACTCCTCCTGCAGGCGCTCGTAAGTGACACCACCATAGATGTGGGCCATGAGGTTGCGGCGGTCGATCTCCTTGATACCGTCCATGCGTCCCAGGTCAATAAGGAGCCCGTCGCTGGAAGCCAGCGAGGTTTCCATTTTCTCCCTGCGCACCGAGTACATGGGGGTCCTGGAGCGTGAAGCGAGTCCCGCCACCTCGCCGAGATCGAACTCATCCGCCGGCCTGACCGCGACCAGGTTGGTCTCCTTCGGCGCGTCCTCGAAATAGCCCGCCAGCGCGGACGCGCCGCGCAAGACGTTGCCTTTTCCGACTATCTCCTCGAGCTCTCGGATGATATCCGCCGCCACCATCGGCTTACCTCCTTATCCCTGCTGACCTAGCCTGCGTGTTTGCCGGAAACAGGCCCCAAGGGCCCCTTGTGAGTGTCCTGGTTTACATACATTAACTTCGTGATATATATATTTTTATGAACGACTAGTCAGTCACAATAATTTTGTTTATTATAGGTTCGTGGCCGCGCCGTGTCAAGGAGAGAAGAGGCGAATTTTTAAACTGTTTTACCAGGTAAACAGGGCTTTTTCAAAAAAGCGATAGAAAGTCGGTTTTAATGGTCGGGCCACATTGGGAAGGATTCCGTCCTGGCGGGGTTTAGGTTCTTCATGGGAGGGAGATGAAATGTCGGAGGTGACCATCGTTGGCGCCGGTCTGGCCGGACTTACCGCCGCCATCAACCTGGCGCGGCGCGGCCATGACGTGGTCGTCCTGGAGCGGGAGGAACGCATCGGGGGTTCCCCCCTCTACCACCCATCGGGCCAGGGAAGCCCGCTGGACCTGGAGGGGATCTGCCGCTACGTGGGGTTCGATATCCGCCCGGGAATTGAGCCTATCAGGGAAATGGTGGAGATCGCCGGGGGCAAGGCCTTGAGGATCGACCCTTCCCTCATCAATTCCTACTTCTTCGAGCGGGGACCCAGGGAGAGCAGCCTCGATTCACACCTTTACCGTCTCGCCCTGGAGGAGGGAGTGGAATTCCGTTTCTCCACCCCCGTGATATCGCAGGAGGATTTTGCCCGGCTGGCCCCCAACACCATAGTGGCCACCGGTTTGCACTTCGAGGGCTTCGATTCCTTCGGCGTGCCTTACCTGACTTCCCACCATTTCACCTACAAGGGCACCTGCGATCCCGACCTCAATTTCGTGCACATGTACCACGACACCTACACCAGCGATTACGGCTACACCTCGGCCTTCCGGGGGATCCTCTATGCGCACCTTTTCAACCGCAGGAAGCCCATCTCCCTCTCCGGGCGCGATCGCTTCGCGGAACAGGTGGCGAAGTTCTCCGGGTTCGAGGTGCCCCGCTGGAATTCCTTCACCTTTCCCGTCCCCGCGGCTAGCATCCATACCCCGAGGATCTTCGCAGGCAGCAAAATACTCGCGGGCACCCTCGCCGGAGCCATGGACCCGGTGGCCTTTTTCGGCCTGCATGGCGCCCTGGTCTCGGGAAGGATCGCCGCCATGGCCGTGGAGGACGGCGAGAGAGCCTGGCGTGAGTTCAAACGCTGCACCCGCGTCTTCGCCACCGCCTACACGCTGGCCCGTATCATGGAACTCCAGCCCACCCCGCTGTCGGTGCTCGGCTTCAGGCTGGCCTTCATGCGTTTCGACCGCCTAAAGCTGGTGCACGAGATCATGAAACGCGGGATGCCCGGTTACGCAAACGTCGTGCACTGATCAGGTGATCAGGACCACGTCGGAAAAGATGAAAGCGAGGTAGTCAGCTATGTCCACCGGCAAGACGAAGAGGATAGTGGTTATCGGTTCCGGCCCAGGAGGAGCGGGCGTGGCGGCGCTGCTCCAGGCCCGAGGCCACCAGGTGACCCTGCTGGAACGCAACCAGTTCTACGGCGGCAAGTGCTGGTCGTTCACCAAGGACGGGTTCGTGGTGGACTCCGGCGTGCACATGTTCTCCATGGGCGACTCCGGCCAGCACGGGGACATCAACCGCATGGTGCGGGGAGACCTGGAGTGGCTCACCGCCAACCCCAGCGAACACCTCCTGCTGGGCGGCCGCAACTTCATGAACCTGTACCAGAGCCTCACCGACCCACGCATGCCCTTCGCCAACTTCCGGGCGAATCTCACCATGGCCAAGGAAATGGCCTCGAGAATCCTCGGCGGCGGTGGCATGAGCAGGGAGCTCGAGCGCGAGGTCTACCGCGCTTCGCGCAAGAACTCCCCCCTGGAGACCTTGATGGCGGTGGTGAAGATCGCGCGCCTCAATCCCTCCTACCTGGCGGAACTGGACGAGATCACCATGCAGGAATTCCTGCACCGCATCACCGACGACTGGGCTCCCCTGCAGGGGATGGCCGCCCTTTCCATGCTCCTAACCGTGGTGCCCTACGAGCAGGTCAGCGCGGGCGAGTTCCTGTGGTGTTTCGCCAACGCCTTCCGCAAGAAAACCCTTGGGGTACCCCGCGGCGGCTCGCGCGAGATCCCGGGCGCCTTCCTGCGCGCCTTCCAGCGTGACGGGGGCACTCTGCGTCTGGGATGCGAGGTGGAGCGCATCCTGGTGCGCGAGGGAAAGGTCCGGGGCGTCGAGACCGGCGAGGGCGAGACCATCGAGGCGGACGTGGTCATCTCCAACGCCGGCATCAAGCGCACCCTGGAGATGGCGGGAGAGGAGAACTTCCCCGAGGAATACGTCTCCTACGTCAAGGACCTGCGCTATTCGTACTCTTTCATAACCATCAAGTACGGCCTTGACCGCAGGGTGGTCGATATCCCCGCCCCCAGCTTCTTCAACATCCCCAACGTGGATCCCGACCACATGTTCGACTACATAGACGAAGGCGGGGTGCCGGAGGACCCCTTCCTCTTCACCCCCATGCCCTCGGAATGGGATCCCTACGCCGCCCCTCCGGGAAAGCAGCTCGTCATCTGCGGCGTGCCCGGGCCCATCGAGGTCACCAAGGAGAACGTGGAGCAGTGCGAGCGCATCCTGGACGTGGCCGAAAGGAGGCTGTTCGAGATCTTCCCGCGCATGGAGCAGCACGTGGAATGGAAGATGCGCACCCATATCGCGCACACCGCCTCCATCACCGGCAAGCCGACGGGAGAGTGCATCGGGCTCGCGCAGTGCGTGGGCCAGACGGGAATTCACAAGCCCACCCCGTGGACGCCGGTCAAGGACCTGTGGCTGGTGGGGGCGGATGCGGGAGCCCGCGGCGTGGGCACCGAGCAGGCCTCCGGCAGCGCCATCTATGTGGCCAACCTCCTGGGCTGATCGCAGGAGGCTATTGAGCGTAGGGCTTCCGGGCCGACTCCGAAGGGAAAAGCCATAGGGAGCCTCTCAGTCAAGCGTAACAGGGGGAGCGAAGCCGCTTTCGGCGGGCGTTCCCCTTATCGTTTAGTGGCATGGCCCTTGTTTTCGTGCTGAGCGGCGAAGAAGCGGGGCGAAACAGGGCCATCGATGCCGCGTTATTCCCAGGCGCGAAAAGGGGGAGCGAAGCCGCTTTCGGCGGGCGCTCCCCTTATCGTTTAGTGGCATGGCCCTTGTTTTCGTGCTGGGCGGCGAAAAAGGGGGGCGAAACAGGGCCATCGATGCCGCGTTATTCCCAGGCGCGAAAAGGGGGAGCGAAGCCGCTTTCGGCGGGCGTTCCCCCTATCGGCCTTTTCTTATCCTACCGCGCCTTCTCCGGCGGGACCTTTCCATCCTCGTCCAGTCCGGCCAGCTCGTAGAACTCGGCGATCATCCTCTCCATGTCCGGCACGCACGCACCGCGTCCGGTGAGCCTCTCCAGGTTTTCGGGACCGTC
>JABLXL010000070.1 GCA_013178005.1 Actinomycetota bacterium
GAGCAAGAAGGAGCTGGCGCGGCTGCAGAAAGAGGAGGCGAAGCGCCTGCGCGAGGAGGAGAAGGCGGCCAAGAAAGCGGCCAAGGCGGCTCCCGCGGCGGAGGAGCTGGTGGCGCCCGCGGAGGCCGTTCCCCCTCCCATGCCCGAGCCCGCTCCCTTCTTCGAGCCCCAGCCCGAGCCGCCTTCATATGCCATGCCGGAGCCCGGCCCCCAGGTCGAGCCGGCACGATCCGTCCCCCCGCTGGAGATGCCCCCCCTGGACCTGCCCACCGAGCCCCCACCGGGAAGGGTGAAAATACCTCGCCTCGAGGATCGCCTGGAGCCGCTGCCCCCGCTGGAGTCCGGTGAACTCGAGATGCCGCCGGATCTGGAGCCCCCGGAAGGGTTTTTCGACTAGAGCCGGCGCGGGGAAACATCCCGCCCGTGGGGGGTGCGGCTGGCGCCCCGTCAGGGAACATCCCTTCTAGCTCTGGCCCGCCAGCGGTCCAGCTGGGATGCCCAAGGGCTATAGCGCTTACCGCCGGGCTCGGCGCTTCTCAGCGCCGCCCTGAACTCAGCGGGAGTGGCAAATTCCTCCATCTCGGTATAGGCCAGGCCCACGTGTTCGGCCTTGTGCGCGTCGCTCCCTCCCGTTACCGCGAATCCATGCTCCACCGCGAAGCTGCGCGCGGTGGAGTTCGCGAACCACCAGCGTGGTTTGCCGTTCATGCCCTCGATGGCGTCTATGTGCTCGCGCAGCTCCAGGAGGCGGCGGGCGGTCATCCTCCTCAGCTTCACCAGGTCGAAGGGATGGGGGATGAGCACCAATCCTCCCTGGGCATGTATCCTGCGCATGGTCTCCGGGGCGGAAAGGCCGGGGGGGACGTCCTCATGCAGGAAAAGACCGATTATCTCCCCTTCCGCGCTCCTTATCTCAGAACCCGGAACGATGAGGAGGTCGGGCAGCTCCGCCGCGAACTCCAGTCCTCCCCGCAGGGAATCGTGATCCGTCACCGCCGCCCCCGCCAACCCCCTCTCGCGGCACGCCGCCCGCAGCCCCTCCGGTTCTATGGTGCCGTCGAAGGAATGCACGGTGTGCACGTGGAGGTCCAGCTTTATCCTCATTGCTTTCCTCAACGGAATTCCTGCGGAATGGAGCACGAGTTCTCGATGGAATCTACCAGCGCGCGCGTGCCTTGCTGGTCAACGAAATAAACGCTCGCTCCCCCCGTCGCGCCGTTGCGTCCGGGGAGTACGCCCCCCTGCACGTCAACCACGGGGAAGGCGGCGAACTCGCGTGCCAGCCGAATGACCTCGTCGCGGGTGAGGTCGGTCTCCAGGCGCTCCAGGGCGACAGAGAGGAACCAAGCCGCTCCCGGTCCGCCCGCCAGCGCCTTGCCCTTGTAGAGGGCCTGTATCACCAGCCTCTGTTGCTGGCGTGCTCGCTCCAGGTCCCCCTCGGGATAATCCCTGGACCTCGCCATGATCAAGGCCTGCTGCCCGTCCAGGACCTGGCTCCCGGCGGGAATGATGCCCAGCTTGGGGTCCATGATGGCTTCGTCCAGGGTGACCTGCACCCCCCCGAAGAGGTCCACCAGCCATGCGAACTCATCGAAATCCATGACCACGTAGTTGCGGATATCGAGGCCCGTGAGCATCTCCACCGTCTCCGCCGCCAGCTCCGGCCCCCCCAGCGGATAGGCTTCGTTTATCTTCCTGGTGCCGTGCCCCGGCACGGCCACGTAGCTGTCCCGGGGGATGGAGAGCAAGCACGCCTTGCCCCTGGCCTCGTCCACGTGGGCCACCATCATCACGTCGCTGCGCTCGTTTCCCTGTTGCGAACGCCCCGCCCCGTGGTCAAGGCCCAGGATGAGGACATTGAAGGGGGTGGTCGACAGCGGCTCCGCGGGCGGCAACGTGGATGGCGCCTCCACCCCCGGGAAGGCCCCTACCTCCACCGCGGCCTCGGGGGAGGCGTCGAACCAACCCCACGGGTCTACGAGCAGCACGGCACATGCCGCTGCCGTCGCCAGGGCGACCGCCAGTATCGCCTTTCCCGCTCTTCCTTTGGCCTTGTTGCCCTTTCTCACGTTCCGCCACCCCGTATCATCCGAGGGACTTTTCGAAAATACTTCTCAAGCCGGCTCCGCCCCTCCTTCCTCCCTCGGCGGAAAGGTGCTCGCGCCAGCTAAAGAGCCGCCGGGGGATTCCCCGGCGCGCGCAGCGTGTATAATTACTCCAGCCCCGGTAGGCGGGGCAGGCGGCGCCGGGAGGTTTCCTTGCACTGGCTCCTCAACCTGGATTATACCTTCTTCACCTGGATAAACGGGCTGGCGGGCAAAAACAGCCTGCTGGACTCGGCGATGCAGGCTTTCTGCAACGACCACCTGGTGCCCTTCACCCTTGGGTTTCTCGTCCTGGTGATGGCCTTACGAGGACGCGATCGCCGTGGCGACCGCGATAACCTTGCCGCGGCGGTGCGCATATTCATGGCCATCGCCGTCTCCTCGGCCCTGCTCCAGCTCGCGGTGACGCTCATACACCGGCCGAGGCCTTTCGTGGACCACCATGTAAACCTCCTTTTCTACCGGCCCACGGACTGGTCGTTTCCCAGTAATCCCGCCACCGCTTCCTTCACCTTCTTCTTCTCGGCCTGGTTCTCGGACCGCCGGTTCGGGTGGTGGTTCTTGCCCCCCGCGCTGCTCATGTCGTTTGCTCGCGTTTTCTGCGGCGTGCATTACCCGGGGGACGTGCTGGCGGGCGCGCTCCTCGCCGCCGCCAGCGCCTGGATCGTCCACCGTTTCGACTTCTTAAGCCGACCCTTCGTGGCCCTGGTGAACGGGGCGGAGAGCCTTCTCCGATCTTCCATGAGCATGAGGAGATGATCCCGCGCATGCGTTCCCGTCACCGCCGCGAACACGGCGAGGTCCCGGTTCCGAAAGGATGATCATGCAGGAGATATTTTACGAAGACGTCTTCGAGACCTTTCTCTTCTGTTTCCTCGTAGCGTTGGGGATCATCCAGATAGCGGCGGCGCGCAGGGGCTGGCACGGGCTCAGCATCTACGGCGGGCGGATTCGCGCCAACGTCAACAACGCTCTCGGAGCGGCGTTGATCATCTTCGGATATGCCTGGTATTTCAGCGATCCCCTTCACCGCAACGTGCGCAACATCGAGGCGCTGATGAGCCTGGTCTGCCTGGCGCTGGGCGTGGTAGCCGCGGCGGTGGCCACCGCCCTACTCGCCTCGCTGGCCGAATGGCTTCGCCGCTTCGCCAGGAGCGGCGGGGCGGGGAGCGGGAAGCGGGATCCGGAGACCATCGAGTTCCCGGAGGGAAAGGCCATGCTCTCCGGAACCTGGGGGGAAAAGGGCAGGAACCTGGTGGTGTTCGCGGAGCCGGGAAAAGGTAGCGAGGCCCTGCTGCGGGCGCTCCATGCCTCTCTCCCCACGGCGGGGGGGATGCTGTCCCTTCTCCCCCGCTCCGGCATGGGAGAGGGGGACGCGGAGGAGTGGCCGGGAGAGGGGGAGATGACGCGGATGCTTTCCCGCCTCCAGCGGGAACGAGGCCTGGACGCCGGGGGGGAGAACTTCCTCGGCCTGGGCTGGTGCGCCAACGCGGCGCTGCGAGCGCGCCCACGCCTTGAGGAGGCCTACGGACCGCGCAAGCTCCTGGCCGTGGCTCCCGTAGTACCCGCGGCGGAAGGCGGTTTCGCCGGCGACGCCATGCTCTCCAACACTCCCCTTGATATATTGTCTTCCCTTGTCCGCAACCGCCCGTGGGACTCGCGCGCCGCGCGCAGAGCCATCGCCGTCTGGGCTCCGGTGTTTATCGCTTGCGCGACCCTTGCCACCGTGGTCACCGTGGCCTTCGGCGTGCGGTGGAAGTTTATATCGGGCCCCGCGGCCGGTCTCCTCCTGTCCCTGTGGGTCACGTATTTCCTCCTCGCGCGCAAAGGTTTGGCCGGGGGCGCGGGCGGAGAGGCGCTGATGGTCTCCCGAGCGCGCATGCCCTTAACCACGGAGGGATCCCCGCCCACCCTGGTGATCCTTACCTGGGAGGATGCGATTTCAAGCGCGGGCCTGCCGGGTTCCCTTCACGGCACAATGAAGCCGGAGCTATGGAGGGAGGCGCTGCGGGGCAAGTTCCTGCTGGGTGGGGGAACCACCCGGCGCCTCGCGGATCTAATATGGGATGAGGTGAGGGCGGGGGGTGCAATCGAGCGAGGTTGACGACGTCTGCGACATCGCCACTGGACGGAGGAAAAGACCTCGTGGCGGCCGAAGGATAGACGGGAGCGGGGCGAATGAGCTGCGCGGGCGGCGGGAGACATGGGTGAGATGGTAGTTATATCCAGAAAAGCGCCGGTGATGTTTCTCAAAGCCGTTTCCCTGCTCGTCCTCATAGTCGTGGGGGCGTTCTTCCTCGTCCAGGTCTCCCTGGGAGCGCGCGGATCGGACGGAAACGTCCCGGCGGTGACGGAGCACTCCCGCGCCCTCGGCTCGACGGCCTACCGCGCGGTGAGGGATTCCCTGGAAAACATCGCGGCGCTGAGGCTTTACCGCCTCTTTCCGGCCTGGGAACTGGCCATGGAGGGCAGCCCATACATGGACGAGGAGGGAGGCCGCCTTTACCTCGCCTCGTCCCGCGGGCGGGTTATGGCGGTGGACGCCGCCACGGGCGCCACCGCATGGAGCCTTGACCTCGGGGTCTGGATCTCGGCCCCGCCCACCGTGCGATCCGGGGTGCTGTACGTGGGCGCCGTCAACCACGTTCTCTATGCCCTTGATTCCGGCAGCGGAACCCTGCTTTGGTACTTCACCGCGCAAGGGGAGATCCTCGCCCGGCCGGTGGTGAGCGACGGTATGGTGCTGGTCACCTCCGATAACGATTCCGTGTACGACCTTCAACACCGCGTATACGCCCTCGACGCCCGCAACGGCGCCCTGCTCTGGGTGCACGATTCGGAAAGCTGGACGCCGTCGGCGCCCGCCGCGGGAGCGCATGCCGTCTACCTGGGCGGGTACGGACGCGAGGTGTACGCCCTGGACCGGGCGACGGGGGGGGAGCTATGGTCCTTCAAGGCCTCTAACATCGTCTTCTCCTCGCCTTTCCTCTCCGCCGGGAAGGTCGTCTTCGCCAGCATCGATGGACGCGTCTACGCCCTGGACGAGAGCGGGGGCGGGCTGGCCTGGTCCCTGAAACTTCCGGGCTTTGTATGGCTGGCGCCGGCCGGGGACGGCGTGTTCTACGCCTGCTCGCGCGGCGATACCCTGGCCGCCATCTCTGTACAGGACGGCAAGGAACTCTGGGGTTTCAGGGGACGCGACCTCCTCCAGGGGTCCGTCTTCTCCCTAGGCGGCCTGGTATGCGCCTTCAACCAGCGCGGGGAGGCGTATCTCGTCGATGCGGGGACGATGCGGGGAGCGCTGGCGCTGACCTCCGGCCTGGCTTCCGCTCCAGTGATAGCTCACGGACGCGTTTACGCCGCCTCGCCCGATGGGTTCGTGCGCGCCTTTCCCCTTCCCGACCTCGAGAGCCTCGAGGCCGACTCGGCGCCAAAGCCGGACTGACGCCGGGGTGGTGGCCTTGCAAACCGCGCCGGGACATGGATCGCCATGGGAGAGGTGGGCGGCTTCCCTGTCCTCCGAGCTGGGATACCTGGGGATGGCCGTCGTGACCGTAGCCCTCTACGCCGTTATCGCCCTGGTTTCCCTCGCCCCCGACGGCACGCTGGGAAAGCTTTCCCCCATACAGGAAGCGGTACAGCGCAACCGGTACCTGAGCGAACTGCTGCGCATGGTGGGCGTCAGCCGGGCCACCCACCTCCAACTGGTGATCACGGGCATCGCATTGCTCGCCCTGCTCCTTATAGCCTACGCCTGGGCGGTGCTCATCTTCGAGCGGCGCGGCGACAAGGGCTTGTTTTCCATCCTCTCTCTCACCATCCTCATATGCCTGCTCCTGACTTTCATCCCGCCCCTGGCGAGCAAGGATGTATTTTCCAATATCTTCTATGGCAAAATAGCCGCCCACTATCATGACAACCCTTACATCATCACCCCGCAACGCTTCAGCTCCGACCAGCTAATGATCTACACCAGCCTCAACTGGAAGAACACCGCCATCGTCTACGGGCCCCTGCATACCATCTTCTCCACCCTGCTCAGCAAGGCGGTGGGAACGGGCATCACCGCGAACGTCTTCGCCTTCAAGGGGGCCATGGCCGCCTTCCACATCGCCAACGTGGTCATACTCTGGCTCATCCTCGGGCGGTTGGCGCCACGTCGCCAACGCTTCGGGACCATGCTCTATGCATGGAACCCCATCGCCCTGGCCATCGGCGTGGGAGGCGGCCACAACGACCTGATGATGATGACCCTGGTGCTGATGGGGATGCTCTTCCTTTTAAAGAGGAGGCACTGGGCGGGCTTCGTCTTCCTATGCCTGTCCGTGCTGGTGAAATACATCACCGTACTGCTGGTGATCGCCTACCTGATCCACCTCGCCTCGAAACGGCGGGGATGGAGGGAGAAGACGAGGGTGATCGCCCTCCACCTGGCGGTCTTTTTCCTGCTTTGCGCGCTCTGCTTCCTTCCTTACTGGGTGGGCTTCCGCACTTTCAGCTCCACCCTGCGCAACCTCCAGTTGAACAATTTTTCCAGCATGGGCGGGCTTATCTCCTATGCGTTCTCCTCCCTGTTCCACTTCGTCTTGCGCGTGCCCACGGGAGCCGCCGGAACCCTGGGAAGCGCGCTTGCCAAACTGCTTCTGCTCCCGCTCTTCCTCGCCGCGCTGTGGTACGCCCCGCGCCGCGCCCGTTCCCCGGAGGAGCTGCCGCAATGCTTCTTTATCGTGATCCTCGCCTACCTGGTCACAACCAGTTACTACATGCCCTGGTATTTCATATGGCTGCTCCCCTTCATCGCCATGCGCCCCTGGGACCGCGTCTCGCGCTGGAGCCTGGCCATAGGAACGGCAACCTTGCCCCTGGGCACCGATATCCGGCCTTATTGAGCCGGCGCGCTCATCCCCGGCCCGATGCCGTGACTCCCTCGACCTTGAAGCGTTTTAAAGAAAAAGACCGAGAGGAAAACCGCTCATCCCCGGCCCGATACCATGACCCCCTCTACGGCCACCGTGGGGGCGCCGAGGCTGCCCTCGAAGGGCAGGAAGCGCAGGTCCTCTCCCACCGCCACCGTGTTGGAAAGGAATTCCAGCGCCTTGCCGGCCAGGGTGATCTCGCGGAGGGGACGCTGCGGGGCGCCGTTCTCCACCAGCATCCCCACCGCCCCCAGGGATATCTCTCCGGAGACGGGGTTCGCCCCCGCGTGCGCTCCCACCACCTGGAGCACCAGCACTCCTTCGCCCACCTCGCGCATGATCTCCTCCCTGCCCCCCTTTCCGGGCTCCAGGAAAAGGTTGGTGGCTCCCACCCGCGGGCGGTCGCGGAAGCTCCCGCGGCTGGCGTTGCCGGTGCTCACCGTCCCGGCGCGGGCGGCGGTGTAGGTGTTGTGGAGATACCCCCGCAGGACTCCCCCGGAGATGAGCTCCTTGCGGCGCGACGGAACCCCCTCGTCGTCGAAGGGAGCCGTGGAGGGGGCGCCGGGGAGCAGCCCGTCGTCGATCAGGGTGATCTTGGGGTCGGCTATCTGCTCTCCCAGTTTCCCCGCCAGGAAGGAGCGCCCCTTGAGCACCGCTTCGGCGGAGAGGGCCGCCGCCAGCATGCCCAGGAACTCCGCGGCGACGAAGCTGTCGAGGATTATGGTGGTGCGCCGCGAGGGCATGCTCTTCGACCCCAATAGGCAAACCGCGCGCTCAGCCGCCTCCTCCGCCACCCGGGAAAGATCGAGCTCGGAGGGCCTCACCCCCACGTCGAAGGAGAAGCCGGTCTGGTATTCTTCCCCCTCCCTGGCCATGGGGTACACGTAGCAGTAGCAATCCGAGGAACGGTAGTGGCCCGCCACGCCCGCGGTGCTGGCCACGGCCACTTCCGCCACCGCGTCCGCGTAGACCGCCGTCTCCACCTGGACGACGCGCTCGTCTTCCGCCAGGGTGAGCCGCTCCAGCTCCAGGGCCATCTCCACCTTGCGCACGGAGTCCGTCTCCTCCACTTCGGGGTCGTAGATGCCCAGGCCCTCCTCCGCGTACGCGGCCGGGCCCGGGAGGAGGTTGTTCTGGTCAGGGGTTCCATAGAGGGAATTGGCCGCGGCCTCCTCCACCGCCCTTTTCACGCCCTCCCATTCCAGTCCGGTGCAGTAGGAATAACCGAGGCGCCCGCCGCGCAGCGCACGCACCCCCACCCCGCGGCTGTGAGAATAGCGCAGCCCCTCCACCTCGCCGCCGAAGGCCTTGACGGTCATCCCGCGGTGCTCCTGCACGAAAACCTCAAGGTCCACCCCTTTCCCCGCCAGGGCGCTGCCGCGCTCCACCCATTCCCGGGCCAGGGCCAGCAGGTCCGCTTCGCGCCGCATCTACATCACCTCCGAGGTCCCGCCCACCACCATCTCCCGAACCCGCAGGGTGGGTTGCCCGGTGCACACCGGGACCGCCTGGCCTTCCTTGCCGCACATCCCGGTGTCGAAATCCAGGTCGTCGGCGACGGCATCGATGTCCAGCAGCACCCGCGGCCCGTTGCCGATGAGGGTCGCCCCTTTCACCGGCTCGGCAACCTCGCCGTTCCGGATCATGTATCCCTCGGTGACGGCGAAGATGAAATCCCCCGTGACCGGGTTCACCTCGCCGCCGCCCAGCTTCAGGGCGTACAGCCCCAGGGGCGTGTCGCCTATTATCTCCTCCCTTTTCGCGGTTCCTTTCTCGATATAGGTGTTGGTCATGCGCGGGATGGGTATGAAGCGGTAGGACTGGCGGCGCCCGTTGCCCGTGGGGGGCACGCCATCGCGCAGGGAACGCCTGCGGTCATTGATGAAGCCGCATAGAACCCCTTCCTCGATGAGGGGGGTGCGTTCCGCCCTCGCGCCCTCGTCGTCGTATGAAAAGGACCCCCAGCGGTTGACCAGGGTGGCATCGTCGTAGGCGTTTACCAGCGGCGAGGCCACTTTTTCTCCCAGTTTTCCCGCGAAGACCGACGCTTTTTTGTAAACGGCGTCCGCCTCCAAGCTGTGCCCGCACGCTTCGTGGAAAAGGACCCCGCCCGTGCCGTTGGCGATGACCACCGCCATGGGGCCCGAGGGAGCGGGGCGGGCCTCCAGCATGGTAAGGGCCTGCGCCGCGGCGACCCTTCCCGCCTCCTCGGGCGGGAAGTCGCGGAAAAGCTCGTATCCGCCCAGTATCCCCGGCGTCTCGTGTCCCGTCTGTATCTCGCCGTCCTTTGACGCCACCACCTGGACCACGAGGCGCACGCGCACGCGCAGGTCGTATGCCATCTCTCCCAGCGAGTTGGCCACCATCACCTCCTGCCTGCCGTCTCCCAGCAGCACCACCACCTGAACCACGTGTGGTCCGGCCTCGCGTGCGGCCTGGTCGGCGCGCCTCAGCAGCTCGATCTTCTCCTCGCGCGGAAACGAGTCGATGTCCAGTTCCACCGGGTGTTCCTCCAGGACGGGGAGGAGGGAGAGGGGCTTCTCCAGGCTCACGAGCACGGAGCCCCCGCCCCGCGAGGCGGCCGCCGCTGCCGACGCCGTCTCGAGCAGCGAGGCCTCGCTTATGTCGTTGGTGTAGGCGTAAGCCACCGACTCGCCCCGCATGACGCGCACCCCGGCTCCCACCTCGCTTCCGGAGGAGCTGTCCTCGACCTTCTCCTCCTCAAGCCTCAGGCTGTATCCGTGCCTCCTCTCCAAGAAGAGCTCGGCGAAATCCCCGCCCGAGGAGAGGGCCTTTCGGAGCACGCGTCGCGCCGTCGCCTCCTCTATCATCTACTTTTCACCTCCGTCAC
>JABLXL010000071.1 GCA_013178005.1 Actinomycetota bacterium
GGTTTTGCTCCTGCGCTTCCTTCAGACTCAACCTCGCGATTGAGCCCTTGCGCTTCGCTAGTCCTTCACCTCCGTCAGGTTGGACAGGGGACTTTCACCCCCGAGCTGCCGGCCATGCCCGGCACACAAAAGAGGGCGCGGGTACCCGCGCCCTCGGTTGCCTTTGTCTCATTCCGGCACGAAGTACTGCATGTCCTGCAGGGAGCCGGTGGTCTCCTCCGCCCAGTGCACCTTGACCCGCATGCCCACGTGCACGTCCTCGGGCTTGCACCCCTGCAATACGCCCATGATCCAGGAATCGCAGCCGTCGAGCTTCACGATGGGGGCGAGGCGCGGCTCGTCCAGGGGATTGCCGCGCACGTCCGCGTAGCCGATGGTGAAGGTCATGACCTGCCCGTGGTCGCTGACCTCCGCGGGCTCGTCTATCCTGATATGGCACTTGCGGCAGTAGAAGGGGCCGGGCAGGTAGACGGTGCCGCACTTATGGCACTTGATGCCCATGAGCTTGCGGTCCTTCATGTGCTTGAGCATGAGCTGCAAGCCCCTGCCCTCGATGTTGAACTTGAAGGTGGAGAGCTCCCACGCGCCGGTGACGACCTTGGTCTCTTCCATCTTTCCCCTCCTTTACAGCTTCTTGGGCTTGTCGCCCAGGATGGTGATGGTGCAATACTGCATGAGGCCTCCCCAGCCGTGGGCCATGGCCTTGTGCACCTCCTTCTCCACCTGGCGCTCCCCCGCCTGCCCCATGACCTGCAAAGCGCACTCCGTGACGCGGTTAAGGGCGGAGGTGCCGATGGAGTTCGTGCTCACCACTCCTCCGGAGGCGTTGACCGGACAGCGGCCGTTAATCTCCAGCTCTCCCGCCTCCAGGAGCTTGTGGGCTTCCCCAACCTCGCACATGCCTACCTTCTCCAGATACATGAGGGTCTGGTGGGCGAAGCCGTTGTAGATCTCGACGTAGTCGATCTCCTTCTTGGGGTCCTCGATCCCCGCCCGCTCGCAGGCCTTCTTGGAGGCGATGATCGCCGGCAGCTGCTCCGCGGGGTCGGTGATCTGGCTCTCGATGAGGTTAGCGGTGGTGGCGTCGGAGGCGCAGTTGGCCACCCCCAGCACCCAGGCCACCTTGTCCGCTATCTTCGCCGCCTTCTCCTCCGAAGCCACGATGCACACCGTGGCCCCGTCGGTGGTGGGGCAGATATGCCCGAAACGTATGGGCCAGGAGACCATGGGGGTCTGGGCGATCTTCTCCGCCGTGGCCTCGGGGTCCTTGAGGTGGGCATAGGGGTTCTTGGCGGCGTTGCGCCTCTCCAGCGCCGCCATGGCGTCGATGTGCTCGATGCTCGCCCCGGAGCGGTGCAGGTAGGAGGATGCCTGGAAGGAGATGCCACCCGCGCTCCCTCCCCCGATGGCTCCCATGCCGCTCTGGCCGGTGACGTCTATGCCAGCCGCCAGCATGGCCATGACCTCGGGGGTGATGATGCCCATCAGCCCCACCTGGGCATCCCCCTCGGAATGCTTCTCGTAGGTCACCGCCATGGCTATGTCCGCCATCCCCGAGGCCACGTGGTAATAAGCGCCGTGGAAGGCGGCCATACCGATAGTCCCGCCGGTGGCGAAGCGCATGATGGGCTTTCCCCTGGCGTGCATGTACTCGGTGGCCCAGAGGTGGGGCATGTTCACGCCCTCGAATGTGGCCATGTTGCCGAATACGTAGGCGTCTATGTCCTCCGGTTTGAGCCCCGTGTTCTTGAGCCCCGCGTCCACCGCCTCGGAGATCATCTCGGCTATGCTGACGTCCTTCCTCTTGCTGACGAAAACGGGAGTGTACCCGATGCCGACGATCCCGACGTTACGCATCTCCATCACCTCCTCAGGTCCCCAGGATGACTACGGCGCTCTGCTGGGCGCACACCCCGTCCTGGCCGTGCACCAGGGCAACGCCATCCTTCTTAACCTGGTTGTCGCCCCCCTCGCCCCTGAGCTGGCGTGCCGCCTCCGCGGCGCGGATGAGCCCCGATGCGCAGAGGGGGTGTCCTCCCAGGGGGCCTCCGGAGGGGTTCAGGGGCATCTTGCCGCTGACGGCGGTCTCGCCCGACTCGTAGGCGGCCGCGGCCTTGCCCTTCTCCAGCAAGCCCATGGACTCCGCCAGGAGCGGCTCCTGGTGGGCGAAGAGGGACATGATCTCGGCCAAGGCGACCTCCCCCCTGGGGTCCTTTATGCCCGCCATGGCGTACGCCCTCTCGGCCGCCTGTGCCGCGGATAGGGAGGTGGAGAGGTCGCGGTCGCCCAGGAAGTAGGTGTCCGTGCTGCGGCCCATACCCAGCACCCACACCGGCTTATCGGTGAGCTCCTTCGCCTTCCTCTCCGAGACCAGGATCATGGCGCAGCCCCCATCCGTGGGAGGATAGCAGTGCAGCTCCCGCAGGGGCTCGTAGTAGTACGGCGATGCCTTAACCTTCTCCCTGCTGACCCCGTCAATGCGCCGCGCCTGGCCGGGATTGGCGGCGGCGTTGCCCAGGTTCTGCGAAGCCACCACGTCCAGGAGCTCCTCCGAGTAGCCATTCGCCGCCAGGTAGCTCTTCGCTTCCAAGGCCGCCGCCGAGAGCTCGTTGAGCAGCTTGAGCTGGCGGTCGTAGGTTGGATCCAGCGAATAATCGGTGTACAGGTAGGGGCTTGCCTGGGACCCCGTCAGGCTCATGGCCAGGACCATGGTCACGTCATACTGTCCGGAGATGATGCCCATGGTCGCGTAGATCATGGCGTTAAGCCCGTCCATCTCCACCTTGGTCTGGTCCTTCATGTACCCGCCCGCCGGGGGCCCCAGAAAGACGTGGGAGATGGTCCTCCCGTCCATGAAGTCGTTGGAGCAGAGGACGAAGTTGTCCACCGCGTCGCGGTCGATGCCAAGGTCGTCCAGGAGCCCCTTGGAGAGATCGAAGACCAGCCGCTCGCGCGTGGTCTCCAGGTCGGGGGCGGCGGCCATCCTGAATCCCGCGATCGCCACTTTCTTATCCATGCGCGTCACTCCCTATGCCGGCTCAAAGCAGTCGAGGTCCGAATATTCCCCCTCGACCTGGTCCTGCCAAACCGCCTTCACCTTCATGCCCGTCCTGGCGTCTGCGGGGGCCACCTGCAGCCTGGCCAGCAGGGCGTTGCTCGCTCCATCAAGCTTGACCATGCCGATGACGTATGGGGCTTCCGCCCTGTTCAACTGCCCCTTCTCCAGGACGACATGGCCCACGGTGAAGTTCTCCAGCGTACCCTCCTGGGGGAGCTCAACGAACTCCTCCATGACCAGGTTGCAGTCACCGCAGTACTTGCGCGGCGGCACTACCACCCTGCCGCATTGCGAGCACTTCGCCCCCAGGATCTTCTTTTCCTTGAAGCCATCGAGGTAGCGCTGCATATATGCGCCGACCCGATAGTTGTTCTGGAAATCCAGGGGCACGGCTGGGTGCAGGAAGGTGTCCTTGATTTCCTCCATTTCTCCCTCCTTGGTCGATTCCACCATCCCGATCTCATGAATATATGTGAAGCCTTGGAAGCCCCGAACTCGCGCCCGGCTACACCATCCTATAATTTTATCGCCGGGTTGTAAATATCTTAACTGGCGCTTAATACTTTTTATATTCATGGCGCTTGGAGATGCGTTTCGCGACCGGCAAACCAACCGGAAGCCACCCCCGCCAGGCGCGGCATCTTGGTTGTCAAGAGCCGGGGGCTGGTCTGACCTTCGCCTGCTCCACCACCCGCGGGATCTCGGCCATGACCACGATCGTTCGCGCTTTACGCGTCCCTTCCCGCCCATCAACGCCACGCGCGTAAAACCATCTTGCCCGGAAACCCAAAAGCATGGTCGGTCGGCCGCTTGACGCGGGATTTTGGTCAGGACCTGCGCGCCAGCGCGGCGAGGGACGACCCGCCCCGCAGGTCCCACCGCGATACGAGGCGCGCCTCCAATGCCAGCGCCATTTCGAGGAGGCGATTGGTGGGCCGGAAGATGGTCTCCATGGCCTGGGTATATTTACCATCTCCACCGCTGAAACTGCCGCGGCGACGGTAGTAGCGGATGAGGGGGTGCACGAGCACCGTGTACCCGGTTAGCCTCTCTATCTCCAACCCGCTCTCCCGCATGAGCAGCTTCACCTCGGGAAGGGTGTAACGGCGCAGGTGTCCGGCAAGGCAGTCGAAATCGCTGTAGAGCCCCGGACCAGCTGGGAGGGTCACCAGCAGTCGTCCCCCCTTTTTCGCCACCCGCTTAAGCTCGAGGAAAGCGGGCAGGTCCAGTCGCAGGTGCTCTATGACGTCCAGGCAGGTGACGAGGTCGAAGGATTCGTCCGGGTACGGCAGCTCGTAGATGCTAGCCTCTTTGACCGGCACTCCACCCCTCAGCCGGCAGAAACGCACCGCCTCCTCCGAATAGTCGCACCCTTCCACCTCCCCGTACCGGGACAGGAAGGCGAAATTTCCCCCCGTGCCGCAGCCGACATCCAGGATGCGCCATTCCCCGCCCGGTTCCAGGCCGTCCAGCAGGGCGCCCAGCACCTTGCGGCGGCCCAGGAACCACCAGTGCTCGTCCTCTTTTTCGTATATGCTCCTGTAGGCTTGTTTCGCCAGCTTCACGGTAGGTCAGGATCCCTTCCCTCCGGCCTTTTCACCCGAAGCTTTCCTGTGACGCATGGTCGCGCGTGCCGCTTTTGGCGCGTTCCACGATCCTTAAAACGCGTCGACATCGCCCCCGATCAAAAGGAAAATCGCATATCAATAACACATAACTCGCTGCCTGACCGGACTTTAAAGTTCGGCCACTATGCGCTGGTATCCCGTGACGAGCTCCTGGATGATCTCGCGGGCGCTTTTGAGCTCCCTTATCATCCCCGCCACCTGACCGCTCATGAAGGAGCCCTCGTCGAGGTCACCCTCCAGGCAAGCTTTTACGGAGCGGCCGGAGCCGATCATCTCCTGCACCTTCTCGGGGGGCATGCCCTCCCTCTCCGCCTGCAGGATCATCTCCGCCAGCTTGTTGCGCAACACGCGTACCGGCCCGAAAGCCCGCCCCGTGATCACCGTGGAGCAGTCGCCCGCCGAGAGTATGAGCTCCTTGTAGCGCGGGTGGGCAGGGCTGTCCGTGGAAGCAAGGAAGCGGGTCCCCAGCTGCACGCCCTCCGCGCCCAGGGCGAAGGCCGCCACCATGCCGCGGGCGTCGGCGATACCTCCCGCCGCCGCTACCGGGACCTCGACGGCGTCCACCACCTGGGGCACCAGGGCCATGGTGGTCAGCTCGTCGAACCCGTTGTGCCCACCCGCCTCGTAGCCCTCGGCCACGATGACGTCCACCTCGGCCTCCTGGGCTTTGAGCGCCATGCGCACGTTGGAGACCACGTGCACCACCTTCATCCCCGCTTCCTTGGCCCGCGCGGTGAAGGTCATGGGATTGCCCGCCGAGGTGGTGAGGACCGGAACCCCCATGCGCGCCGCGGCCTCGAACACCCCCTCGCCGAAGGGGCTGAGGATGGGGATGTTCACCCCGAAGGGCCGGGAGGTGAGTTTCCTGGCCCTTTTTATCTCCTCCTCCACCGTCTCGGGAGGCATGCCCCCCGCGCCGATGACCCCAAGGCCGCCGGCCTCGGAAACAGCGGCCGCAAGCCGCGCGTCCGAGACCCAGATCATGCCCCCTTGCAGAATGGGGTGCTCTATGCCGAGAATGCCGGGGATCCTGCTTTTCACCTTCGCCCTCCTTGCCTCCCGCCTTTTTCTTTCTCCAGGCCGCTTATCTCGGTTTGCTTATCGATGATCCGCGCGCGCAATTCCTCTATCTCACGCTCGATCTCCTCGAGCTCCTCTGACCTGCGAGCCAGCTCATCCCCCATCCTCAACGCGGCGGCGGAACCACCCAGCGAGGCCGCGCGCAACTTCATGCGCCTGATGTCCTCCAGCGCGTCGCGGTAACGATCCACCAGGCGCATGAGATCCCTGTCGCGCTCATCGCGCCCGCTTCGCTTATCGCGCTCATCGCTTTCTCTCATAACGGCCCTCCATGCCGCGGCGAAGCGCCCCTTTGAGCGTGCCCAAACACCATCCACGCGAACGCCCGGGCCAAGCGCAGTCGCGCGGCGTGTTGTAACGCCTCGCCCACGACTCTCCCCCTCAGGCCGAAAAGACGGTGTTGGCGGAGATGAGCTGCGTCGCCCGCGCCCGGCACCAGTCCTTGACCCCGGCACAGGTCTCCGAGGCGACCATGTGTTCGGCCAGCTCCTTCCTGCTGCCGAAACGGCGGGCCGCTATGTCGCGGCATTCCAGGGAGCCGAACTGCTTTTCGAACTCCCTCATGAACGGATTGGCCACCGCCCATAGCTCGGGCTCGCTGCGCCCCATGTACAGGTTGACATGGCCCCTCAAGAAGGGGATGAGGGTGCCCACGATCCCCTCCTTCTTGGGATCTATGCCCCAGATGAGCCCCATGGCGAGCAGGGCGCCCCCCAGGGCGCCGCAAAGGCCTCCCGAGAGCCCCACGCCGCCGTCCAGGGCCATGGAAAGCTGTTCCAGGTAGAGGCTCCCATGGCCCGTTTCTTCGCGGATGCCCCTCATCACCTCCGCCGCGCAGTATCCCCCGCTTGACGCCAGCCTGCCGTCCAGCTCGCTTGCCTCGCCCCCGCCCTCCAGGGGCCGGTTCATGAGCTCGATGAGATACGAGACCGACTTTCCGATGTGGTTCACGCATCTCGTCACCACCTTGCCGGTGAGGAGGTAATCGATGAAGCTGAGGAGCTCGTTGACGTTGACCCCGCTGCGCTCCCGGCACAGGGTGCTGCCGAAATTTTCCTCGAACCACGCCGTGTACTCGCGCAGGCGCCCGTAGAGGGCTTCCCCTTTTCCCCCTTCTCCTCCCACCATATCCGCGAGGTGCGCCAGGGCGATGGCCATGCATCCTCCCGAGACGACCCCGCAGGTCGACCCCTCGCTGGCTCCTCCCCCCTCCAGGGGACAGCCCGCCACCACCGCCGTCCTCTCGCTCACGCCCAGGTACCCTGCCAGGGTGCTGAAGGTGGCCTGCATGCAATTCAGGTAGGTAAGGATGCGCGCGCGGGCGAAGGCCGCGACTCCCCTGTTGACCATCTCATCCATGCGAAACCCCCTTTTTCCAAGCCTCCCGGGACGAGAAGGAACAGGCATATTATAACCCGGGCTTCATGCCCCTGATGATCTTGAACGAAAACTGCGGCGGCGGGGGGAGAACCACCTCCAGTTCCTCGAAGCCGGCTTCCTCGAGAGGCCCCAGCCAGTCGTGCGCCGTGGCGACGTATTCGTTTACCTCTTCGAGGTGCAGGGGAAGCTGCTGGCAGAGGAAGACGGTCATCTCCGGGGCGCCTATCTCCAGGCAGTGGAGGGCGTACGCGGTCAGCTCCTCGATCACCTCCCTCATCCTCGCCGGGTCGTCGCGCCCGCCCTGGGTGTCCCAGAAGAGGTCGGAGTACACCAGGCGCCCGCCGGGCTTGAGCACCCTGGCCAGCTCCCCGGCGCAAAGGCTCCTCTGTTCGGGCAACACGTGGTGCAGCGCGAGGTTGGAGACCACGCAGTCGAAATACCCCGACGGATAGGGGATCCTCGTCCCCTCGCCCTCCTCGATCTCCACCATGGGGTCGTCTCGGAAGCGGTCTTTAACCAGGCGCACCATGTTGCCGGCCGGGTCCACGCCGCAGACCCTCGCGCCGGGGCACCTCTCGCGCAGCAGCGCGGTCACGTTGCCGGTGCCGCAGCCGATATCCAGGACCACCTCACCCTCGCTCACCGCCGCGCTTTCCAGGGCCGTTTCCATAACCTGCCAGTAAGGCCTGTCCTTGCGGAAGATGCGGTTGTAATCCTCCGCGACCTCCTCCCACCTGGAGGGCGTCATTCCTCCTCCTTTCGCGCCCGTCCCGGCCTGAAGGCCGAGACACCCACTTGCTTCTTCCCCATAAGAATAACGCCCCCACCGCGATAAGTGGAAAGCCGCCACCGGAGCCACGATCCCGTAAAGACGGCGCCCGAGATTGTGTCGTCTCGGCTGGCGCTTTCCAAGTCGAGATGGCTTGTGAGGCCGCCCCGCCATCCCGACAAATGCAATCCAGCTATAAAAAAGGCCTGACCACCTGAATGTTCGACCTGGAAACCATATGCTCATAGCTGACCTCAAGCCTCGCAAAGCCTGGTATCATAGACAGACCCACGTGAAGAGGAGGTAAACGATGGCTGGACGGGACGCGGTCACGGAATGGACGGGTCGCAAGGGGAAGCTGGGCGCCATACTGATGGCGAGCCCCGTGCGCGGGCTCGAGGAAGCCCTCCTGGGGCGGAGCAGCGCGAGGCTCATGAAGCACGCCCTCTCCTCCCTCGCCGAAGACGCGGTGGTGCTGGACGCGGGGTGCGGATCCGGCTACCTAAGCCTCCCCATCGCCTCCAAGCTGAGGGAGGGGACGGTGATCTGCGTGGACCTCTCGGACGAGATGCTCGAGAAGCTGGGCAAGAGGGCGCGTTCCAGGGGCTTGCTGGCCCGCATCCGGAGCGTAAAGGCGCCGGTGGACGCGACGGGCCTCGAAGACGCCGTCGCGGACATGGTGGTATCCAACAACCTCCTGCATGAACTGCGTGACCCCCACGCCGCGGTGATGGAGTGGAAACGCGTGCTCAAGCCCGGGGGGCGCATCGCGCTCTCCGATTACCGGTCGACGCGCCTGACCAGGTTGATCATGAGGCACGGCCACGGAGCGGAGGCGAACGATCCCTTCGACGTCGAGGGACTGGCTTCGTTGCTGGAGGAGGCGGGGTTCGAGGACGTGCTCGTGGTTCCCTGCCGCAACAAACTACTGGCCCAGGCCGCAAAGCCCGACGGCCGCTGACGCCGCGCCCGAAAAAGAGGCATATCGGGATGCCGGAGTCCGAACCAACCCCACTCCGCGCCCACGGGAAGACAAGTTATATCCCGCCTTCTTGCGAAACCTCAAGATCCCCCGCTCTGTGCCCCCGGGGAGATAGGTAACGATGTCGTGTGCTGCATAGACCACGATCCCCCCGTTCCACGCCCCCTGGGAGATAGGGAATGAAGCCCTTTCCCGAGGGGAAAAGGTTGAAGCGCTGTGGCCGGGTTGATTCCGCGCATCAGTACGCAGCGACAAACCGCCTCACGTGGAAGGGATATAAGGTCGGCGGCAAGGTTCAGTTCGCGCAACGGTTCGCGACAACAAACAACCCTGTCCCCATGGTTTGAGGGTTGAAGCGCGGCGGTCATGCCTGATTCGCGCATCATTTAACAATGGCAATCACGACCCGGTCCCAATATCGACATAGGTAGGCCCTCGCGGGCTGTCCCTGTCACACCACCGTGCGTACGGGTCCGTACACGGCGGTTCGGCAAGGTTAAGCGGAGCAGCGGGCCTCCAAGGTGATGAGTCCGAGTTCGGAGA
>JABLXL010000072.1 GCA_013178005.1 Actinomycetota bacterium
GTTGGTGGTCTCCACCTTGGCCGAGAAGTCGTGGGCCTCGTCGTCTCCCTCGCCCAGGTGGGCCTTGACCGGCACGGTGGCGCGGGAGTGCGGGGACACGGAGAGGGTATGCTCGGAGGTGGTGCCGTTCCCCAGCATGTAGGTGATCCTCACCTCTGCGGTTTTTTCCCCGGGGTTCTGGATGCAGAGGTAGGGGTCGAAGGCGGGGCGGCAGGTGCCCTCGGCGAAGTAGAAGATGGAGTTTGTGGTGGGTGGGGGCGGCGGTGGAGGGGGCGCGTCGGGCGCGAAGGTCACCACCACCGCGTGGTCCGACTGCACGTTCTCGATCACGAATGGATCGGCGACCTGTTTCGCCTCCCCGTTGTCGGTGATGGTCTCCGCGTGGTACCCAGAGTCGGGGATGAGGTCAATGCTCGCGGTCCCTCCCTCGACCACCTTCTGGGTGGGCGGGGATACCTTTCCGCCTTTCCCGCTCACGGAGGCGGTGACGGTGAAGGATGGGATCACCTGGAAGCCCACCGGGTTGGAGGCGCCGTTTAAGTTGTGCACCACCACCGGAGCCGTCCCGGATACCCCCGCCGGAACATAGCAGACCAGGCTTGTGTCGGTCCAGCTGCCGGGCTTGACCACTGCCGGCACCCCGCCGACGGTCACGTATTCCGCGCCCGTGTCCCCCGGCCCGAAAAACGAGCCGTGGACGGTCACCTCGAAGCCCACGCCTCCCGAGGCCGGCTCGACCTCATCGATGGCCGGCGGCGCCCCGTAATACCACACCCCCTCGCCCCCCGTGCCCGCGTAGAGGCGGTGCAGCTCATCATCGTAGACGAGCGAGGAGACGTAGTACCTCTCCACGCCGCCGTGCGTGTCATCCCAAGCGCCGGCACCGGGGTCGTACACCCATACGCCGTCGAAGGTTCCCAAGAAAGAGTACCAGCAGCTCGCGTAGAGCCTGTCGGCATCCCCGTCCCAGGCGAGCGCGTACACGATGCTGTTCGAGAGGTTGCCGCCGGTGTCCGTCCACTTGTCGGGGGCGGGGATGGTGGGGTCGTAGACCCAGACCCCGTCCCCCGCGTTGTAGAGTGATTGATTCGGATCCACGCGGCTCGCGTAGAGCCTGTCGGCATCCCCGTCCCAGGCCAGCGCGTAGGCCTTGTAGGCGCTCATGCTCCCGCCGGTGTTCGTCCACCCCCCTGACGGATCGGTGAGGTCACACTGCCATACCCCCACCCACCAAGTGGAAGCGTCGAAGCACCCGGCGTAGAGGCGGTCTCCCCCCAAGGCCAGGGAGTCGATCTTGAAGGACCCGATATCGTCGCCGCTCAGATCGGCCCAAACGCCGGTGGAGGGATCATAGCTCCACACGCCCTGGCCACCGCTATCGCTGTAATACTCCCCCGTCCCCGCGTAGAGCCTGTCGCGCGCCTCGTCGTAGACGAGGTTGTTAACGGTTCCTACCGTCCCACTTATATCCGTCCACTTGTCAGGTCCAGGGCTGGCGGGGTCGTAGCTCCACAGGCTGTAAGCTAACGGGGAGACGAGGTGGTCCGCGCAGCTGGCGTAGAGCTTGCCCCCGCCCCAGGCCAGGCAGATGGTCTCGTAAGCGCCCACGCCCCCGCTGATGTCCGTCCACGCGCCGGTGGCGGGATCGTAGCTCCAAACGCCTTCCGTTTGCGTTCCCACGTAGAGCAGGCGGTCCGCGGGGTCGTAGGCCAGGCAGTTGACGTAGCTGGTGCTCACCCCCCCGCGCGTGTCGCACCATGTGGGAGGGGCATTGCCCAGATCGTAGTACCACACCCCGTCCTGGGCCGTCCCTGCGAAGAGGCGATGATGGACGGTGTCGAAGGCCAGGGACTTCGTCTCGTAGGCGCTCATCCCGCCGCCTGTGTCCGTCCATTGGTCGGCGGCACGGTCGTATGACCACACGCCGCTGATGCCGAAGCCCACGTCGAGGCACCCCGCGTAAACCTTGCCCTCTCCATAGGCGAGCGCCGTGACCTCGCAGGAGAAGAACGGCCAGACCGTACTTTGCGTCCGGGTCCACTTGTCGGCGTCGGGACTGTCCGGGTCGTAGTAGGACGCGCCGGTGTAGCCGCAAGCCGAGTAGAGCAGCTCGCTGTCGTAGTCCCAGGCGAGGGCGACGGCGCGGCCGTTGGTCATCCCGCCGCCGGTGTCCGTCCACTTGTCGGCGTCTGGGCTGGCGGGATCGTAGTACCACACGCCCTTGTACGAGTATGTAGCTCGGTCCTCGGCCCCGGCGTAAAGGCGGTCTCCGCCCCAGGCCAGGGAGAGGATGCGGTAGTCCTTCACTCCCCCGCCCGTGTCCACGAACCCTGCCGCGGGATCGGCGGGGTCGTAGCACCAAACGCCCTTGCCGGCGTAGTTGGAACGTTCCCACAAGCCGGCGTAGAGCTTGCCCCCGCCGAAGGCAAGCGCGGTGACGTCGTAGGCCCGCATGTCGTAGCCTATCTCCGCCCAGGTGCCGTCGGACGGGTTGTAGCACCATACCCCGTAACCGTAGGTCCCCGCATAGAGGCGATCGCCAGTGCTGTCGTAGGCTAGAGTCCATACGCCGAGAGAGGCCACCTCCCCGCCCAGGGAGGACCATTTGCCCGCCTGGTACTTCCACACCCCCTTGCCGAAAGCGGTGTACCCGGCGCTTCCCACCGTAGCTCGGTAGATGATGCCATGCACGTTGTCGGCGGCCAGCGCCATGGCGTCGCCGTTCCCCGGCCCGCGGGCGTCGACCCAGTCCAGCACCCCCGCGGCCTTCGCTCGCGGGGCCGGGGACAGGGGCAGCATGGCGGCAACGAGCAGGAACGCGACGATCAGCGGAACGAACGGGTTTCCGGACGGGAGGCGGAGCTTCTTAGCCACTCTTGTCACTTGATTCTCCTTTGCCACCCCAATACTACCACAGTATGGTGGGGTCGTATCTTGACTTTTTCCTCGTTTTGTTTTTCGCATGGGGTCGTTTGCATGGGGTCGTATCTTTTCTTTCCTCGTTTTGCTCGTCATTATGGGGTCGTATCTTGAATCTTTCCTCGCTTTGGTGACTACCCGTTGCGTCAACGGGAAAAAGGGGTCGCGGAAAAAGGGGTCGTATCTTGACTTTTTCCTCGCTTTGCTTGATAGACCGGACTACTAGAGAATACCGAGTCATTACCACTTTTCACCCGCTCTGCTTAGTATAGTCGATTGCCCCTTCTCTTTTCCCGCTTCTGAAAAAACACTGGTGGGGTCGTATCTTGACTTTTTCCTCGCTTTGCTTGATAGACCGGACTACTAGAGAATACCGAGTCATTACCACTTTTCACCCGCTCTGCTTAGTATAGTCGATTGCCCCTTCTCTTTTCCCGCTTCTGAAAAAAGGATGCGGCCTCATAGCAAGGCGGACGATAAATGAAGATTCGACCCATCAGTTTGGCAGGGAGACAGCAATGGTTATGGATTGATGGGGAAAGATGCAGCATCATGAATGGATGAAAGCGGAGCGAGGAAAAAGTCAAGATACGACCCCATTAATGGATGCGCGATTTAAGATTTTCTTAATGAACGCATAGCACCTCCTCAACACTTGGGGCCGACATATGTGCCATGAAGAAGCGTACACCGACTTTGCGGATGCGGACTTCTCGGACACGAACAAGGCGGAGCTCGCGGGAAAGGCTTGTCGGGCAGGAAAACGATGATATGGATATCGATCGTCAACTCGATAAAACGATGGGACTCTTCGGCAAGGTCCGCCAAGCAGGAAGGCAAGAAAGGCGACGATATAGTGTGAAGCGCAGGACGAATGTTGACGAAATCACTAACAAACGAACAAGGGGTAAGCACCTCGATGAGCAGGCATCCTTCACGGCACCAATCGCCGGAGCGATTGAGGATCGGCAAGGCGGGGAGATCGGACCGGGATATCGGCAGCATTTGTAAGGTTATGGGAGGCGTTTCTGTGCGTGATGAAAAAAGGAAGGTTGGCAGGGAAATTGTGCCAGGATCTTGGCGGAGTGCCAAGGGTGATATGGGTGTGCTCTAGGTGGGATAGAAACGGCTAGCTTAACGGGGAAACCGGACCGGGATATCGGCAGCAAACATAACGGGGAGATCGGACCAGGATATCGGCTGTGAGACAAGGATCAAAGGAGGCGCGTCAGGGGCGGGATGAGAAAGAAGAGAATTATGCGGAGGTCGGCGCTGGCGACCGTGGTGGTCTCGCTCGTCGCGCTGGCCTTGCTCGCGGGAGGATGCGGATCCGGCGGCGGCCAGGAACAGGATAGCGATGGGGCACGCAAGAAAGGCGGCGACGGCATAGAAAGCCTGGTATGGCCCACGCCCTACCAAAACCTCGGGCGCATAGGACGCGGTTCCGCCGCAGGGTCCAGGTCGTCCGAGCCCAAATGGAGCACGGAGGTGGGTGCCGAGACGACGGCCTGGTCAGTGCTGACGAAGGACGGCGACCTGGTGGGGGTTTTAAGGGCAAGGCGGCCTGCTTCGATGCCGCGAGCGGAGCAGTGGTCTGGGAGTTCTCGACCGGCGGGGCGAGCGCCACTACCTGCGGGGTGGACCGCGACGGCACGGTGTACGTATCCGCGGGGAGCAAGGTGTACGCGCTCTCCCCCGAGGGTGAACAGCGGTGGTCCTACGACTTGGGAACCACCGCGGACATGCCCTGCGTCGGGGCGGACGCCGTCTACGTTGGCAGCGCCGGCGGCAAGCTGGTGGCCCTGGACAAGCAGGGAGGACTGAAGTGGGAAACCACCGTGCCCGGCTATATACGCTCACCTTCCCTCGACCGCGAGGGCAACCTTTACTGCGTGGCCTCGCCCTTCACCCTCTATGCCTTCGATTCCAGCGGGGAGAAGCTCTGGGAGGCCAAGCCCGAGGGCGACCTGCCACCGGGCGAAGCGTTATACGAATGGGCCAACACCCTGGACATCCCCTCCATCGGAGCCGACGGCACCATCTACGCCGGCTCGATGCCCGGCCCCTTAAAAGGGGAAGGAGGCATTCCCGTGTCGCCGGGCGCGGCGGCTAGAGGAAAACTCTACGCCTTCTCCCCCGATGGCCGGATCAAGTGGAGCTACTCCTATGAAGGCTCCATCCCCAGCGAATATCTGCTCATCCACTCCCCCAGCATCGCCAAGGATGGTACCCTCTACTGCGGCACCAGTATATGGCGTGTGCTGGCCATCAGCCCCGCAGGAAAGCTGGTCTGGGAGTGCAACACCGGTGAGGGCAGCGACGTCTGTCCCAGCGTGTACAGCCCCTCCATCGATTCCGCGGGCATGCTCTACGCCGCCACCACTTCGGGCAAGATGATCTGCATCAACGCGCAAGGGCAGGAGCAGTGGCGGTACGACTCCGGCATGCCCTGGCTGCCGAGCCACGTCTCCAACAACATGACGCCGCCTCCCATCGGAGCCGACGGCACGCTGTTCTCGGTGATGGCGTCCGGAAAACTCCTTGCCTGGTGAAGGGTGATGGGTGATGGGTGATGGGTGATGGGTGATGGGTGATGGGGTCACATCTTCAGTCTGCAGGACCCGGTAACTTAGAAGGCCCCCCTAACGGTTGCTCACGACCACAGGTTGAAGACGTGGCTCCGATCGAGCAACGGTTGCTCGCGACCACAGGTTGAAGACATGGCCCCGATCGCCCTTTTCGCCCACCCCGATTTGGGGCCGCACCTTCACTTCAAGGGCGAGCAAGAGAAAAGGCGCGACCTCCTATTCTAAGCAGAGCGAGGAAAAATTCAAGATACGACCCCATAGTCATTCGCTTCAGAAGCGGGCAAGAGAAAAAGCGCGACCTCTTATCCTAAGCAGAGCGAGGAAAAATTCAAGATACGACCCCATAGTCCCCCCAGAGCGAGGAAAAATTCAAGATACGACCCCATAGTCACTTTTCGCTGATTTGGGGCCGCACCTTCACTTCAAGGGCGAGCAAGAGAAAAGGCGCGACCTCCTATTCTAAGCAGAGCGAGGAAAAATTCAAGATACGACCCTATAGTCTTGTGCCGATCGAGGCGTGGGCGGACTGGCGGTAGACCGCGTCCCAGCCACCGGCCGCAGCGTCCCCGCCACCGGCCGCAGCGTCCCCGCCACCGGCCGCGCTCCAGTAGGTAGAGCGCTCGGCCACCACCGGGGCTGAGCTCTCCACCACCGTGGCCACGCTCCATTCCCCGGGGACGGTATCCCCGACGTTCACCGTCCAGCGCTTGCCCGCCCCCAGTTCCATGGAAGGGCCTTCCACCTCGCCCTTCGGCGTGAGGTAGGTGAGCGCCACGGTGGCCGTCCCCTCCCCCGAGTTGGCCACGGTGATCCAGGTCTCGAAGCCGCCGCGCCAGTCGGAGCCCGTGGAGCCCTCGGCGAAATACCAGCGGTCGGCCGTGCCCGGAGTCCCGATGGACGCGTGGGCGGAGCGCCGATAAGCGTACGTGTCGTCCTCGCCGTCCCCGACCGCGCTCCAGTAGGTGGAGCGCTCGGCCACCACCGGAGCCGTGCTCTCCACCACCGTGGCCACGCTCCATTCCTCGGGGACGGTATCCCCGACGTTCACCGTCCAGCGCTTGCCCGCCCCCAGTTCCATGGAAGGGCCTTCCACCTCGCCCTTCGGCGTGAGGTAGGTGAGCGCCACGGTGGCCGTCCCCTCCCCCGGGTTGGCCACGGTGATCCAGGTCTCAAAGATGCCGCGCCAGTCGGAGCCCGTGGAGCCCTCGGCGAAATACCAGCGGTTGGCGGGACTGGCCGCCCCCAGCGAGGCGTGTGCGGACTGGCGGTAGACGCCCCTCACGCCCCCGAACCATCCCTCGCCGGTGTGCCAGTAGGTGGAGCGCTCGGCCACCACCGGGGCCGTGCTCCCCACCACCGTGGCCACGCTCCATTCCCCGGGGACGGTATCCGCGACGTTCACCGTCCAGCGCTTGCCCGCCCCCAGTTCCATGGAAGGGCCTTCCACCTCGCCCTCCGGCGTCAGGTAGGTGAGCGCCACGCTGGCCGTCCCCTCCCCCGGGTTGGCCACGGTGATCCAGGTCTCAAAGATGCCGCGCCAGTCGGAGCCCGTGGAGCCCTCGGCGAAGTACCAGGCGTAGGGGTATTCCACGCCCTCGTCCAGGCGCCACACCTCGCAGCCCTCGGTGCCGTTTTCCGTCCCCGCGTAGAGCCTGCGGCCCGAGGAGGCCATGGCGGACACCGTCCGGTTGGCATCGCTGCCGAAGCCGTCCCCCACTTCCTGCCTCCACGATGCCCCGTCGTAGGACCACACCTGGCATCCTCCCGGCATGCCGGGACTCCGCTGCGTGCCGGCGTACAGCCTGCCGCCGAAGACGGTCATGGACGAGACCGACACATTAACCTCGTCGCCGAACCCGCCCTCCGCGACCCTGTCCCACCGCAGCCCATCATAGGCCCAGACCTCGCAGCCTCCTCGGTTCAAGGTGGCCACGAACAGGGATCCGTTATATACGGCCATGGACGAGACAGCCTGGTTCTCGTCACCGAACCCCTGTGGGGACACCTTCGTCCAGGCCGAGGAGCCGGCCCCGGAGCCGTCATAGGCCCACACCGCCGCACCGTCGGGATAACCTCCCGTCCCCGCGTAAAGCCGCCCTTGCGCGCAGGCCAGAGCGTGGACGTCGTTTTCGCCCCCGAAGCCAGGCTCGGCCACGCGCGCGAACCCGGACCCGCCATCGTAACGGTAGACGGACCCCGCGTAATTCCCCACGGTCCCGGCGTAAAGAGCGTCCCCGCATTCCACCAGGCAGGAGATGCCGGTGTTGTAGGGATCGCCGAGACCGTCCTCGCTGACCAATGATAACGCGCTGCCGTCGTAGCGCCACAGGCTGGCGGACGGTATGTCCCGCCCCGTTCCCATGTACAGCGCGGAGCCGAAGACCTCCGCGCTGGCGATCTCGAAATTGCTTGGGTCGGGGGCGAGGCCGCCGGAGGCGATGCGCTCCCAGGAAGCTCCTTCCAGGCGCCACGCCTCGCATCCCAGCGGGTTGCCGGTCCCCGCGACCAGCCTGCCTCCGTACACGCTCAGGGAGGAAACGCTCGAGTTGTGGTTGACGCTGAAGCCGTCGATGTTGACCTGCGCCCAGTCGGCATAGGGCACGCTCCCCGCGCAGGATGAGCGCCATATCTGGGTGCCGTAGAGGGGATTGATGGTGGCGGCGTAGAGATCGCCGTTCCAGGCCGCCAGGGAAGAGGCGTCGATGTTGCTGAAGTAGCCGTACCCGTAGGGGGCGGCCAGCTCCCACTCGTCCGCGCCGTCGCTGCGCCAGAGCCCGCAGCCCTGCGTGCTGTTGTAGGTGTCGACGTAGAGGTAGCCCCCGAACGCGGCCAGACAGTTGGCCCCGCCGTAGTTGATCTCGTCCATCCTGAAGAGGTTCCACTGCGTGCCGTCGAACCGGTAAAGGGAGAACCCGCCCTGACTTCCCGGAGCCATGGATTCCCGCGCGATACCCGCGTAAAGCAGCCCACCGTACTCGGCGAAGGCGTTGAGGGATTTGTTCTGCCCGTCACCGAAGCCGTCCTCACCCGACTGCTGCCAATCGCTTCCATCGTAGCGCCAGGCCTCGCAGCCGCTTTCGTCTTCCTTTAAGGTCCCCACATAGAGAGCCCCGCCGAAGAGGCCCATGGAGGTGGCCACGTCGTTGCTGGCGTCGCCGAACCCGCCCTGCGCGACGGGCTCCCAGGCGGACCCGTCGTAGCGCCACACCTCGCAGCCCTCGTCGACGTTGGAGGTGCCGGCGTAGAGGTACGCGCCGTAGGCGGCCATGGAGTTGACGTTGGCGTTCCCGGGATTCCCGAATCCGCCGTTCGCCACCCGCGACCACGAGGCGCCGTCGTAACGCCAGACCTCGGCGCCGGTCTTCACGTTGGTGGTGCCGGCGTAGAGGGACCTCCCGAACACCGCCAGCGACGAGATGTCCAGGTTGTCGGGATTCCCGAATCCTTCCGCGTTGACCTGCGTCCAGGCGGCGCCGTCCCAGGCCATGACCCGGCCCCAGGTGAGCCCCGCGTAGAGCCGGGCTCCGTACTCGCAGAGGACGGCGGCGGGCGAGACGTCGTAGGTCCCGTCCATCCCCCCGCGAGCGATCCGTATCCAGTTAGACGCGGCCTCGGGAGCGGCAGCGGGGGCGTCAGCCGACATGATCGCCGGCACCGCACCGGCGATGAGCAAGAACACGCAGGCCGCCGCGACCGCGATAGCGGGATGTATCTTCACCATGACGCCTCCCTCCAGCCGTATCGGACCACGCAGACCCTCCGCCCTATTCATCGGCCCCACCCCACCCCCGCTTAACGAATTGGGGTCGTATCTTGAATTATTCCTCGCTTTGCTTATAACCGCGCTAACTTGTCGTCTAACTTTGTATAACTTGGGTCGTACGCTCAGACTATGGGGTCGTCAGACCATGGAGTCGTATCTTGTCATACCATGGGGTGCATACCATGGGGTCGTATCTTGAATTTTTCCTCGCTTTGCTTCCCCTAAGGGGTCGTATCTGCACTTTTTCCTCGCTCTGCTGTTACTATATGTTTCTTCCTACCCCTTTACCATGGGGTCGTATCTTGAATTTTTCCTCGCTTTGCTTCCCCTAAGGGGTCGTATCTGCACTTTTTCCTCGCTCTGCTGTTACTATATTTTTCTTCCTACCCCTTTCTTCAGGGGGTGACTCCAGCCAACTACCTGATAATGTGAGCGGATGTGATACGAATTGGGGTCGTATCTTGAATTATTCCTCGCTTTGCTTATAACCGCGCTAACTTGTCGTCTAACTTTGTATAACTTGGGTCGTACGCTCAGACTATGGGGTCGTCAGACCATGGAGTCGTATCTTGTCATACCATGGGGTGCATACCATGGGGTCGTATCTTGAATTTTTCCTCGCTTTGCTTCCCCTAAGGGGTCGTATCTGCACTTTTTCCTCGCTCTGCTGTTACTATATGTTTCTTCCTACCCCTTTACCATGGGGTCGTATCTTGAATTTTTCCTCGTTTGCTTCCCCTAAGGGGTCGTATCTGCACTTTTTCCTCGCTCTGCTGTTACTATATTTTTCTTCCTACCCCTTTCTTCAGGGGGTGACTCCAGCCAACTACCTGATAATGTGAGCGGATGTGATATAATCGCGAAATCATGACGATGTGTCATGTATAAAGGGAGGGTGTGAGTTGAACCTGTTGATCCTTTACGAATCGTGCACGGGAAATACTGAGTTCGCGGTGGATGTCATACGCCGGACAATGGAGCAAGACGGCCACACCTGCGAGATGAGACGATTTCGAGACTCTGGCTTCGACGGCTTGATGGGCTTCGACCTTTACTGCTTCGCCACCCCCGTACAAAGCTTCGCCCCCCTCGCGAGCGTGTACCGGTTCATCAAGGCCATGCCGAAGTTGCCGGGGCGCCCGGCCTTCATCATCACCACCGCTGCGGGATGGCCCGGCGTGGCCCACCGCATGATGGCCTCGGCACTGCGACGGAAGGGCATGTCGGTACTTGGCGCACACATGCTGGCATGTCCGGACAGCTGGCCTATCGGTAGGAGAATCGATCGCCACTTCTACGATCACGTGACCTTCCCCCGCAAGAGATCCATCAAGAAGCTCCAAGCATTCGCTGTGGAGATGGTGAACAAGGCTTACCGGCATCGCGAAGGCATAAAAGTGAAGCAGGCGCCCTTCATCCTCTGGCCAACCCTCACCTTGCCCCTTGGGTTTTTCGCCGTGCGCGGAATGCTTTCGCGCGGATTCGGGAAGAGGACCGTGAACGCCGAGGCCTGTACCAAGTGCGGCATCTGCGTGGAGACTTGCCCCGTGGGAGCGGTGAGCCTGAACGGCAACGATGGTCTGCCTGTATTTTCCAATGACTGTATCGGTTGCTGGGCCTGTTTTAATAACTGCCCCGAGCGCGCTATCCTCTCCAGCGCCTGCCGCCCCGAACACTATTATCACGGCCTCGATGGGTAATCGGACATACGGGGACGGCCCTTGTCTCATAACTTGGGGTCGTCGTAACTTGTGTAACTTGGGATCGTAACTCGCGTAACTTGGGGTCGTATCTTGAATTTTTCCTCGCTCTGCTTAGAATAGGAGGTCGCGCTTTCTCTTTTACCCGCCTCTGAAGTGAAGGCGCGGCCCCTTATCGAGGCGGGGATAAACGAAAAAGTGTTCCCTTTCTTTCAATGAAAATGAGACCACTATCTTCCCCTGCCCCATTCTTCCTTTTCTTCTTTTTTCGGGAGGAGGCTTTATCGCCGATCAAGCGAGGTGGGACGCGTCTTGTGTCTGGACGCCTTAGGATCGGTTATAGCAAAGCGAGGAAAAATTCAAGATACGACCCCATTTTTTGGGCGAGCGAGGTGGGACGCGTCTTGTGTCTGGACGCCTTAGGATCGGTTATAGCAAAGCGAGGAAAAATTCAAGATACGACCCCATTTTTTGCGGGCTTGACGGGCGCTACTGCCGGTTTTACGTTTAATACAGGGTTGTATCCGAGATGCTACTCAGGGGGTTGATCAACATGGCGCAGAGCAGGCCAGGTGCTGAACCCAACTGCAACAACTGGGGAACCAATCTATTCGTCAACGCCATCGTAAGCGATGGCGACACCGTCTACATAGGCGGACAGTTCACCTACGTCGGTCCCCACACCGGGGCGGGCGTCCCCGTCGGTATCCCCACCGGGAAAGCCGTCGAGCCATTCCCCCGCGTGGAATCCGGCGCCGTGCTGGCGGCAGTCCCCGACGGCGCGGGCGGATGGTACATCGGGGGCGATTTCCTGGAGGTCGGGGGCATGGCCCGCGAACGCCTGGCCCATATCCTCCCCGGGGGCGGAGTGGACCCCGCCTGGAACCCCGGCGCCGACAACACCGTTCGCGCCCTCGCCCTCTCGAAGGGCACACTCTACGTGGGAGGGGAGTTCACGTCCATAAGCGGGCGCAGGGGAAGGCCGGCCCGCCGCAACCGCCTGGCGGCCATTGACGCGGCCACGGGAAGGCTAGCCCGCTGGAACCCAGGCGCGGACGACACCGTTTTCTGTCTCGTGTGCTCGCCCGATACCGTCTATGCCGCAGGCGTGTTCACCATCGTGAACGGGCGGAGTCGCGATCGCATCGCGGCGATAGACGCGTCAACGGGGCGGGTCACCGCCTGGAACCCCGGCGCCGACAACTATGTCCTGGCCCTCGCCCTCCTGGACAAGACCTTATACGCCGGGGGCATGTTCACCGCGGCGGGCGGGCAAAGCCGCCGTAATATCGCGGCCATAGATACGGCCACGGGAGATGCCACCGCCTGGAACCCCGGCGCCGACGGGGCCGTGACCGGCCTCACCGTCTCGGGGCGCACCCTCTATGTCGGGGGAAACTTCACCGAGATAGGAGGGGTAAAGCGTAACTACATCGCGGCGCTCGATACCGCCTCTGGCGATGTCCTGGATTGGGATCCCGACGCCGACAACGTCGTGATAGGCCTCACCACCTCCGGCGATACCGTCTATGCAGGGGGTTATTTCACTAACATGGGCAAGCACGTCCGCTATCACCTGGCCGCCATAGACGGAAAAACGGGGGACGTCATTAACTGGAGTCCCCATACAGACGGACCCGTCTTTGCCCTCGCCGTGTCCGGCAAGATCATCTACGTGGGTGGATACCTTCAGAGCTTGGGGGGAGAGAAGCGCAACCGCCTGGCGGCCATAGACGCGGCCACGGGAAGGCTGACCGCATGGAATCCCGACGTCGGCGGGCCAAGGGGCTATCCGACGAGCGTAAATGCCCTTGCCCTTGCGGGTCCCATCCTCTACATAGGGGGCTTCTTTGAATCCATAGGTGGCGAGAAACGCCGAAATATCGGCGCCGTGGAAGTGGCCAGCGGCAAGGTCACTGGATGGAAACCCGACGCCGACGGCTTCGTCAGCGATCTGGCCGTATCCGATACCTCGGTCTATGCCGCGGGGAGTTTCAGAAATATAGGGGGGCAGGCGCGCAATCGCCTCGCCGAGCTGGACAACTCCAAGGGCAATGCAACGCCGTGGAACCCGGATGCTGATGACGACGTATTGACCATCGTCCTCTCGGGCTCCACCCTCTACGCCGGCGGGCGTTTTCACAACATTGGTGGTCAGTTTCGCGGCCACCTTGCGGCAATCGATACGGCATCGGGGATGCCGACACCGTGGAACCCCGGCGTGGCCTATACTGTTGCCGCACTCGCCCTGCACGGGCCGGTCCTTTACGTCGGCGGTGATTTTCAGGCCGTAGGAGGGTTCGCCCGGTATAATATCGCGGCCGTGGATGCCGTTACCGGAGATGTCCTGCCATGGAACCCCGGCGCGAGCGCCGCCGTGGTCGCCCTGGAGACCTGTGGTTGGGACCTCTATATCGGAGGTTGTTTTTATTTCATAGGCGGGCTTCCCTTCGAGTGCATCGCCCGTGTCATCGAGGCCGGTGCGGTGGACGGCTCGTGGAACCCCGTCGTTTCACCGCCGTACTGCGTATTAGCCCTGGAGGTGTCCGGCAATACCCTCTACATCGGGGGACACTTCCAAAGCATAAACGGCCGTCCCTGCCATTATTTCGCCGCTTTCGATGGACCCCCGGCCCTGAGTTCCATCTCGCCCAACTCGGGCGCGAGCGGCCAGGTGGTGAAGGTCAAAGGGTTGGTGGGAACCGGCTTCCGCGAAGGAGCCCAGGTAAGGCTATCCCGCGCGGGGCAGGCGGACATCATGGCCAAAACGACGACGGTGAAATCCGCCACCCTGATCACCTGCTCCTTCGACCTGGCCGGGGCCGCCAGAGGACCCTGGGACGTGGTGGTGGAAAACCCTGACAAACAGAGTGGGATACTTAACGCCGCATTCACCGTACTCTGACGGGATCGCATCTTCAATCTACAATCCCCGGGGTCAGCATAGGGTCGTCGAGGGCATGGGGTTGGGCATGGGGTCGTATCTTGAATTTTTCCTCGCTCTACTTGCTGGGCTACGGCAACTTCGCGGGAATACGCCGGGCTCAAGACCGAGCGCGGCTGGGACTTGGTGTGCGTAACTTGGGGTCGCGTAACTTGGGGTCGTATCTTGAATTTTTCCTCGCTCTGCTTAGAATAAGAGGTCGCGCTTTCTCTTTTACCCGCCTCTGAAGTGAAGGTGCGGCCCCTTATCGAGGCGGGGATAAACGAAAACGTGTTCCCTTTCTTTCAATGAAAATGAGACCACTATCTTCCCCTGCCCCATTCTTCCTTTTCTTCTTTTTTCGGGAGGAGGCTTTATCGCGGATCAAGCGATAGGACGTGTCATGTCTGAACGCCTCAGGATTGGTTATAGCAAAGCGAGGAAAAATTCAAGATACGACCCCATTTTTCCCATTTTTCCCGACCCCGTTTTTCCCGCATGAACAAATGGGAAGTCGTGCATGCGGCGTTCACCTCTGTGCTCTATGAGCTGTGGTATACCTGCCCCAGGATTAATGAACCAATGAGAAGTCGTGCATGCGGCCCCACATCGGACCCCGTGTTAAAATAGGCGCAGGGAGGTGCTGGGATGGATGCCGTATTAACCCGGGGGGTACCCACCGCGCGAGGCCTCAGGCTCAAACAACGCCTGCTCTCCTGCCCCTACGAGATCGACATCGAGCGGGCCCGTTCCTACACCCTAGCCTGGAAGCAACACGAGGACGACGACCCGTGCATGCGGGCCGCCCGCGCCCTGGAGAAAACCCTGCGTGAGATGTCTATCCGCATCGACGAGAACGAGCTTCTGGTGGGGGTGAAGACGTTCAAGCCCCTGGCCGGGGTCATCCCCGTGGAACGGGGCGAGTTCAACACCGTCCTCGAGGTCGAGTTGGAACGCCTCACCAGCCGTGAGAGGCACCGCTTCCACATCACCGACCCCGAGCGCCGCGAGCTCATGCGTGACATCCTGCCCTACTGGAGAGGCCGCACCGCCCGCAGCCGCAAGATCGAGCTGTGGAAGGAATGGGGCATATACGAGACCCCCTCCATGGGCCCCGCCTCCCTCGGGCGCGCGGTCAGGGGAATGGGAGCAAAGAAGGCCGCGCGCTTCGGCAAGCTGACCATGGGCGGGAGCCTCAAGTCCGCCGCCAAGCTCCCCACCATGCTGCGCGAGCTGGCCGGCCTGCGCCCCAACCTGGCCCTGACCGTCTTCGACGTGCAGGGCCACCTCGTCCCCGGCCACCGCCGCGTGCTCGAGCTGGGCATGGAGGGGATCGCCGCATGGGCGGAAAGGCGCCTGGGGGAGCTGCGCGAAAACGAACCCGACTACGAGCACAAGGCCGATTTCCTATCCTCGGTCCCGGTGGTGGCGCGGGCGGTGGTCGCCTACTCCCACCGCTATGCCGACCTCGCGGAGGAGATGGCGAAAAGGTTGGAGGAGGAGCTGGCTGCCGACCTTGCGGGAGAGACTGTGGCCGACCTTGCGGCGAACCTTGCGGAGGATACGCCGGTGGGGCCATCCCGCAAGGCAGCGCCGGAGCCATCCGCCGAAATCCGCGCCGCAGAACCCGCCGCGCCGGAGCGCGCCGCAGAGCCGGAGTCATCTTCTGAAATCCTCGCGGAGCCTGATCGCGCCTCGGAGCCTGCCACGCCCGAGCGCGCCGCACCGGATCCATCATCCGCCGAAATCCTCGCCCGCAGGCGGAAGTGCGCCTCAGAGCTTCGCGAGATCGCCGAGCGCTGCCGGCACGTCCCCGCCAATCCCCCCCGCACCTTCCTCGAGGCCCTGCAGTCCATCTGGATGACCCAGGCCGCCATGTGCATAAGCTACGGCATGGCCGAGATACTCTCACTTGGCCGCGTGGACCAGTACCTCTTCCCCTTCTACCGCGCGGACATCGAGGCCGGCCGCCTCACCCGCGAGCTGGCCCTCGAGGCGATCGAGGACTTCTACGTCAAGCTGGCCACCTTCCTCATCATGCTGGTGGAGATCGGCAAGGAGACGGCCTCCGAGATGGGGGTGGGCTCGAACACCGTCACCATCGGCGGCCTGGACCGCGAGGGCAACGACGCCACCAACGAGGTCTCGTACCTCTTGCTCGAGGCCCACGAGAACCTGCGCGCCCTGGCCAACAACCTCTGCGTGCGCGTCTCGGCGAAGACGCCGCGGGACTTCCTCGAAAAGGCCTGCGGGTCCCACCGCTTCACCTCCGGCGTCGCCTTCTTCAACGACGAGGTCATCATCCAGGAGCTGGTAGAAGACGGCTTCTCCCTCGAGGACGCCCGCGACTACTCCATCGTGGGCTGCGTGGAGCCCACCTCCACCGGATCGAGCTTCGCCTGCACGGCGGGTAACGACATCTCCCTGGCGGGGGTGCTGGAGATGGCCTTGAACGAGGGTCGCATGCTCCTCTCCGGGGGACGCGTGGGCGCCGCGACCCCGGACCCCCGCTCCTTCGCGAGCTTCGAGGAGGTGAAGGACGCTTTCGCGGCACAGCTCGCCTACAACGTGGACAAGCTGGTGCGCGCGGTGGAGGCCAAGGACCGCGCCCACGCCGAGGCCTTCCCCGCCCCCCTCGTCTCCGCCACCCTCGAGGGCTGCCTGGAGAGCGGACGGGACATGACGCGCGGCGGCGCTAAATACAACTACGGCTCCATCACCGGCCGCGGCCTGGGTACGGTGGCCGACTCGCTGGCGGCCATCCGCTGGGCGGTCTTCGAGCGCAAGCTGCTCTCCATGGAGGAACTCGTCCACCACCTGCGCACCGACTTCCGCGAGGACGAGGCCTTGCGCCGGGAACTCTGGACCAAGGCCCCCAAGTACGGCAACGACGACCCCGAGGCCGACGAGCTCGCCCGTTGGGTCACGGACATCTTCTGCGCCGAGGTGCGCAAGCACCCCTGCGGCAGGGGAGGCTTCTACCGCCCGGGGATCTTCTCCTACGGGGTGCACGTGGCCGACGGCATGTCCCTGGGAGCGACCCCCGACGGCCGCAGGGCCGGGGAACCCGTCTCCAACGGCATCTCCCCCGTCAACGGCCGCGAGTCGGGCGGCCCCACCGCGGTGATGCGATCGGCTGCGCTTGCCGGCGGCGCCCCGCTGAGCGACGGGACGGCGCTGAACCTCCGCTTCTCGCCTTCCATGCTGGGCTCCGGCGAGGGCGAGGGGAAGCTGGCCGCTATGATCGAGGCCTACTTCGCCCTGGGAGGCAGGCACGTGCAGTTCAACGTGGTGGACACGGAGACCCTGCGCGACGCCCAGGCCCACCCGGAGAAATACCCCGACCTGGTGGTCCGGGTCTCGGGCTATTGCGCCTACTTCACCGACCTCGGCCGCTCCATCCAGAACGACATCATCGCCCGCACCGAATTCTAATATGGGGCCGTATCTTCACTTTTTCCTCGCTCTGCTTAAATCCTGGGGCCGTATCTTCACTTTTTCCTCGCTCTGCTTCATTATGTAGACACCAAGGATTTAAGCGATTATCGCATGCTTCCTTGGGCCTTACAGCCAAGCGGCCATGAGCTCGACGCGCGCCCGTACACGCGGGGGACGCTATTGGCATTCGCTTCGCAGTGTCGGACAGCGCGCATGTGCATGCGGGGCGACGTAAAAAGCGATTGCTTGAGATGGGAAGATGCCCTTAGGCGGTGGATGCCCAAAGGCAGACCGAGTGTTAAGTAAAGATGGGGCACCTAGGGCAGGTACTCCGGATGGTTATTTTCCAACCACGCGACAACGGCATCTCGAAGAGGTTAGAGTCCCCAGTAGTGGTGTATTAAGCGTAGGCCCCCTAGCAAAGCAAGGGCCACCGTGTCATCCTTTTCTCAAGTTGTTAAAAAGAAATATGGGAGGACACGATGGCTAACACTAATATGGACTGGCATGAGTGGTTGTGCAAGCAGGTCGTTGAAGCGGATGTGGATTTGCTGCGAGAGATGGTGGCCACTATGGCGGAGATGCTGATGTCGGCGGAGGTGAGCGCGATCTGCGGAGCCGACTACCGGGAAAGGACGGACGAACGGGTCAACAGCCGCAACGGGTCGAGGCACCGCCCCTGGGACACCCGGGTGGGCACCATCGATCTGGCCATCCCCAAGCTGCGGGAGGGCAGCTACTTCCCTTCCTGGCTGCTGGAGCCCCGGCGCCGCGCCGAGCAAGCACTCATCAACGTCATCGCCGACTGCTACCTGGCCGGCGTATCCACCCGCAGAGTGGACAAGCTGGTAAAGGCCTTAGGGATCGAGGGCATATCCAAATCCCAGGTATCCCGCATGGCCAAGAGCTTAGACGAGATGGTGGAGGCCTTCCGCAACCGTCCTCTTACTTCAGGCCCCTATACCTACCTCTGGCTGGACGCCCTCACCCAGAAGGTGAGAGAAGGCGGCCGGGTGGTCAACATCTCCTGCGTGGTCGCCATCGCGGTCAACTCAGACGGCCACCGCGAGGTCCTGGGCTGCGATTTCGTCACCACCGAGGACGGGGCGGGGTGGACCGCATTCCTACGTGGCCTGGTTGCCCGGGGGCTCTCGGGCGTGCGCCTGGTCGTCTCCGATGCCCACTCGGGACTGGTGGATGCCGTAGCCTCCTGCCTGCCCGGCGCGGTCTGGCAGCGCTGCCGCACCCACTTTGCCCGCAACCTGCTCTGTAAAGTCCCCAAGGCCTCCCAGGACTTGGTCGCCACAGCTCTGCGCTCCATCTTCGCCCAGCCGGATGCAAAAAGCGTCTACCGTCAGCACGCCGCGGTGGTAGAGCAGCTCTATGCCCACTTCCCCGAAGCGGCCGAGATGCTCGATGGCGCGAGAGCCGACATCTTGGCCTTCGCCGCCTGCCCCAAGGCACACTGGCGGCAGATCTGGTCCAACAATCCGCTGGAGCGCCTCAACCGGGAGATCAGGCGGCGCACCGAGGTGGTGGGCATCTTCCCCAACCGGCAAGCCATCGTCAGGCTGGTGGGGGCGGTGCTCTCAGAACAAGATGACGAGTGGCAGGTGGCCCGGCGCTACATGAGCCTGGAAACGCTCGCCAAGGCAAGGATAAACGTGATCGAGGGTGATGTTACAGATGCCGAGAAGGAGGTGAGGGAACTCGTGCCGGCGGCCGTCTAGGCCGT
>JABLXL010000073.1 GCA_013178005.1 Actinomycetota bacterium
GCGGCCTGTCCCCCGACGAGAGCGCCTCACCGGCCCGCGTAGCCGTGGCCTCCCCCTCCGGGGGTGCGGATCTCCAGGATGTCCCCGGGCTCGACCGTCAGCCGGGCCTTGGAGGGCAGCTTTTCCCTGCGGCCCGCTCTCACCAGGTAATCCTCGCCGGGCCTGCCGTCCTCCCCGCCGGCCAGGCCGTAGGGCGCCCTCTTCCTGCGGTCGGAGAGGAGGGTGATGGTTGCCTTCTCCAAAACCTCGATCCTCCTCAGGACGCCGTCCCCGCCCCTGTACGCGCCCCTTCCCCCCGTGCCCCTGGCGATGGAGTACTCCAGGACCCGCAGGGGATAGGCATATTCCAGGGCCTCCACCGGGGTGTTCATGGTGTTGGTCATGTGGTTGTGGGTGGCGTCGAGTCCGTCCATTCCGGGGCGCGCCCCGCAGCCCCCTGCCACGGTCTCGTAATAGGCGAAGGGCACGGGGTCCTTTCCGCCCAGGGCGAGGTTGGTCATGGTGCCGTAACTGGCGGCGGGGATGAGATCGGGCAGGGCGGCGTGCAGGGCGCCCAGGAGGGCGTCCACGATCCTCTGGGACGTCTCCACGTTGCCCCCCGCCACCGCCCGCGGCCAGGAGGCGTCCAGCAGCGACGGGCTGGGGATGATCACCTCCAATACGCGCAGGCACCCGTGGTTGAAGGGGGCGTCCCGGGGAAGGAGGCACCGGAAAACGTAGTAGGTGGCGGAAAGGGTGACGGAACGGGGACAGTTGAGCGGCCCTTCCACCTCCCCGCTCGAGCCGGTAAAGTCCACGCGCATGCGGGAATCCCCGATGTTGACGCGTACCCTGATGGGGATGTCCACCGCACCCATGCCGTCGTCGTCGAGGTAGTCCACGAATGAATACTCGCCCTCGGGCACGGCGCCCAGGGCGTGCCTCGCCATTTCCTCCCCGTAGTCCTGCAGGTTCTGCATGTAGCGCAGCAGTTCATCCCGGCCACGGGCCTTGGCCAACTCCTTGAGCCTTCTCTCGCCCACGCGCAGGGCCCCCATCTGGGCCCGGAGGTCGCCTCTGCGCTCCCCGGGCGTGCGCACGTTGGCCAGGATGAAGTCCTCCGCCTCCTCCTCCACCCGCCAGCCCCGGGCGAAGTGGAGCATGGGGATGATCAACCCCTCCTGGAAGGCCTCCTCCGCCAGGGGCATGGAGCCGGGGGACATTCCCCCGACGTCCGCGTGGTGGGCGCGGTTGACCACGTAGGCCACGATATCTCCCTGATGGTAGACGGGCGCAGCCATGGTAATGTCTGGCAGGTGGGTACCGCCGCGGAAGGGGTCGTTCCAGATGATGACGTCTCCCTCCCCCGCTATCTCTCCCCTTTCCTCGAACCAGTCCATCAGGTGGGCCATGGAGGTGGGCACCGCCCCCAGGTGCACCGGGATGTGGGCCGCCTGGGCGATGAGGCGACCATCGCGGTCGCAGACGGCGCAGGAGAAGTCGCGCCTCTCCTTGATATTGGGCGAGTGGCCCGAGCGCCCCAGCACCGCCCCCATCTCCTCCGCCACCCCGGATAGCAGCTTGGAGAATATTTCCAGCCTGGCCGCGTCCCGCTTGGCCTTCACGTCTTACCTCTCTCTACTCCCGTGATCCGTCCTCAGCAGGAGGATGTTGGCCCTGGCGTCCACCTCTCCACGCCACCCCGGGGGGACCACCGTGGTGGCGTCTTCCTCCAGGATCAGGCAGGGCCCCGAAAAGGAGTCGCCCTTTCCCAGATCTCCCCTCTGGATGAGGGCGCAACGCTCTTCGCGCAACCCGCCCCGGACCACCCCGAAGACGGCCCTCGCCACCCCGGACGCCCTACCCGCCCCCCTCGACGGGTCGGATCCGGGCACGGGAACCGTGGAAGGTACGCGCGCCCGTAACCTGACGTTTACCAGTTCCAGGGAAGCCCCGTCGAGCCGGTAGCCATACCTGTCGAGGTGGGCGGCCTCGAAGCTCTCCCGCAGCCGGTCAACCCTCCATCCCGACTGGGACAGTCCCACGGTGAGCTCGTAGGATTGCCCCCTGTAGCGCATGTCCAGCGCGGGCTCGAAGACCGCCTCGCGCGCCCCGGAGCCCCAGGCGGCGGCGATCTCCCCGCGCAACTCCTCGAGGGCGTCCGCAGCTTCCCGTAGCGCCCCATCTCCCAGAGGGAGCATCAGGGTCCTCGAAGCGTCCCGCACCCGGTCCGCGAGAAGCAGGCCCAGCGCCGAGAAGGTACCCGGGCAGGGTGGAACCAGGACGCTGCCCATGGCCATGAGCTCGGCGAGCTCGCAGCAGTGCATGGGTCCCGCGCCTCCGAAAGCCACCAGCAGGTAATCGGCGGGGTCGTGTCCTTTCTCCACGCTGATGACCCGCACCGCCGAGGCCATGTGGGCCAGGGCCACCGCGAGCACCCCGGCCGCAGCCTCCCTCAGTCCCCATCCCAGTTCGCGGGCCAGGCCGGATACCGCCTCCCTGGCCCGGTCGGGGTACAACCTCATCCTCCCGCCGAGGAAGTCGTCCTCCAACAACCTGCCCAGCACCACGTTGGCGTCGGTGACCGTGGGCAGGATACCCTTGCCGTAACATGCCGGCCCGGGATCGGCCCCCGCGCTCTCCGGACCCACCTTCAAGGCCCCGCCGGCGTCCACCCTGGCGATGCTCCCGCCCCCCGCCCCGATGGAGTGGATGTCCACCATGGGGAAACGCACGGGAAAACCGCCCACCTCCCCCTCGGAGGTCAGGGCCACCGACCCGGACACCAGGGACACGTCGGTGCTAGTGCCGCCCATGTCATAGGAGATTATCCCCGCGTGCCCGGAAGCGCGGGCCACGCGCGCGGAGGCGACCACCCCTCCCGCCGGTCCGGACATTAGGGTACGGGCGGGTATCTCCACCGCCTCCGCGACGCTCATGGTTCCCCCTCCGGAATGCATCACCTCCAGCGCGGTACGCCGGGGCAAGCCCTCGCGCAGTCGGGATAGGTATCCCTCCACCGCCCTGGACACGTAGGCGTTCACGGCCACGGTGCAAGCCCTCTCATATTCCCGATATTCGGGCAGAATACGTGACGAGAGATGCACCCTGACCCCATGCCGCGCCAGTTCCCTCGCGAGCATGCGCTCGTGTTCGGGACGGGCGAAGGAGAAGAGCAGGCAGACGGCCACCGCCTCTACGCCCCGTCGCGCCACCAGGTCGGCGAGTTCCCGCGCGTGATCCGGGTCGAGGGGGACGAGAACCTCTCCCCCGGGCCCCGTCCTCTCCCTGGCGCCGAAGCAGAGCTCGGCCGGGATGAGCGGGGGGTCCTTCTCCACCATGAGATCATAAAGGCGCGGCCGCACCTGGCGACCGATGGCCAGCATGTCCTCGAAGCCCGCGGTGGTGATAAAGGCGGTCCTTGCGCCCTTCCTCTCCAGCAAGGCGTTTACGGCCACGGTGCTGCCGTGCACCACGTGCCCCGAATCCAGCATGCCCCCGCCCTCCAGTCCGTCAAAGAACGCCCGCTCGGGGCTGGAGGGAGTCGAGGGGAGCTTGTGGATGCGCAGCCTCTCTCCGTCCCAGGAAACGAGATCGGTGAAGGTGCCTCCTATGTCCACGCCCGCGAACATACGCGCCCCTTTATCCATCCCCATGTGAAGAGGGCAAGCCGCCTCCCTCAGCCCTGCCCGAAGACGGCATCCAGCTCCTCCATGACGTATCGGCCCGCGTAGGCTGCCGCCGGGCCGCCGCCCATGAGGACCCCGGCTCCCGCCGCCTCGGCTATCTCGGATCGAGTGGCCCCCAGTTCGCACGCCGTTCTCACGTGTCTCCTTATGCAGGGCTCACACCGGATGGCCGTGGATATGCCCACCAGGATGAGGCTCTTGGTCCTTGCGGAAAGGGCCCCGTCCTCCAGCACCGCCCCGTGCAGCCCCTCAAGGGCGCCCACAACCCCGGGGATCTCCTCGCGCAGTTTTTGCATCGGCGCCTCGTCGTTATCTCTCACGTTCACGGCCTTAAACCTCCCGTTTCCACTCGCGCTGCCTTCCCGGGTTTCCATTTTAATACCGAGGAACCGAGGTCGGGCTAGATCGCCATCGATACGGCATGAGCGTGGAGGAGATAAACGATAACCTCATCGAAGAATACCCCGAGGCTGGGCCAGATCGCCATCGATATAGTATGAAAACAGCGGTTGTGCGCATGAGGATGAAGGGGGCGATTTTCTGGACGCGGCTCCATGACGCTTAAAAAGCTACATGAAAACAGTGGTTGTGCGCGCGAGGATGAAGGCGCCCGGGATGAAGCTGCGCGCCCGGGTGAAGGCGAGCGCCGCCGGCAACATTAAGCGCCATCACGAGGCGCGCGCGATGTTCTCCGTTTCCGCGGCTTGCATTTCCTAACCGGGGGCCCGAGACCGGCGCTGAACTGCCACCGGTCTAACGCCATGGGCACGGAAAGAACGCTTTGGAACAAGCGCGGTATAAGGCCGCGTACAGGAGCCTCTCTTTTTTACGGCGCGCAAGGATACCCGTATCCCGCAGGATATGCATCGACACGGATCCCGAGAAGGGCAAGCCCATGGAATGCTCCCGCTACCACATGCCGCGCCGTGAACAGGAAGGCAACCGGTGAAGATGGCAACCATCGTCCCCCGCCCGCGGTCACGATTTTATGACCAGGTAGCGAAGGAAATAATAGGCGACGACGGCGGTGAAGAACATGGAGTCGAAACGGTCCATGATCCCCCCGTGTCCGGGGATGAGGGAGCTCATGTCCTTGATGCCCAGCTCCCTCTTTACCAGCGATTCCGAGAGGTCCCCCAGGGGCCCGAACACGCACACCACCCCCGCGAGGGCCATGGCTACCCCCAGGCTCAACCAGTCACGATTCAGGGTAAGGTAGAGGACGTAAGCAGCGACGAAAGTGGCCACCGTCCCCGCGGCGGTACCTTCCCAGCTTTTCCCAGGGCTTATGCGGGGCGCCATCTTGTGCCGGCCGAAAGCAGAGCCGGCGAAGTAGGCTATGGCGTCGTATATCCAGACCATCACGATGACCGCGAAGGGAGCGGTCCAGGCCACCTCGTCGAAGCCCAGCATGAGCACGAAGTGCGCCAGGCAAAACCCCACCAGGGCGACCCCCATGAGGGAAACGGCTATGTCCGTGGTGGGCGAGTCGGAGCCCCCCCGTATGATGCACCACGCGAAGAGCATCGGCAGGTAAAGGGCCATGGCCAAGGCCAGGGGCGTCAGGTCCTGGCTGTCGCGCAGGAAGTAGGCGATGACGGGCAGCGCGCAGCCCGCGGCGACGGATACGAGCATGGCGGGGCGGTAGCGGTGCCGGGAGAAGGTGGAGTAGAGCTCCCACAGCCCGCCCAGGGCGATGAGGGAAATGCCCACGGTGAAAGGTATCTCCCCCCACCACAGCAGGATCACGATGACCAGCACCAGGATAACGGCGCTCACCACGCGCGCAGCAAGCCCGCGGAAACGGGCTGCCAGGGATGCCCTTCCCTCCGCGCCCTTGGCGCCCGCGCCCCTATCCGCCGCGCCGCCCGCCAATCAGACCTCCAAGAGTTCCTTTTCCTTGACCTTGAGCATCTCGTCGATCTCGGCCACGTAGCGGTCGGTGAGCTTCTGCGCCTCGTCCTGCCCGCGGTGCAGGTCGTCCTTGGTTATCTCTCCCTCCTTCTCGAAGGAGCGCAGGTCCTCGATGGCGTCGCGCCGCACGTTGCGCACCGCGACCCTCCCCTCCTCGGCCTTGGCGCGCACCAGGCGGGTGAGCTCCTTGCGCCGCTCCTCGTTGAGCTTGGGAATGGGGAGGCGTATGACGTTGCCGTCGCTTACGGGGTTGAGCCCCAGGTCCGACTGCAGGATGGCCTTCTCCACCTCCGGAATCACGCTCTTGTCATAGGGAGAGATCACCAGCAGGGTGGGCTCCGGGACCCCGATGGAGGCGATCTGGTTCAGGGGCGTGGAGGCCCCGTAGTAGTTAACGTTCACGCGGTTGAGCAGGGATGCGCTGGCCCTCCCGGTGCGTATGGAGGCGAACTCCTCCTTAACGTGCTCCACCGCCTTCTTCATACGGCGTTCCGCGTCCTCCAATACCTCGTCAAGCACTGCTTCCCCCCTTGTTCTCCTCCGCGGCCACGATGGTGCCTATCCTCTCCCCGCAAAGGACGCGGGTGATGTTTCCCGGCACGGTCATGTTGAAAACGATGATGGGGAGGCGGTTGTCCATGCAGAGGGAAACCGCCGTGGCGTCCATGACCCTCAGCCCTTGCTGCAGAACCTCAATGTAATCGAGTGAGGCGTACATCACCGCCTCCGGGTTGAGCAGGGGATCGGAGTCGTACACGCCGTCGACCATGGTCGCCTTCAATATGGCCTCGGCCCCTATCTCCAGGGCGCGCAGCGCGGCGGTGGTGTCGGTGGTGAAGTAAGGGTTGCCGGTGCCGGCGGCGAAAATGACCACCCTGCCCTTTTCCAGGTGCCGTATAGCCCTCCGCCTGATATAAGGCTCGGCTACTGCCTGCATCTCGATGGCGGACTGCACCCGCGTGTACACCCCCCTCTTCTCCAGAGCGTCCTGGAGCACAAGCGAGTTCATGACAGTGGCCAGCATGCCCACGTAGTCGGCCGCCGCGCGGTCCATGCCCCTGGCGCTTGCCGCCATGCCCCGAAAGATGTTTCCGCCTCCCACCACCACGGCCACCTGCACTCCCAGCCCGTTGACCTCCGCCAGCTCGTCCGCAATAACCCCCACCGTTTCCGGGTCTATGCCGTACTCCAGCCGGCCCATGAAGGCCTCGCCGCTGAGCTTGATAAGTGCCCTCCTGTACAGGGGCCTCGGGGTGTTGTTTTCAGCCAAAGCCACCGCCTCTCCTCGCCGCACTGGACGTTATCGCGCCACGGTCCGGATATTTTTTCTCTCCCCGGCCTCTTAATACCTTCCGGTTCGCGCCCGCGGAAGCCACCGGCACGGGGGCGGCGACATCCCAAGCGAAGGCGCGATCCCCTTTATTCATTATACGCGACCGCTATCCCTTTTCGTCCTCATCCCGGCGCGGCCTGCAGCGACAGGCGCAGTGCGGGAGCCGGCCATGGCTCGGTTCTTACCGCGGGATGGCGGCTATCGCCGGCCGCCCCCTGGTGAGGAAACAAGCCCGCCTTGCAAAGGGCGGCAAGACACAAGGCCTCGCTCGGCACCGCGGGAGATGCGGGTGAGCGGCCTCCTTCAGGCTATTCCGAGGCCTCGCCCACCTGGAAACGGGCAAAGCGCCTGACCACGATGTTCTCGCCCACCGCGGCGATGGTGCGTTTTACCAGTTCGCCGACGGTGATCTCCGGGTCCTTTACGAAGGGCTGGTCAAGCAGGCAGACCTCCTCGTAGTATTTCTTGAGGCGTCCCTCCACGATCTTGTCCACCACATTCTCCGGCTTTCCCTCCTTGAGGGCGCGGTTGCGGTTTATCTCCTTCTCCTGCTCCAGCACCTCCGCGGGGATATCCTCGGGAGACACGTACAGCGGCCGTGCCGCCGCTATATGCATGGCGATGTCGTGCACCATGGCGCGGAAAGTCTCGTTGCGCGCCACGAAATCGGTCTCGCAATTCACCTCGACCAGAACCCCAATGCGGTTGTTGAGGTGGATATAGGCGTCGATGATTCCGTCGGCGGCGCTGCGCCCGGCTTTCTTCTGCGCTCCCGCCAGGCCCTTCTCGCGCAGGATGCGCACCGCCTTTTCCACATCCCCACCGGCTTCCTGCAGGGCTTGCTTGCAGTCCATTATTCCGGCCCCGGTGGATTCCCTGAGCTCCTTCACCTGTTTGGCATTTATCTCCATTGTTCCTCCTTGCAGAATCCCAGCGTTCCTCTCTGATGACCTCGATGGCTCCCCCGTATAGCCTGCACTTTACCGCGTCCCGCACGCCAACCGGACAAAACCCCGGGGACAGGTTACTTCTTCCAGGAAGGGAAACATCTCTTGAACGGCTGCATCTCTGGCCGCTTCCCTGTAGAGACGAAACGAACCGCCGCCCGTATCGCCACCGGACGGGAGGTCAATCCCCCGCCGTATCCTCGGCCGTGTCCTCTCCGGCCTGATCATGTGCTGCCACGGCGACGGGCTCGCGAGGTTTCTCCGCCTCCTCATCCCTGCGGCGCGCCTGCAGCGCGTCCCTGATCTGGTACCCCTCGAGCACAGCGTTTGCGATAACCTTGCTGATCAGGTTCGCCGCCCGGATGGCGTCGTCGTTTCCGGGGATAACATAATCCACCAGGTCCGGGTCGCAGTTGGTGTCCACCACCGCGACTACGGGTATCTCCAGCTTTCGCGCCTCCATGAGCGCGATGTTTTCCTTGCGTGGGTCGATGATGAAGACTGCTCCCGGAAGGCCATCCATGTTGCGCAAACCCTCCAGGTTGCGGCGTAGCTTGGCCAGATGGTGCCTCACCTGCGTGGCCTGTTTCTTGGGCATGGCGTCGATCTCGCCCGAGGCCTCCAGCTCCTCGAGCTCCTTGAGCTTCTCGATCCTGCGCTTGATGGTCACCCAGTTGGTGAGGGTTCCGCCCAGCCAGCGGTTGGTCACGTACGGCATGCCGCAGCGCAGCGCGTTCTCCTTGATGGCCTCCTGGGCCTGCTTCTTGGTGCCTATGAAGAGCAGGGATCCGCCCCGGCCGACCATCTCGCGGATGAAAATATAGGCTTCCTCTATAAGGGAAAGGGTCTGCTGCAGGTCGATGATGTAGATGCCGTTACGCTCGGTGAAGATGTACTTCTTCATCTTGGGGTTCCAGCGACGGGTCTGATGCCCGAAGTGGACCCCCGCCTCCAGCAGGTGCTTCATGGATACGACGGTCATTCTTCCTCCCGGTTTTCTCCTCCGCCCGCATCAATCCCCATCCAGACCCCGTGGGGCACCCGGCAAAGGGTCCGCGGACGTACGTGATATAGTTGAAAAACCCGCCCAAGGCGGGCTCCCCGGCGCCCCTCGTCCCGCTCGCTGTGCGCGAATGTCCAGGCCCACCTCCTTTT
>JABLXL010000074.1 GCA_013178005.1 Actinomycetota bacterium
GGCACACTGGCGGCAGATCTGGTCCAACAATCCGCTGGAGCGGCTCAACCGGGAGATCAGGCGGCGCACCGACGTGGTGGGCATCTTCCCCAACCGGCAAGCCATCGTCAGGCTGGTGGGGGCGGTGTTCTCAGAACAAGATGACGAGTGGCAGGTGGCCCGGCGCTACATGAGCCTGGAAACGCTCGCCAAGGCGAGGATGGGCGTGATCGAGGGTGATGTTACAGATGCCGAGAAGGAGGTGAGGGAGCTCGTGCCGGCGGCCGTCTAGGCCGTCATCGCGAAAGGGATGGCACGATGGAGCTTCTTACACCACTTGACGGGACGTGGCGGGGGGAGGAAAACCGCGAACGGTTAGTGAAATCTATATATAAAAAGGCAGGGGGGAGGAAAGGAGGTCGTATGCTGTTCGCCTACACCGAGGCATCGCAGCGCGCCCTGGACGGGTTGCGCGACCTATCCATGCTCAAATGGTATGCCGTTCCTCTCTTCGGCCTGGTTGTGTACATATACATAAAGGAGATCAAACAGGCGCGAGGAACCGGCAACTGGGACCCTATCCTGGCGGCCCTGGTGCTCTTCGGCTGTGATTTCTTCAACGAGACCTGGAACGGCTGGGTTTTCCACCTCTCCAAGCGTTCCGCGGTATGGACCACGCCCGGGGACACCGCGTACCGGGTCACGGTGGGATGGAACATCGAGATCATCTTCATCTTCCTGCTTTTCGGGTTGGCCTACTACCACTCCCTGCTCCCGGAAAAGGAACAGAAGATTCTCGGATTGCCCAACCGGTGGTTCTTCGCCATCTTCTACGCCGTGGTGGCGGTGGTGGTGGAAGCGATACTCAACGCGGCGGACCTGCTGGTCTGGGAGTACCCGTGGTGGTACCGCTCCTTCGGCGGCATCTGGCTCGTCTTCCTGCTGGGATATTTTTACTGGTTCGTGGCCATCAACTTCATGCTGAACATGAAAAGCATGAAGAAAAAGCTCACCTTCATCGGCGTCATATATGCCGTCCCGGTCTTCATGAACGTCCTCGCCGCCGCCCTCGGCTGGCGGTACTGAGCACCGGGGGACGAGGCGCATAAAGGAGAATCGAGGCCTGGTTTCTTGCGCTACAGAATATCGCGCCGGCGAACATCGCGTCATTGATGCAGAGGATTCGATGTTTAAAATCCGGCACCTATGGTGAGAGGGGAGGGAACGCGACGGCGATAACCCAACCGGCGGGAAGGACCCGGCCGGCAGCATCATCCGTCTGGGAGAAGTCCTCAAATGCCTATCTTAAAGGCTGTCGATGAGGCCATAGAGGAAGATATGAAGAAAGGTAGAGGTGAAGAAAGGCAGAGGGATTCATGATCGCGCATCTTGATCACGGGAACAGGCTGCACGCCCGCATACCCTTTCCCTTCAACATCTTGGGAAGCAGGTACGAATACGTGCTCATGAGGATCCTGGGGAAGTTAACCGACATGGAGTGGATATACCGGCACCGCCTCAGCGAGCGCCTGGTGAGCGCGCTGGCGAACCGCGTGGTCATCCCCCTTATCCACGGCGAGGTGCTGACTCCGGACGAGGTGGAGAACATGGTGAGGCGCTTGGAGGGCGAAGGCCACCCCATGGCCTTGGGAACATGCGAATGCCGCCATGGCATGGGCACGATGGAAAAGGGGGACGAGGAGGGGCGTGACCCCAACCTCACCTGCGTGATGATCGGCGACTGGGGCAAGGGCCATCTTTACAGCTACCCGCGGCAATACCGCCACGCCACGGCGGATGAATTGATCGACCTGGCGAGGTTCTGGCACCAGAGGGGTCGCGTGCTGACCGCCTGGGGGTGCTGCGACTTCCACGGTTTTCTCATCTCCTACTGCCACTGCCACCCGCGATACTGCGTGCCGCTGCGCAACCAGCTCAAGCGGGGGAACCGCGTTTTCTATCCCGGTTACGGCGTCGCCAGGGTGGATGCGGGGCTCTGCCGCGGGGGCGACGGTTGCGGAGCGGTTTGCCTCGAGCGCTGCCACTTCGGGGCGGTCGCCGTGGTCGAAGGGCCGGCCACGGTGGACCCGGGCAAGTGCCACGGATGCGCGCAGTGCAGCTCCTACTGTCCCAGCGGCGCCATAGGTTTGGTGCCCCGCTCGGGACACTCGCTCTCCTACTGTCCGCCCGACCTGGTCTCGAGGGCGGGGGCAGGCCTTCAATCTTGAGCCCGATGCCATATAATGGTCGGTAGCCGCTGCGTGGGGGAGAAAGCTCACGTCAACCATCCGCTCCATGGCTTGACCCCCGTGGTTCTGGAAGGAGGGTGAGCGATGAACCTGTCGGATTTTCTGAGGGATTCCGCCACTCGCTTCCCTGACCGGGTCGCGTTGCGTTTCGGGAAGGACGAGGTTTCCTTTGCGGGGCTTGATCGCGAGGTGGATTCCCTCGTACGGGGGCTGGAGAGCCTGGGGATTGGTAGGGGCGACACTTGCGTGCTCATGATGCCCAACTGCGCCTCATGGGCGGTGATATACTACGCGCTTGCGCGCCTGGGGGCGTTGGTGGTTCCCGTAAACCCCGTCTACCGCAGGGGAGAGCTCGAGCACATCTTCCGCGACTCCGGCGCCAGGGCCTTCTTCGGCCATGTCGGTTTCCTCGAGGAGGCGGCGGCGGTGATGGAGGCGCTCCCGGGCATCGACGTGCGCGTCGTGGGCGGGGACGAGGCCCCGGAGGGTTACCTTGCTCTAGGCGGGATATCCCGACCCGCAGGCGAGTCCCTACCCTCTCCCGATACCTCCGCCGAAGACCCCTTCGCGGTGATATACACCAGCGGCACCACCGGATTGCCCAAGGGAGCGGTGCTCACCCATGGAAACCTCATGAGCGACGTCATCGCCGTGGCGGGGTTACGCATCCACGAGCCGGGAGACGTGGTGCTCACCGCGCTCCCGTTTTTTCACATCTATGGCCAGACCCACGCCCTCAACCTCTCCATATACAGCGGGCTGACCCTGCGCTTCTGGGACCGCTTCGATCCCTCGGAGATCATCAAGGCCATAGAGGAGGAGGAAAGCATGGTGCTCTACGCCGTTCCCACCATGATCAACCGGCTGGTGGAGCTGGCGTCGGCCAACCCGCCCAAGCGCTCCAGCCTGCGCTTCTGCGTCTCCGGAGGCGCGTCTTTGCCCCTACAGGTCTTCCGTCGCTTCGAGGAGCTGTTCGATACCTGGATCATGGAGGGATACGGCCTTACGGAGTGCTCGCCGACCTGCCTGGAGAACCCGCCGGGACGTTCCCGCATCGGCTCGGTGGGTTTCCCCATACCGGGATTCCGCGCGCGCGTGGTGGACGACAAGGACAACGACGTGCCTCCCGGCGAGGTGGGGGAGCTGATAATCCAGGGCCCGGGAGTGATGAAGGGTTACCTTAACCAGCCGGAGGCGACGGCGGAGACCCTGAGGGGCGGGTGGCTGCACACCGGCGACCTGGCGCGCCAGGACGAGGACGGCTATTTCTACATCGTCGACCGCAAGAAGGAGATGATCATCCGCGGCGGTTATAACGTCTATCCTCGCGAGGTGGAGGAGGTCCTCTATTCCCATCCCGCCGTGCTGGAGGCGGCGGTGCTGGGGGTGCCCCACGATGACCTGGGCGAGGAGGTCGCCGCGGCGGTGGTCCTCAAGCCCGGTCAGAAAGCAAGCGAGGAGGAACTCCGCGCCTTCGTCAAGGAGAGGATCGCGCCCTACAAGTACCCCAGGTTGATAAAGTTCGTCGAGGAGCTTCCCAGGAACTCCGCCGGGAAGGTGCTGAAGCGCGAGATCTCGCTGCACGGATGACCGGCCGCGGGCGTAGAGCCCGCGCGCTCAGCCGCTTGCTTCGTCAGGGCGGTTGCGCCCCAGCCGTTCGTGCGCGCCCACCCATTCCTCCGAGGTTATCGCTCCCACCAGGGATATCTCCCCCGCGAGCACCGTGGCGGCCGCTATCTCCGCGAACTTGCGCGCGTTGCCCCCGCCCCGGCAGCCGAGGATCTCCAGGCATTCCCTCTGGGTGGGAAGGCCGGTCCCCCCGCCCACGGTTCCCACGATCAAGGAGGGCAGGGTGACGCCGAAATACAACCCACCCTCCGCGGCCCTGAGGTCCAGGATGTCGGCGTGGGATTCCGCCACATTGGCGGGATCGTTGCCGCAGGCGATGAAGAGGGCGGCCAGGCCGTTGGCGGCGTGGAATCCGTTGCTCACGCAGCCTGCGTAGAGGGCGCTCAGGGTGCCGCTCGTGAAGTTATCGAGCACCGTGCGCGCGTCGGTGCGCAACAGGCCGCGCAGGACTTCCTCTGGTATCTCCACTTCCGCCGAGACCTTTTTACCCCGGCTCTTGAGCATGTTCACCTGGGAATGCTTCTTGTCGGAACAGAACTTGGAGGCGAGGTTAAAGGATTCCACTTTATCCCAGTCCGGGTAAGCCTCGCGTATGTCCCGGCAGATCTGGTAAACGGCGAGATTGACCATGTTCTGCCCCGCGGCGTCCCCGGTTCGCAAGCCGAAGCGGACGTACACGTTCCTGCCCAGGTTGAAGACATCCACGTCGCTGAGCTCCCCGTGGGAGGTGGTCTTCGTTACCGCCGCCTCAAGGAGCTCGCGCCGGTCCCGGATCCACCTGGTAAACCTTTCCGCCTCGTCGAGGGAGGTGAAGCGGAACACCGGCGCGCGCTGCATGTGGTCCTCGAAGACCTTGGCCCGGCACCCCCCGGACTCCCGGATAACCCGCATGCCCCGGTTGTACGAGGCCACCAGGGACCCTTCGGTGGTGGCGAGGGGGACGTAGAACTCCCCCTTAGCGTGGTCTCCGTATATGAGCAGCGGTCCCGCCAGCCCGATGGGCACCCTCGCGGTGCCGATATAGTTCTCCACGTTGTTCTTCACCGTTTCAGTCGGGTAGGGGTCTTTCCCTATCCAGGTGATGTCCACCCCCATCCCGGCGACGATGTCCTGCCGCGCCCGCAAGTCCCCCTCTCCCTTGCCGTGCGGCAAGCCTCCCAAAGCCTTCCCGTCCACCGCGCAAGCCCCCCTTTTTCATCTCCGCCGTCGTCGATGCCGCCTCCCCCTCGGATACGGCGTCCCGGATGGAATGTGCGCCGACTCGGAGTCCCTTGACGGCCACAACAACTACCCCGTAATAGATTCTATGCTTTCGCGATATAATTTACACCTGGGTAACATGGTCGAAGGCGGTTTCCGTTCCTGCGTTTTGGTGGCTCGAGGTTTGATCGTGGGGGTGAATGCAGTGAGGATCTCCGGACATGATCTGCTCGCACGTTCCCTGGCCCGCGCCGGCGTGACTTTCGTGGCCGGTAAGGAGGAAGGGGCACTGGGGCCCGTGTTCAAGGGGTTGAGGTCGAGGGAAGGGATCACGGCGGTCACTCCGCGCGGCGATATCGCGGGCGCCTTCATGGCCTACGCGCACACCTATTACCGGCGTTTCCCGGCATTGGTCCTCGCCTCGTCGCCTGCTGACGCGGTGAACGCCCTCACCGGCGTGGGCACGGCCTGGGCGGACAAGGTGCCGGTGATGGTGGTAACCGCGCGTCCGGAAGGGGAGGCGGCGGGAAAGCTGCCGGGCCGCACCCAGAGGGAGTTCTTCACCCCCTTCTGCAAGTGGGGAATGACGGTCACGCGCGGCAAGGAGATACCGCATGCCGTGGGACAGGCAGTGCGCGAGGCCATGAGCGGTTGTCATGGACCCGTGCATATCGAGGTTCCCTCGGGCCTGCTCGCGGGGGAATGGGAGGTGCCGGAGGAGGAACTTGAAAGCCTGCTCTCCCGCGGGGTCGATGCGCGTCCGGAGCCCACCATCGCGGGAGACCCGGAGCGGGTGGAGACGGCCTTGAGGACCCTGCTCGCCGCGGAGAGGCCGTTTATCCTCTCCGGGGGCGGGGTGGTGCACGCCGGCGCCTGGGAGGAAATGGATGAACTGGTGCGGGCCCTGGAAGTGCCTGCCTCCACATCCATGGCGGGGGAGGGCACCGTCCGGGGGGACAATCCCTTCTACATAGGGGGTCCCAGCTACGTGGGGGGTGAGGCTTTTCACCGCGCCATCAAGCGCGCGGATTGCGTGCTGGTGGTGGGTAGCGCCATGGGGGGCCTGGAGGGATTCGGGCAGCCTCCCTTCTGGAACCCCGACATCCGTTTCATCCAGGTGGATATAGACCCCGTGAATATGTGCCTGAACATCCCCGCTCACGTGGCTGTCCTGGGAGACGCCCGGACGGTGCTCTCGCAGATGCTCGAGCTGGCGCGATCCGGGACGGTCAAGCCTAACCCCGCCCACAAGCCCTGGCTTGAACACCTCATCGCGGTGGGACGCCGCTGGAGGGAGCGCGTGGAGAAGGAAGCCCATGCGTCCTGGCCGGTCATCCACCCCGGATACCTGGCCCGCACCATAAGGAGGCTGGCGGACCCGCATACCTTCGTGGCCATCGACGGCGGCAACACCGCGCTGTGGGCGGGCATGTTCTGCATGGCCCACCGGCCCCAGAGCGGCCTTTTTCCCGCCGGCATGGGCACCCTGGGCTGCGGCATTCCCGTGGCCATGGGGATCAAGGCCGCCGATCCCGAGCGGCCGCTGGTGCTCATCCAGGGCGACGGCTCCTTCCTTTACAACGTGCAGGAGCTGGACACGGCGCGCAGGTTGGGCATGGACTTCGTGGTGGTGATCTTCAACGATGGCTGTTGGAACATGATCAAGGGATGCCAGGATCTCTTCTTCGGGGCCCGCTACGTGGGGGCCATCCTGGGAGATATCGATTACGCGGCCATCGCGCGCGGGCTCGGCTGCTATGGAAGGCGGGTCACGAAGGCGGAGGACATAGAGCCCGCCTTCAAGGAAGCCCGTGAGTCCGGACTGCCGGCCGTCCTGGACGTGATGGTGGACCCCAATACCTTCCCGGAGCCCCTGCTGAGTTTCGCCCTGGGGGAGTTCGAGGGCGTGCGTTTCAGCCCCCTGCGGGCCCTCGGGGTGCCGAAAATAAAGATTGACCGCAGGCTGTTGAGCCGGGCCAAGTACGGCATCAACATCCTGCTGGACAAGGACCTCGCGTAGGGGGTGGGGGAAATGAGGATCATGACCGGAGGAGACCTCGTCGCCGCGACCCTCGCCCAGGAGGGGATAGACCATTTCATAGGCATACTGGGAGGGCAGATCACCCCCCTCTTCGACGCCATCGGCAGGGATCCCGAACTCAAGCTGGTGGTGCCGCGCAACGAAGCGGCGGGAGCCATGATGGCCGACGGGTACGCGCGCGCTTCGGGGAGGCCGGCGGTGATCATCTCCACCGTGGGGGCGGGGGCGGTGTACTCGGTGGCAGGCACCGCCTACGCCTGGGGCGACCACGTCCCCATCTTCTCCATCTCCCCCCAGGTGCAGAGCTGGAAGATGTACCCAGCGCAGGAATCGCTGCAGGGCTGCTACCAGGCGGACATGCTGGCCGGGGTGACGCGCTGGAACTGCATCGCCTACAACTGGAAGCGCCTGCCTCGCCTGGTGCAGCGGGCGTTGCGCGAGGCACTCTCCGGCGAGAGGGGTCCGGTGCACATGGACGTCCCGGTGGACGTGTTCTTCGAGCACCACGTGGTCACGGAGAAGAGGCTGCGGAAGCTCATGCCTCCCCCGGGAATAACCCGCTTCACCGGCAGCTTCCTTCCCGACGCGGATGCGGTCGGCGAGGCCCGAGCCCTGCTCGAAGGCGCGCGGAGGCCCCTGGTGGCTGCGGGTTTGAGCGTGCTCAGGGAGGGCGCATGGGAACGGCTGTCCTCCCTGGCCGGGCGTATCCACGCCCCCGTTGCGTTGACGTCCGCCGCTCTCTCGGCGATGGCCGTGGACGATCCCTCCTATGTGGGCATCCTGGGTCATCCTGGGCTGGCAAACCTTACCGGCGCCATTAAGGAGGCCGATCTCGTGCTCATGGTGGGTATGACCCTGGACGAGCAGGAGGAGATGCTGGGAATGGTGGACCGCGCCCGCGTCCGGGTGATCCAGACCTCTCCCGAGCCCGAGCTCCTGGGTTCCCTGGGGCCGGTGGACGCGGCGTTGGCGGGCGACGCGGCATCCATTTGCGCGGTGTTGGAGGAGGCCCCGGGCGGAGTTACGGCGGAGAGGAAAGAGTGGTGGCGGGCGTGCCGCGGGGATTTCGAGAACGCGGTGGAGAGCGTGAAGAGCGACGCACGCGACAGGGGGCCGGGGTCGGCGGTGAGCGCCCTGGGCGCGGCGCTGGACAGGGCGGACCTGGTGGTGCTGGACGGGCGCGAATCCTACTACTGGGGCTCGTTGCTTTGTCCGGCGGCCACGTGCGATTCGCGTTTCCATTCCCGCGGGATGAGGGGAATAGGTTACGGTCTGCCCATGGCCATGGGGGTGAAGCTGGCCCGCCCGGAAAAGCGGGTGCTCGCCCTTTGCGATACCGATTCCCTTCTCCACCACGTGCAGGAGCTGGAGACGGCCAGGCGAGAGAGCATCGTCGTCACCGTGTGCGTGGTGGGCGAGCCCTTCGACTGGAAGAAAGTGGCGGAGGGATTCGGCTTGGCCGGGTACGAGGCCACGGGGGCGGCGGAGCTGATGGTGGCCCTGGACCGCGCGCAAGCCGCCGGGGTGTCGGCGGTCATCGACATGACTCGCTTCGAGTGAGAACCAAAATGGGGTCGTATCTTGAATTTTTCCTCGCTTTACTTAACAGGAATGGCGTTACGGGGTTTTCGCCCTGCTGCAGCAAGAAACGCCTCTCCCAAAATGGGGTCTCAAAATGGGGTCGTATCTTGAATTATTCCTCGCTTTGCTTAACAGGAAGGCATAAACCCAATCTCATCCCGGAACAAAAAGTCAAGATACGACCCGGGCGCATATCCGAATATAGGGTCATATCTTGACTTTTTCATTCCGCCCTAGCGCAAGACATAAACCCAAAGTCTTCCCGGAACAAAAAAGTCAAGATACGACCCGGGTCAAGATACGACCCGGGTCAAG
>JABLXL010000075.1 GCA_013178005.1 Actinomycetota bacterium
CCGGGCGGGCACCGACCCGGGGCAGTGATCGCGTGAAGGCGCCGTCATTGAAAAGGGGCCGATATGCCGCCTTTAACCCCTGCCGCCTGGTTCGCCGCCACTTGCCGGGCGGCCACCGACGCGGGGCGGGCCCAGTGCGATGTTCCGTTACCCGGTCCCGGTTCGCGCGATCGACGCCGTCATGCCGGCTCTCCTTCCGGGATCAGTTCCCGTACATGCGCTTGAAATGGGTCCAGGCGGCGGCGACAGCCTCGCGAACCAGGTCCTCCGCCTTTGCCGTATCCCTTCTGGATAGATATTCCATGAGGGCTGTGTAGTCCATCTCCCCCGCGGCCATCTCGCAGGCTTCCCATGAGAGTATGGAGCGCACCACGCGGTCGATGGCCCGCTCCCGGTCGTCATAGGGGCGAGGTTGCATGTCGTGCCCTTTCCAGCGGGCGTAACCCGCGCGTCGCGCGAGCCCCGCCACCGCCACGTTCATGCCGTTCACGCGCGCCCCGTGGTCGATGTCGAACTTCCCCGGCCCGCCCAGGATGACCCCGTCGTTATATCCCTGGCCGTTGACGTGCATGTGCACCAACATTCCGTTGTCGACCTCCTCGACGGTATCGTAAACGAGGTCGAGGCCGACCATCTCCGAGTGCCCGAACTCCTTGTTGATGCCCTTGCGCGCCAGAGTCACGCCGAATTCTTCCCCCAGTTTCTTCCAGAACAGTATGGCGCTGGCCACGGTGGGCAGGAGCATTGCGGGGTGCCCCTCGTTGGGCTTGGGCTCGATGGCCACGTACATCTCACCGCCCATCTCCCCCTCGCGCCTGCAGAGACCCGCCACGCTCTCCTTGAGGTTGCGGTAAATGTCCGCCACCGCCACGCTGGCGAGATCGTATCCCCACGACCCGTTCCAGAGCACCAGGGAGGGCGCGAGCAACGGCTCGGGGTGCCAGGCTTTGCGCAACGGGCCGTAGGCCAGCTCCAGGGCGCGCTCCCCGAACTCCTCCGCGGCCTTCCTCTCCCCCGCGTCAAGGGAGGAGATGCCCCCGTACGCGAAATGACGGTGGGCTCCAGGAGTGAAGAGGGCGAGGTATATGCCGAGGGCGGAGAGGGCGTCGGCCACCGCTTCCGCGTTCCCCTCGTCCACCTCGTAATCGTAGTGGAACTCCATGCCCAGCCGGATGTGGCCTGGCAGGCGGGGCTTGATCTCCCGCGCCACCAGCTCCACGCAAGCCGGTGTGTCGAGGAGGTCGGCTCCCCACTCGGGCACGGCGTCGGCGGGGACGAACCCTCCCTTGCCGGAGTGAAAGGTCCAACGGCATACGCTGTGGTAAGACGGCTCCCGCGCCATGTTCACCCTCTCCTTTCACCGTCAGTCATTCTTGTTTCGCCATGTCTGAATCCCGGAAGGCTGGCCGCGTCCGCCGCTCCACCGCATCCCGAACTCCCGACCCTTCGAGATTTCTCTCGCCCGCCGGCGACGCTCTCCGCCAACCGGGATCGCCACCCGCAGCGCGCCTCCTTTGCTGCTTGGCCGCGTCCCCCATGTCAAGGCTGCGCGAGGCTTCAGGCGACCCCTTATCCCTTACCGGTCAGCGGCTGGTTTCCGGCCGTTCATGAACTCTCCAGGATACTTTCCAGCAACTTTTTCCAGCAGCCGTAAGCTTCTCCATAAACGTTTTCCAGGGTGGGATCGGGAGCCACGGTCGCCTCCCTGCGCAGCCCCCGAAAGGCATCGTCCGGGTCGCCATAGATACCGGCCCCCAGGCCCGCTCCCCGCGCCGCTCCCTGGGCGCCGTCGGTGTCATATATTTCCAGCGTCGCCCCCGTGACCGTGGCGAAGATCTCCCCGAAGAGGGGAGAAAGGAACATGTTCGCCTTCCCCGCCCTTGCGGTCTTCGCCTCCACTCCCACGCCGCGCATGATATCCAGGCCGTAGTTGAGCGCGAACACGATGCCCTCCTGCGCTGCACGCAGGAGGTGGGCGCGGGTGTGCAGGTTGAAGTCCAGGTTGTGCAGGGACGCCCCGGGGTTGCGGTTCTCCAGCGTCCTCTCCGCCCCATTACCGTAGGGCATGACCATCAGCCCGCGGGACCCCGGCTCCGCCGAGGCCGCCAGCTCGTTCATATCACCATACCCCGTGTCCCCCGTTCCTCCGCCCAGGTTGTCCCTCAGCCACCGGTAAAGGATGCCGGTACCGTTGACGCACATGAGCATGCCGTAGCGCGGCGTTTCCGCGCGGTGGTTGACGTGCACGAAGGCGTTGACGCGCGAGCGCGGGTCGCTGCGGGGCGCGGAATTGACCCCGTACACCACCCCGGAGGTGCCCGCGGTGGCCGCCGCCTCCCCCGGTTCCAGCACCTTGAGCGCGAAGGCGTTGTTGGGTTGGTCTCCCGCGCGGTAGGCCACGGGTGTTCCCGGCTCCAGGCCCAGCTCCTCCGCCGCTGCGCGCGTGAGCTCTCCCTGCACGCCGAAGGTCGGGCACAGCTCGGGCAGCAGCTCAGGGTCTATGCCGTAGTGCTCCAGGAGCATGAGCGCCGGCTCCCCCCGCTCGAAATCCCACAGGATCATCTCCGAAAGACCAGAGGGGGTGGTGGCCGCCAAGCCTGTCATCCTGAGGGCCAGGTAGTCGCCGGGCAGCATGAACTTGCGTATCCCGCGGTATATTTCGGGCTCGTTATCCTTGACCCAGGCCAGCCTGGAGGCGGTGAAATTTCCGGGCGAGTTGAGGATCCGCGAAAGGCAAAGCTCTGCACCCAGCTCAGCGAACGCTCTCTCCCCTATTCCCACCGCGCGCGAATCGCACCAGATGATGGAGGGGCGCAACGGCTTCAGGTCCCTGCCCACCACCACCAGGCCGTGCATCTGGTAGGAGATGCCGATGGCGAGCACTTGCCGCGGATCCACCCCGCTTTCCCGGCGAAGCATGGCGGTGGCGCGCACCAGGTGATCCCACCACGTATCGGGATCCTGCTCCGCCCATCCGGGGCGGGGCGCCATGATGGCCATCTCCTCGCGCGGGGAGCTCGCGGTTGCCACCGCCTTCCCCGTGTCCGCGTCGAGCAGGACGGCCTTGATGGAGGAACTGCCCGCGTCGTAGCCGAGCAGGTAACCCATTGCTCACCCCGTTATATGAATGCTCATGACCATGGTTGGTTTGCAACTCCCTTTCTTAGGCGATATGGCGTCGAGCAGGTAACCCATCGCTTACCCCGTCAATAGAACGCTCGTGACCATGGTTGGTTTCCGACCCCCTCTACAAGGCGATATGCAGCCTGTTCGACGCCTGACGAAAATCCGAGATAGAACGCTGAGTATATATTGCATCAGAGGGCCCCGGATAAAGCAATCCCGCCGGGGAAAGGCCCCGGCTTTACCCGGGACCGGCGCAGGCAATATCCTTGCATGGGGGAACGGTTTTTCCGCGCCCCCCGACCGGGAGCGCGTGAGAGGGCGAAGAATCATGCCGCATCGGCTTATGTCCTGGCAGGTTCCCCATAGGCGCGGGAGCGGGCGAAGTGAGAGGGGAGTGCATGGATGGCCGCCTTTCGCGCGGCTTTACCCGGGACCGGCGCAGGCAATATCCTTGCATGGGGGAACGATTTTTCCGCGCCCCCCGACCGGGAGCGCGTGAGAGGGCGAAGAATCATGCCGCATCGGTTGTTGTCCCGGCGGTTCCCACCGCAGGAACGGGAGCGAACGGCGCGCGAGGAAAGAGCATGGAAGACCGCGAATACCGAAAACAATACGAGGTGGAGGACCGGCACTGGTGGTACCTCGGACACCGTTTCCTCTACGCTTATCTCCTTGACGGGCACTGCCCGGAGGCGCCGAGGGGCCGGGTTCTGGACGCCGGGTGCGGAACCGGCGGGTTCACGTGCTGGTTGCGCGAACGCTACCGCCCCCGCTACCTGGTCGGAGTGGACATCGGCGAAGAAGCCCTGCGCTTCTGCCGGGAGCGCGGACTCGAGGAGCTGCGACGCTGTGGGGTTGAGGACCTTCCCTTCGCCGACGGCTCCTTCGACCTGGTGCTCTCCCTCAACGTCATCTATCACCGCGCGGTGGCGGATGACGGCGCCGCCCTGCGCGAGATGGCCAGGGTCCTCTCCCCGGGGGGATGGCTTCTGCTCAACCTCCCCGCGCACGAGGTCCTGCGAGGCAGCCACGACAGGGCGGTCGAAGGGGCGAGGCGCTACCGCGCGGAGCAGGTGAGCGAGATGCTCGCCTCCGCGGGGCTGGTTCCCGTCAAGGTCACCTACTTCGTCTTCACCCTGTTCCCAGCCGTCCTGGCATTCCGCCTGGCGAGCAGGATCACGTCCCGCCCTGGATCCTCGTCGGACCTCCGCATGCCGCCTGTTCTGCTTAACGACGCCCTGGCTTCCCTGCTCGCCCTGGAAGCCCGTGTCGCCATGCGGCGCCGACTTCCCCTCGGAAGCTCCCTCACCGCCCTGGCCCGAAAACGTCCGCAGCCAGGAGAAGACGAGGCACAATAAAGTGGCGCGATAAATTATGATGGGCCTTAAATTATGATGGGTCTTTCTTTCATCCGCGATGCTCGCCCGGTAAATCCGGCAGCGCGGCGAAGGCGACGCGCTCCCTTTTATGGAACCGAAAGCGGCGGTGTCAGGCCGAACGCGCCCTGGGCTAAAGGCTTTACGTGGGTTATCGCTGATCCATGTTTTTCCCGGCGCTCGGGGATCCAAGGGTCCAGCCATCCTTTTCTAAACTCGCCTCTACGTCCATCGCGCCGATGCCCCCCGTATTCCAGGGCAGAGACGGACTTGAGCCTCGATTTCCCCGGCAGGAGCTGGGGGACAGCGAAAATCCTCCGCACACGAAAGAGGCCTCGAGCGGCCGGACGTCCCCGAAAACCGCTCGCGAAGATACCGTCAACGCCCTGGCGGGCGGTGGTCCGCAGGGGAAACGGAGCGCCTCCGTCCGCATGCATCGACATGCTCGCCTGTTGGTTGGATGTGGGCTCCAGTCAAAGCACATGGGGAACGCAGTTTTAAATGCGCCGAGGCGGGCAAGAATGATCAAAGGCAGGTGGAGGAGCCGCGGGCGGACCTCGCTCCGCCGGGCTGACGCGGGATCAACCTTGGCGGTGATGATATGAAACGGTTGCTTTTCCTTCTGGGCGTGGCATTTTTGGCCGCCATCCTCCTGGCCGGGTGCGGCAACGGTGGCGCATCACAGCCTGAACCAATACAGGACCAGCCCCGTGACACGCAGAATGATGCCGTGGTCGAGGAGGAACTGGCGCCGGAGGAGGAGACGACTTTCACGGCGGCGGAACTGGCAAAATTCGACGGTAAGGGCGGCGAGCCCGCCTACGTGGCCGTGGACGGCGTCGTTTACGACGTAACCGGCAGCCCCAACTGGCCGGAGGGCGTTCACACCCCCTGCAACCTGGACGCCATGGCCGGCCGGGACCTCTCCGATATCCTGGATCAGGCTCCGGCGAGTATGCGGGGGTTTATCCAGAGCAAGCCCGTGGTGGGCAAGCTTGAGGAATAGGCCCTAACGGGACAGATGGCGACGAGGGACAAAGGCCTCTGGAGACGGCGGACGCCGACAAGGCCATGCCGGTGGCCGAGGAGCATCGCCATCACGGCGCTGCTGGTCGCGACGATATCCATCGCCGCGGGATGCGCTGGACGATCGTCCGGCGACGCCACGGCGGACACAGAATCGGGAACGGGAATCGGGCGGACCGCCCCCACCGGCCCGGGCGCCACCTATTACGTCTCGCCCACGGGAAGCGATTCCAACCCCGGCACCATGGAAGCTCCCTGGGCGTCCCCGGGGCTTGCGTCGCGCAGGCTTTCTCCCGGAGACACCCTGGTCCTAATGGGTGGAAGGTATTTCCTCGGAGTTTATGACCAGGACATCCTGAAACCTTCGTCCGGGTCCCGCGAAGCGTGGGTCACCATAAAGGGCGAGGAGGGCGGCAGGCCGGTGCTCGCGGGAGGGAACGACCTTTTCGCGGCCATCGATATCTCCGGCGCCTCCTACGTGCGCATAGAGAACCTGGAGATAACCAGCGACAAGGGCGCTCCCTTCAGGACGGGGATAACGGGCACGGGCGCCCCCGTGAGCCATGTTGTCTTAAGGGACCTGTACGTCCATCACCTGGACGAGATGGGAATCGACCTCGCCGACGTGGAAGACCTGCAGGTGCTCGACTGCCATATAACCCATTGCGGCTTCGGCGCGGTGGGAGGTCCCCCGGGACCCTCAGGCTGGCGCGACGTGCTCATAAGCGGATGCGAACTGTCCTATTCGGGACATTACTACCAGGGCGGCGCGGGCCCCGGGCCCTACGACCGCCCGGACGGTTTCGGCATCGAGCCGTCCCCGGGGCCCATCGAGATAGCATACACAGTCGCCGAGCACAACCGCGGCGACGGGCTTGACTCAAAGGCTCAGAATACTCGAATACATCACTGCGTGGTCGCCAACAACGCCTGTGACGGAGTGAAGCTATGGGGAGACGGCAGCGGGATCGCCGACACCCTTATCTATGGCACGGGAGACGGCGAGGGCGAGGCCTCACCCTGGGCGGGAATAGTCATCGGCCAGGACAGCGCAGAGGGCGCGCGTTTCGAGATCGTGAACGTCACCCTGCACGACAACCCGGAAAGGGAGGCCTACCCTATCTACGTGCAGTACGATGAGTCCACGCTGACCCACCTGCTCCTGCGAAACACTATCATCTCCAACGGACACGGACCGGCTTATTTCGGGGACGCGGTGGCCCTGGAGGCCGACCACAACCTCTTCTTCCGGCCGGGCGAGGAGGTCCAGGTCCACGCCAACGGCAGGGATTACACCGCCTCGCAGGTCGAGGCGGGAGAACTGGGCGTGGGTAACCTGTCCCGCGACCCCCTTTTCCGCTCGCCGGCCTGGGGCGCCACGGGGGATTACCGGCTGCGGGCGGGAAGCCCCGCCATCGACTCGGGCAGCCCCCTCGGCGCCCCCCCGGACGACCTCGACGGCGTGCCCCGGCCCGCCGGCACCGCATGGGACATGGGTGCCTACGAACGGCGGGAGGACGAACCATAGCCGCGGCTTGCCGGCCACCCGCAGTCAAGCTCCGGGGCGCCAGCGACATGGCGAGAGAACCCGATTCCCATGGCCGCGTTCACGCCGGTTTCCAGCGTTGAGCCACGAGGGTTGGATTCCGCTCCTCTGATTCCCCAGTGCCCAGATCCTCTACGGGATTGCGCGCCTTCAGTCGCTGATGTCCTGCACGAAAGCGAAGTGGATACCCTCCGCGCTGAGTGCCCTGATCATCTCCCCCACCACCGAGGGGAGTCGGGGCGGCGTAAGTGGGACATTCAATTGCTGATGTCCTGCACGAAAGCGAAGTGGATACCCTCCGCTCTGAGCGCCCTGATCATCTCCCCCACCACCGCGGGGGTGTTGGGCCGCTGGAAATGGCAAATGCCTATGGCCGTGCCTTCCTGGCGCGCGATCCTCGCCAGGCGGCGCATGGCCTCCCTGATGGTGTCGGGCTCGTTGTGGTGGTCGATGAAGACCTGGTTGCTCCTCCTGGGAAAACCCAGATCCTGGGAGGCCCTGGTCACCTGGCTTCGCGCGGAGCTGTTACTGTCCACCACGAAGAAGCCGCACTCCTTCGCCCACTCGCACATGTAGCGCATGAGCTGGTAGTCGTTGCAACCCCTGCCGCCTTGATGGTTGTTGATCCCCGTAGCGTGGGGCACCGTGGCCAGGTCGCCGTCGAGGGTGGCGAAAACGCTGTCCCGGCCCATCCCCACCGAGAGCTGGCCGGTGCCCGAAAAGCTGTTGGGAGGGTCGTTCTCCGTGGGGATGTGCATCATGATACGGTAGCCGGCGGCGTATAGGCGCTCCGCCGCCTGCGCCGACGCCTGGTAATGGGGCATTACCGCGAAGGTGACGGGAGCGTCCACCGCCAGCCAGCGCTCCAGGTTGGCAACGTCGCCCCCGGTGTCGTCGACCACGATGGCCACGGTGGGCGGGCTTGGATCCGAGGTTTTTTCCTTCCTGGCCGGGAGCGCTTCCGCGTCCCCGCCTTGCGGCTCGCCGCCGTCCTCATCGCCGGGCAAGGGGGCGATGTCTCCCGAGCTCCTGCCGCCGGCAGGTCGCGTCTCCCCCGCCCTCTCGGCCCCCATGGATTCTCTCCCGAAAAAAAGGTTCTTTCCCGGACCCCAGGGCGAAAAGACGATAAGCGCCGCCATCAGCGCCGCAAGGCAGGTGCCCAATACCAGGGTCCTTTTCAGCCTCTTCCGCCTGCGCATGCGCCTGCGGCGCGCGTACACCTCCCGCATGTCCACGTGGAACTCGTTTTCCTCCATGGGCGCCTCTTTCTGCGTGAACCAACCGGCCGCAAACCTGCGCGCCTCGCTTTCCTCTTGAGAGACCATTCTACCCTTGCCGGTTCCCGTCGCGCCATGCCGAGCACGCGATATCGATTCGCGTAGCGGAAAGATCCAGGGAAGGCGGCTCTCGGCAGCGAGGGAGCGCGGCAAGGGAGTGAGGGGTATCCGATGGGAGCCGCCGGGGAAAAAGCGCGGCGTTACCCGGTGACAAGGAGTGGCGACTAGGGCAATGGAACGCCTATGGAGTCGTGGCCTCCCGTCCTGCCGTTCCAGTACACGGCGCGCTCCGCCACCACCGGGCGGTCCGATTCCACCAGGGTGGAGACGTGGAAGGAGGTGACGTAGTCGCCCGCGTTCCAGG
>JABLXL010000076.1 GCA_013178005.1 Actinomycetota bacterium
GGTTTTGCTCCTGCGCTTCCTTCAGACTCAACCTCGCGATTGAGCCCTTGCGCTTCGCTAGTCCTTCACCTCCGTCAGGTTGGACAGGGGACTTTCACCCCCGAGCTGCCGGCCATGCCCGGCACACAGGAAGGGGGGCGCGGATCCAGCCGCGCCCCCCTATTTACGCGCTTACCCTAGTCCACGCCGAAGATGGCGATGGAGCATACGTTGTTGTTGGGAACGCCTCCCAGGTTGTGGGTGAGCCCGAACTTGGGGTTCTTCACCGCGCGGTCCTCCGGCCAGCGCCCCAGGAGCTGGTTGTAGACCTCGAAGATCATTCTCAACCCGGATGCGCCTATGGGGTGTCCAAAGCACTTCAGGCCCCCGTCGGGCTGGCAAGGTATCTGCCCGTCCAGGTCGAAGAAGCCGTTGAGGATATCGTCCGGCGCTCCTCCGTCGGGAGATACCCCCAGGTCCTCCATGGTCACCAGCTCGGTGATGGAGAAGCAGTCGTGCACCTCCATCATGGAGAGCTCCTTGCGCGGGTCCTTTATCCCCGCCTCCTCGTAAGCCTTCCTAGCCGCGGTGCGCGTGGTCAGCAGGCTGGCTCCGTCCCACTTATCGAAGGCGGCCTCCTCGCCAGAGCTCACCGAGATCTGCAGCGCCTTCACCTTGACCATGGGCTCGTTGGGCTTGAGCTTCTTGAACACCTCCGGGGTGCACACGATGGCCGCCGCCGATCCGTCGGAGACGCCGCAACAGTCGAAGAGCCCCAGGGGGTAGGCCACCATGGGGGAACCCATGATCTGCTCCTTGGTGACAGCCTTGCGCAGGTGGGCGCGGGGGTTCTTGGCCCCGTTCTGGTGGCTCTTCCAGGAGACGTGGGTGATGGCCTCCTTCAGTCTCTCCATGGGGATCTTGTGCTTGGCCGCGTATGCCGTCGCGAGCTGCGCGAACATTCCCGGGGCGGTGGCGTTGGGCCCCACCATGACCATCTCCTGCCCGAAGGCCGGGGAGTCGGGCAAACCTCCATACCCGGTGTCCTTGAGCTTCTCTACCCCGATGGCCAGGGCGATATCGTAGGCTCCCGAAGCCACGCCGTAGGCGGCTCCGCGGAAGGCCTCCGTGCCCGAGGCGCAGAAGTTGTCCAGCCTGGAAACGGGGATGAATGGAAGGTGCATGGCGTTGGAGGCGTAGGTGCCGCCCTTGCCGATATTGATCTCGTCGATGTGCACCCCCAACCATGCGGCCTGAAGGTCCTTTTTCTCGATGCCCGCGTCCTCCAGGGCCTCCGTGAGGGCGTCCACCAGGAGGTCGCCGCCGCTCTTGTCCCAGCGCTCGCCGAACTTGGTGCACCCCATGCCCAGGATGACCACCTTATCCCTGATGCCGTCGGCCATCTCACTTCACCTCCTCGACCGCGGGGACGGCCTTCCAGAAGTAGTTGGTGATGTCCCGCTTGGGGTCGTAGAACTTGATGCGGAAGCTGAACTCCACCGGGTTGCCCACCGCCAGGTCCTCCACCGTGCAGTCGGTGAAGTCCAGCACCGTCCGCCCGCCTCCGTTGAAGGAAACCGTGCCGTACACGGCGGGCGGGTTGAGGGAGGCGGCGAGCATGTCCCCGGTGTAGGAGAAGATGGTGCCGCCCTTGTCAGCCAGGTACACCGGCTCGAACTGGTCGATGGCGCCGCAGTCGGGGTTCACGCACATGCGCTTGGCGGGCCACTGCTGGGTGCCGCAGGCCTTGCACTTGCCGCCCCACAGCCCGAGGATGGACTTACGGTCGCGCCATACCAGCGACCAGCGGGTCTCCTTGTCCACCTCACCCCTCAGGCCGAGCTCCGGAGGCGCCATGCCCCTCCACACCAGGTACTTCTGGTAGTTGTCGAGGTCCGCCCGGCGTGCCAGCCAGCGCGAAGCCCCGCGTCCGTCCTGCATCTTGGAGACGGCGTCTGTGACCTCGAACCACATGGCATCGCATCCGCTGCCGAAGGAGATTAGTAGCACCTTCTGCCCCGGCTGCGCCGTCTCCAGCGCCGCGGCGAGCATGAGCAGGGGATGGGCGGCGCCGGTGTCTCCCACCGTGGCCTGCATGTCGTCCTGCACCTTCGCCGGGTCCTCCCCGAACATGGCGTTTATCTTCTTGCGCGCCCCGCCGTAGTAGCAGGGATAGACCACCTTGTCGAAATCGGTGGGGCTCAGCCCGTACTTGGCACACAGCCCGTTCACCGCCTCCGGGATGAAGCTCTGGTAGCCGAGGTCGCGGATCCAGCGCTCCTCCCACATGCGGTCGTACTTGGTGTTGGACCCCCGGAGGTGGTCCACGAAATCATAGGACACCGAGTAGCAGCCCTTGTACTCCGCGATGACGTCGGAGTCGCCGACCGCGACGGCCCCTCCCCCGTCGCCGAACACCATCTCCTGGGTGGACGCCATCTTCCCCAGGCGGCAGTCAGCGGCGCATACCACCGCCTTACTCCCGGGGTTGGCGGCCGCGAACTCCAGGGCCGAGAGCAGCGCCGTGGTGCCCGCCTTGAGCGACGCCGAGAAATCCGCGGTGCGGATCTGCTCCCCCGCCCCAAGGGCTCCCGCCACGATGTTGGCGTTCTGCCTCTCCCGGTAAGGCGCGGTGGTGGAGGCGAAATAGACCGCGTCGATGCTCGAGCGGTCGATTCCCCTCAGGCAGTCCATGCCCGCCGCCACCGCCATGGTTATGGCGTCCTCGTCGAAGTTGGCGACCGCTTTTTCGCCCCTGGCGTTGGTGATGATCACCGGGTTCAACCACCCCATGCTGCCGAAGACGATCATGCGGTTCAGGCGGTAGCGGGGCACATACCCGCCGAACGAGGTGATACCTACCATGTCCTTTCCTCCCTTCCCTCTAGCTTTTTTTCTGGACAAGACGGGTGTTTTTCTTATCCTCCGAAGCCTGCATGCGCATCTATAATAGACCCGCGCTCCCCTCCGGACGGCTCCCGGGGATCATGCGAAGTTGACCTGGTGGAACCCCGGGTGCCTTGCCCTGAGAAGCCTGGTTATCTCCCCCCTGTCCTCATCCCCCTCCACTCGCTCCACTTCCGAGACCCAGAGGCCGTCCCGGTTCCGTCGCTCCCTCAAGGCCGTGACGTAGCCGGGGACGTAGATATATCCCATGCCTCCCCTTCCGCAGCATGAGGTCTCGATGGCAGCCATCTGCACCAGGTAAAGCACCCGGCGGTCCTTGTATTCTAACACGCCCTCCTCGAGCACCATATAATAGCCGGCGATGCTCCTTATCTCCTCCTCCAGGGGCTGGTGCACATGCTCGGCCATCGCTCACACCTCTTATTTCGGGTCGCGCCGAACCCCCGACAGGAGCGCTCCTCTTTCCCTTTCCGCGGGAAACATTTCCACCGAGACGGCGTCGCGACCTCCCGCTCCCAACGGTCCAAGGTCTCCGGGAATCGGGGCGGCCGCGTGCCGTCCTCCGCCGTTGCGATTCAAGACCGCCCCCCCTCGATCCCGCTCGAGGCCAGCTCGGCCTCGACAATCTCGCCCTTGCCTTCGCCCGCGCTGGAACGAGCGCCCAGGAAGGCCATCTCAGGGGACAGGCTGAAATCCCGGCCATTCCGCGCATGACGCCTCTCCATCAGGCGCCGGTGGACATCCGCGAGGCGATGGTTGGAATAGATCTTCGCCATGGCCACCAGCCAGAGTAACTCCTTCACCGGGCGGCGCCCGCGATAAACCATGAAGGGGAACCAGTCCCGCCGCCTGCCCACCTGCCGCTTGCTGAAACCCGGCAGATCGAGCACCGGCCTCCTGCGCTCCATGTAGGAATCCAGCGGTTTATCCAGCAATCCGAGCTCCCTGCATTTCTCGTGCAATTTCGTTCCCGGGTAGGGAAAAAACACCGAGAGCAAGAACCAGTCCGGCTGGCAGGCGCGGTTGACCTCCACCGTATCCCGGAAGTCCCGTGGCGTCTCCCCCGGCAGGCCGATGAGGTTGTAGATGCCCACCTGCATACCGTGGCGGCGCGCCGTCTCCACCGCCCCGATGATGTCCCGGTTGGAATAGCGCCGGTTGAGGACCTCGCGGCGGATACGCTCGCTCCCCGACTCCAGGCCGATGTTCACGAAACGGAAGCCGGCGTCCGACAGCGCGGCGAAGAGGCCCTCGTAATCGGCGTTTGGGGTTACGCGCAGGTTGGCGCCGAAGGAAACCGGGACCGCGAAACCCGCGTTCGCCTTCTTGAGCTCCGCGCACAGCTCCGCCGCCCATTCCCGGTCCACGCCGAGGGTCTCCACCTCGAGGTAGGCCTCGGCGAAGGTGGGCTCCGCCTCCTTGAGGGCCACCAGTTCCCTGGCAATGTTCTCGGGGCTGCGCAAGCGCACGTATCTGCCCGGGGCGGCCTTGCGCAGGGCGTGGTTGCAGCAGTAGGTGCAGTTGAAGGGGCACCCCCTGCCCACAAGTATGGAGGGGCGCGACACGGGATTGGCCACCCACGGCATCCACATCTCGCGGTCGGGAAAGGGCAGCGCGTCGAGGTCCTCCAGGAAAGGACGTGGAGCGTTCCGCTCCACGCCGCCGCCCGGCTTCCTGATGTGCAGGTTGGCGATCCCGGAGGGGAAACGACCTGCCTCCAGCATCTCCACCAGTTCCAGGGTGGGGTACTCCCCCTCGCCCACGCACACGGCGTCGAAAGGTCCCGCCGCCAGGCAGTCGTCCGGCCTCAGGGTAGCGTGGGGTCCGCCCAGCAGGGTGAAGACATCAGGGCGGCTCTTTTTCACTAGCGCCGCGGCCCTGGACATGGTTCCGAACTCCGTAAAAACGCTGGTGAAGCACACCAGCCCAGGGTCGAACTCCTCCACCGCCTCCACGACGCGGGGGACCGTCTCCCCGCACAATACCACCAACCTGGTTTCATGGCCCTCACGCTTGAGGAGGGCGGAGATATAGGAGATGCCGAACTGCACTCTTTCCAGTATCTCGAGGGGTTTCTCGTGGGAGTAGGGATCCTGCTCCGAGTGCACGAACAGTACTTTCATCAGGCCTCGTGTCCTGGCTCAATTATTTCCTGGAATATCCTGGGAAACACGACCCGCTACCCAGACACCGGACGGGACACGCTTCAAAGATACCGGTATCTTATCTTCACCTTCGCTTCTCCTTCACTATATCTATTTATAACAGCCCGGGGCGCTTACCGCCAGAAAGACTTTTCTGCCGCCCGCCCCGAACGCGACCCTCTCCGCCTTATTTCCCGTTTCCTCCACGTCCTTCGCACCGGAGACCAGGCATATCGCCACGGTTGCAGGTTAGGGGGGCGTCTGCCCTGGAGGTACGCGGAGGGCGCCACAGCGGATGCACCCGATGAACTTGTCGAGGAGTATGCCTGGAAACACGCGGAGGGGGCGGGTTCGCCATCGAACCCGCCCCCGGGATCATGCCCGCCATTAAGCCACGACCGGGGGGTTGAACACCCGCTGGGCCAGCTCGCGGTCAAGCATCATGAGGGCGTTTCCCTCCTCCTTCACCAGCTCCAGCTGGTCCAGTATTTTCTGAGGGGAGGCCACCTCCTCGACCTGCTCCTTAACGAACCAGTCCAGGAACTTGGCGGTGGCGTAGTCCTTTTCCTCCAGGGCCAGGGCCATGAGGTCATTGATGCGCCTGGTCACCAGCTTCTCGTGTTCCACCGTCTTGCGGAAGACGTCGGTGACGGACTCGTACTCGTTCTCCATCTGGTCGAAAGCGCGCACCTCGGGCCTGCCGCCTGCGTCGGCGATGTAGTTGAAGAACATCACGGCATGGGCGTGCTCCTCCTGGGTTTGGACCATCATCCAGTTGGCGAAACCGTCCAGGCTCCTCGACTTGAAGTAGCCGGCCATGGCCAGGTAGAGGAACTCGCTGTAGAACTCCCATTTCATCTGGTCGTTCAGGGCTTCCTGCATCTTCTCCGAGATCATGGCTGATTCCTCCTTGAAACATCTCCGATCCCGGCTTGCCGGGACCCGATTAAACCGCCTTCCCATTTATAATAATTATCTCCCGCTTACATTAACGCATATCCGCTTCCCCATGGGAAAGGACAGGCATCATACCGGCACCGACGTTACCGATATACGCCACGCGCACTCCGAGCCCGCTCTTCGGGTGATGAAAGGCCGGCTTCTCCGGCCATACAAAAACGAAGAAAATGTCGAAAACGCATTGACTCGCGACACACCCGGTGTTAGAATATGACCGCATGTCATATTTTAGCCGGTTGTCCATGCGAAAGGAACGCGACTTCCTAAGACCACGCTTTCGTATCGCGGCAACCCGTATGCCGGCGGGCCCCAACCGCGAGGAGGGTGCGCCGGGGTCGGCAGAGGATGGTTATCGGGTGAGACATACCGCCAGCGGGCGACCGCACATGCGCAATACGGGTTTGGTCTGCCATAGCCATATGGATCCTGTGTGCGGGGAGGCGGCTGGATGGGAAAAGAGCGCGCCGAGACGCGCGCCGAGTGACTGTAGGCAGCATGGGCACGATCGCCGCACCAAGCGTGGAACATCACGTTTATTCCCATCGGGCACACCCGCTTAAGCGTAGTTTACGGGTAACGAAACAAAGAGGAGGCGATGCGATTTGGAGGGATCCGGAAGCGTTGTGATCTTGGCGGAGACGGCTGAAAGCGGCGCGCCTGCCGCCATCTCCCTGGAGTTGTTGGGCCTGGGACGGGATCTCGCAGACGGCCTTGGAGCTGACTTGAGCGCGGTTATCCTGGGAAGCGGGATGGGAGACGCGGCCCGGGAGCTCGCCGCGCGCGGGGCCGACGAGGTTATCCAGCTTGAACACGCATCCCTGTCAACTTACAACCCTGAGCTCTACCAGGAAGCCATGCTGGGATTGCTCAAGTCCTTCACGCCACGGGTGCTGCTGGCGGGACATACCGCCATGGGGCAGGACCTGCTTCCCCGTTTAGCTTTCTCCCTTTCCTGCGGGCTGGTCACCGACTGCGTGGGAGCGAGGGTGGAGGGCGGGCAGATCCTCTTCGTACGCCCCGTTTACGGGGGCAACGCCCTGGCGACCCAGAGGGTGACCACGGCCACGGCCATGGCCACGGTGCGCGCCCGCGTGGGGGAGGCGAAGGCTCCCACCGCGACCCCCGGAGAGGTAAAGGTCATCGAGGCGAGCTTCGCCGCGCCCGTGCGGCTGGAGCCCAAGGGCAGGGAGACACTAGAAGACCGGGAATGTCCCCTTGAAGAGGCTCCCGTGGTGGTTTCGGGAGGCAGGGGCATGGGAGGCGAAGAGGGCTTCGCGCTATTGAGGGAGCTCGCCTCGCTGCTCGGCGGAGCGGTAGGAGCCTCCCGCCCACCGGTGGACTCGGGCTGGGCGCCCTCCACCTGCCAGGTGGGCATCACCGGCAAGGTGGTGGCTCCCGACATATACATCGCCGTGGCCATCTCCGGATCCACCCAGCACCTCTCGGGGATGAGCGAGGCGGGCAAGATCGTGGCCATCAACAAGGACCCGGACGCCTACATCTTCAAGGTCTCCGATTACGGGGTGGTGGGGGACTGGAAACAGGTGCTCCCCGCCTTCACCGCCGCCCTCAGGGAAGCGGCTCCCGAACAGGGAGGTGCGAGATGGGCTTGAGGATCATCGTATGCGCGAAGCAGGTCCCCGACCCGGAAGGCCCGCCCTCCTCCTTCGAGGTGAACGCATCGGAGCGCAAGGTCATACCCAGGGGGATACCCCCGGTTATAAACCCCTTCGATGAAAACGCGCTCGAGGCGGCGATCCGCATCAAGGAGAGCGTGGGCGCGTCCATCACCCTGCTCTCCCTGGGCAAGTCCCTCTCGCGGGCGGTGATTCTGAAGGCGGTGGCGGCCGGGGCGGACGCGTCCCTGCTGGTGGAGGGAGACGCCTTCGAGCCCTCCGACCTCGACTCGTCCTCGACCGCCTCCCTGCTGGCGGCGGCCATAGAGAAAGCTGGGGGCTATGACCTCATCCTCTGTGGGCGGCAGGCGGCGGATACCAACGCGGGCCAGGTGGGCCTGGGCCTCGCCTGCATCCTCGGAATCCCCGCCATAACCCTGGCCCAGAAAGTGGAAGTTGAAGACGGGCGGGTAAGGGTGGAGAGGGTCCTTCCCGACGGCTACGAGGTGGTGGAGGCCCCTCTGCCCGCGCTGGTCACCGTGTCCGGAGAGCTGGGAGACCTGCGCTATCCGAGCCTCCAGGCCATCAAGGCCGCCAAGGCGCTCCCCCAGACGGTGCTGGGACCGGACGACCTGGGCGTAGATCCCCACGGGTTGGCCCGAGTGGAGACCGTCGGTCTGGAGGCGCCCAAACGCGAGAGGAGCTGCAAGTTGGTGGAGGCTGATACCCCGGAGGAAGCAGGACGGAAGCTGGCGCTCGTGTTGCGCCAGGATAAGATCTTATAAGGCTGGACGCTTACATCGCGAAGACGTACACGCCGCCGACGCGGCAACGAGAAGGAGATTTTAGCAAAAGGGGTCAGGTCGAATACTGGCGATCATGTGTTCTAAACGGTAGAAGCCCGATCTGCGGGAGTTGAACGACATACGGAGGTGATGGCATTGGCGCTCGATCCAGCGGAGGTGTTCAAGGTCATGCGGTGCGCCTGGCGCAACGGGGTGCTGGACAAGTTCATGGTCATCCAGGGGGAGGCCCTGGAGGGGGTGATGGCCGACACGGGTATGAACATGGGGGACCTGCTCAACCGCTTAGACGAGGCCAGGCCG
>JABLXL010000077.1 GCA_013178005.1 Actinomycetota bacterium
TCCGCCGCCGTTCCCATGCGGATCACGCCCTCATCCGTTCCCCGGCGCTTCCCATTCCATGCCCAACTCCTCCAGGACCAGGCGGCTTACGTGGGGTAGAGCGGCCTCCACCTCCGGCGACAACTCCATCCCCATCTCCATGCTCTTCACCTGCACCGCGATGACGGTTATCTCCTTCGGGCACTGGTCCAGGAGCTCAGCCGCGGCGATGAGCTCGTAGAGGCCGAAATCGTGCAGGGACAGGGCGGGCGCTCCCTTGTCCTGCCTGACCTCGCGAGGGGAAAACCGGAACACAGCACCCGGCTCCTCGCCCGCGTCGATGGCGTCGATGAAGATGGCCTTGCCGCGCCCCTCCAGGCAGGGCAACAGGTCGGGCCCGTAGATCATGCCCTCCACCAGCTCCACGTTCTCGGGCAGGCGGCCGCGCAGGCATTCGACCGCGCGCACCCCCACCCCGTCGTCGCCGTGCAGGGGGTTGCCTATACCGATCACTACGCAATCTGCTTGGGCTTCATCCCGTCCGTCTCTCACTTCGCGCCTCCGCGGAATAATTCGCTCCTTGAGCCCACGTGCCGCCGGGGAGGTCCGAGGAGTTCTCCGGCGTCACAGACCTCTGGAACCGCGGGCGTGATCCTATTTAGGCCGCCCAGCTACGTTCGCAATCATACTCCCCTCTCCATAAACCTTCCTTGATTACACCCGGGGGACAACTCACTCCTCGAGCCACACGACGCCGGAGAGATCCGAGGGTTTCTCCGGCGAAACAGATCTCTGATGCCGCGGGCGTGATCCTATTTAGGCCATCTCGCCATGCCAGCAATGATACTATCTTCTCCGTGAACCTTCCTTGATCTCGCCCGTATGAGCCGTGGTCGCCGGCGGGATCGCCGCGGCGATCCCGGGCGAAAAAATCCGGGACGGCCCTCAAGGGACCGCCCGGAATAAACAACCGCTTATGCTCTCATGCACGCGATTTTCCCGCTCACGCCTCCTTCTTCGCGGGCGCCGGCGCCGGCTCGGGCAGGATGGGGAGCTTGTTGAAGACCCCGACCCCCACTTCGCCGAACTTGGGCTGCGCGATGTAGCGGTCGATGAGCAGGGTCCCGAAGTTCCACATGAAGATGGCGATGGCCACCCCCTCGGGACGGTAGTGCAACAGCCGGATCAGGAACACCGTCAACCCGATGCCCACGGCATATATCCACTTGCCCCTCCTGGTCACCGGGCTGGTCACCCAGTCGGTGGCCATGAAGAACGCCCCCAGGAACAGGCCTCCCGCGAAGAGGTTGTAGAGGGGCTGGTTCCAGAAGATAAGGTTGAGGAGCAGGAAGCTGCCGATGATCCCCGTGGGGATGCGCCAGTCGATGGTCCCCCGCCAGATGAGGTATAGCCCGCCCAGGAGCAGGAGGAGCACCGATACCTCCCCGATGCACCCGCTCTTGAGGCCCAGGAAGAGGGATCCCAAGGTGGGCCTTCCGGCGGAGTTGGTCCAAGTGGCGCCGATGGGCGTCGGCCCTGTGATCACGTCCACCCCCCAGCGTCCCGACTTGAGCAGGGACATGGGAGTCGCCGCGGCCACCACGTCCACAGAGTTCCCTGCCAGGGTCTGGAAGGTGGTCACCCCCTTGCTGAAACTGGTCGCTATGGGGGTGAAGAATCCGCTGTCCTTCCAGTAGAAGGGCCGCACGAACTTGGTGGTATACACGCTCAGGGGCGTAATCCAGAGCAGCAGCCTGGCGGTTATGGCGGGGTTGACGACGTTCTTCCCCAAACCCCCGAAGAGCTCCTTGAACACCGCGATGGCGATGAAAGAGCCTATGGCCACCACCCAGAGCGGCGTAGTGGGCGGGAGCAGGAAGGCGAAGAGCACCGCCGTCACCATGGCGCTGTAGTCCTTGAGGGTGATCTTGCGCCCCATGATCTTGCGCATGACCACCTCCGCGATGGCCGCCGCGATGCAGCTTACCGCGAGGATCAGCACCACGTTGAACCCGAACACCACCAGGGCCCATATCGCCGCGGGCGCGAGCGCGATGAGCACGTCCTTCATCGCCCGCGCGATGGTCTCGTCCTTCTTGTGCAGGTGAGGAGAGACGTTGGTAAGCAGTTCACCAGCCATTCTTCGTCACCTCCCCTATTTCCTCTTCAGGGCCCCGATATCGGCCTTGGCCTTGCGGACGTAAGTGACGTGCGGGATGTAGGCGGGACAGGTGAAGGAGCAGCAACCGCATTCGAAGCAGTCGAGCGCTCCCCACATCTCGGCCTTGTCCCACTCCTCCCTCTTCACCGCCTGCACGATGAAGTTAGGCTGCAGGAACATGGGGCATACGTCCACGCACTTGGCGCAGCGCACGCATTCATGCTCCTCGGCCACGTCCACCACGTCCGCGGTGAGCGCCAGCACCCCCGAGGTGCCCTTGACCACCGGGGCCTTCGCGTCGGGTTGCGCCCATCCCGTCATGGGGCCTCCCATGACGATCTTGGCGAGATCGCCCTTGAAGCCTCCGCAGGCGTCTATGAGCGCCTGGATGGGGGTGCCGATCCTAACCAGGAGGTTCCCCGGCTCGCTTATTCCGTCGCCGGTCACCGTGACCACGCGCTCGTAGAGGGGCTTGCCCCACGCGGCGGCCTCGTAGAGGGCGACGGCCGTGCCCACGTTCTGCACCAGGCATCCCACCTCGGACGGGAGCTTGCCCGGCGGGACCTTGCGCCCGGTCAAGGCGAAGATGAGCATTTTCTCCGCGCCCTCTGGGTATTTCACGTCGAGGACCTCCACCTTGATACCGTCCGCGCCGCTCGCCGCCTTGCGCATCTCCTCCACCGCGTCCATCTTGTTGGCCTCGATGCCGATGATGCCGTCGCGCGCCCCCACCGCCTTCATGAGCAGCTTGAGGCCGGCCACCAGGTCCGCGGGCCTTTCCAGCATGAGCCGGTGGTCACAGGTGAGGAAGGGCTCGCACTCGCAGGCGTTGATGATCACCGTGTCCACGGGCTTGTCCTTGGGGGGGGCGAGCTTGACGTGGGTGGGGAAGGCGGCGCCTCCCATACCCACCAGCCCCGCCTCGCGGGCGATGGCCCGGATCTCCTCGTCACTGTAGGCCTCGAGGTCCTTGCCCTGCTGCTTGGCGAACTCGGGCTGGTCCGCGTCGGGCGTGATCACCACGCACTTCACCTTGGCGCCCGTGAACCCGGTTATCTCGGCGACCTCCTTAACCGTCCCGGCCACCGAGGAGTGCACCGGCGCGGACACGAAAGCGTCGCTGCTGCCGATGCGCTGCCCCAGTTCCACGCGGTCTCCCGCCGCCACAAGGGCCTCGTTGGGCGCGCCGATGTGCTGCGAGAGGGGGATATATACCTCCGGCGGTATGGGGCAGGCGCGAATCGCCTTGCCAGAGGCCAGCTCCTTGTTATAGGGCGGATGGATGCCTCCGGCGAAGGTCTTGAAACCGGTCTTTCCCGACATCCTCACACCCCCTCTCCCTTGGCCGCCGCCCGCAGGCGCGGGAACCTCTCCGACTTGGTCCAGCGGGCGTAGATGTAGATGATGTTGGCGAGCAGCACGATCCACAGGAAAACGTCATAGGTCTTCCAGGTGTTGGCGATCCCGCCGAAGGCGTCATTGAGCCACTTCATCCAGCTGTTGGGCAGGAGAACCGCATAGGTGAGCAGGAAGTACCATATTGCCAGGAGGGCCAGCACTATCCTGTACCACGCCATGGGCTCGTTCCATCCCTTGGGCTTTCCCAGCGTGGCGTAGTAGATATACACGCCCGCGGTCAGGGCCACGATCCAGATGGTGACCAGGTTGACGAACTGCGCGATGCTCATCTGCCAGGGGTATCTCCATCCCTCGAGGAAGGGGTGGAGGTTGTTGAACCCCACGTAGATGGATATCGCCAGCGCCGTCAGGTATGTGGCGTACATCACCTTCGCCGGGCCCGGGATGCGTATCTTCCCTTTCATCCGCATCCCCCTTTCCTATACCACGCGGAAGCTCTTGACGCCGTTGTGCTCGGGGTGGATCACGTGGATGGCGCAGGCCAGGCAGGGGTCGAAGGACCGCACGCAGCGCACCACGTTGATGGGATTCTCCGCGTCGGGCACCGGGAGGCCGAGCAGGGCGGTCTCGATGGGCCCGCGGTTGCCCTCCTTGTCGCGCGGAGCGGCGTTCCAAGTGGTGGGCACGATGGCCTGGTAGTTGTCGATCTTCTTCCCCTTGATATGGATCCAGTGGCCAAGGGCTCCTCGGGGTCCCTCAACCAGTCCGCGCCCGTAGGAATCGTCCGGGATGTCCTTCTTGTCATAGATCTTCTCGCCCGGCTTGAGCTCGTCCAGCCATACCTCCATCTGGTCCGCGATGAGCTTGCATTCCAGGGCGCGCATGGCGTGGCGCGGCAGGATGCCGAACTTGCCCGCGGTGGCCAGCTCCATGACCTTGGCGTCCAGCCCCAGGGCCTTGACCAGCGGCATGAGCTTCTGCTTGTCCTGCGAGATCTTCCCCGAGAGCTCCAGGCCGGCCAGCACCAACATGCGGGCCATGGGGCCCACCTCCATGGCCTTTCCGTCGTAGCGCGGCGCCTTGAGGAAGGAGTAAGCCCCGTCCTTGCCCACCTCGGGCTCGGTCTTGCCCTCCTTGGGGTGCAGGCCCTCGCACTCGTCGGTGTACCAGGAGTGCTTCACCGACTCGGTGATCTTGTTCTCGTCGAACTCCTTCACCGACGCCACGTCGTTTCCGGTGATGTAGCCGCGGGGCAGGAACTTCACCGTGCCCTTGGAGTCCTCGTCGAAGCCCCCGTAGGCGAGGTAATTTCCGCCCGAGTCACCGGCGGTGAAGAAGATCTGGTAGGCGGGCACGCCGGCCACGGTGAGGATGTCCTGCACGTACACGTTGTCGATCCAGAAGCGCAGTTCCGCCAGGCGAGCGCGGAAGGCGGCGATGTTGGACACCGTAGGCTGCACCGTCACCCCGCCGGGCACCGTGCCCACGAAGCTGGGCATGCGCCCGTAGAAGATGGAGAGCATCTCCTGCGCTTTTTTACGCATCTCCAGCGCCTCGACGTAGTGTCCGACCAGGATGGTGGCGATCTCCGGGTCGCTGACGTAGTCGTCCGACTCGTAACGGGGAAGGAAGGGGTAGACGTCCCCCGCCTTCACCAGCCCCGCCACCTTGCCCTTGATGGCCTTAAGCGCCGGGTTGGTGCCGGAGTAGTTGACCACCGCCGCCACGTCCACGTAGTCCAGTGCGGCCAGGTGGTAGAAGTGCAGGATGTGGGACTGGATGAAGTTGGCGCCCAGGCAGAGGTTGCGGATGAGCCTGGCGTTGTCGGGAAGCTCCACCCCCAGCGCGTCGTCCAGGTTGTAGGAAGCGGCGGTGCCGTGAACCAGGGGGCACACCCCGCAGATACGCTCCGTGACCTGCTGGGCGTCAAAGGGGTGCTTCCCCTTCAGCAACATCTCGATGCCCCTGAACATGGTGCCCGAGGACCAGGCGTCCTTGACCTTCCCGTCCTCGACCTCCACGTCGATGCGCAGGTGACCCTCGATGCGGGTTACCGGGTCGATGCTGATGAGCTGCGCCATCACTCCTCACCTCCCTCGGGGGCTTTCTTGCCCAGTTGCTTGTAGAGGTAGTGCGCCCCGATTCCGACCGCCGTCGCCCCCGCGGCTACCCAGCCCAGCGTCTCCGCCGTGGTGTTGATGCCCAGGAAGTTGACGTTGGGCAGTGGCTCGTAGAGGGGCGAGAGTTCCTTGTAGAAGGTGGGCTCGGCGCACCCGTGGCAGGGGGCGTTGGCGCCCACGCACCAGTTGACTCCCGAGTTCCACCTGCGGGTGGGGCAGTCGGCGTAGGTCACCGGGCCCTTGCAGCCCATCTTGAAGAGACAGAGCTTGAAATCCGGGTTGTTGTCGTTCCAGTCCTCGAGGAAGAGCCCCGCGTCGAAGGAGGCCCTGCGCTCGCAGTTCTCGTGGATGAGCTTGCCGAAGAAGGCCTTGGGACGGTTGTGCTTGTCGAGCTCGGGCACCCTCTTGTTGATGAGGTAGTCCAGGACGGTGCCCACGAACCAGTCCGGGTGGGAAGGGCAGCCGCCGATGTTGATCACCGGCTTGTCCTTGCTGATCTCCTTCACGATCTCCTGGGCTGGCTTGGTGCCCGTCACCGAAGCGTTGGCTGCGGGAATGCCGCCGAAGGAGGCGCAGTTGCCCAGGGCGATGACCGCCGCCGCGCCGGGCACCAGCTCCTCCATCCACACCGTCATGGGCTTGTCCTTGCGGCGCTGATAACCGTTGAATGAAGCCGTCTCCTTCTCCAGGCCGAAGGTGCAGAACTCGCCGTCCTCGGCCGTGGGGATGGGCCCCTCCACCACCAGCACGTACTTGCCCGCGAGCTCCTTGGCCGTCTCCTCCAGCACCCCGAAAGCCAGATCGCCGGCGGCGGCCATCACCGTGGGATGGTAGCGTACGGAGAGCTTGTCCAGCACCAGCTCCGCCGCGTTGGGGAAGTTGGTGTTGAGGAACGATACCGAGCAACCCGTGCAGTTCTGCCCCTGGATCCACAATACTGGCGGCTTGCCCGAGGTAAGCTCCTCCAGGGCGCGCGCGATCTCGGGTACCAGGGACTGGCTCAAGCCCAGCAAGGCCGCGGTGGCGCCCGCGTACTTGATGAACTGTCGCCGCGTCACTCCCTTACCTTCCACGAATCCTTCACCTCCTGTTCGAACGATCCTTCAATGATAAAGGGATATGTAAAAGAAGCGCCCGGAGAAGATGGACCGACCTAGGAAAGTGGGGTTTTTTAGATCGTGCGGCCCATCGGCCGCCCTCCACCTCTCTCCGAGCGCTGATTTCCTTTTTCCCACGGGTGTTCCTGCCGGGTACTCCCGCTCTGTCTCACGCTTCACGCGCAACACTTGCTCCTCTGCTAGCGGCTTCTACGGGTACAATCCGGAAGCGCTTCTCCGCCTCAACCCGCTCGCTATCCCGCGCTCTTTCCTCTCTCCCTTCTTGGAATCCGCCCGGAAAGCCCGGCGCCATCGCCTTTATTCGCCGCGCCATGGGGCTTCCCGCGAAGTCTTATTCTCTTCCTTGCCTTCCCACCTGCGCCGCCTGGTCACCGGCTTGAAAGAATCCCCCCGGCGAACCCTTCATGATCCGCCTGGGGGCGCCTCTCCGCTTGTCCCTGCCTTTCGCGAAGCCGGCGCTGGGAAATTACCATAAAATTCCATCTATATTTTAATTTATCACCCACCGTTATCCTTGATTTTTCCGCGCCGCCTTCGTGCTTCTGCCTAGTGCTTCCTGGGCGCTTGACGCTCACGCATATGCGCGAGCCCTCGAAATGACGGGGATCGCAGGAAAGGAGGCATCTCGATGCTTTCATGCGTCCCTTCACTTTCCTAAGTAAAATACTTATACATGATGCTCTCCTTGATGTCAAGATATCTCAAACCGGCGTTCCTTCTGGCCCCGTAAGGCCCTGAGACCACCCGCAATACGCAGCTCTCGAATTGTTCATTGCCATCAACCATTAACAAGAGACACGATATACGTTTGTAGCTTCTCCGCGAAGAGCGCGTGAAAGGATAGCTCATCAAATCCCACGATATGACATCCCAATATCAGTCCATCAGTTCTCTCTTCCTCGAGCCTTCGCGTAGCAATGGCCTTATTCCACAATGCCGAAGCGAACGCCGTCGTTCTCCGGGGGCGTTCCTCACATTTTCGCAAATCCCGTCGAGCAGGTTCCCTCGGTCTTGCCGTTCCAGTACACTGCGTGCTCGACTACGATGGCGGCCGTGGAACGCACCAGGGTTGATACTTCCCAGGTTTCCCCGACATCTAGGCCCACGTTGATAGAGAACCTTGATCCCGCCTCGAGAAGCAGGGGTTCTCTCTCAACAGCGCCTTCCGCAGTTTGGTAAGTGACATAGGCCGTGACGTCCTCTTCGCCCGGGTTCTGCAACAGCACCCAGGTCTCGAAGCCGCCCGCCGTGCACCCCTCGGCCAGGTATGACTCAAAGTTGGGGTGTCGCTGACCATGGGCGTCATGTCCGCCCTGCTTGCCGTTCCAGTACATGGCCCGCTCGGCGATAACGGGTTGGTCCGAATCCAGCATGGTGGATACGTCCCACCTGTCGGCGACCCCATCGGTGGCGATGTTCAAGGTCCTGCGCGACTTGGCCGGCAC
>JABLXL010000078.1 GCA_013178005.1 Actinomycetota bacterium
TCTCCGAACTCGGACTCATCACCTTGGAGGCCCGCTGCTCCGCTTAACCTTGCCGAACCGCCGTGTACGGACCCGTACGCACGGTGGTGTGACAGGGACAGCCCGCGAGGGCCTACCTATGTCGATTTCATCCCCTCCCCCTTCTTTGGGGTCGTATCTTGAATTATTCCTCGCTTTGCTTCCTTCTTCCGGCCCGGGCCGCCGGTATCCCCGCCTCACAAGGGCCGGTCGAGTTGATCGGCTCGGCTCCGCGCTCGCGGGCCCAGGGTTCCGCTAAACCCTGTCTCATCCCGGAGCACCCCTTATCCCTCGGGCATACCGCTCGCGACGTCGCCTCCGCCGACAACACCTCCCGGGCAGGTTGCAGCACTACCCTCCAAACCATGGGGTCGTATCTTGAATTTTTCCTCGCTTTGGTTGCTTCATCCGGCCCGGGCCGCCGGGTAGCGGTCTCCCCAAATAGGGTCGTGTCTTGAATTATTCCTCGCTTTGCTTGCGGTCGTTTCTTCCGGCCCGGGCCGCCGGGTAGCGGTCTCGCTCGGCGCGCACGAGGCCGGCCAGGAGAAAAGAAACTTCCTCCAGCGCGGCCTCCCTGCGACCGACCCGGTCGTTCCCGGGCTCGTGGCAGCGTCTCACTCCTTCTTCCGGCCCGGGCCGCCTCCCCAAATAGGGTCGTGTCTTGAATTATTCCTCGCTTTGCTTGTGGTTACTTCTTCCGGCCCGGGCCGCCGGGTAGCGGTCTCGCTCGGCGCGCGCGAGGCCGGCCAGGAGAAAAGAAACTTCCTCCAGCGCGGCCTCCCTGCGACCGACCCGGTCGTTCCCGGGCTCGTGGCAGCGTCTCACTCCTTCTTCCGGCCCGGGCCGCCGGGTAGCGGTCTCGCTCGGCGCGCGCGAGGCCGGCCAGGAGAAAAGAAGCTTCCTCCAGCGCGGCCTCCCTGCGACCGACCCGGTCGTTCCCGGGCTCGTGGCAGCGTCTCACTCCTTCTTCCGGCCCGGGCCGCCGGGTAGCGGTCTTGTTCTGCGCGATTATTACGGTGGTGCAGGCTGATGAGGGTAAAACACGCGGATTGGATAAACGTTCTGCTATCATGATGCTGGGAGGGGGTTGCTTCTCGTTGTTCTTGAAAAAGGAGGACGAAAGTGGGTAAGTGGGATGTCGTGGTGATCGGAGCAGGTGTAGGGGGCCTCACCGCAGGGGCGCTCCTGGCCAAGGAGGGATACAAGACCCTGGTGCTGGAAAAGGACGATCGCTTGGGCGGTAGGGCGATGTCACTGCGCGGGGAGGAGCTGAAGGAGAAGGGGGCGGGATGGTACAGGAGGCTTCTCGCCGGCCAGTACTCGTATCTCGTGGACAGCAGCCCCGCACTGGAGAAAATGGCGGAGGAGGGGACGCTGGACGGGTATGTCCTCGACCTCGGTTATCACGGCGTCAGCGTGGCGGGAGAGGGGTACTTCGCCAGGCTGCGCGAGCTGATAGGCGGATATGGCTCCCGCGAGGTGGTGATAAACCCGTTTCTCACCGGCTCCTGGATAAACGGCGATTTCTACCGTGAACCGCCTTTAAGCGAGAGCAACGATCTGGACGAAAAGATAAAGGCCGAGCTAAAGCGGCTGAACAAGAGGTTCCTCGATTTCTTCGGCGACCTGATGTCGCTCACTCCCGAAGAGGCGAGCGAGCTTGACCGCGTTTCCCTGCACGATCACCTGGTGAAAACGGGATTCGCGGAGAGCCCGGTGCTTTACGACTACTTCCGCTGTATCGGGACTCTCATCACCACCATCAACAACCCCCATGATATCTCCATCGGGGACATCCTACGCTATTCCTCCCAGGTCCTGGCGCCGGCGATCCTCAGGGGGGGCAAGGTATACGTGGGCGGCTTCACCCGTGACGGGGTTATGGCGTGGTCCGAGGCCGTGGCGGGCAGGATGCGGGATTTCGGAGGCGAGATCCGACTGGGGGCGCGGGTGAAGGGAATACAACTCGAAGGCGGCAGGGTCAAGGGAGTCACGGTGGAGGGAAGTGACGGCGAGGAGGATATACCTGCGGGCCGGGTGGTCTTCAATATCCCGGTGCAGGAGCTGTTCGAGTACGTGGATGAGGGAGCCTTCCCGGCGGATTTCGTGTCCCGCGTGAGGTCCCTCTACGGCTACGGGAGCCTTTCGCCCTACATAGGGTTGTCTGACCTTCCCGTACCGGAGGAGCACGCCAAGCGCCTCATGAAGACGCCGTGCGTTGTCCCCAGGTCGGAGGGCTTCGATTGGGACGTGTACATGGCGTGGAACATCCAGTCCTACATTGAGCCAGGCTGCTCACCGGCGGGAAAACACCTCTTCACCGCCTACCTGCCGCTCACGGAGGCGGAATCGCACAACCGGGAGCTGGTCATGAAGGTGGTCCGGGCGGTCCCGGATTTCCTGGAGGGCCTTTACCCGGGGTTCAAGGACTGCATCGAATGGGAGCTGTACCCCGTATGCGTAAAGCTGGAGGGGGTGGCCAAGAGCGTCAGCCAGGCCGGGAGCCTTAAGCCCGACGTGAAGGCGCCGGGAGTTGAGGGCTTGTATTTCGCGGGCGACACGGTGCGCGGATACGGGGTGGCCATGGACTGCGCCTGCTCGAGCGGCATCCTGTGCGCCTCGGCGATAACCGGCGTGGACTACGGCATCGGTTGAGGGAGTGCCCTCGACCGGGAGACCCGGCCAATAATGCTCAGGTCGCGAACTTGACTCTTATCCGGTTCCCGGGAAGCTTGGTGACCAAGAGGTCTTCCTGGTAATGCTTTCCCACACCCTTGACCAGGCCTACGCATATATCGATGAGGTCACGCGAGGACTTGTAGGTCATGACCAAGGTGTCGTCGTCCTCCCATGCGTAGGAGAAACGAGGGGGCATGGCATTCTCCATGTTCTTGGTGGTCTTGACGTGAACCTCGTCCATTCGCAGGAGAAAATCCCTGGCGTTGGAGACGTTCTTGTAATATACGCCGTAGATCTTCGGGGCATAGACGTTAACCCAGTAATCTCCGAAAGCCTCCGCCGCTTGCTCCATGTTTATCTGGAGGACGTCGCAGGTGGATTTCAACATGCGCATCGCCTGCTCTTCCGGGATGTCCTCGGTGGCCATGAACTTCTTGCGGGGGTCAAGTCCGCAGGCCTCCATTATCTCGTAGAGCTTGCCCTGCCCGAAACGCTCCGACACCAGCTGGGAAAGACAGGCCATGATCACGCCCTTCATTCCGCCATCACCTCCTCGCGAGCCTGGACAACCTGGCACCGTTATCGACCATCGCGAGGGGAAGATTGAACAAGACAAGCTTCATGAAAGGGTGCCAGGGTGGCCAGGTTCTCGACTCCCGGTTTGTGCGTCGAATGACCATGTCCTGATCCTTGAGCGGGGGCAGAGGTCGAGGCTGGGGGCTTGACCAGGATATTTGGATCAAAGGTTGAGCGGGAAAAGTAAAAGGCGCTCCACAAGGGAGCGCCTTCGCTCTTAGATGGGATCTGCTTAAATCTCGGGCCCGCCCTTGAGACCCAGGATCTGGCGCGCCTCGTCGGGGGTCGCCGGCTCGCGGTCAGCGAGCTCGATGATCTTCACCACCTTTTCCACCTGCTCGTAGGACCCGGCGGCAAGGACGCCCTTGCGCACGGTTATGTTGTCCTCCAGGCCGACGCGGATGTGCCCGCCCTCCTGGGCGGCGACGAAGGCGCCGCGGAACTGGGCCGGTCCGACGCCGCAGGTGCTCCAGGTGGCGTCTGCGGGGATGAGGTCCATGAAGCGCTTGAAGTTGCCGAGGTCGAACCAGCATCCTCCCAGCACTCCCCAGACGAACTGGTAATGCAGGGGCTCGACGAAGATGCCCTGGTGGCGCACGAAAAGGGTGTTGTAGATGCCGCCCACGTCGTACACCTCGAGCTCAGGCTTGGTCCCCGCCTCCTTCATTTCCTTGGCGAAATCGACCAGCATCTGGAAGGTATTGGTAAATACCGTCTCGCCCAGCACCACGTGGTTCTTCCAGTCTCCGAGGGCAAAGTTCATGGAGTTGGTGTTGAGGGACGCCATCTCCGGCTTGAGCTGCTTGACCACGTTGATGCGCTCTTCGGGGGTTGCACCTATGCCTATGGCGGTGGAGAGGTTGATGACGATGGGGCACTTCTCCGTTATCCCCTTGACGATCTCGCGCAACACGTCGATGCTCGCGGTGGGGAGGCCCGTCTCGGGATCGCGGGCGTGGATGTGGACGATGGCGCACCCGGCGTTATAGCACTTGTAGGCCTCCTCCACGAATTCCTCCACGGTATATGGCACCGCGGGGTTCTGCGACTTCATGGTAGCTGCTCCGGCCAAGGCCGCCGTGATGATGCACTTATCCTCGAGCGACATGGCAACACCTCCTGTTTTCCCTGCTGAGACGCCGATAAATGACTATGCTTCCCGCTACCCTATGGGGAAGCATTAACTATGCTATTACAAAATCCCTCGCAAGGCAATTTAGTAATCGGCGCTTAACACTTTTTCGGACCGCAACCGCTTTTCCTTCCTCGCGGGGAAAAAGCCGGTGTGGGGAGGTACCGAATGTCGACGTGAGCTTTTTTTGATATTGTTATGGATATATGAATTCGCGTTCCTGCAGGGCGACCGACACCCGGGCTGAAGTGGCGGATGATGGAGGAGAGGGCGATGGAACAGTACAACCCCGGCCAGATAAAGAAGTTCTTAAAACAATTGAGACAACGCGAGGAACAGTACACGTACTACCTGGGCCAGCTCGCCTACCGCGAGGGCGAAGCAGGAGGGCTTTCGGACCCCACCATGTTGGACGCCTTTCAAACCCTCAAGGGCATCAAGGAACAGATCGCTCAGTGGGAGGTATCCCTGGCCCAAATAAAAGCGAGCAAGGAAGCGGCGGTGAGGCCTCGCTGTCCGAATTGCGGCGGGGAGGTGATCAGGGGCGCGATCTACTGCCCGTCTTGCGGGGCGGCGCTGGCGGCGCCGCCGGCACCGGGCAGCCCGGCCATACCGGTGGGAGCGCCGCCTTCCGCGAGCGCGCCGGTTATGCCCGGTACGCACGTTCCCGTTCCGCCCGCGGCGACTGGGACAACGCCCCTTCCCCCAACCTCCCAGGCGGGGGCCGGCGTTGCGCCACAAGCCGTGGTCCCGTCTCCGGGGCGCTCCTGCTCGCAATGCGGCGCTCCCCTCGATGAGGACGCCGTGTTCTGCGGCAGCTGCGGAACGAGGGTGGCGGCACCGGAAGCGGTCGCGACCATGGTATCGCCTTCGCAGGTTGGAGCCGCAGAGCCAGCGACCGCGGAAGGCGAAACGGCCCCTGGGAAGACGGCGGAGGGGCCCATGGAGGGGAAGCCGGGATCGGTAAGCGTCCAGGCGGAGCACGGGGCCGGGGCCATAACCCCGGCCGCGGACACTGCGGAGGGCGAACGGGAAGGCGGGGTAGAGGAGCCCGCTGTGGGAACGATGTCCGCCGCAGGCGAGACTGTCCCGGAAGCAGCGCAGGGCGAGCCGGAGGCAGGAGGCGAAGGCCGGAAGGCGGATACGTCGGCCGCGGAAGCTCCATCCGGGACCGCCGAGGAAGTGTCCGCGAACGAGACCATCGCCTGTCCTAGCTGCTGGACCCAAATAACGGACCTCGATGCCCGTTTCTGCCCTAACTGCGGATCCAAGGTGAGAGAATGATCCAGGTATACACGGGAGACGGAAAAGGGAAGACCACCGCAGCCCTGGGACAGGCGCTGCGTGCCCTGGGACACGGCGCGAAGGTGTTCATGGTGCAGTTCATGAAGGGTCGCACCTATGGCGAGCTCCTGACCTGTGAGAGATGCCTTCCGGGGTTTACCATCGTGATGTCGGGCCGTGACGAGTTCGTGAAAAAGGGCGATCCGGAGGAAATCGACCTGCGCATGGCGCGCGAGGGCTTTGAGCTGGCGAAGAAGGTGGCCGCGGAGGGAGAGCACGAGATGCTCATCCTGGACGAGATCAACGTGGCCATGGACTATGGGCTCCTGCCCGTGGGCGAGGTGCTCGAATTCCTGCGTTCCTGCCCCAGGGAGATGGAGGTGGTGTGCACAGGAAGGTACGCGCCGCCCGAGCTCATCGAGCTGGCCGACCTGGTGAGCGAGGTGCGCGAAGTAAAGCACCATTACCGTCAGGGCGTGCAGATGAGGAAGGGGATCGAGTACTGAGCGGAACCTGGACATGCAGCGGTTGCTACTGCACGAAAAGATCGCCATGTCCGAGCAGGCGACAAGGGTAATGCCTGCAAGTTGAATCGAGTAGGAATTGGTGGGAGAAGAAGGTCGCGTAGAGATTATATGCGTCTGGTTCCAGTCCTTGCGAAAGGCTTGGCGGTCGCGTAGGTTTACCCGGAACGGACATGCAATGATCGGTAAATAAGCAGAGCGAGGAAAAATTCAAGATACGACCCCATGGATAAGAAGCAGTGGTACGAGGAGAAATACCTTTCCGCCTCCCTGAGGGAGGGGGATTTCACCACCGTGTCCGGTCTTGAGCTCGAACCCCTTTACGCTCCCGAGGACTTGGAGGATTTTGATTACGAGCGGGACCTCGGTTACCCGGGCCTCTACCCCTTCACCCGGGGCGTCCAGCCCACCATGTACCGGGGCAGGCTGTGGACCATGCGCCAGTTCGCGGGCTTCGGAACCCCGGAGGACACCAACAAGCGCTACAAGTTCCTGCTGGAGCGCGGGCAGACCGGGCTATCTGTGGCCTTCGACATGCCCACCATCATGGGCCGGGATTCCGACGACCCCCTCGCGGAGGGAGAGGTGGGCCGCTGCGGGGTGGCCATAGATTCCCTGGCGGACATGGAGGTCCTCTTCGACGGCATCCCCCTCAAAGACATCACCACCTCCATGACCATCAACGGCCCAGCGGCGGTGCTGCTGGCCTTCTACCTGTGCGTGGGCGAGAAGCAGGGGGCCTCCTTCTCCGAGCTGGGGGGCACCATCCAGAACGACATCTTGAAGGAATACATCGCCCAGAAGAGCTGGATCTTCCCGCCCCGCCCCTCCATGCGCATCATCACCGACATCCTCGCCTTCTGCTCGGCCGAGGTGCCGCGCTGGAACACCATCTCCATCAGCGGCTACCATATCCGCGAGGCCGGGTCCACGGCGGTGCAGGAGCTGGCCTTCACCCTGGCCGACGGCTTCGCCTACGTGGAGGCGGGCATCGAGGCCGGCCTGGACGTGGACGACTTCGCCCCCCGCCTCTCCTTCTTCTTCAACGCCCACGTGGACTTCTTCGAGGAGATAGCCAAATACCGCGCCGCGCGCCGCATCTGGGCCCGGCACATGCGCGAGAAGTACGGGGCCCGCGACCCCCGCTCCTGGACGCTGCGTTTCCACACCCAGACCGCGGGATGTTCCCTCACCGCCCAGCAGCCGGAGAACAACATCGTGCGCACCGCCTTCCAGGCCCTTTCCGCCGTGCTCGGTGGCACCCAGAGCCTGCACACCAACTCCATGGACGAGACGCTGGCCCTGCCCACCGAGAAAGCGGTGGAGATAGCCCTGAGGACCCAGCAGCTCATCGCCCACGAGACCGGGGTGGCCAACGTCATCGATCCCCTGGCGGGATCCTACTTCGTGGAGGCGCTCACCAACCGCATGGAGCGGGAGGCGGAGGAATATTTCCGCAGGATAGAGGAGCTGGGAGGGGTGCTATCCGCCATAGACCAGGGCTTCTTCCAGCGCGAGATCGCCGACGCCGCCTACCGCTACCAGCGGGAGATAGAGTCCGGAAGGCGGGTGGTGGTGGGGGTGAACCGCTACCGCAACGAGGAGGAGACCCTCTC
>JABLXL010000079.1 GCA_013178005.1 Actinomycetota bacterium
CGGCGACCGTCCCCGCTCCTGCGGGCGAGACGGAGCAGGACACCTCGTAGGTCCTTATGAACTCTGCCGTAAGGGCGCGGTCGGCCTGGGCGCTGAAGAGGTAGGGGTTTGCGGTGGAGACCTCCGTCCCTCCCTCGCTCCAGCGCACGAAGCGGTAGCCCAGGTTGGGGGTGGCGGTCAAGGTGACCGGGGAGCCCTCGTCGTAGGTGCCCGCGCCGGCGACCGTCCCCGCTCCTGCGGGCGAGACGGAGCAGGACACCTCGTAGGTCCTTATGAACTCTGCCGTAAGGGTGCGGTCGGCCTGGGCGCTGAAGAGGTAGGGGTTTGCGGTGGAGACCTCCGTCCCTCCCTCGCTCCAGCGCACGAAGCGGTAGCCCAGGTTGGGGGTGGCGGCGAGGGTGACCTGCTGCCGGAACTGGAAAGTCCCCGCGCCCGTCACCTCGCCTGTCCCCGCGGGGCTCGCGCTCGCCGTGATATCCACGGTCTGGGGATGGCCGAAGAGGATGGTGGCGATCTCTCCCACCACCCAGACATGGCTCTCATCCAGGGCGGAGACGCCCCAGAGTCCGTACCAGGTGCCGATTTCGTGGAAAGACCAGGAGGAACCGTTGTACTTGAAGATGGTCCCTAAACTTCCGACACCCCAGACGTTTTCGGCGTCAAGGGCGAAGACGCCATAGATGTGGCTCGTGTTGCTGCTTGCCTGGGGGGACCAGGAGGAACCGTCGTAGAAGCGGATGGTTCCATGCAGCCCCACCGCCCAGACATGGCTTGAGTCCAGGGCGGAGATGCCGCGGAGATCGTTCGTGGTGCCGCTTGCCTGGGGGGACCAGGTGGAACCGTCGTATTTCAGGATGATGCCGCCATCTCCCACCACCCAGACGTTGCCGGCGTCCAGGGCAGAGACGCCGTTCAGCCAGCCCGTGGTGCCGCTTGCCTGGGGAGACCAGGAGGTGCCGTTATACTTAAGGATGGTGCCGCCCGTCCCCACCGCCCAGACGTTGCCGGCGTCCAGGGCAGAGACGCCGTAGAGATCTTGCGTAGTGCCGCTTGCCTGGGATGACCAGGAAGATCCGTCGAACTTGAGTATCGTGCCGTGATGCCCCACCGCCCAGACGTTGTTGTGATCCAGGGCTGAGACGCTCAAGAGGTCACGCGTGGTGCCGCTTGCCTGGGGAGACCAGAAGGCGCCGTTGTAGAAGAGGATGGTGCCACCTACCCCAACCGTCCAGACGTGGCTTGAATCCAAGACGCAGACGCCCCAGACGCTGTTCGTGGTACCAGCGGCCAGGGTGGACCAGGAGGTGCCGTTGTAGAGGAGTATGGTTCCTACGGTCCCAACCGCCCAGACGTGGCTTGAGTCCAGGGCGGAGACGCCGCGGAGATCGTTCGTGGTGCCGCTTGTCTGGGTGGACCAGGAGGTGCCATTGTAGAGGAGCATGGTTCCTACGGTCCCAACCGCCCAGACGTGGCTTGAGTCAAGCGCGGAGACGCTCAAGAGGTCGTGAGCGGTGCCGCTTGTCTGGGTGGACCAGGAGGTGCCGTTGTACCTGAGTATGGTGCCGCCCTGTCCCACCGCCCAGATGTTGCCGGCGTCCAGGGCGGAGACGCCGTAGAGGTTTTGGGTTGTGCCGCCGTCATGGGGAAACCAGATGTTGCCGTTATATTTGACGATGGTGCCGTAATCCCCCACCGCCCAGACGTTATTTTCATCCAGGGCGGAGACGCCGTGGAGGTCTTCCGTGGTGCAGTTTGTCTGGGATGACCAGGAAGACCCGTTGAACTTGAGCGTGGTGCCTCCCTGCCCCACTGCCCAGACGGAATTTTCGTCCAGGGCGAAGACGCTCATGAGGTCGTGCGTGGTGCCGCTTGCCTGGGTAGACCAGGAGGTGCCGTTATAGAAAAGGATGGTGCCGCTGGCCCCTACCGCCCAGACGGCGTTTTCGTCCAGGGCGAAGACGCCGTGGAGGTCGTGCGTGGTGCCGCTGTATGGTGTGGACCAGGAGGTGCCGTCGTAGAAGAGGATATTGCCGCCAGCCCCCACGACCCACACGTGGCTTGAATCCAGGGCGAAGACGCCATAGTTGGAAACCATCTGCCTCTCCCACACGAACCCTCCCGCCGCGGACGCGCGGGGGGTGCGAAACAGGAGCGCTCCCATGGCAAGAGCTAACAGTGCGCACAAAAGCATGGCGCCTGCCCTGCGGCAAAAGCCCCTTGAACCGGTGATCCAGGGATGGCGTGATGGGCGGAGATGACTACGCAAATTCATTCAAGCACTCCTTCCGCTCGCACCCGGAACCTGAAACGGCCTTTTCGTACTTCAAGAGCCGGTGTTCGCTCTCTTCCGTTCTTCTCGCTTCGTTACTCCGACAGGTCGTTTCCAAGCAAAGCGTACGTCAGTCCCGGGTCCTGCGGAGAGGCCGGTATACCCGGCGTTTCAGCGGGATACGGGATACTGGTTTCACGTGAAGTCCAGTGGAAATAGGGGGAGCGTTTGCTTTAGGGCGATCGGGTGCCGCTCGCGGCCTTTCTTCCCGAGCTGCAGGCAAACGACATGCTCCCGGTTTTTGTCTCTTAACATGGATTTCACCCACCCGCTCGAGCCCTGATGAATGAAACCTATGTCTCGATGCTCGCATTCATTATAGTCGTTTGCCTTACAAGGTTGTATAGCCCGAGACATGAGGCCGGGCAGATTCGGAGAGCGCGGAAGCGACAACAGCTTATGTTCACGAAAAAACCTCAGGCCGGCAGGTTCCGCGGACAGGCAGCTAGCCCAGCTTCTCCTCCAGGAAGGAGACGATCTCGGATATGGAGGTGCCCGGGGTGAAAATCGCGGCCACCCCCATTCGCTTGAGCTCCGTGGCATCGTCCTCGGGGATGATGCCACCGCCGAAAACCATTATGCTATCCCCGCCCTTTTCGGCGAGCAGTTCCATCACCCGCGGGAACAGGGTCATGTGTGCTCCGGAGAGGATGGAGAGCCCCACCGCGTCCACGTCCTCCTGGATGGCCGCCTCCGCGATCTGCTCCGGGGTCTGGTGCAGGCCGGTGTAGATGACCTCGTACCCGGCGTCGGCCAAGCCACGTGCCACCACCTTCGCGCCGCGGTCGTGCCCGTCGAGGCCGGGCTTGGCCACGAGAATGCGTGCTTTTCCTGCTGTCATGGCGGTACTTTCCTTGTTCTCCTCTGCCGCCTTTACGCCAATAGTATAGCTCAACGACGACCGTGCTGTTGCTTGGCGTACCTAGATTATTCATCAATCCTCTGGTTTGGCGGTATAGCCCACCACATCGTGGCCGCCTGTCCAGCCGGCGGAACCGTAACTGAAGTACATGGGCCTCTCCACGATCACCGGTTGGGTGGAGGAGACCTTGGCCGAGACAGAGAGGCCGGTTCCGGCGTGCATGTTCACAAGCACGGTGGATCGGGAATTGGCCTTCACCGTGAAGGGCTCCCTGACGATATGCGGCCCTTGCTCCGGATAGTAGGTGATGGTCACCATGGCGTCCTCTGGATTTGGGTTCTGCATGCACAGCCACTGCTCGAAATAATCTCCCGTGTATCCCTCGGCGAAGAACCAGTCGAGCGCCGGATAGGGGGTCCCTATGACGCAGTGGCCCCCGGTCCAACCCCATCTCGCCGTGCCGGGATAGGCGAAGTACATAGGCCGCTCGGCCAGGAAGGGCGAATCGCAGCTGAGGAACACCGAGACGTCGCGTTCGGGACCCACACCGATCACGGCGTCGTTCACCAACACGGTGGAGCGCCTTCCCCCGAGCACGGGGTAGTCTTTCTCCACCGTCTCGCCCGTCCCCAGCATGTAGACGACGTGCACGTTTATGGTCTCCTCCCAGGGGTTCTGCAGGGTGAGCCACTCCTCGAATCCGTCTCTCGTCGTGCCCTCGGCGAAGTAGTATCGCTTGGACAGTTCGGGCACTCCCATCACGCAGTGACCTCCCGTCCACCCCCGCCCCGCGGTGCCGCCGTAATCAAAGTACATGGGCCTCTCCGCCACCACCGGCAGGGAGGAGGTAAGCGCAAGGGAGGTCTGGTACGACATGTAGCCCAGGAATTGGTTGACCAGGAAGCTCGAGCGTGAATGGGCGGGAAGCGACACGCCCTCCACCGTCTTCTCCCCTTCCTCCTGGGTCTGGAAGCGGAAGGTGAGCTCGGCTTCCGTATCCCAGGGGTTCATAACGCAGACCCACTCCTCGAAACCCGGTCCGGTGTAGCCCTCGGCGAAGTACCAGGTGGTCGAGGGGGCGGAGGCCCCCACCGCGTCGTGCCCTCCCGTCCAGGCCCCGCGGTAGTCGAAGTACATGGGCCTCTCGGCGATGAAAGGAGCGTCGGCCTCGCATATTATGGCGACCGCCCTGTCCGCCCCCGCTATGGAGTTGACGTCCTTGGTCACCCTGCTGTTGCCGGGCACGTTGCTGATCTCGACTTCAGGTGGGCCGTCACCGAAAAGGTAGGTCACCCTGACATCCATGGGGTCGTTCGAGGGGTTGCCCAGGCACAGGTACTCCCGGAAGCCCGCACCGGTGTAACCCTCGGCGAAGTAGAAGCGGTAGGGTGCGGCCAGTTCCTTGCGGAAGACATGACAGCCCGATACGCCCGGAACCAGGTTGTCGGCATGGGAGTAGAAGGCCACGTACCTGCCGTCGCGCGAGATAGACGGCAGGTAGGAGTGGTTGCTTCCCTGCGCCCCTTCCGCGCTCGTGGAAACCAGCTTCATCTCATAGGTCGCCATGTCCTTGCGGAAGACATGGGTCATGCCGTTGGTGCCCCCGGCGACCAGGTTGGTGGCGTAGGAATGCAGGGCCACGTAACGCCCGTCCTCCGAAATCGAGGATACGTAGTTAAAAAAGTTGACGGGGTCCCCCGGCGTCCCCACCACATCCGAGGACACCAGTGCGATGTCCCCGCTCACCAGGTCTTTGCGGTAGACCTGGCCTGCCGGCACGCCGGGGAGTAGGTTGTCTGCATCGGAGGAGAAGGACACGTACCTGCCGTCGCCCGAGCAAGAGGGCAGTCCGCTGTGATTATTCGACTCCGCCCCCGCCGCGTTCGCGGAAACCAGCCTGACCTCCCCGGTCGCCATGTCCTTGCGGAAGACCTCTATGCCGGAGGTGGCGGGAGCGACCAGGTTGGTGGAGTCGGAGGTGAAAAAAACGAACCTACCGTCAAGGGAGATGTCCGGAAAAAAATAGATGCTGCCGTTCCCCGCCACCCCCTCGAGGCTCTCCGAGACGAGCCTGACTTCCCCCGTCGCCAGGTCTTTGAGGAACACCTGCTGATTCGCGGTCGGCGGCGAAACCAGGTTGGTGGCATCGGAATAGAAGGCCACGTAGCGCCCGTCCGCGGAGATGGAGGAGACGTTGGAGGGAGCGTTTCCCTGCTCGCCCGAGGAATTCGCAGAGACCAGCCTTACCTCCCCGGTCGCCATGTCCTTGCGGAAAAGCTGCTGCCCCGAGGTGGCGGGAGCGACCAGGTTGGTGGAGTCGGAAAAGAAGGCCACAAAGCGCCCGTCCGCCGAGATCGAGGTGACGTGGGAGTTGCCGTTTCCCTGCTCGCCCGCCGCGTTCGCGGAGGCCAGCCTTACCTCCCCGGTCGCCATGTCCTTGCGGAACGCCTGCAGCCCCGAGGTGGCCGGCGTTACCAGGTTGGTGGCCGCGGACCTGAAGGCGACGTACCTGCCGTTCGAGGATATGACGGGAGTGTCGCTGTCCCAATCCCCCGGCGTTCCCGCGGCGTTCGAGGATGCAACCGCGATGTCCCCCGGCGCGGCCTGGGCGCTGCCGGCCGAAAACGCCGGAAGGAGCAGTGCGAGCAACATAGGCACGACAAACCGCACAATGGCCGCGAGGCGCCTCGCACGGGGTGTGCTGTTCCTTCCCCAGCTCCGCTCGCCGATTATTTTTGCATGTGCAGCCATCTCCCTACCTCCTCGAAGAATCGCGGCGGCCGCCTTTCCAGCATCGTGCGGGGTATCCTGGTGAAACGTGTATGCGGTTTAGTAATGGGCTTTTAAACAGCAGCTTCGGGATATCGCCCCGTATGCCCTCGTTCCCGTAGCAACTTCAGCTAAGCCTTTTTCACTTCCTCGATTCTACATTATTGGCAGCGGGAATGAAACGTCTTGACCCCTGAGAACGGGTCTGGGAGAGGCAGGAAGGGCAGGCATCCTCGGGCCAAAGAATCATGCCCGCGATTCCATCCACGAGAATGGTTAAGGAGAGGTTGGAGGGGCAAGTGCCCGGTCTGCAGATATATACGGATAATTCCATTTTAGCAAGATGCTGATGAAATAGACTATCGAAAACTATCCTGCCATAATATCCCATATTGTGTGGGCAGCAAGCTATGAACTGACCCTCTTAATGCATGATTTTTTAGATGTGCCATATCGCCTAAGGTGCTGGTGAAGGAGGGTATCGATAACTTACATGATCAAATATCACCGGAGGCAGTAAAAACATGACCTGATACCGTTAAACACATGCAGCGCGCGGGAGTAGTTCCGCCCATGGTTGTTTGCGCCCGCCTGCCTGCGGGAACAATGCGCAGCAAGACGGGGAAGGGAGGGTCGCGTTCACGCCCGCGTTGCTGCGGGCGGGAAGGAGGTAAGGATGTCCGCGGACGGCATATCTTTTTGGGACGTGTTTTTCGTGATGCTCATTTGGGTCCCCCTGGCGATGATCTGGGTCTTCGTGCTCATGGACATCTTCCGGCGGGAAGACATGAGCGGGTGGCTCAAGGCCATGTGGGTAATGGCGATCATGCTCATCCCCTTTTTGGGCGCCTTATTCTACCTCATCTTCCGCCCCATCACTAAGGCGGACCTGCAACTGCAGGAGGCCTACTTGGCCGAAAGGGACTACGCCAGGGCCGCCGACGCCGCGGAACGGCTTCACAAGCTGTCCCAGTTGCGCGACAAGGGAGACATCACGCAGGAGGAGTTCGAGCGACAGAAGGCCAAGCTGCTGCGGGACTAGGCGAGGCAGGCAACGGGGTAAGGACGGGGGTGTCCCCGGAGCCGCTTCCTTGCCCCGCAACCACTTCCTCGCCAGGATTGGGTTCCGTATTCCGTTTCTCAAGGGGTATTGAATGGCGCCTCAGAGTTATTAAGCCTCTTGCTATGCAAAACACAAGACCCCTAGAAGAGGGGTTTTTCGCGGTACTCGCCGAAGACCTCGCGCAGGGCGCCGATGATCTCGCCCTCCGTGCAGTAGGCCCGCGCGCAGGCAAGGATGAGCGGCATGAGGTTGGCGTCGCCCCGCGCCCCCTCCTTGAGCGCCTCCAGGCTGGCCTCCACCTCGGAGGCCGCCCGCGAGGCCCGCAGCTCGGCGAGGCGCTCGCGCTGTTTTCTCTCCACCGCGGGGTCGATCTTGAGCAGCTCGATGGAGAGGGTCTCCTCCTCGTTGCGGTAGCGGTTCACCCCCACCACCACCCGCCTGCCGGACTCTATCTCCCGCTGGTAGCGGTAGGCGGCGTCGGCGATCTCGCGCTGGAAGAAGCCCTGGTCTATGGCGGATAGCACCCCTCCCAGCTCCTCTATCCTGCGGAAATATTCCTCCGCCTCC
>JABLXL010000008.1 GCA_013178005.1 Actinomycetota bacterium
TTCGGGACCGTCAGATGATCTCCACCTTCTCCGGCGGGACCTTTCCATCCTCGTCCAGTCCGGCCAGCTCGTAGAACTCGGCGATCATCCTCTCCATGTCCGGCACGGAACCCGCGTTGGCCCCTTCGTTGGTGGGGGTGAGGGCGCGCGGCGGGAGCACGTCGTCGTTGCGCCCCGAGCCGCGCAGGTTGAGGATATGCCTCTTGAGGTACCATATCCTCCACCCGCACTGCATTAGCTCGTCCAGGGTCCAGTCGAAGCCGGTGGCGGCGCGCATCATCTCCACCTGGTCGTCGAGGTTCAGGAAGGCCCCGATGAACTCGCACATGCAGAGGGAGTTGAAGAGCTGCCCCACCGAGAGGCATTTCCAGGTGAGCTCCGCCTTGCCCTTGCTGGTCATGCCCTTGTAGGGGCCTTTCAGACCGATCTCCGGCCACGAACCCATCCCGCCCTCGATGAGCAGGTTGGTGGAATTGAGGTGGCATGCGCCGCGCGCCCCCACGGCGTAAGCGAGCCCGTAACCGTGGAAACCGCGCGGATCGTGGGCGGGGAAATCGAGCCCGCGCACCGTAACCGCCAGCTCAGGAGCTCCAAGCTCCTCGGCCAGGGCACGCGACCCCGCGGCCATGCGCTCTCCGAAGCCCTCGCGGGCGGCGGTAAGGCGGATGGCCTCCAGGGCGGTTTCCATGTTCCCCCAGGAGAAATCGAGCCCGGTGTCCCCCTTGCTTATAAGCCCTCGTTCCTGGGCTTCCATGAGGGCGGCGATCACCGAGCCCATGGCGATGGTGTCCATGCCCAGGCGGTTGCAGAGATCGTTTGCCTTGGCAACCGCCTCCAGGCTCGGGTTCATGAGGTTGGTGCCCATGAGGCATACCGTCTCGTACTCCGGGCCCGCGTGCTCCTCCATGGCGAAGGGCCCTTCCTCCACTTTCACCACGCGCTTGCAGCGCACCGTGCACGCGTAGCAGCCGATGATCTTCACCAGGATGTTGTCGTTGTAGTAGAAGGAGTTCAGGGTATCCAGGGCCTCCATCCACTCCCCCAGCTGCCAGTTCTTCACCGGCACGTCCCCGGACAGCATGCCGGTGTCGAGGGCCCCGTTGGTGCCCATCTCATGCAGGGTTCCCGAGAGTATCCCGCTCTCCAGCTTTTCCACCACCGACTTGCGGACCTCCTTGGCCTTTTCGGGGTCCGCGTAACCCATCTTACCCCCGCCGCGCACCGCCACCGCCTTGAGGTTCTTCGATCCCATGACGGCGCCCAGGCCGCAGCGGCCGGCAACGCTGCCGATCTCATTGACGATAGCCGCGAAACGCACTCCGTTCTCCCCCGCCGGGCCGATCTGCATGGTGCGCACGGGTCCTCCGTCTCCCTTCAGTTCCGCCTGCAGGCGGTCGTTGGTCTCGTAGGCGTCGAGACCCCAGAGGTGGGATGCGTCGCGAAGCTCGGCCTTCTCTCCCTCCAGCCAGAGGTAAACGGGCTTGGGAGCTTTTCCCCTGAACACGATGCCGTCATACCCCGCCAGCTTGACCGCCGCGCCGAAAGAACCACCCACGTTGCACTCCCCCCAGAGGCCGGTGAGAGGGGACAGGGCGACCACGGACGACCTTCCGCTCCCCGGGAAGTTGCTGCCGGTGAGGGGGCCGTCGAGGAACATGAGCGGGTTTTCCGGCGACAGGGGATCCGCCATGGGGTCCATTTCCTTGAGGAGCAGGTAAGCGCCCAGGCCGGTCCCGCCCACGTATGCCCTGAAGACCTCATCGGCTATGGTCTTCTCGGCGATGCTTCCCTTCTCGAGATCGACTTCCAGGTACCTTCCACAGAATCCTCTCATCCTCGTCTCCTCTCCCGCTTTCCCGCCGGACCTCGGCTGCCGGCGGTTTACCCTTCAATTGAGGCCTTCGCTGGCATCCTTTTTATTGAGACGGGGGCTTCCTCCCCCACACGTATATACAGGGCAGCACATCCCGGTACGACGGTTTGGCGGATTCCCGCGCCAGGCGCCCGGCAACCGCCTCCACGTCCTCCAGCGGCACTCCCGCCTCGAGCCATACCGATAGCAGGGAGAGCTCTCCGGGTAGGCCGTTTCGCAGCTCCTCCATGGCTTCCTCGCTCCCGGAGAAGGGCCGCGTGACCTCGGCGTGCCAGGTGAAACTGTCTACCTCCACGAACCCCGCCTCCTCCACCTCCCGCAGCAGGTCCTGCCGCCTGAAACCGTAGGCGGGGTGCCTCGCCCTCAAAATCCCTGTCAGCTTTTCCCAGAGGTGAGCCTCGTCGCCCCAGTCGATGGAGATCTCCTCCTCGGCGAGCACCGGCTCGAAGATGGAAATGGTCCCTCCGGGCCTGAGCACGCGCAGCGCCTCGCGCAACACCGCCGGGCGATCCGAGACGTAGCAGAGCACCGACCTGGAGATCACCGCGTCCACCGTGCCCTCATCCAAGGGCAGCTTTACTATGTCCGCGCGCAAGGGGCGCAGGTTCTCCAGCCCCCTCTCCTCCGCCTTGCGAGAGAGGACGCGCAACGCCCCCTCGCTGGCGTCGACCGCCAGCACCATGCCCTTCCGGCCAACCACCCGGGCCGCCTCCAGGGAAAGAAAACCGGTGCCGCAGCCCAGGTCGAGCACCACGGCACCGGGTCCGAGCGCGGCCTTGTGGAGCACGCGATCCCTCACCTGCGAGCGCAGGATCCTCACCTGGCGGTCTGCAGAGGCTTCGCGCTCCGCATCGTCGAGCCATCCGGCCCAGATATCACCGGGCAATGGGTGGCCTAGTCCTCCTCCTCTTCCTCGATGATGAGGTTTTCGAGGCCTTTCTTCTTGAGCAAGCCCACGTAGATATCATAAGCGGGCTTGATCACCGGAAGCATCTTGAGCAGCTTGGGAACGGAACCCTCCGCATCTATCTCGCCGCTGGAAAGCGCTCCCAACAGGTTCAACTGACCGCACCAGAAGGCGTGCGCGGTATCCAGCTCCATGGCCAGCGTGGCGTCCGGCTCGCCATCCCCCGGGAAACCCCCGGGATAGACTTTCACCTCATCGCCCCGGCAGTCGATCCAGTACTCTCCCTCGGGGTTGCGGTACAGGAACCTCACCAGCAACTTGGAGTCGAGGGCTTTCTGGCGAATCGCAGCATCCTGCATGAGCTCGTCGAAAACCCCCACCAGCAGGTCATAGAACACGTTGATGTCGTCGAAATACGGCACCTTCTCCTCCTCTCCCTAACCTCGCTCCTCCCGACAACTCGCCCCTGGCTGGGCTCTGTCTCCCCTCCGGGGTCCTGTTATAGATTGGTGAAAGGGCCCTCCGATGCTTCTCTTTCGTCCTAGGAGGGGTTTTATGGACCTTTATTTTTTTAACCCGGAAGGCCCTTCACCAAACCTCGATCCCGTTTCTTCTCTCCAACAGGTTCATGGTTACGGCGCGCAGCCATGCACGCGCGAACTCACGGCCTCGTGAAGGAAACGGGAAATATTCTAAAAGGCGTATGGGGAACACATGCGCGGTGCGCGGACAGGAAATAGAATAGCACAGCCGTCAAGAGGTGTCTACTGTGGTCGTGCCTTGACCTGGGTCGTGTCTTGACTTTTTTGTTCCGGGGAGACGTGTGGTTATCATCTTGCGCTAGGGCGGAATGAATAAGTCAAGACACGACCCCACCTGCGGGCGTGAAAACACGACCCCAAGCTACACGGCCCCCGCCGGTCCCGGGAAGAGCTCCGGGAGGCAGGAGGGCTCGCGCACCCAGAAGTCGGGGCCCTCCGCTTCCAGTGCCTCGCGCGGAAACGGCCCCCATTCCACCGCCCCCGCGGTCATGCCGGCATCATGGGCACAGCGCACGTCGAAGGGGCTGTCCCCTATGAAGGTCGCCTCCCCCGGCGAGCTTCCAAGGCGGCGCAGCGCCTCGAGGGCGGGTTCCGGGTGCGGCTTATGCCGGAGGGTATCGTCGGCGGTGACCACCGCTTCGAAGAAACCCTCGTAGCCGAAATGGCGCAGGTCGTGGCGGGCCCCGTCGGCCCGCTTGGAGGTCACCAGCGCCATGAGGTAGCCCCTTTCTTTAAGCGTCTTCAGAGCTTCCCTGATCCCCGGGAACTCCCTTGCCAGGCGGGGATGATTCTTCTCATAGAGTCGCTGGTAGGTGGAGAATATCTCCCCCGCCCGGGCGGGATCTATATCCCTCGCCTGCTCGACAAGGGGCCTGCCCACCTGGGAGAGGATGTCGTCCCTGCCCCGCGGAGGTATCCCGAGGACGCGGAAGGTCTCCTCGAAGGTGTAGAGGATCAGCTCGATGGTGTCTGCCAGGGTGCCGTCCCAGTCGAACAGTATGGCCCTCACGTTCAACAATGCACTTGCGTTTTCCGCTGCCGCCTTCGGCTTCTCCATTATCATCACATCCCATCCACGACGCCGCCCGTCGCATCGCGTGCTTCGCCCTGCCTTGAACCCTAATCACCTTTCCACCGCGACGGGGGAACGCGGGATTCCTCGCGCAGGCACCGCGCCGCTTTTGGGCCATGGGGGGGTTCCGGGCACGGCGCTGTCGCAACGACCGCTCAGCGCAGGTGGCAGGTCTGGTTGACCAGGGTGACCATGGCCGTCTCCGGTATGCCCCCGTCGAAATACTTGACGGCGGAGATGGAGGCCAGGTCGATCTGGAGGCGGAACATGTCGTCCAGGTCCATGCGCAGCGCCTCGCAGAGGATGCCCCGTATGGGGCCGCCGTGGGTAGCCACCACCACCCGGTCATCGCCGGGGTGGCGCGAGGTTATCTCCCGCACGGCATCCATGACCCTCGCCCTTACGGAAGAGAAATCCTCTCCCCCGGGGATGGCCACCGAGGAGGGGTTGCGCATCCATTCGCCCACCAACTCGTTTCCCTCGGCGAACAGGTCGGCTATGAGCTGTCCGTCCCATTCGCCCATGTCCACCTCCATGAGCCCCGGCATCACCACCACCTCGAGGCCCCTGCTCTCGGCCAGCGGGCCAACCGTCTCCAGGCAGCGGCTAAGGGGGCTGGAATATATGGCGGCCAGCTCCATATCCGCGAAATAGGCCGCCACGCGGCGCGCCTGCTCCCGCCCCGTCTCGTTCAATCCGATGTCGAGGCGGCCCAGCAGGCGGTGCTGGGCATGGTATTCCGTCTCTCCGTGCCTGACGATGTACGCGGTTCCCATGACCTAACCATTTTATTTGCAAGGGTGCGGGGGCGCAACGAGAACGCGCGACCTGCTGGTCCCTGCAACGCCACCATCACCGCTTTGGTCCTCGGGGGCTGGGCCGTGAGGGGCGCAACGAGAACGCGCCACCTACCGGTCCCTGCAAGCTGCAGAGCGTCCCCAAGAGGGGAAATGGATTCCGCCGCGTTATCACGCTTTTTCCAGGGCGGCCGTTTTTTCCAGGGAGGGGGACCTTCCGTGGAGCAGGAAGCGCCTCAGGCCTCCCATGTCGCTCACCCCCAGTGTACGGAGGGAAACCGCCAGCAGGGCGGCGCCGGAAAGCTCGCCCGTCCAGAACCAGGGGTCCGTGAGGTGCTCGCGGATCTGCTCCATGATCGTCCCCAGGGAGGGGTGGCGCAGGAACGGCCCCAGCGATGGCCACAACGCCGTGGTCGGCTCCATCCATATCCGGTCCAGCAGCAGGTGGCTCGCCATGCCGCAGGCGAGCAGAAGCAGGTGCATGTCTCCTTTCCTCCGCCAGGACCAGGTTCCCGCCAGCAACGCCGCGATGGTCATGGCGACGGTATGGGTGAAGATCCGCCCGTTCTGGAAGTACGGGCGGAAAAGGACCTGGCCCACTGTCTTGTCCACCACGTCGGGAAGCACGGCCCCGGCCAGCAGCCACCTCATGTCCGGGGCGCCCGAGGGAAACCCGCGCCTCTCCCCCCACCATTTCGCGGCCATGGACGCGGGAGCCGCGGCATACCCGAGGTGGGCAAGCAGGAACATGGCTACTCCTCCGGTCCCTCTTCCTCGTCCGCGAAAAGGCTCTCCTGCCCTGAGGCCTGCGTGGCCGCGCGCCTCGCCGCCCTCGCCCCCGGAAGGGCCTCCTCGTCAAGCGCCCGGTTGGCGAGGGCATCCGCCTCCTCGTTTTCCTCCCTGGGCACGTGCAGGACGTCCCAGTCACGGTAACGCCCCATCATGGACATCACCTGGGCGTACAGGGAGCGCAGGTTCCTGTCCCTTACCTTATACTCGCCCTTGATCTGGCGCGCCATGAGTTCGCTGTCGGTATAGATCCGCAAGCGGTCCACCTCGAATACGGAGAGGAGGCGGAGGGCGTGCACCAGGGCGGTGTATTCCGCGTAGTTGTTGGTGGTCTCGCCGATCGCCTCTCCGAAGGACGCCACCTTCCTTCCCTGCCGTGTCTTGATCACCACTCCTATGGCCGCGGGCCCCGGGTTGCCCCGCGCGGCGCCGTCCACATGTACGTGCAGCTCCTCGAAGCGCTTCGCGCCCTGGAAAAAGGGTTCGACCACGCTCCTCTTGCTTTTCCTGGCCGCGGGCATCGGACGCCTCCTCCCCATTCCGTCACTTCACCAGGATGCGGCCGCAGTTAGGGCACCGGAACACGGTTTCCGACTTCAGGAACCGGTCGTATTCCTTTCCCGGGAGCTCGACCCTGCATCCCAGGCAGACCCCGTCCTCCACCTTGACCACAGCCAGGTTGTGCTTGCTCTCCAGAAGGCGGCGGTAGAGCTGCAGGGTATCTACGTCGATATCCGCCTCCAGCTCCTCTTTTTGCCTTTCCAGGCCTTCTATCTCCTCCCGGATCCCCCGCAGGTCGTTTTCCAGGACCTTCCTTTTGCCTTCCATTTCCGCCCGCAACGCGTCCAGCTCCGCGCGCAGGCCTTCGACCTTGCCTGACAGTTCGTCCTGGGCCTCCATGCCCTCGAGGAGCTCCGTCTCCAGATCGTCCTTCTGGCGCTTTAATGAACGCACTTCCGCCTGCAGGCCTCGCAGCTCCTTGGGGTTGTTGACCTTGCCTCCGTAGAGCTTGTCCTCCTCGCGCTTGATCTTCTCCTCCATGCGCTGCACCTCGGCCTCCGAGGACTGCAGCTTCTTCCGCCATCCCTCCAGTTCTCCCCGCAGGCTTTGCAGCTCGCCGGCCAGCTCTTGTTCCCGTGAGCCCAGTTCCTCCAACTCGGCTTTGAGAGGATGCCCTTCCTCTCGCTCGCGCAGATCGAAGATGCGGGTGTCAAGGTCTTGCACCCGGTATAGGGCTTCCAGTCCTATCAATCCAGACCTCCGTTGCTCCATGGACATGCGTTCCTGTCCGACGCCACGACCGTCGCCTTCAATCCCCTCTCCTCGGCCATGCGAGAAAGCATGGACGCCAGGTGGCCGACCACCGGAAGCTCGGTATGGTAATGGCCGGCGTCGATCACGGCGATGCCCAGCGCGAGCGCCTCGCGAGCCGCATGATAGCCCACGTCCCCCGTGACCAGCACCTCCGCCCCGGCCCTCGCGGCCGTGGAGACGAGACCTCCACCGCTCCCCCCGCACACCGCCACACGGGAGACCTGCCTTTCCGGGTCCCCCGCCAGGCGAACGCCGGGGTTTCCCAACGCGCGGGTACAGCTTTCCGCGAGTTCCGCCAACCTCACCGCCTCGCGCAATTCGCCCATCCTTCCCATTCCCGCTCCCGGCACCCGGCCGGCCAGGGGATATATATCATATGCCGGCTCCTCGTAGGGATGAGACGCGAGCAAAGCCTCGAGGGCCGCGCTCAACTCCCTCCTCCCCACCCGCACCTCCAGCCTTATTTCCTCGACCTTGTTGGGGCGTCCCGGTTCCCCGTAGGCGGGGCGGGCGTCGGGTCCGGGGACGAAGGTGCCCGTGCCCTCCAGGCGGAAGGAACAACCCCTGTAGTCGCCAATGACCCCCGCTCCCGCCGCAAAAAGAGCCTCGCTTACCGCCGCCACCTCGTGGGGCGGGAGGAAGGTCACCAGTTTATAGTCGCCGACTTCCGCCGCCGGCGCCAGGGGCCGGTGGGCGACCAGCCCCAGCCTATCCGCCAGCGCCGCGCTCACCCCCCGGGGAGAGACGTCGAGGTTGGTATGGGCCGCGTACACGCACAACCCGCGGGCGAACGCGTCGCCCAACAGCCGCGCCAACGGATCGGTGTCCGCGAGTGAGCGCAGGGGCCGGAAGATGGGCGGGTGATGGGTTATCATCAGGCCGGCTCCCCGCTCGAGCGCCTCATCAAGCGTCTCCCGCGTAAAATCGAGGCAGACGAGGGCGACCTCGACCTCCCCTTGCGCGGACCCCACCTGAAGGCCGACGTTGTCCCAGTCCTCCGCCCATTCGGGGGGCGCCACTTCCTCGAGCAGCGCTATCAGGTCCTCCGCCCTGCAGCTCATCTCCACCTCCTTGGCGAGCGCGGGTTATCACCATTATATGGACTGTGTGGCGGGGTTGATAGTAAGGACTTGGTGGTGCGGCAATGGAGTCATGGTCTCAAAGATGGGGTCGTGTCTTGACTTTTTCATTCCGCCGTTTCGTCAAGCTTATACGCATCGTAGCTCGGAATAAAAAAGTCAAGACACGACCCCGATTTCAGGTGGTAGCTCGGAACAAAAAAGTCGAGACACGACCCCCGGCTGTTTCGAGACACAACCCCGATTCCGGGTGCGGTAAAGGGATCGATGGCTTTTTCCCGCCATTTTCCATATATTATCCGCCTTTCGGGTGAATACCTCGCGCCATACGGCTGATAGGCATATACATAATATAATAAGTATTGGGGGATCCCCTCGGACTGAGCGGCCAGGCGGGGAGGGCTGATTTGCGGGGAACCGAAAACGCGCTCGATGTATCGGTCGTCTCGCGACGCGCGGAATTCGTGTCGCGCGTCATGTCCCATTTAAAGGACATGGGCATCGAGGGAAGGGCCTTCGAGAAGGCGCCCGAGGGCCTGGTGGGGCTGGACGGCCTGCTGTTCACGGATGAGGATTCCTCCCGCGATCCCTTTTTTCAGCAGGCGGCACTGCGCTCCCTGCGTTCAGGAAGGCTCGAGATCGAGATCCTGCGCGAACCCGATCCCTTCGCCGTGGAGCTGGCGGTGCTGCGTTACCGCTTGAACAACTGCCTGCGCGAGGACCTCGACCAGTACCGTTCCTCCCTGCTGATCCTTGGCGCCGTCACGAGGGCACTCAACCGTCCACTGAGCGATGAAGACGCGCTTCCCTCCGCCCTGCGCGAGCTCGCCCTCCACTTCGGCTGCCGCCGCTACGCACTCATCCATGCCGCCGAACCGGACACCGATCCTGAAATCCGCTATTACCATGATCTGCCAGTAGATGTCATTACCAAGCTGGGGAGCGAGGACGGAAAGGCCGCCCTGCGCCATGTCTTCCACGCCGTTCTCTCGGTGGTGGACGTAATCGACGGCGAGACCCTCCTGCGCATCGCGCCGGAGGCCGGGGGGTGGCTGAGTTTATTCGGCGGCGGGGGAGAGGGCGGGTCCGGGCTCCCGGGCCTCTTGCTCTTCACCCTCAAGAGCAACCGCCGTCCCGTGGGAATGGTTTCCATGTCCTTTGACCGGCCGCGCGCATGGAGCGCGCGGGAAAAGGAGGTGCTCTCCCTACTTGGTCAGCAGCTTGGCCTGGTGCTGGAGAACGCCCTGCTCTTCGAGGTGGTTCAGGCCGCGCGCCGGGAATGGGAGGCGACGGTTGACTCCCTGCGAGACATGGTCCTCCTGGTTGGTCTTGACGGAAAGATCATGCGCGCCAACCGCGCCATGGCGGAATACGCGGGCATGCCGATAAGGGAGCTTGTGGGCAGGGAATGTTCGGAAGTGTTCGCCTGCGGCGGCGCCTATGAGGGATGCCCACATATCCGAGGAGCCCTGGAGCGAGAGGCGGAGAGCTACGAGATGGTGGACGCGGAGAACAGGGAATACCGCGTGCTCATCACCCCCTATCTCGACGCCTCAGGAAAGGTCGCGGGCACCGTTCACCTGGCTAGCGACATTACGGAGGAAAAAGCTATCCTGCGCCTGGAGGAGGAGAAGCGCCAGCTGCAGGAGCTTGACCGCCTCAAGAACCGCTTCATGGCCTCGGTCACCCATGAGCTTAAGACCCCCCTCAACGCCATCATCGGATTCTCCGAGCTCCTGCTCTCGGGCACCTACGGGGAGCTGGAGGAGCGGCAACGCCGTTACCTGGAAAACATCCACGCAGGGGGGAAGCATCTCCTGGACCTCATCACCGAGATCCTGGATTACATGCGCCTGCAGGCGGAAAGCTTCCCTCTCAATATCGAGGAACTGGAGGCCACGGACCTGCTGCGCGCGGCCGCCGATATCATGCGACAGGAGGCCGCCCGTGGGGGTATAGAGCTGCGCGTGGAAGCCGAAGGCGGTCCGCACCGCATCGAGGCCGACCGGCGAAGGGTATCCCAGGTTCTCTTCAACCTCATCTCCAACGCCATCAAGTTCACCCCCCCGGGAGGACGGGTCACACTGCGCGCGTACTCGCGGGACGACGGGGTGGTCATGGAGGTGAGGGACACCGGGATCGGCATCTCGTCCGAGGACCAGAAACGTCTCTTCAGGGAGTTCACCCAGGTGGGAGAGGGGGCGAAAAGGGGCGGCGGCACCGGGTTGGGCCTGGCCTTGAGCAAGAAGCTGGTGGAGTTGCATGGTGGTAAGATATGGGTAGACAGCGTTCCGGGGAAGGGGAGCGTGTTCTCCTTCCTTCTTCCCTCGCGGCCGGAACGGGAGGACGAGGAGGAGGTCGTTGCGGGTGGAGAGACACGGTGATAGCGAGGCATACAAGGAAGCTGTCGAGGAGACGCTGGTACTGGCCGTGGACGACGAGCCGGTCAACCTCGACTTCCTCCAGGCAGTGCTGGAGCCGGAGGGGTATCACGTGCTTAGGGCAAGCGACGGCGAGAAGGCGTTGCGCGCCATGGGGGAATACGACATCGACTTGGTGCTGCTGGACATCCTCATGCCTGGCATGGACGGCGTGGAGGTCTGCCGTCGTATAAAGGAGGACCCGCGCACCGCCTTCGTGCCCGTGGTCATGGTAACCGCACTAGACTCCACCGCCGACCGCGTGAAGGCCCTGGAGGCCGGGGCCGACGATTTCCTCAACAAGCCGGTGGACCGGCAGGAACTGCTGGCGCGCGTTCGCTCCCTGCTGCGCCTGAAGTCCATGCGCGACGGCCTGGAGGGCGCCTACCGCTCCATGGCCTCGGTGACCACCCTGAGCGCCCACCTCCTAAAGGGAAGCGAGGAGAGCGAGGTCCTCTCCCTGGAGACCGACCGCGAGCTGGCCCGTGCGTTTCTCGCCACCTCCAGCGAACACCGAGGCCCCAGGCGCATCTTCCTAGGCCACAGCACCCCTCCGCATGGCATCACGGGGACCCTCTTCACCGGCAGCGGCGTCGGCTTGGAGGAGCAGGAGCGTATCTATTCCGATACGGTGCTGAAGGCCATGGGGATACCCCAGGAAAGCTCCCGCCTCCGGGACGGCATCGCGTGCGGCGTTTACGCCGCGGAGGGGGTGGGCTCGGAAGCGGCCTGGGTCAGCGACGGGCACAACCTGGTGGTGGCCTCCGCCTACCCCGGACGGATCAGCGAGTTCGACCTGGAAGCGCTCAAGACCTTCTTCCTCAACGCATCCTTTTTCCAGGCGCTATCCCGGCGCATAATGGAGACCGAGGAGGCCTTCCGCTACACCATCCAAGCCCTCGCGCGGGCATCCGAGGTAAACGACGAGCTCACGGGGGAGCACATCCTGCGCATCAATCTTTACGCGGCCTTCCTGGCCTCGGAGCTCGGCCTGCCCTCACGCGAGGTCGAGGTCATTGGCTACTCGGCCCAGATGCACGACGTGGGGAAGATCCATGTGCACCCCGATATCATCCGCAAACCGGGAGCGCTTACACCGGAGGAATGGGAGGCGATGAAGACCCACTGCGAGGCGGGAGCCCATATCCTCGGGACCCACCCGCGTCTCGCGGTGGCGGCCGAGATCGCCCTCACCCACCACGAGAAATGGGACGGCTCCGGCTATCCCCGCGGCCTCGAGGGCGAGAGCATCCCCCTTTCCGGCCGCATCGTGGCCATCTGCGACGTCTATGACGCCCTGCGAAGCAGGCGCTCTTACAAGGAAGGGTTGCCCCACGAACGGGCGGTGGAGATCATCCTGGAGGGCGACGGGCGCAGCGTGCCGGAGCACTTCGATCCACGCCTCCTTTCCATCTTCCGAAGCTGCCACCAGCGCTTCGCGGAGATCTACGATAGCCTCGCGGACTAGGCGGCAGGAAGAGGGCGGGTGCGTAGCTGGTCATAGCATGGGGCGTGCGTCCTATGCACACCGCCTGGAGCAACGCTCCCGCTCCGCGTTCCCGGTTTTTTCCGCGCCCGTGTCTTGCCTCACAAGGGCAGGGGTTATAATTGTCTACGCCCGGCGGGCTTGGCGCGGAGGCGCGCCTCCACGCAAGGAAGGGACCCGGATCATCGGCGAGGAGGCGCCACGCGGTTCCGGCCCAGTAGGGACCGGTGTGGAAAAGGAAGGGTTTAAAGCATGACCAAAACCAGGTTCGTGGTCAGCGACCTGCACTTGGGGGCAGGAGACTACCTGGATGACTTCGACCAGGACGAGGCTTTCGCCTCCTTTCTGGCGACTGCGGCCAGGCGCCGGGGCACGGAGCTCATCATCAACGGCGACTGGATCGATTTCGTGGCCGTCAACCTGGAGAAGGTATCCCACCGCCCCTTTTCGCGCATGGGTTGCACCGAGCGGGAATCGCTTGCCAAGCTCGAGCGGGTGATGGAGGCGCACGCCCCCTTCTTCGACGCCCTGCGACGCTTCATGGAGAAAGGCCATCGCGTGGTGGTGGTGCCGGGAAACCACGACGTCGACCTCTTCTGGCCGCTGGTGCGCGACCGCCTCCTGGAGGTGTTGGGCAACCCCGACTCGGAGCATTTTCACTTCGAGGCCAGCGGGGTTTACCGGTTCGGATCCGTGCACGTCGAGCACGGCAACCAGTACTACGCCGACAGCGTCTTCGAGCACTTCACCAACCCTTTTCTGCGCGACCCCAGGACGGGGGAGCTCCGCCTGGAGAGAAGCTGGGGCAATTGTTTTCTGGAGTATTTTTCCAATGGAATGATGAGTGAGCGCAATCCTTTCATCAACAACGTCCGCCCCATACCCAACATGGTCTTCATGGGTATCCAGGACGAGAGCTGGTGGTTCAAGCTCGCCTACGGCTACAAGCTCCTGCGCTTCATGTCGCGCGTGGGGTTCCCGCCCTTCCGGGAGAGCAGGGAGCTGCTGCGCCGCAAGCGCGAGGGTCGCCTGGACTCTTGGGGATACTCGCACAAGCGGTTCATGGACCTGCTCTCCGGACGGGGCAAGGTCGAGCTGCAGGGGGTGGATGATGCCGAGGTATTGAGCGCCGAGTTCCCCACAGAAGAGGAAAACGAGGAACCGGCGAGGAGCCAGGAAGGCCTGCTCCTGGATTCCCTCGCCACGCGCGAGGACGCCCTCTCGGTGGCGGCGCGCGACCTCCTGCTTTCCGACCAGGGCATAGACGTGGTGGTGTTCGGGCATGACCACCGCTATTATTCCAACGAGCTGCAGCCGGTGCTGGGAGGGAAAAAGGGCAAGTATTACGTGAACACGGGCACATGGATCCCCATGCTGTTCCTCACGCGCACCCGGAGACAGCTGCGCTGGCGCGACCTCAGAGACGAAAGCCTTTACCAGCAGCTCCTCACTTATGCCGTGGTGCGGAGGGGGCTGGGGGGATACGCGGCCTCGCTTCGGCGCATCGACCACGGCCGCCCCACCACAGAAGTCACGGGGAAAGATCATGGCGAAGCGAAGTGAGGATGAGGGTTTCCAGTGCAAGCCCGTGGCGGAAGGCGGCCACGGCCGCGAGGGCCGGCGAGCTTCCACGGCAGGCCTTCGCGCCGACCGGGAACGGAGTCATTGAATCTCTTGCCATGCGGCAGCCTCGTTATTCCAGAACATGGCTTTACCGTTAGGCGACAATCGACGCTGAAGCGTCATTTTTCTATCCGCGAAATAAGATGATGTGCGAAAGGGCAAGGCCGCAGTTGCTTCGGTGTCGCCCCATTGGTGGACGGGTCAAGCCACCTTCAAGCGGTCCCCGGGGACAGGCAAGCCGTCATTTGCCAACCACCGCGCATTGGATCCGGGCGGCTCAGGACTTGGAGCAGATGAGCTGCACGAACTTCCCGACTCCCTTGAGGTGAGGCTCCTGCCCAGCGCGCTCCTCCAGCTCCAGCATGCCCTTGAAGCACTGCCCTTCCTCGAAAAGGGAGCAGTCGATGAACTCCGAGAACACGAGGAGACCGTACTGCCCCTCGATATTGTACCCGAGCGGCTCCAGCAACGCTGTGAGCTCGGCGTCGGAATAGAGATGGCCTCGGCCGCTATGCAGGGGGGTGGTGAACTCGTCCATGTCGAAGGCCTCCATCGCTTCCTGCACGTTCCCCTCCGCGATGACCTTGCGCATCACCAGCCCGTAACGGTTGAGGAAGACCAGTGACAGTGTGCCCCTCGGGCGCAGCACGCGGGTGATCACGTTGAAGGCTCTCAGGGGATCGTCCACGTACTCGATGGTCTCGTGACAGATGACGAGGTCGAAATCCTCCTCAATGCACCCCTCCAGGTCCTCGACCCTTTCGTTGAGGAACTTCATGTAGCTGGCGCGGTCCGGTAGCTGCGTGCGCGCCCTCTCCTCCGCCGTCCTGAGCAGGCAGGCCTGCGGCTCCAGCATGGTGACCTTGTGCCCCAGGGCCGCGAAGCGCAGCGCCACCTCGCCAAGTCCGCTCCCCACGTCGAGGATGTTAAGTTCGCCCGCTCGCTTCAATTCGGGCTCCAGGTAACGGAAGAGGTAGCGGAAGGCCAGCTCCGCCTCCAGGCGTGCTTCCGGCGCCTCCGCCTTCCCCATGAGCAGCTCGGCTTTTTCCTCCGGGGTGATCTCCATATCGTGACCTCCGTCTTCCCTCTTCGTCCCTGGAAACATGATATGGCGCGCCTTTCAGGGCGGTCAACCGGACGGCGTTCTCGCCGTCAACGACGACTGAGATCCCCGCTGAAGAGCCCCTCCGGCTGAGGGCGCGTGAAGGGCAACGCCGCGAGAAACCGCTCGGCCGTATTGGTCTGGATACAGAATAGGACCCCGTGAACCCTAATCCATCTTATCCGACCTGTAGATCATCACGTGCACATCCTGCACGGTGACCAATCCCTCGGTCACCATCTCGTCGATGACCGGGAGGATCGCATCGATGCGCTCGGCCTTGTCGACCACCTCGATCATTATTGGAAGGTCCTCGGAAAGCCTGAGAATAGCGGCGGTGTGGATGCGGCTGCTCTTCCCGAAGCCCTCGATGCCGCGGATGACCGTGGCGCCCGCGAGGCCCCTCTCCCTCAGCGTCTCCACGATGGCTTGGTATAAGGGCTTGTGGCGGTAATGGTCGTGTTCGCCTATGTACACGGTCAGGAGCTTCGCTTCCCCCTCGATCTTCATGGCCTCATCCCCTTAGATCAACTTCGCCAGCGCTATGCCCGCGAAGGTCGCCGCCAGGCATCCGAAGAGGCTTACGCCCATGTTGGCCGCCGCGACCAGGTAGGCGCCCTCCCGCAACAGCTCCACCGTTTCGTAGCTGAAGGTGGAGAAGGTGGTGAAGGCGCCGAGGAAACCCACGGCGAAAAAGATCCTCCACTCCGGGCTCCAGGAAAACCTGTCCATGGCCAGGGTGAGGAAGAACCCGATGACGAAGGAGCCGATGAGGTTGACCGCGAGGGTCCCGTAAGGGAAAACGCTCTCCGTGGCGTTTGAGACCCACCCGCCAAGGCCGTATCTGGAGACCGCTCCTAGCATCCCGCCGATCGCGACCAAGAGGTATCTTACCATGATGTGCTGCCGCCTTTCCGTGCTGCGTTTCCCGCCGTGTCCGTTTACTCCTTTATAAACAATAGCCTCCCTCAAGGACCAGATCCATCAGCCCGGTCAGCTCCCTCGAAGCTCTCTCTATACGCCTTTGCCTCTCTCGCAGCCCGTCAAGCACCGCGCCCGTGTCCTCCTGCCCTCCCTGCAGATGCAACACGGCCTTTTCTATCCCCCCCTCGATGGCTTCCAGCGTTTCCCGGATTACGGCATCGAGACGGTGGGAGAGCTTGCCGACGCTTTTCTGCAGGCGGAGGAAGAAATCATAGCGGACCCTGCCGCAATGGCGGTCGAAGAGCATGAGCAGCTCCTCTTTCTTGCTCTTCTCAGAGAAGGTTTCCCTTATCTCGTCCGCGGGCGAAAAGGTGAGCTTCATCACCTGGATCACTTACGGATCCATATCAAAATGATATTTTAGCACAGAGGCTTCCATTGCATGACTCCCAACACACTTGAAGGCGCGTTCTTATGAAATCACACCATTGTCTCGATAAGCCGACACCAGGCCGAAATATATAAATAGATCGATCCTTAAGCTGGAAGCTGCACAAGCGCCCGGTTTCCATCGCTCCGGTGGGCTTTGGGGCTTTGAAGACCCTACCCGCTCGTCGTTCTCGACAAATAGTGATGGTTGTGCCGGATACGCGAGGAGTCCAACGTCTCAGCCCGAGGTGTGTCTCTCAAAGAAGGCCACAGCCTCTTCCTTGGAAATAGCCCCCGCCGCGACCCCGAGGCAAAGTTGTTTCAACTCCTCGTTCGATACATCGAGTTCTAAGCCGTTGATGTTCAGGAATATCTCGGCGGCCACGACTGCCGTGCGCTTGTTGCCGTCGGCGAACGGGTAACCCTTGCAGATGTGAAAGAGGTACGCCGCAGCCATGGCGGGAAGGCTTTTATGAAGGTGCTCTCCTGCGAACGAGGCGCTCGGCATCGCTACCGCGCTTTCGAGCATTCCGCGATCCGATATGCCTTTCGCCCCACCAAACTCCGATGTCATGCGTGCGTGGATCGCCAGAACGTTCTCCAATGAGAGAAAGATGGGTTCGGCGCTCACGAATCAGCCAATTCCTTGAGCATCTTCCCGCGTTCCCCCGCGATGCGATCGAGGTGGCGCTCGAGCTCCTCCGGGTCCACCCGCCGAGGGTTTACGGGGGTTATGATTATGGACCCGTTGCTCACCGTCAGTTGCACTTCCTTGCCCTCCTCCAGCCCTACCATCTCCATGATCGGCAGGTCAAGTATGAGGGCGTTGCTGTTACCCACTTTCTGTAGTTTCTTTACCATCTCACTACCTCCTAGTGGAGTTATAACATTATTATAACAAGAAGTTTATAGGAGTTAACCCGCTTCAACTGCCTCAAGAAGCCGCTTTTCGGTTGTTGAAGAGACTGCTGGCCGGCGCCTGCAAGCAAGTCAAGCCATCGAAGGGAAAATCAGGGCAGGAGTCCGCTTTCATCGCTCTGGTATAGGTTAACGCTCTTGGAAGACCTTACCCCTCTTACCGTCCTGGAGGAAGCGGTACAGGTGATGTCTGCACGGGGCTGCCGCTCACCCATCCGGGTGCCGGTCCGCAGCCGGGCCCCATGTTTCAATAGCCCACCGCGCAGTGGCCCCCGGTCCACTTGCCGTGATAGTCGAAGTACATGGGCCTCTCGCAGATGATGCGCCCCCCCGTGCTGGTGACCAAGGCCGAGACGTCCTGGCCGGGACCCACGGTGTCGGCGGCGTTGACGGTCATGCGCGTGCGCCCGGGCACGGTGAGGTCACGTGTCTTGTTCTCCCCCGTGCCCAGCATGTAGGTGATTTTCACGTCCACCGCGTTCTCGTTTGGGTTCTGGATGCACAGCCATTCCTCGAATCCCTCCCGGGTGCACCCCTCGGCGAAGAACCACTTGTCCTTGGTGTAGGTGGCCCCCATGACGTCGTGCCCCCCCGTCCAGGCCCCGTGGTAGTTGAAGTACATGGGCCGCTCACACACTATGGGGTTGTCCGAGTAGACCAGAGCCGAGACGTCCTGCTCCGGTCCTAGGAATCCGTTCACGTCCACGGTGTAGCGGGAGTGGGGGGCGACGGTTATCTCCTGGGTGCGGTTCTCCCCCGTGCCCAACATGTAGAGGATGTCCACGTCGGCAGGGAAGTTCCCCGGGTTCTGCAGGCACAGCCATTCCTCGAAGCCTTCCCGCGTGCACCCCTCCGCGAAATACCAGCGTGAGGCAGGGAAGTTGGCCCCGGCCACGTCGTGCCCTCCCGTCCAGGACCCGCGATAGTTGAAGTACATGGGGCGCTCGGCCATGATGGGCACCCAGTTGGTGGAGGCCACCCGGGCCGAGACGTCCTGGTCCGGGCCCACGTCGGCGTTGACGTTCACCGTATAGCGGCTCTTGGGCGCTACGGCATAGTCTTTCACTATGTTCTCCCCCGTGCCCAGCATATAGGTCACCTGCACCTGGGCCTCCTCATCGTTAGGGTTCTGGATGCATATCCACTCCTCGAAGCCGGGACGGGTGCAACCCTCGGCGAAGTAGAACTCGTAGCCCTGGTGCTCCGCCCCCACCACGTCGTGGCCCCCCGTCCAGCCGAAGGCGGGGTCGAACTGCTTGTAGTCGTAGTACATGGGGCGCTCAGCCACGACCATCCTGTCCGAAGTCACGGACATACTGACGTCCTGCTCGGGGCCGATGAAGTCGTTCACGCTCACCGTCTGCCGGCTGCGGGCGGGCACCGCCACCTCCTGCCGGCGGTTCTCCCCCGTGCCCAGCATGTAGTCCACGGTGACCAGGGCGTCCTCCTCCCCGGGGTTCTGCAGACACAGCCATTCCTCGAAGCCCGCCCGGGTGCAGCCCTCCGCGAAGAAGTAGGTGTAGGGGAGGCCGTCCCGTTCCAGCCCCACGTTGAGGTCCAGCACCTCGGGGGGCACGTAGACCGTCTCGCTGGTAGCATTCTTATACCCATACCTTCCCACCGCCACGCGGTAGTTTCCCTCGGGGACGTCCCAGGCGTAGCGGCCCAGGAAGTCGGTGTACTGCGGGTTGACCTGCTCGAACTCCCCGGCGGGCCAGACGGAGAAGACCTTGCCGTCGCCCATCTTCTGGCAGGTGACCTCCGCTCCCATGAGCCTCCTACCGGTGGAGGCGTCGTAGATGAAGCCGGAGGGGTCAAAGACGGAGCATAGCAGGATTATTTTTAGGGTGAAGAGGTACTCGCTTATCACCTCCGGCTCCGCAGCCCCGGCGTAACCGGCAATGCCCGCTTCAGGCACGTACTCGATTTCCACGTCCATTGTGAGCATATTTCCAATAACATTTTTATTCTGCTCATGAAGCGTCCTTATCATCTTTTCGACGTCAATAAACAACTCCATCCATGGCAAAGTGTGTCCGTTTTCACCTTGCGGGGGTTCAAACGTCGATTCAAAGAGGCTTGCAGGAGATTCAAGCCCGGTCTCCCGATTCACCGCCGTGATACCGTATTCTTCCGGAAAAAAGACGAAGCGCGGAGGCTCCAGGTTTGGATACATCGGACATGCGCAGCAGCTATCTATAAATGTCTGAATATTGTATGTTGAAGGATCTGCCAGCATGCGACCATAAGAGCCAATCAAATAATTTATCCTGCTATCCACATCATCCCATAACCTGCAATCCCACCTAGTGGATGGCTCACCAGGATCAGGCGGATTATTCCTGTACGTCGCCCAGGCCTCATCCCACCCTTGGTCTTTAGGCAATATTTTTTCTAATAAGGAAAACCCTCCCGGGAAAGAATTATCATCAGCGGCGTAGAAAGCCGGTACTCTAAGAGTGGTGGCTGTTTCGCTTGCCGCGTAGTTCCATGGCACCCACCATGTAAGGGATCCCCCTTGGGCTTGTACCATCTGGTCTATCTTAGGAAGCAGCTGGTTTCGGACCACCGTCACCTCGTTGCTGTCCGTGCCGGAGTCACCGAGCAGGTACACCCGGGCCTTGTACACGTGGGTGCCCAGGCTGATGCCGGTGAGGTTGAAGCGGAAGTTGCCGTACTGGTTGGGGGTGGTGCTGGCCACCTCATTGCCCCCCTCGAGGAGCTTGACCTGGGCGTCGGGGTTGGTGACCCCTGCATGCCCCCACAGGGATACGCTGTCCCTGTCGGTGACGGTGTCCGCCTTGAGGAATGGGGCCAGGCCGGTGCCGGGATCATCGATTCTGGACTTCCACACCTCGCCTCCCGTGGTCCAGTTCTGGGTGCCCGCGAAGAGGGCCATGCCGTCGCTGGCCAGGGACCAGACGACCTTGTTCTCGGTATCCCCGAAGCCGTCGGAGTTGAGGGGGACCCACAGGTCGCCGTCGTAACGCCACACCTCGCACCCCCCGGACAGGTTCTGGGTGCCGCAGAAGAGGTAGCCCCCCACGGGGTAGAGGCTGGTCGGGATGTTGCCTCCCCCGAAGCCGGGCTGGTTGACCAGTTGCCAGGACTGTCCCCCGTTGTAGCGCAGCACCATGCCGGTGCTGTAGGTGCCAAGGTAGAGGGTGTTATTGTATACGGCCATGGCCCGCACGGTGTAGTTGTCGGTGACGCCGAAGCCGTCCGCCGAGACCTTGGTCCAGGTCTCGGTGGACGGGTCGTAGCACCATACCTGGCAGCCATGGGCGTAGGCGGAGTTGGTGCCCACGTAGAGCTTGCCCCCGAAGGAAGCCAGGCAGCGGGCCTCGGTGTTCTTGGGGTCGCCGAAGCCGCCAACCCCCACCCGGGTCCAGGCGCCACCCCCGTCGTAGCGGAAGACCTGGCAGCCGTCGGTGTAGTTGGCGGTGCCCGCATAGAGGGACCCGTCCACCACCGCCATGGAATATACGTCGAAGTTGTCGGGGTCGCCGAAGCCGCTGTAGTTGACCTGGTGCCAGCCGGTGCCGCCGGTGTATTCGAGCACGCGGCAGCCTGGGGTCCCCGGAAGTTCCGGCGAGACCCACACCCCGGCGTAGATGGTCCCCTCGAAGACGGCCATGGAGGTCACCCGGATGCTGTTCTCGGCCCCGAACCCCGGCAGGCTCGCCTCCGTCCAGCCGGTGCCGCCGGTGTAGCGGATCACCTGGCAGCCGTCGGTCGTATTATGGGTGCCGGCGTAGATGTTCCCGTTGAAGGTGACCATGGAGGAGACGTCCAGGTTATTGGGGTTCCCGAAGCCGTCCACGTTCACCTGCGCCCAGCCGGAGGAAGCCAGGGCGGCGGAGCTATCGCCCGAGCTGCCGGGTACCGCGCCCGGAAACGCCAGGGCACTCACGACGAAGAGCAGGAAAATGATGGCGGGGAACGGCTTGGATCTCATCATCGCCCCCTCTGGTCCTTGCTTTTTCGGCGGGGGGCCGTTGGTGCTGGTCTTCCTGGACGGAGAGGCCAATGCCAGCGGTTTTGCGCCTAAAAAGCACTTTCAGAATCAGCTGGATAAATTATAATTCTGCGCGGCGGCTGAGGCAAACCGTGGAGGCATTGGCCCTGGGGCCATGCCTGCCAGTTAACCTAGCCTGACGGCAGCCGCCCACACTAACTGAAAGTGATCAGAGGCCGACAGCTGGCACCTGAAACAGATCAAGCCCCGGAAGTAAGAAGCCGGGCACAGAAACCGGCTTCTATTGCTTGGTGGGCGTTAAGGGGTTTGGAAGACCTATCCCCACTTATTGTCCTGGACAAGGCAGGCTAGAGACGCCTTGCTTTATGTTTCAGGTTCTAATATAGTTTCAGCGTAATGCTGAAACTAATATATTGGGTGAAAATTAAATGAAGGAAAAAGAGCTCAGGGACAAAATCCTGAAGGAAGCCAAAGAGATTTTGGGCGGGACTGGCTTCTTGGAGGTCATACGGGTATTTGAAAACCCGACCATTGAAGACGAAAGAGCTGGAGTCGGGTCATTCCGTCCCGATTTCACGATAAGGGTAAGGTTAGCTTCCGGAAAGGCTATCGACCTCCTGTTTGAAATAAAAACAAATGCCCAGCCTCGTTTCGTTCGTTCGGCTGTTCTAAGCATGAGTGATGTTTGCGGTACGCTACGGAATTCGTATTGTATTCTCGGTGCACCGTATCTTTCTGAAGCATCAATGAGAATATGCCGCGAGTATGGCATAGGTTATATTGACCTCGCCGGAAATTCGCTTCTCAAGTTCGAAAGCGTGTTCATCAAGACGGAGGGAAAACCTAATCCATTCGTCAGTACCAGGCCGCTGAGAAACCTGTTCTCCCCGAAATCAACCAGGATACTCAGGGTTCTCTTAGAAAACCCAGAGCAGGAATGGTATGTGAAAGACATGGCCGAGGAAGCAAAGGTAAGCTTGGGGAAAGCTTCCAATGTCAAGCAGCGACTTCTGGATTACGAGTACGTAGTGGAAGTACCTGGCCAAAGAAAGATGAAAATCCGCCTGACTGATCCGGAGAGGCTACTCAAAGACTGGGCGGATAACTATAGCTATTTGGACAACCAGCTCTTTAAATATTATTCGCTTGAAAATCCAAGGGAAATCGAGGAGAGGATAGTAACTTTTTGCAAAAACACCGGAGTAAAGTGCGCTCTCACGCTAACATCGGCGGATGCGCGCTTGACTCGTTTCCTGAGGAGTGCAGCAAGGTCTTACATATTTATTGAGAAACCGCTTGAACCTGCGGCCTCGTATCTAGGCATTAAGGAAGTTGATTCAGGGGAGAACGTCACCATGATGGTCCCCTATGATGAGGGGGTTTTCTATGCGCTTCAGGAAGTCGATAACCTGAATATTGTCTCAGATATTCAACTCTATCTCGACCTGCAGGGCTATAAACAACGAGGGAAAGATGCAGCCGAATTCCTGCTTGAGCAGCGGATAAAGAAAAAATGGCAAACATAGAAGACTATGATGAATACAGCGTTAAGCGGTGTTTCACGGTATTGATAGAATTGTTGACGATCCTGGGAGAGTATCGCGAAAATCTCGTATTAGTTGGCGGTTGGGTTGCTAAGTTGAGTCTTGATAGTGCTGAAGAGCCGCATATCGGTACCACGGACGTAGATCTTGCAGTCGACTTCCAGAATATCCCTGATACAACATATGAAACTATTGTCAGGCTGCTGTTAGAGCGAGGATATCGCCAAGACGATAATCAACCGTATAAATTCTTCCGTAAGTTAGATGATGGTATGGAGGTCGAAGTCGATTTCCTGGCAGGAGAATACGGAGGGACGGGCAAGAGCAGAAGACACCAGAGAGTCCAAGACCTCCGGGCAAGAAAAGCGAGGGCTGCCGACCTTGTCTTTGACAATTTCATGAAACTTACCATAACGGGAGAGCTGCCCAATGGGGCAAAGAACGAAGTCACTCTCAAGGTAGCAAGCATCGTGTCCTTCCTGGCGATGAAGGGAATGGCGATTTGGGATAGATATGACGAGAAAGATTCTTATGACATATGCTATACGATCAGGAATTATCCAGGTGGGCTGCATGAGCTAGCGGAGGTTATTAAACCACATCTGGGAAACCGGCTGATCTTAGAGGGTCTCCAAAAGATACGGGCCAAATTCAAGGAAATCGACGGGCTTGGTCCGGCAGCCTATGCAGATTTCCTTCTTGCTGCTGATATCGAAGAGAGGCAACTTTTAATAAGAGACGCTTACGAGAGAGTCAACTCTCTTCTTGACGAATTAGGCGTAGAGCCATACGAAGAAGTACTGGATTGAACATTCTTTTTCCCTGCGTCGGATTTGATGCATAGAAACCTTATAAGCATTCTCCCCCCTGCTATCCCGATTCCAAAGCGATTCGAACTGGAAAAGACGGGCGGGTGCCCGGCTTCTATCGCTTTGGAGGGCGTTAAGTCCCCTGGAAGACCTCATACCCCTTGTCGTGCTGGGGGACGCGGTATGAAAGAGGGCAACGGTGGCCCCATGTTATTGGTGGGCGTTAAGGCCCTTGGAAGACCTTACCCCACTTGTCATCCTCAGGGAGGCAGGTTGAATGGTGCCCGTAGAAGCTAGGGTCACGTGAGGATGTCGCAGCCGGAGCATGGAATAACAACAGTAGACAAGGTAAGAATATATGTGATACATTGTCATACATAGAATACGTGCTGGGATGGGAGGTAAGAAGTGAGCAAGGCGATCTCGATCAGGCTGGATGAAGAGGTGCTAAAAGAACTGGAGGCGCTCTCCAAGGCGACGGAGCGTTCCCGTACCTTTCTCATCAACGAGGCCATAAAAACCTACATCGCGGAATACGGCGATTACCGCGTGGCGCTCGACCGTCTCCTGGATAAAGACGATGAGCTGATAAGCGGCTCGGAGCTAAGGAGAAGGCTTGGGCTTTAAGGTAGTATACAAAGCTTCGGTCGAAAAGGATCTTAAGAAAATAGACAAAGCCGAGGCGAAAAGGATTCTGAACAGAATAGAAAGTGACTTAGCGAAAGATCCCGACAAGGGAGCTGCCTTAAGCGGAACAATCCAAGGTCTATACAGATACAGGATCGGCGATTACAGGGTCATATGCGCCAAGACGGTTGATGGGGTATTGGTCTTGCGCATCGGCCACAGAAAAGACATCTATCGAGTCTAGGATGAAGCTGGCCTAAGGGACCTGCCATACGGATACGCGAGGCAAGTCGGGAAGCTGTAGAAGCCGTTAGTTGGCGGATAAGCAGATTCACCAGATTGATCATAAAGCCGGGCGGGCGCCCGGCTTCTATTGCTCTGGTGGGCGTTAAGGGATTTGGAAGACCTTACCCCACTTGTCGTCCTGGGGGAAGCGGTCTTAGTGGCGCCGGTCGGAGTATGTACCACCTCGCAATGTAACACTGGAGACAAGGACCCGTTGCGTCAGATCCCTCAAGGTTATATAATGTATATACATTGTAATACTAGTGAGGAGGTTTAAATGGTCAAGAGGATGACCAGGCACGGAAACAGTATGGCTCTAGTGATAGACAGGCCCATACTCGAGCTGCTCAATATCGACGCCGACACGCCCTTGGAAATAACCACCGACGGAGAGGCGTTGATCATCACCCCCGTGCGCGACAAGAAGCGCCGCCAGGCCTTCGAGGCAGCCCTGGAGAAGGCCAACCGCCGGTACGGCAGGATGCTCAAGAACCTGGCGGACTAGATGGCCGAGCCCGTATTTCTTACCCTGGCCGAGGTAATAGAGATACACCAGGACCAGATGCGTCGCTATGGCGGCGATCCCGGCATAAGAGACCTCAATCTTCTTAAATCCGCCCTGGCTATGCCCCAGGCGGGCATGGGAGAGCAATACTTCCACGCAGACATTATGCAGATGGCAGCAGCATACCTCTTTCACATCGTACGTAACCATCCTTTCATCGACGGCAACAAGAGGACCGGAACCGTTGCGACCTTGGTGTTCTTGACATTAAACGGCATTGAGATAGAAGCCGGGGAAACCGAGTTCGAGCTACTGGTCAGAAAGGTAGCGGAAGGCAAGGCCGACAAGAACGACATAGCCGAATTTCTGCGATCAAGCACGAAATGAACTTTGGAAAAGAGCGGCGGTCTCGAAACCCGCGGGGCTTTGCTGTGGGTTTCGCCAGTTTCCCAAGCCCTATTCGCCGGATTTTCGCCGTACAGGAAACCTTCCCTCCAGTATTGGATTGATATCAAGGGATTCGACCTAAAAAAGGGCCGCGAAGGCCCTGATGGCTGGTGGGCGTTAAGGGATTTGAACCCATGACCTCCTGCTTGTAAGGCAGGCGCTCTCCCGCTGAGCTAAACGCCCTCGGCTTGCCCCGCACACATGCGGGGACCACGACTAAATAATATACCATCCTCGCCACTTCTGGACGGAATCAAACAGATGGCACGATGTCCCTATAAGTACTTAATAGCCAGCCGAGAAGTACAGCGCAGAGGCTCAGGGCGATCCTTACTTTCCTCTACCCAGGCCCGCCGCCGTGTTGAGCATGTCGTTTATCTTCCTGATCGAATCGCCCATGGCGACAGGGTCGAGCCCCAACCGGTACAGGGCTACGAGGCTGTATTGCGCCCGCAGGAGGATGAAGCGGCGTTGTGCCTCCTCGTCTCCAAGGGCGTGGCACGCGGACTCCAGCGCCAACATTACCATGTTCCTGGATACTATCTCCGGCTCGTACTGAAGCGCCTTCTCGAAGGCTTCCCTCGCTTTTCCATACTCCTTTTCCTCGAGGTAGAGGTCGCCAAGGCTGTAGTAGAGGTCGGCGGATTCCGGGTTCGCTTCGATGCCTCGCAGGTTGAACGCTAAGGCTTCCTCGTGCTGGCCCAGCGCGTCGATGATCCCGGTTCCCACGAAGAAGGCGCTCTCATAATGCGGGTCCAGGTAGGTGACCAGGACAAGGTAGGGCACCAGCTCCGCCTCCTGAACGAAGCTGCCGTAGTAAGTATGGTGTAGGGTGTCGGTTTTAATGTACATGTTGTAGGCGAGGTACTGTCTGGCCCCTCCCAGGAGGTCCAGGACGCTCGATGCGGAGGGGAAGAGTTCCCTGTCCCCCGCTTTGCTGCCGGCAGGAGTGCGGTCCAGCCCCCACTGCAGCATGGCTCCCGCGAGCACGACCACGATCAGGATCATCGCCAGCCTCTTCATCACAGGTCCCTCCGCTCGAAGAGGTAAGCCCCCAGGGCTATGAATATGGCCGAAAAGACTAGGGCAATGGCGGAGAGCAGCACAAGCTCTCCGGCTCCGACCCTGAAAACCCTCTCGGAGTGAGCGATGGTCTCGTTGATGTTCATGCGCTCGAGGTTGGGCAGGATGTAGTAGAGGAACCCCGACAGCCCCCTCAGCAGGGCGTGGTTGGTGGAGTCGGTCATGGCGCGGTAAAGGAAATCCCCTTTCACGTGACAGGCCACGTAGAAAAGCCCGGCGAGCAGGATACAGACCAGGGGACTCAGGTATACCGATGCCAGCATGGCCACGGAGGCCAGCACCATGGCCTCTAGGAAGATGGTGAATATCGCCTTGGCAAGTCCCGGGTTGAACGTGCCGAACTTCGCTCCCACCAGGATGAGGAGAACGACCAGCGAGACCAGAAGGGCGATGGCCACCACCGCCATGATCCCGATGAATTTCCCCAGATAATACTGCCACCTGCGCACCGGCCTGGAGAGGGTGTTGTAAAGGGTGCGGCGGCCCAGCTCCCCGGGGATGATGGTGGAGGCCATGATGACCGCCAGCAGGAAGGCCATGATGCTGGTCAGCCCCAGTGCCGCCTCGCGCAGAAGGTCCACTTGAACGCCCACGCTGGCACTGGGTAGCATGGGGATGAGGAGCATCAGCAGCAGCGAGAAGGCGAGGATGGCGTAGAACACCTTGCGATGCAGGGCGTCCTGCAGCACGCTCCAGGCGAAGGCGGCGACGGCGGTCATTCCTCCACCTCCCACCCCGTCTTTCCTATCCTGCGCACGAAGAACTCCTCCAGGGAAAGCCGCCTACTCCTCACCTCCGCGATCGAGGCGCCGCTCTCGATAAGCGCGGTGAGGGCCGCGCTCAATTCCTCCCTGGATACCGTAAGCCTCTTGCCCCCGGAGTCCTCCGCCCAGGACGCACTGGAGGGCAGGCCCGAGGTCGCCCCGGGCGCCGGCTCCGCCAGAAGCACCTCGCAATCGCCCTTTTCCTCCAGCAGCTCGTCAAGTCTCCCCGAGGCTACTTCCCTGCCCCGGTGGATGATGATGACCCGGTCACAGATCTCCTCGATCTCGGAAAGCTGGTGTGAGCTCAACAGGATGGTGGTGCCCCCCGTGCCCAGCGACTTGAGCACATCGCGCATCTCCAGCTTGCCCAAGGGGTCGAGGCCCGAAGAGGGCTCGTCCAGGATGAGGAGTTCCGGCTCAGCCAGGAGGGCCTGGGCGAGGCCGATGCGCTGCAACATCCCCTTGGAAAACTTATCCATGGTGAGGTCGGCGTCGTCCTCCATGCCCACAAGGTTCAGGAGGTAGGATATCCTGGAACGCGCTGAGGACGCTCCCATCCCCGACAGCCTTCCGTAATAGTGCAGCAGTTTGCGCGGCGTCAGGTAGAGGTCGAAATAGGGCTGCTCCGGGAGGAAGCCGACCCTGCGGCGCGCCTCCACCGCGTCGCCGTCGCGGCCGAAGAGGCTGACTTTCCCGGCGTCGGGGCGCACCAGCCCCATCACGCACTTCAGGGTGGTGGTCTTGCCCGCGCCGTTCGGCCCCAGCAGCCCGACCACGCTGTTGCGGGGCACGGTGAAGCTGAGCCCGGACAAGGCCTGCCTGCGCGGACCTCCCAACCTGGTCCTGTAGGCTTTATGCAGTTCCTCTACCGACAAGACCGCTTCCATGACCGCCCTTCACCTCCACGCTCAGCATGGCTACGGCTCCACGACCTGAGTCCCGGGATCCCCGAGACCGCCTCCCCTCGGCAACCGCCGCCTCGCGCGCCCGGCGCGAGTCCTCCTTTACGCATTCAGCCCCTACCGCCGGCAGCCCAACGCCGATCCCACCATGCGTTCGTTTGGCTTGATTCCTCCCGTTTCTTCCGCGTCGGACGCGCATTCGCGCCCGGTCCTTCCTCGCGCTAACCCGTCATCCTCCTGAAGACTCAGGCTCCTCCACCACCAAAGTGACGTTATCGAACCAGGCCCTCCCCTGTCCGAAGACCAAGGCCTCGACATAAACCGCCGTGGCCTCGGGCGGCACGTATAAACGGACGCCCTGAGGCATCCATTCGCTCGAGCCTGTGACGCCGGGCGAGAACGCGAACTCGGCTCGCGTATCCTCGCCTTCACGGTACTGGTAGACAGCCACGAGATAAGCCCCACCCTGGGCGATCTCCGTCTTCACCTTGCCCTCAACCACCACGTCGTGGCCCAGGGGAAGCTCAGTTATCGAGGCGATCCATCCCGCTCCCTCCACGGGCGCATCTTCAGCGTACACGGCCGCGCATGCCAAGCCCTCGTAGGCCTCATCCTCGTCCCGGTAGGAGACAGCCCCTTGAGGGTTGTATATACCCAGCCACCCGGGAACGCGCTCTCGCGTCCCCACCTCGAAGCCGTAGTTGGGTATGAGGTTGATGCCCAGGGGCACCTCGGTCGCGAGGTGTCCTTCCTCCTCCGTGTGCTCATGCTGGTGCGCGTGCTCGTCCTCTCCTTCATCGTGAGCGCCAGTTCCCTCCTCGTCGTCGTGTGCGTGTCCGACCTCTCCCTCGTCGTGGGCATGGCTGTGCGCCTCGCTGGAGGGTATGCCCACCACCACCTCTTTCCTCACCAGGTACTGAACGGGCACGGAGACCAACAGCAATATCACCACTAGGAAGAGAAGCTTAGTCTTGCCGTCCCGTAAGAACCACGAAACCATACCCGTTTCTCGCCTTCTCCAGTCACCGGGATTAGCGTTCACACGACCTCACGCGCTTTTCCGCCCGGAGCGCCTTTCTCTCTATTCTTCCCTCCTGGACCTTGCCCGAAGACATCGGCACCTTATGGCTCTGGACGGTCGCCGTTCCGCTTAGATCACGCTGTCTCAAGCTGAAAGTCCTCATTAAAGAATAAACGACATAAGCCATTTATTGCTTTAGCTCATCTTCTACAGTTGACCCCCTATTTTGACCCCTTTCGCGTGTAAAACTCCAGGTAGATAGATTCTGGCTTGCGAAACGCGCTGAAATGTAGTGCCACGTATAAGGGGAGTAATTAGGCTAATA
>JABLXL010000080.1 GCA_013178005.1 Actinomycetota bacterium
AGACCAAGGAACGACTCTACGCCCTTCTCATACCGGACAAGATCTTCGAGCTCTTCCACATCGATCGGAGGACCTTTCTCAACCGCGAGCGGGAGAAGGCCGTGACCCTCACCTCCCCTCGCCAGGCCGGTTTCGCCATCATCGAGGTGCGCGAACACCCGGAGGACCGTGACTGCATCTTTTTCCTCGAGATCGCGGACACGCCGTTCTTCAAGGTGGAGATAACCTTCCTCATCGTCAACGACCCCAGGTCGCCCAGGTTCAACACCGATATCGACGATTCAGGGCGCCGTACCAAGTTCGGGACCGCCCGCCGCAACATGGAGGAGGAAATCAGGGCCATGCGGGCAGGGCTCGCTCCCGGCCAGGTGAGAAGGGGCCTGCACGTACTGAGGGATTTCCTGCCCCTGGCGCTGGAATTCCTTTCCGCTATGGGCCAGGACATGCTTGTGGCTGAACCCCTCGCCTACCATGATGCCATCATCTTCGAGAAATACGGCTTCAACTACATGCGGGGAAGGAAGAAGATGGAAGATATCCACCGGGGCTTCCAACCCGGAGGCGAGCTCTTCAGGAAGCTGGACGGCAGCACCCCGTTTCGCATGCCAGGAGCGGAGAAGACGGTGCGCGGCAGGAGCTGGGCCATCCACGACGGGATTCTCGGCGAGCCATGGAAGGACGTGGAGATGTACCGCTCCCTGGACCAGCCAGCGGAGGTTTGCACCTTTCCCGGCTGGGTATACTGAACAAGTCCCGTGCCCTCTCAATTACAGGGAAAGCAACAGCCTCCCCGTGTTCTGCCTAGACATAAGATACCGGTCTGTTTCCAATGCTTAGCGGATGCCTTATTTGACACCCCCTGAAGCCGGTGCTAATTTTTTCTTTACCCTGAAAGAGAGGTAAACCATGATCGTCGTGATGTCCCAGGACGCGAGCCGCGAGCAGATCGAAGCGGTAATGCGCAAAATCGAGGAGTTCGGCCTCAAGACCCACCCCATCTACGGGGTACAGAAGACGGTTATAGGGGTCATCGGGGACGACAAGACCAAGGTGGTCGAAACCATGGCCGGATATCCCGGCGTGGAGAGGATCATCCCCATCCTGAAGCCCTACAAGTTCGCCTCGCGCGAGACACACCCCCAGAACACGGTTATAGAGATCGGGGGGGTCTCGGTCGGCGGCGAGAAGCTTGCGATAATGGCCGGCCCCTGCGCGGTCGAGAGCAGGGAGCAGATACTCAACACGGCACGACTGGTTAAATTGGCCGGCGGGTCGATACTGAGGGGCGGCGCCTACAAGCCACGCACCTCTCCCTACAGTTTCCAGGGCCTGGGGGAGGAAGGCCTGCGGTTCCTGGCCGAGGCGCGGGAGGAGACCGGCCTCCCCGTGGTCACCGAGCTGACCGACCCCCGCAAGATCGATCTCTTCTGCGAGTACGCGGACATTATTCAAGTGGGAGCCCGCAACATGCAGAACTTCGTGCTGCTCACCGAGATAGGTCGCAGCGGACACCCCGTGCTCCTCAAGCGCGGCCCCAGCGCCAAGATAGAGGACCTCCTGCTCGCCGCGGAGTACATCATCAAGGAGGGCAACCGCAATATCATCCTCTGCGAGCGCGGCATAAGCACCTTTGAAACCTATACCCGCAACACCCTGGATCTTTCCGCGGTAGCTGCGCTCAAGAGGCTTACCCACCTTCCGGTGGTCGTCGACCCCAGCCACTCCGTGGGGATTGCGGAGATAATACCTGCCATGTCCCTCGCCGCGGTGGCAGCGGGTGCGGACGGCCTTCTGGTGGAGATACACCCCAACCCCAACGCCGCTCTCTGCGACGGTCCGCAGTCCCTCGATTTCGAGACCTTCTCCAGCCTCATGGGAAGGATACGCAAGGTTGCACAGGCGATCGGCAGGGACCTGTAGGAGAACCCCGTGGGTTCACGCCCGGAGCTGGGCGTTACAATCAGACGAAAGAGTAGAAGACCAATCCCGGCACCCCGATCAGCGCCCGCACGAAATCCCCTTGCAGCTCCTCTTTCACGGGGTGTCGGATCATGAACATGTTGACCTCGACCCTCTGGTCCCTATCATCCGTGCGCAAGGGATTGGGGATGGTGAGGAAGTGCCGCAGGGAGGAAAGCCCCGTGTACAACTCATCGACCAGGTTGCGGTCCTGGTCGCGGTATATGCCCACCAGGGAGACCTGGGTCGCATACTCGAAGAACACCACCTTGGACACCCCGATCACCTTGCCCACGTAGGTGAAGACGTAGACCCTCATGGGAGAGATGTCCTCGGTCTTCTCCATCTCGCCTGCTCCCAGGGCGTGAAATGGGGGCAGTCCCCTCTCCAGCTCCGCGAGCAACTCTTCGGCGCCGACCCCATCTCCTGCAAGGCAGGTCAACCCCTTGAAGACGACGCCGCCGGCGATCACCACCCTGGACTGGGCGGGGCGGGAGGCCAGCCTGCCTCTCGCCAACAAGTCCGCCTCGCATCCGTCCTCGATAGCCTTCTGGATGACGTCCACGTCCACCCCGAACCCGTACAGGTTGACGCGCTGCCATCCCTCCAGCTCGTTGACCGCCAGGATGCCCAAGCCGGGCACCTCTCCGTAGGAGTAGAAGAAGCCCTTCTGCTTCACCAACGGGAAAACTCCCTTCACTTGATCCGCTGCGCCCCCGAAGGGACATTTCCTGAACCCTTATCCGTCTAACTCACCATCTCAGCGCGCCCGCGGAAAAATCATCCGTAGCCACGCCGTTCTTTCATTGATATTATCATTTAATGCCCGTAGCGCTGAAGTGCGGGCACGACCGGGCATGCATCGCCTAGGGCCCGGGGCCATGGACGACACGGCAGACATGAGGGAGGTGGAGAGGATGATGGTGCGTTTCCTCATCGGATGGCCGATATTCCGCGTGGTCGCCATGTTCTACCACTTCCGCGTAACGGGTTACGAGAACGTGCCCCGCCGTGAGCCGCTCCTGGTTGTCGCCAACCATAACAGCCGCAAGGACCCCGTGGCCATAAACCTCGCCCTGAAGCGTCCCGTGCGCTTCATGGCCAAGCGCGAGACCTTTGACCCCCGCAACAGCCTCTTCGAATACCTCATGGTGCGCATTTTTTTCGCGTACCCGGTTGACCGCGAGCGTCCCGGGCCGGAGGCCATTAGGCGCACCCTTGAGTTCCTGGACAAGGGGGATTGCGTGGGGATCTTTCCCGAGGGCACGCGCCATGACGACACAGCGCTTCACCCCTTCACCCACGGCGCGGCCTATTTCGCCTGGAAGACGGGGGTGCAGGTGCTGCCGGTGGGAATCACCGAGACCAAGGGCGAGGATTACCATATCAACATCGGAAAACCGTTCCGGGTGCCCCAACTCGAGGGACGCCCCCATAAGGTCCTTCCCGCCATAACCAACATCATACGGGAGAAGATCCTGGAGCTCCTCCCAGAAGAGTGGGAGGATATCCCCTCCTGATCTCTTCGCCAACGCCTCCGGCGGGCGGCATGGACAACACCAGGCCTTCATGCCTTGTAGCATGCGAGCCGTCTCCCCACAGGCGCATTCGCTTCCGCGACGCTTTCCGGCGTCAGTTTGGTTACGTTCCGCAATAAGGGACGTCATAGTTTCGATCTCACCTGACCATGGAGGCACTCATCCGTGCCCCCGTAAGCTATGACACCCCTTACACCTCCTGCGAGCCGTCTTCCGCGACGCGTTCCGGCGTCAGTTTGGTTACGTTTCGCAATAGGGAGCGTCGCAGCCCTGCAGCCAGAGGTCGACGATCATGCCGAATAGAACCGGCACGTCGAGGTTGGCCTCCCGGTCCACTTGCGCGTCGATCACCGTCATCACCTCGGAGGCGGCCGCTTCCTCCAGGGCAGGCCTTATCTCTTCCGGGCTCTCCACCCTGATGCCCCTGGCCCCCATCGACTCCGCAAGCTTATCCAGCCTCGTCTCTCCGAACTCCACCCCGCAGTACCTCCTGCCGAAGGCGGCATGCTGGGCGCCCTTGATCATCCCCCACGCGCTGTCGTTCGAGACTATGTCGATGATGGGGAGTTTCAGCCGCACGGCCGTCTCGATGTCCTGGCAATTGATCATGAAGGAGCCGTCTCCGTGGAGCACGTAAACGGGGCGGTCGGGGTTGGCCATCTTGGCGCCCATGGCGAAGGGCAGGCCGACTCCCAGCTGCCCCGTGCCCTCGGCGAAAAGATAGGAGCGAGGATGATAAACCCTTCCTGCGATATTGACCCATAACGCGGTATTGCCCCCATCCATGACCATGATCCCGTCGCGTCCCAGGAACTCCACGCTCTCGCTGATAAGACGGAGAGGATGTATTGGCTTGGCGTCCGATTTCGCCATCTCCTCGTATGCCAGGAGGGCCTGCTCCTCCATCTCGCGGTAGGCCGAGAGGAACTCCCTCCCCTCCACCGGCGCGGTGGTCTCCTTCACCTTCGCGATGATCTGGCGCAGCACCATCCTGGCGTCGCCCACGATGCCCAGGTCGAACTGGCGGTTCAGCCCTATCACCCGGGGATCGATGTCCACGTAGATGAACTTCTGCTCCTTCGGGTCACCCCACATGTTCGGCTTTCCCCAGAAATCGAGCTCGGACATGGTGCAGCCCACGTTGAGGACCACGTCGGAAGAGGATTCGGCCATGATGGCCCCCATTCCCTTGGGGAGGAAGAGCAGGGGGTGGTCCTCGGGAAGGGTGCCGCGACCGGAGACGCTGGTGGTCACAGGGATCTGCAGGTATTCCGCCAGCTCCCTTACCTCGTCCCAGGCCTTGGACCTCATCACTCCCCCTCCGGCATGAATGAGGGGCTTTTCCGCCGCCAGCAGCATTTCCACCGCCTTGTCCACCGCATCCGGGTCGCCAAACGGCCTGGTGAAGGTGCGGTATCGCTCCGGTGGCAGGAACGTGTCGTCCTCGACCTCGTCGTTGGCGAAGAGCACGTCCACGTTGATATCAAGATGCACCGGTCCCGGCCTCCCGCTTACCGCCTCCCGGAAGGCCCATTGCACCATCTCCGCGATGCGGTCGAAGCGGTTAACCAGCGCGTTCCACTTCGTGATGGGTTTGAACAGGTTGATCTGATCCAACTGTTGCTGCGAGCCCTTGAAAGGATAGGAGCGGTTGGAATGTATCTGGGGGGTTATCACCACCATGGGTATGCTGTCGTTGTAGGCGGTGTAGACCCCGGTTACCAGGTTCACCGCCCCGGGCCCCACCGTTCCCGTGCACACGCCTACCATGTCCGAGGTGCGCGAAACGGCGTCTGCCATATGTGCCGCCACCGCCTCGTGATGGGTCATGATGAACTCCATGCCGTTAGGCCGTCCCACGCGCGCTATGGCGTCCGTAAAGGTGCACAACTGCCCGCCTGGAATACCGAAAACCCAGCGCACGCCCTCCTTGAGCAACGCCCTCACCAGCACCTCGCCGCCGTTCATCAAGGCCATTGAAAATCCCTCCTCTTCCCCTTGCTCCCCCTGCCCTTACAAAGTTCTCAGCCCGATCCCGGGTGCGGGTAGGCAACTTTCCGGGCGATGGGGATCCTGTGCAACAGCCGATTATCCGAACAGCGTTAGACTATCATCATATGTCGCCGTGGTCAATGCCTCACCGTCAGGCCCAAGCCACGAACTGTATCCTCCGGGAACGGAGAGTCGGCCGCCCCAGCCCGCGTGCGTCGTGGGCCTCGATCCCGCGAAAGCCGCAGCGCAGCGCCTCCTCGATCACGAACCCAGTATCGTAACCCCGTTCGCGGTGAACCTCCACGAAAACTTCTCCTTCCGGACCTTCGCACTCCATCACCAAGGTCGCGATATTTCTTTCCTCGTCCCATCTGCTCACCCAGCGCATGGTATAGCCTTCCATCTCGAAACACCACGGCTCGGAATCGCATCCCTCTCGCAACTGCCAGGCGGTGTTGAGGTCGAAGAGAGCGTGGCCGCCTTCCGTCAGGGCGGCGCGGAAGGAGGCCATGGCCAGACGGAAACCCTCTTCCAGGAGGAGGTGATTGAGGGCATCGGTGGCGCAGATCAGGAGGGTGACGCGCCTGGGAAGGGCGAGGCGGCGCATGTCCTGCCTCATGTACCTGACCCGCCCAGCCTCCGGCGCGGAGGCGGCGACCATCAGCATCCGCGCCGATATGTCGGTGGCCACCACCTCGGAGCCTTGGAGCGCGAGGTAGCGTGAGGCAAGGCCGGTGCCGCAGGCGATATCGGCTACCGAGGAAGCGTCAATGGGGTAGATGCGGCAAAGCTTCTCGAAGTTCTCCCTCCACATATCGAAGGCATAGCGGCCCACCATGAGATCGTAGATGTCGGCCGTCCTCGAGTAAGCCGGCACGGTCACTCCCGCTCCCATGGCATCTTCGTCGTCCGCATATCCCCCCGGCGAGCGGAAACGTCCCCCCTTTCCCATTCAATCGCACCTCCAAGGGAGCCCGTTTGCGGGAAACGCAGCTCCCCTCCTCCTGCCGCTTTCGGACCCGGCGCCCCCAACCCGGCGGCAGCCGACGGTCACTGCGTCATCCGCAGCGAGCGCCCGAGCTCCGCGGCGGCATCGAGGGCGCCCTCCACCTCCCTTATCTTGCCCGCCTCGTCTACGCCGGCGAAGGTCAGGGGCGTCCACTTGCCGACGCGTATGATGTAGAAGAAATATCCCATCACCGGCCGCGTGCAATCGAAGGTCTCCGGCTTGTCGCGGCCGCAACAGGAGAGGAAGAACCCCCTCCTGCGCTCCACGCGCCCTCTCTCCACCAGCTCATCTCCTAGCACATACCGCGCGGACCAGAAGCGCTGGCAGCGGTCGATAAGGGCCTTGGCCTGCGCGCAGATGTTCATGGAGAAGATGGGCGCGGCCATGGCCACCGCCCCGGCGCGCAGCAGGTGGGGATAGATTTCCTGCATGTCGTCCTTCTGCACGCATTCGCCGTCACGGAAACAGGCGTTACAGGCCCTGCAGGGGCGCACGTCCATATTTGCCACGCGGAAATCCTGCACCTCATATCCCGCTTCCCTCGCGCCGTCCGAGAGGGCGTCCATGAGCAGCGAGGTATTGCCTTTATCGCGTGGGCTGGTGTAGAGAGCCAGCAGGTAATCTCTTTCAGCTTTCAACCTCTCCCCCCTCTTCTTGAGCCCGTCACGCAGTTCCCCGTTACTGGCTCAACCAACCGGCTGGATGAGGTCAGAGAGACGGCTGCGGAGGTCATCCGCCTTCCTCATCAGTCTCTGGTACTGGCGTCGGCGGTCGTCAAGACGGCTCTCCAGTTCCTCGATCTCCTGGAGCAGCAAAGCCGCTTCCTCCTCCAGCCCCTTGAGCTCAATGCTCACCGCCTCGATGCGCCTGCCGCGGACGATGGCGGCCGCGATCAGCTTGGTGAGGGTGTTGAGGAGGAATAGGTCCGGTTCGTCGAATGCCCGGTCCCTCCTGGTGTTCAGGTTGAGAACCCCCACCAGCTCCCCTTCCTCAACGATGGGGACGCTCAAGGCATCCGTTACCTTG
>JABLXL010000081.1 GCA_013178005.1 Actinomycetota bacterium
GGGCGGAGCTCTCTCGTTCCTACGGCAACAAGATGCGCCTGATGCTCCTCCCCATGGCCGGGGCCTTCGCCTTCTCCATCGCCTGGATCGCCTACTCGTTCATCTTCGCCAAGGCGGTGGGGTGATGAGGGGAAACGCTAAACGTGCAGGCATGAGATCCGTGGCCTTGCTCCTTGGGGTTTTACTCCTGCTCTCGTTGGCGGCAGCGCTGCTGGCACCGGTCGAGGCACGGGCGGAGGGCGAGGAAGGCTACTGGAAACAGACGGATGCGGAATTTATCGCAAGCGAGCCCGATTCCATGGGTAAATACACCATCAGCGACGGTTCCGCGACGCAAAGCTTATACGATCCCAATTCAGGCGACAGCTTCAAATCTTCCGCCACCTGGAGCAGCCCGAAGGGAACCTATAAGGGCGGCGAGGAGGTCTCGCTGCAGTTAAAGGTGTGGATCGAAAGCTATGTGTGGAAAGGTGAGGAGGGTCCATATATCCATGATGGGCTCAATTACTGCAAAGATTACATCCAGGCGAGCATCGATGAAGCAGGCCTCAGGGGCGCGGTAACGGCCGGACGCATCAACCTCACACAAAAAGACGGTACTTATACATTCGAAGTCTATACTGATTACGGCAAACAGGCTGTCTCGACCAACGGCGGAACCGTGTCGGCCAAGTTCCCGGCAGGTTATAAGAGCGGTGAGCTCAAGGCCATATACGTGAAATCCAAAGGCGGCGTAGCCTGCTATACCTACACCTGGGTCGCGGGAGCCGAGCCGCCCGTCGTTCCACCACCGGGCCAAACGACGGAGGAAACGACCACGCCCGCCGGCAAGGGAGGCAGGAAGATCCCCGGCCCCGGCAACTGGTGGATCTGGCTGACCGGGACGGTGATCGCCGGCATCATCGCGACGATAATCGGCTTTATTAACTCGCTCCTCGGGCTTCCAGCCGTGCCCGTCACCCCGAACATCCCCCCGGGGTTCGGTTTTCCCCCTGGCATGGAGCCGCTTCCGGGAGGTATCGCCGGGGGCACCGCCGACCCCTTCGACCTCCAGAAATATCCCAACCAGCCGGGCTATACAAGCATAGCGGATACTATCCGCGAGGAGCTGGACATCGCCGGCGACGCCATAGGAATGACCGCCCTGGACACGGGGACGGCGCTAAAGGATGGGGTGGCCGGATTCTTCAAGGGTTTAGCGTCCATCCCCATCCTCGTTCTCGAAGGGTACGGGCAGATAGGCCGCCTGCTGGCCACGGCGCACACGGAGTTCACGCGGGGCGGACCGGGGGTGTTCTCGGATATGTTCTCCCCTTCCGTGGCATGGGATACCCTCAAGAACGCCTTTGGTCCTCTGGGCAAAGAAATATTGCCCATCGAAGAGTTCCAGTCCTTCTTCGACCCCAACGCCTCCATGGAGGAAAAGCTCTGGGCCATCCCTTCCGCGGCCATCAAGCTCGCCAACCTAATCATGATGTCCGAGAGTCTCGCCACCAAGCCCGTGCCCGGACTGGACCCCAACTTCACTTTCATCAAGTCGGCCAAGCCCGGCCTGGCCATCGAGGCGGCGGTCAAGGGCGCGAACCCCGCCACGAAAGCGGATTACGAGGCCTACAGGGCCGCCGCCAAGCAGAAGGCTTCCGAGATCTCCAGGACGGTGGAGAGCGGCGGCAAGTTGACCCGGGAACAGGTGCTTGAGGCCATGAGCGACCCCGCCACCATGCGCAACATAAAAAAAGCCCCGAAAGCGGTGCAGGAGGAATTCGCCGCAGCCCAGGCCAAGGAGGTCTACAATCCGGTCTATGACGACATGATCGACTACATGAAGATCAAGGACCCCAACGGGACCTACCGGGTGGGAGGGGTGCGCACCCCGGGCCAGAAGAGCCTGGTCAACACGGACAACGACGTGGTGATAGAGAAACTGGTGACCACCGAGGACGGCGTCTCCTACTGGAAAGAGGTGCCGGCCCACGAATGGGAGGGCGCCTACTACGACTCCTTCGCCAGGCGCACCGGCTTCTCCCCGGAGAAGGCCAAGGCGCGCTTCCCCGAGAAGGACTGGGACAACATGACGCTGAGGGAGAAGACCAAGGCCTGGACGGAGGGGCACGGGCAGGAGTGCATGGACGTCAAGAACCCGGAGGCCGCACAATCCTTCAGCAACCAGCCCACGGTTATGGACCCTCAATGGAAGCCGGGCGGCAAGTCCCCGGTGGCGGACGGCAGGATCGTGGACGGGGAAGGGCTGTACAACATGGAGAAGTTCAAGACCACCCGCGGCTGGAAGGGCGAGGGCACCACCCTGAAGACCCAGACCGAGGCCATGGAGCAGGGGTGCAAGTTGTGCGACCTCTCCAAGAAGATGGCCGACGCGTCCATGAAACGCACCGGAAAGCCCATGCGTTACCCGGAGATTTTCAAGCAGGGGGAGGAGATATTAAAGAGGAGAGACCTCCCACCCGCGGTACGCGACCAGGCCCTGAAGAACATCGGATTCAAGGGCGGCTACGAGGACTTCATGGACAAGCTGTCCAGCTGGACGGGCCGCTTGCCCTAGGCGACGACCGGAAGGGGAAGGAAGATGGCAGAGGACGACATCGCTCCGCGCGAGGCAAGCGCGGAATACGAAACGCTTGAGTTGCCCCGCCGGGCCTTAAAGGCTCTTTCCGGCCTGGAGGGGCTGGCCGCGGGGCCCCTCTCCCCCCTGGGGCGCATGGAGGCCCCGGCGGGGGAGGCCGACGCGGGCGCCCTCATCTCCGCCTGGGAAAAACTGGAGGGGGCCTGGAGGTGGGCCGTCCCCGCCCTGCTCGACCCCCACCGCACCGTGGCGCTGGTGATGGGCGACGGCAACACCAACCTCGTCGGGCAGTACCTCTTCCCCGACGCCGAGGCCCTGGGTCCCGGCTTCCACGTGAGCGTGGGGAAAGAGGCGTTGACCCTCGCCGGGCCCTTGAGCCTGTGGCACCTCGGGGCCACCCTCTACTCCCACCTCACCCTGGAGGAGGTGGCGGAGGTGGAGCCCTTACGCCTGGAGCCCTCAGCCGACCACTTCTGGGCGCTCATGGCCTGCCTGGACGCCTACCGCGCGGTGGCCCTGGCGCGCCGCCTGCGGAGGATAGGGGGCGGACCCGCGGGAGTGAGCGCGGAGGATGCCGCGAGGATGTGGAGCGAAGGCCTCTCCTTTCCCAACCCGGGCTGGGCGGTGTCCCTCTTTTCCCTCCTCGCCCCCGAGGAGGTCCCTCATGACCTTCCGGAGAGGCTGCCGCGCCTGCTTGAAGAGATGGCTCGGCAGGGCCAGCTCAAGGCGGCCGGAGACGCGGGAAGCCCTCTTTACGCCCTCCCTGAAGCCTTGAGCCCGCTCCTCTGGGGCCCCACCACCGCCTTAAACTTTGGCCTGGTCACGCAACGCCTGACCGCAGATGGTAGTGCGGAGTTGACCGTCATAGGAGGATGGCGCACACCCGGCGGCGTATGGATGACCGACCTTTCCGAGCTGCGCAGCGGCAAGGCGGCGCTGGCCCTGGTTGGCCCCACGCTGGCCACCACCATCATCGACAACCTGATCGGCGAAGGCTACCTGGCCCCCGCCTGGGAGGAGTTCGCCATGGACACCCCTTATACTCGGGATGCCCTCGTCTCACGCCTGCGGGAGATGGAGGCGGCGGGAGCGGCGGCGGCGGCCGTCATGGGCGCCCCGGAGACGGAATCCCCCTCCCCCGGCTTCTGCCCCGCGTGCGGCCATCCCCTGCGCGCGGGCGCCCGGTTCTGCAAGGGATGTGGGGCGGAAGTGGCGACGGCCGGACTTCACCCTGCGGCAGCCGTGGAATCCCCAAGGTGCCCCCATTGCGGAAGCGCGCTTGCCGAGGGGATGGCCTTCTGCAACAAGTGCGGGAGGCCGCTGCAGCAGGAACAGCCGGCCTTCTGTCCAGGTTGCGGCAGCAAGCTGAGACCAGGCGCGAAGTTCTGCCGGGAATGCGGGAGGAAGTTATAGGAGCAGGGGTCCGCTCATGTCCTTTTGCCTCCGCCACGTCATGGCGCATTTGACGGCGCGGACCCGAGAGAACCGCGAGTGAAGGAGCGGAAAGATGTTCTGTGAGGAATGCGGCAAGGAGATACCGGACGCCAGCGAATTCTGCGGATATTGCGGAGCCAGGGTTGGCGGCCCCGCTGCCGGCGCCAGCCAGGCGGTTCAGCCTCCCGCTGCCGGACCCCAGGCGTACGCGCCGCCTCCCCCTCCGGCCGGGGCACCTCCTGCGGGGCAACCCGCCGTTCCTCCGGAAGCTTACGCCACGCAGGCCGGGCCAGGCGCCCCGACTCCCCGCAAATCGCCGCTTCCCTGGGTACTGGGGACACTGGGGGTGCTGGCGGTCGTCGCCATCGCCCTGGTGCTCGTCTTCGTGGTCTTCAAGGGCGACGGCGCCGGCGACACCTCGGGCCCCGAAAAAGCGGTGCAAGACCTGTTCAAATCCATAGAGAAAAGCGACGCGCAAATGCTCCTGGGGACTTTCGAACCCTCCTTCCGGGAGGAACTCGAGGACGCCCTGGGGAAGAACCTGGCCCTGTTACTAGAGGAGTACTTCTTCGCGGCTTCCGCCCAGGACCTGAAATATGACATCAGGAAGATGGAGACCAAAATAAACGGGGATACCGCCACGGTGAGGATCGTTGAAGGCACCATGACCTACACCGACGAGGACGGGAAAAAAGTGACCGAGGAAGCATCCGAGGGCGACATGGACGCCTTCCAGCTGGTGAGGGTGGACGGGAAGTGGTACTTGTCCGGAGATTACCTGCGGGACATGGGCCTGGACCCGGACGAGCTCGCGGACCTCGACTTCGACGAGTACGACGAATTGGAGGATGAGGAGGACGAGGGCGAAGACATCGATGACGAAGACTATGATGGCGAGGACTACGATGAGACGGCTGAGATGGCTGAGGTGGAGGCGGCCATGGTCGAATACGCGGAGGAGAACTCCGCGGAAGGTTTGGAGTTCGAGATATTCAACATCTTCATCAAGGGCGACGAGGCGGTCGGCGTGGCTATCTGCACCAATATGGAACTCGAGGCCCCGTTCATCATCATGGAGAAGGGAGCCCGTGGCTGGGAGGGGGTTGACTTCGGCACCGGCTGGGACCCACCGGCGTGGTACGAGGCGAAGGAGGCGGAGGTGGAGGAGGCCATGATCGCCTTCGTGAAGGAAAACGCGGTGGCAGGCTTGGAGTTCGAGATAACCAACCTGTTGATCAAGGGCAACGAGGCGGTGGGCGTGGCCATCTGCACCAACCAGGAAGTGGACGCCCCACTGGTCATTATGAAGAAGGGAGCCAGCGGATGGTACGGGGTGAACGTGGGCACAGGCATCGAGCCTCCTTCCTGGTACCCCATATATTGACGACATATTAACGCGGCACCTTCCGCGTGGTCACGGCTTCCCTTGGGTGCCTTTGAAGGTTCCCGTACATTCTGGCAACCATGACCAAAGGGTGGGCGACTGATCCGTTTATCGGTGTGCGAGCGTCCGGCTAGTATGGGACTGATAGGCGGATTTACTGGGCGAACCCCACCACATCATGTCCGCCGTTCCAGATTCCCCTGAAGAGGCTCGATCCCATGTTGATCGTACCCTCATCCTTGATCGATGGGAATGCCCTCGGGGAAATTGTGGGGAAGGAACTGCGATGATACACTCCAGCAACGCAAACAGGCCAAGGGATATTCTCCTTGACCTGGTCTGTTGCTGGTGGGCCCAGTAGGACTCGAACCTACGACACGCGGATTATGAGTCCTTGGCCCTGTTTTTCGTGGCTTTTTCATGTTTATACGCCTGCCCCCCGCTAGGCGTGTCGAATTCGCACTTTAGCAGCAATTCTCCATTGATTCACTTGCAGTATATGAACATGTTTTTGTTGCATAGGAGAACACAAATGAACAGGAGTTACAAAAATGCGTGGGGCATTCATAGGGCATTTTGGCCTACCAACTCGACCCATGCCTTCCCGGCCTTTCCTCCCTCAACAGCCTCCCTGCCATCCCAGGGGCTAGCCCATTAACGAGCTCTACAGCGCCACCCAGCGTATCAGTGAAACACCCAACGAAGTCCTTGAGATTCCTGGGGTTTCCATGGTACTCCAGCAGCAATACACACGGCGCTTCACTATCTTTTCCTCTTGGCACCAACGGCTGGAAACGCAGAAAAGATATGCCTTAGGCTATAGCCGGTTAGGAGCAGCTGGCTTATGAAAAGCTGTGCTATGACAGCTGTTTCCTGGCCTATAAGCGTCTGGGCTTGTTCCTTTGATAGCCGAGAAAAGCCGGCCACATGCCCATTCACCAATTTCAAGGACGTGAGGCCAGTATTGAAAGTCGTTTGCATGGCCGAAATCTCCTTACCGTTGCCTGCGTATGTAGGGATATTCTAGCGCAGCGGGAGATTGCGGCACAGCTAATCAAGCATTTGGAAAACTGGCATGTCGTAATTACTGGGTAAAATGAAATCAAAAATCGAGTTACATGCCGGGGGTAACGATATGGAGTTTCTAGGTTATCAGTACTCGCCAAGGCTTGAGGAACTTCATAATACTCTTGCAGACCTTCTTGGTGATGACATCCGTGTGGAGGATATCCGTTTTGATGAGGACGAACGTCTTCATACTGCCTTGGGGGCGCATAAGCGAAACCCAGATGGGACTATTTCCATTAAATTCAACCCGGAAAGACCTGAAGAAGCAGACATTGCGCATGAGTATTTACACGGAATCTTTCAAGCTGAGGGTTATCCAACCGTACGCTATTTCGGCATCGAAAACAGGAATATCGATTGGCTTAGAACTCACATTGACGATGCCGTTATCCATCCTCTAATATTCACGCGCTCCGAAGAGCTAGGTTTCTCCATGGGAAAACAAAGAGAGCGCATTCTATCCGGGTACATAGAATCATTAAGCGAATACGCGCCAGAGAATACAAGTAATGTAGTACAGATGCAGATACGAGCCTTCCAAATGCTGTTTGCTTTCCAGCAAGATAAAAACTGTGAGGATGAAATCAGGAGAGCAACAAGAGCGAATCTTCCAATAACCTTCTCAATTTTCCAAGAGTATAAATCGATAGTGCCAAGAGAAGGAACTGCAAACAAGAGGAAATGCCAGAAATGCCTATTGAGGCTTATAGAAATATGCGACTCCCAGTTCAACGAATATGGCAACGAGGATACACATCTGCGGGAAAGGCTTTTTTCTGTGCCAGTGTATATCAGCATGAGAGACGCGAATAAACCAGCTCGAACATTGGTCACTATCCAAACAATGGATAGGATAACTGACGGGGTACAATGGTTCTGTTTTTCGTACACTGAAATTCCCTGAAATGAGCAACCAAAATTCCCTGGAATGAGCAAGGGGAATTCCCGGGAAAAAGCGGGACAGTTGAAGGAAGACTGTCCCCCCGCCTCTAACCTTTGCTTTG
>JABLXL010000082.1 GCA_013178005.1 Actinomycetota bacterium
CGAGGTGGGGGAGCTTTGAGGCGCCGGAGCGGCCCGGCGGCCCCTTGCGCCGAGCCATATGCCCCAGGAGAGGTGCGAGAGAGATGAAACCCTGTCCCTGGTGCGGCACGAACAACCTGGACAGCGACGAGTACAGCCTCGTGAGCGCGGGGCACGTAACTTTGAGGCGCCGGAGCGGCCCGGCGGCCCCTTGCGCCGAGCCATATGCCCCAGGAGAGGTGCGAGAGAGATGAAACCCTGTCCCTGGTGCGGCAGGAACAACCTGGACAGCGACGAGTACTGTTTCAACTGCGAACGGGACCTCAACGCCGTTCCCGACGAGGTCGAGGCCCAGGAGCTGGAGGAAGAGATCCGCCGGGTAAGGGTGCATCGCCCGCCGTCCCTCCTGCGGCTTACGCTCATGTCCCTGCTGCGCAAGGCCTTCTACGGAGTTCTGGCGCTGGGTTTCTTCTTCATTTTCGTGCTGGTAGCCATATGGGTCAGCTACGACAACACGGCGGTGGCCATGGCCGCCCTGGCGGCGCTGGGGGTCTCCACGCTCATCGCAATCTATTATCCAGACGTAAAGATTGCGCGGCGCGTGGGCGTCAAGGGCGTTTTGGTTTCGCTGATCGCCAACGCCCTGATCGCCGGAGCGACTCTCCCGCCCGCCCTCTGGTATCTGTCCCGCAGGGGCTACATCTCGGGGGGATGGAGTTTTCTCGCCCGGACGTGGTGGGCGGTACCGTCCTTTCTCTTCCTGGGGTGCCTGTTCGCCTGGCTGGCGGGAAGGGGGGCCACGGAGACCGCGAGCCCTTGAGGGCGGGGACGGACTTCAAGGCCTTCGGGTGGAAGCCTTAACCGGGAGGACCCATGGCCGGGATTCAATCCAGGCCCATGATCGGTGTCCACATGCTGATACAGGCGCCGCCTCACGGTGATGCCACGAACCCATCAAATACCATTCAATGCCATCGCTTTTCCGAGCTCTTGTTTATCCCTTGCCCGCATGCTCATCCATGCCGTCATTTCACGGTGATGCCACGAACCCATCAAATACCATTCAATGCCATCGCTTTTCCGAGCTCTTGTTTATCCCTTGCCCGCATGCTCATCCATGCCGTCATTTCACGGTGATGCCACGAACCCAATAAATACCATTCAATGCCATCGCTTTTCCTAGCTCTTGTTTATCCCTTGCCCGCATGCTCATCCAGGCGCCGCCGCCTCACGGTGATGCCACGAACCCACCAAAAACCATTTATCACCATCGCCTCTCCGAGCCCTTGTTTATCCCTTGCCCGCATGCTCATCCAGGCGCCGCCGCCTCACGGTGATGCCACGAACTCGCTTTTGTCAGCGGTGGAGGTGGAGCGATGTTCAAAGTTATTTGTCACTCCTTAAATATAGAATATGCATAACTTATATAGGAGGTGTCGCGATGTACGCAAGGGTCGACAGCTGTTCCATCCTGGGGATGGAGGTGGTGCAGGTGGAGGTGGAGGTTAACACCTCCGGAAACCTGCCGGGCATCTACATGGTGGGGTTGCCGGACGCCGCGGTGAGGGAGTCCTACCGGCGCATAAAGGCGGCGGTTGCCAACTCGGAGCTGCTCTTCTGCCGCCAGCTCATCACCGTAAACCTCGCTCCCGCGCACCTGCGCAAGGAAGGCTCCAACCTGGACCTCCCCATCGCCCTCGCCATCCTGTCGGTGTCTGGCGCCCTGGATCCCGAGGCCCTGAAGGCAAGGCTGGTAGTGGGAGAGCTGGCCCTGGACGGCAAGGTGCGAGGGGTGAGGGGCACCCTGGCCATGGCGCTGTGGGCAAGGAGGAACGGACGGGAGGAGATAATCGTGCCGGCGCAGAACCTGCGCGAGGCGGCGCGCATCCAGGGCATCAAGGTGACGGGGGTGGAAAGCCTGCGACAGGCCTTGGATTATCTGCAGGGCGGACGGGCCTTCGAGCCGGAGCCGCCGGGAGAGGGCGACGACGACGAGAACCGTCCGTGCCTTTCCGAGGTCAAGGGGCAGGCGCATGCCAAGCGGGCACTGGAGATAGCTGCGGCAGGATTTCACAACCTCATGCTGGTCGGGCCCCCGGGTTCCGGAAAATCCATGCTCGCGGAGAGGCTTCCCGGCATCATGCCTCCCCTCGGCGACGAGGAGGTGCTGGAGGTGGCGAGCATCCACAGCGTTGCGGGCATGCTTGACCCCGACCGGCCGCTGTCCAGTAGGCCGCCCTTTCGTTCTCCTCACCATTCCATCTCCCACGTGGGGTTGGTGGGGGGCGGCAGGGGATTCCCCAGGCCCGGGGAGATCACCCTCAGCCACAACGGCGTCCTCTTCCTCGACGAACTGCCCGAGTTCAGGCGCGACGCCCTGGAGGTCCTGCGCCAACCCATGGAATCGGGAAGGGTCAGCATCTCGCGGTCGCTGGTGTGCACGAGCTTCCCGGCGCGGTTCTTGCTGGTGGCGGGGATGAACCCCTGTCCGTGCGGCTACCTCGGAGACCGCCGGCGGGCTTGCTCGTGCGCGCCAAGCCGGGTCAGGAGCTATTACGGGCGCGTCTCCGGACCCCTCCTGGACCGTATCGACCTGCAAGTGGAGGTGCCTCGCCTGGATCCCCGGGAGCTGGTGGAGCTTCCCGACGGCGAGCCATCAGAGCAGGTGAGGGAGAGGGTGATAAGGGCGAGGGAAAGGCAGGAGATGCGCTGGGGAAGGAGCGGAATCACCAACGCAAATATCGGCCTGCCCGAGCTGCGCGTCGCATGCCGGTTGGGGGAGGAAGAGAAGCGCTTCATGTTCACGGCGAGCGAGCGGCTGGGGCTTACCGCGCGCGGTTTCGACCGGTGCTTGAGGGTGGCGAGGACCATAGCCGACCTGGCGGGCCGCGATCGCGTCTGCGTGTCCGACCTGGCGGAGGCGGTGCAGTACAGGACCCTCGAGAGGCTTTGGGGCTCTTACGTCGCAAGGGAGGTGCAGGTTGGAAGCGGCATATAAGGCGAACCCGGGATCCGCGACGTCAGGCGATCTGGGCGAGCGGGATGCCTCGCTCGCGTCCGGGGTGCGAGGTCCGGAGGTTTCTGGTGTCCCGCGGGATTCGGATTTGGCACGTGAGCAGAAGGGTACGGACCGTACTGGCGAAGGAGAGGAATCGACGGAGTCGGCATACCGGGCTGCTCTGGCCAGCCTGCCCGGGATGAGCGTGCTCTCCCTCCCCAAGCTGATATCGCTGGCGGGTGGCTCGAGGGAGCTGTGGGAGATACTGGCGCGAGGCGGAGAGCGGGCGGCGGCCCTGGCGGGAAGGGACAGGGCGATCGTCTGGGCGGGCGCGTGCCATGCGAAGGGCCCCGCCGAGGTGTTGGAGGAGCTGGGCCGTGCGGGGATAAGGGTCATCGTGCCGGGCGACGGTTTATACCCGCCCCTGCTCGCCTCCATCTACGATCCGCCCGCCGTGCTCTTCGCGCGGGGGAAGGTACCAGAAGCGGACCGCCCGTACGTGGCGGTGGTCGGGTCGCGCAGGGCGTCAGGTTATGGAGCTTTCGTCGCCATGACCCTGGGCGAGGAGCTGGCTCGCCTCGGCATAGCGGTGGTGTCGGGCGCCGCCTACGGTGTGGATGGAAAAGCCCACCAGGGGTGCCTGCGGGCGGGGGGATACACCGTAGCGGTTCTGGGCTGCGGCGTGGACCGGGTTTACCCTCCGGGCCACGCGAGGCTCCTGCGGCAGGTGGCCGAGTGTGGATGCGTGCTCAGCGAGTTCCCGCCGGGAACGAAGCCGTTGCCGTGGCATTTTCCCTACCGGAACCGCATCATCGCGGGATTGAGCCATGCCGTGGTGGTAGTGGAGGCTTCACGTAAAAGCGGCGCCCTGATCACCGCCGAGATCGCCCTGGAAGAGGGCCGCGAGGTTATGGCTGTGCCGGGGCCCATTGGAAACCCGCTCTCGCTCGGTACCAACGGGTTGATACAGAAGGGAGCCAAGCTGGTGATGGAGATCGGAGACATCTGCGAGGAACTGCCCTGGGAGGTCCTGAGGATGCTCGGCCCCGGCTCGTGGAGAGATAAGGCTCTCTCGCAGGAGGTCAAAGAGGAAGAAGCACTGTCGGAGGTGGAGGCGGCTTGCCTGGAGCTGCTTCGAGGAGGCCCCTGCAGCCTGGACAGGCTGGCGGCTAAAACGGGCCAACCGGCGGGAGAACTGCTTTCGTGCCTGTCGTCACTGACCCTGCGCGGGCTGGTGGGCGAGGAGGCGGGGGGGAGGTACATGGCGCTTCCCATCATGGGGGAAAACGGGTGAACGATTAGCGTATAACCGGGCACGGGGTCGTATCTTTGCTTTCTCATTGCGCCGTAGAGCAAGGCATACACCCATCGTTTTCCCGGAACAAAAAAGTCAAGATACGACCCGGTTCTCATACCCGGATGTGGGTTCGTATCTTTGCTTTTTCATTCCGCCACAGCACAAGACAAACACCCAACATCATCCCGAAACAAAAAAGTCAAGATACGACCCGGCCGCATACCCGCACGTGGGGTCGTATCTTTACTTTTTCATTCCGCCGCCGCCTTAAATATTAACAATAATTAAAATCAGCAACATTAAAATCAGATATTGACAATGGTAGAATTAAGTATAAAATTATATATAATTTCAACAGTAGAGCTTGCGCTCGAGGGGGAAGATGCACGCACTGGTGGAGGAATACCTGAGGTTCCTGTCGACGGAACGCAACCTCTCGCCCGAGACCCTCAGGGCGTACCGCGAGGACCTGCGGGTCTTCGAGGAGTTCTGCGAAAGGGCGGGAGTGAAGGAGCCGGGGGAGATCGACCATCGTCTCCTGCGACGCTACCTGGCCAACCTCCAGACCAGGGGATACGCGCGCTCAACGGTGGCGCGCCGCTCGTCCTCCGTGAAGGGATTTTTCCGTTTCCTGGCCTTGAGGGGCTACCTGTTGGAGGACCCCGCCATGGCCCTGTCCCCTCCCAAGGGAGAGCGCAGGCTCCCGCGCGTGTTGAGGTTGGAGGAAATAGACGCCGCCGAGGAGAAACATGGTTTGCGGGTTTATTCCACCTCTCTGAGGGATCTGGCCGTCGTGGAAATGCTTTACGCGACCGGGATGCGAGTAGGGGAATTGTCGGGTCTTGACCTGGAGGATTTGGATACGCGAAGAGGGGAGGTGAGAGTTCTCGGTAAGGGTCGCAAGGAGCGCGTCATACCCGTGCATGACGCCGCGCTGCAGCTGGTGGGGAAATACCTGGAAAAAGAGAGGCCGGTCCTGGCCGCGAACGCGCCCGCGGGCGAGGCGGGCGAAAGGGCCCTGTTCCTTAACGTGCGCGGGGGCAGGTTGAGCGACCGGGGGATTCGGCGGGTGGTGGAGCGCTTTTTCCGGGCCCTGGAGGGGGGAAGAAGGGTCAGTCCGCACACCCTGCGCCACTCCTTCGCAACCCATCTGCTGCATGGGGGGGCGGACCTGAGAACGGTCCAGGAGCTGCTGGGTCATGTTGATTTATCAACTACCCAGATATATACTCATCTTGATAAAGGTAAACTGAAAGAGGTTTTTTTCCGGACCCACCCCCGCGCGTGATGCTACTGCAAAGGCCCAGCATCTTTTTACCGAGATGGGGAGAATGTTGAATACGGCAGACTTCTACAAAAGAGGAGCCAGGTTGGAAGGCATAGAGGATGTAAGCAAAATCTGGAAACAATTCAAGGAAGAGGGTTCCCAGGAATCCCGCGAGAAGCTCATCCTCAACTACGCGCCCCTGGTCAAGTACGTGGCGGGGAGGGTATCGTCGGGGCTCCCCCCCAACATCGAGTACGCGGACCTAGTGAGCTACGGCATCTTCGGGCTCATCGACGCCATCGAGAAGTACGACCCCGACCGGGGGATCAAGTTCGAGACCTACGCCATCTCCCGTATCAAGGGGGCCATTATCGACGAGTTGCGGTCCATCGACTGGGTGCCGCGTTCCATCCGTTTCAAGGCGCGCGAGCTGGAAAAGACCTACATGGTGCTGGAAAACGAGCTCAAGCGGCTGCCCACGGACGAGGAGGTGGCCCAGCACATGGGCATGTCAGTGGACGAGCTCAACCAGCTGCTGCAGCAGATGAGCTTTATATCCCTGGTGGCCCTGGACGAGCTTTGGAACATCGGCGGCGAAAAGGGAGACAAGGTAAGCCTGGTCGACACCCTGGAGGACTCGCGCGTAAAGGACCCCTCCCAGACCTACGAGATCGAGGAGATGAAGAGGATCCTCGCCGACGCCATCAACAGGCTGCCGGAGAGGGAAAAGATTGTGATCAGCTTGTATTACTACGAGGGCCTGACCCTGCGGGAGATAGGCGAGGTCTTGGGGGTGACGGAGTCGAGGGTGTGCCAGATGCACACCAAGGCCATCCTGCGCCTCAAGGGCCGCCTGACCAGCGCCAAGGGGGCGCTAGAGATCTAACGAACCTATTTCTATTTCACCCGCCCTCGTCCTTTGCGGGGGCGGGATTTATTTGCCCGGGATCAGAGCATGGCGCGAATAAAGCCGTGAACCATTCTCCCGTTCCGCGAGTTGCCCGGCCAGGTGCTTTATGCTACCTTTTTTTAGGCGCCCGAGACGGAGGAAAAGGAGGTGGGCCTGGACATTCGCGCACAGCGAGCGGGACGAGGGGCGCCGGGGAGCCCGCCTTGGGCGGGTTTTTCAACTATATCACGCACGTCCGCGGACCCTTTGCCGGGTGCCCCACGGGGTCGGGATGGGGATTGATGCGGGCGGAGGAGAAAACCGGGAGGAAGAATGACCGTCGTATCCATGAAGCACCTGCTGGAGGCGGGGGTCCACTTCGGGCATCAGACCCGTCGCTGGAACCCCAAGATGAA
>JABLXL010000083.1 GCA_013178005.1 Actinomycetota bacterium
GTTAGAGTCCCCAGTAGTGGTGTATTAAGCGTAGGCCCCCTAGCAAAGCAAGGGCCACCGTGTCATCCTTTTCTCAAGTTGTTAAAAAGAAATATGGGAGGACACGATGGCTAACACTAATATGGACTGGCATGAGTGGTTGTGCAAGCAGGTCGGTGAAGGGGAGGTCGCGGGTTCGAATCCCGCCGGGGGCACCCAATCCAACCCCTGGAAGCCGGGTATGGTCGACGAAGGGCCCCGCCAGGCCCGGAGGCCACAAGGCGGATGGGGGCCGGCGGATATCCCCACTCCCACACCTATCCGATTGTCTGCCGTCCCTGGAGGTTAAACGCCATCCCATATAATAAACAGATCCCGAACCCACACCCCTGTCCATTACTTACTGTCTCAGAATGTGCCATCGCTGGACGCCGCTCCGAGAAAACTTCATCGCAAGAAGGGGTCTTCGCCGGCGAAGCAACCCCGAGGAGCCAGCCGTGTCCTGAAGAGCCCGATGCGTCCTGAAGGGCCCGCCGCGTCCCCAAGAGCCCACCATGCTTATAGCAAAGCGAGGAAAAAGTGAAGATACGACCCCATTAGTAAATATGCCTCCACCATATGTCCCATGCCTACACTTATAGCAAAGCGAGGAAAAAGTGAAGATACGACCCCATGCCGCGTAGCAAAGCGAGGAAAAAGTGAAGATACGACCCCATGCCGGTGGATCAGGGAACGCGCATGGACTCGGGCACTCTCACGCGCATGATCACGGTCGGCGATCCCTCGTCCCGGGACAGGCGGGCCTCGAAGGCCACATACCTGCCGTCGGGCGAGAACGAGGGCGCCCCCTTGTAGTAGTCCTCCGCGAAGGTCAGCCTGACCGGGGTTCCTCCTTCCGCGGGGATGACGAATATCTCCGGGTTGGGCAGTCCCCCGTAGTCCGACGAGTAGACGATGAGGCGGCCGTCCGGAGACCAGCTGGCGTCGGTATCCTCGGAAGGGGCGCCGGTCACCCTGCGGACATCGCCGCCGTCCACGGACATGGTGCATATATCCCAATCCCCTCCCCCTGAAGAGCGGCTCTGGAAGAGGATGCGGTCGCCGGCGGGAGACCAGTTGGGCTGGCGGTCGTCGCTCCCGCTCGCGGGGTCTCCGCGCAGCGCCGTGAGGCCCGTGCCGTCGATGCGGACCTTCCAGATGCCGTGTCGCCCTTGCCCTCCGCCTTCCCCGCCAACGACCTCGAACACCACCCATTGCCCGTCAGGTGAGAAGCTGGGCTCGATGCGGGAGAAACCCGGGCCGTGGCGGGTGACGCGGAACAAGCCACCGCCCTCCTCGTCCATGGTCCATATCTCCTCCCCCTCCTCGCGGTCGGAAGAGAACACGATGCGGCCGGTGGCGGCGTTCCAGCACGATCCGGGAAGGTTCACGCTATCATGGTCCGCTTCGTCGAGGAGGGCCCTGATGGCGCCACTCTCCAGGTCCAGCAGGTACAGCCCGGCTGGCCCGTGGTTGTAAGCGCTGTGGAAGAGGGTGAAGAGCACCTTGTCCCCCTTTGGAGAGAACGCCGGGTTCTGGGCGCTCGCGGGATAGTCGGGGACAAAGAGGACCTCCGGGACCTTCCCGGCGCCCTCCGGCGGGGTTTCCGGGGCGGCCTCCCCGTCGCGAGCCGGCGAGCCCTCCGGTCGCCCGCAGCCGCACAACGGCGCGACGACCAGCGCGACGGCCAGCGCGACGGCGACGATGGCCGCGGCACGGCCGATCACGCCGCCCCCCGGCTTGGGGTCACATCTTCAATCTGCAGTCCCCGGTAACTTACGCGGCAACTTACGCGGTGACTCATGTGACAAGCGAGCGGTCTCATATAGCGCCGAGGCGCTCCCCTCGCCGGGAGCCGCGCGATGCGGCATCGAACAAACGATCCCACCATGACCGATCTGCCTCCGTTCCCCCGTTCCTCAGTCCCTAGATACCCAGGGTGAGGCGATGGCTAACCCCATGTGCCTGCCCTCCGGCCTAAGGCATAAGGCGATGACCGTCCCAACAGGCCCGTCCCCACAGTCCCCATAGGCCCGTCCCCATAGGCCGTCCCCCCGTCCCCGATACGTACCCCTACGCTTCAGGCATGAGGCGATGGCCGTCCCCATAGGCCCGTCCCCACAGTCCCCATAGGCCCGTCCCCACAGTCCCCACAGGCCCCTCCCCACAGTCCCTATAGGCCCGTCCCCATAGGCCCGTCCCCATAGGCTCTGCTCGATCAGGGCCTTGCCGTAAGGCGTTTGCGCGCCCCCCTGCCTCCCCGTAACTAGCTTTGACCAGCCGCCTTTTCCCTCCGCTCGACCCTTCCCTTACCTGCGTTGCCATTTCCTTGGAGAGCCGCTCCTCAAGGCTTTGCCTGACCTCCCCCTTCTTCTGTTCAGCCTCGGGAGAAAGGCCACTGCATCTCCCTGGTTCCTGCCCAGAACAACCCAGACACAATTGCCCATGCGCCGCCTGCTCACACCCTTCCATGAAGATAAGGCCTTCCTTGACATTTCCTTCCCATCGTGTCCAAGGATATTAGTTTCCTCCAAGGATATTGCTTTCTTCGAGCGGTCACTCTGGTATATTAGGATCTGATGAAGACAAGGTTCTGCCAGGGGCTTCCAGGAAGCTCGAATTCCCGAGCCATCGGGTTAGCGCGATTTCCCCTTCACAAGCTGCGGCTAGCCTTTCTCCGGGCCAGGGATTTGCTGTACAAACTGCATTACCTGCTGGCAAGGCCAGCCTCGAAGGGCAGGGGCGAGAACATCACGGACCTTAGAGTCAAAGGAGATAGGGCTTCGTGGGAACAGGCCTTCATCGCGCTGTGGGAGCCGTTGTACGTTAACGGGTGTTTCAGTAAGGGAAAGAGCCAAATAAGGATCAGAGGGCCCCAGATAGGAAGTCCTGGAATCCGAGGCGGCCGATATGAAGCCTTTGCCCGCAGCTTCATCGGAGTGTCGTTTTTCCTCCATAACAGAAAAGACGGCATGCTGAAGCTAAGCAACGGCAGCGAGGTCGATATTTCCGCATTGTACAGGGAAGGCATTGTCAACGGAACAAACCCGAAGCACAGGGAATATTGGGGCAGAATAAAATCCCCCATCCGCCTGGTCGAGAACTGCTCTATAGCGATCGGCCTCTTGCTTACCAGGAATCTAATATGGGATAGGTTTCGAGAAAATGAGAAAGAAAATATAAAACGCTGGTTCGAGCTTCAATCGAGCGAGCCCTTCTCCCTCAACAACTGGCAATGGTTTAAGGTCTTTCACCATCTGTTCCTGGAGGAAGCCTGTCAGTTGGACCAAGGCGAAGCCATCGCCGCGACGCTTCGCAACATAATGGAAATGCATAACGGGAGCGGCTGGTATAGCGATGGCATGCCGCCCCACGTCGTATACGACTATTATTCCTGCTGGGCGATGCAATATTATGCGCTGATGTTTTCTTATATCGCTGGGGATGGGTACGATGAATGGAAGAAATCGTTCATCGATAACGCAAGAACGTTCTTCTCCGATTACAGGCATTTCTTCTCGCCCGATGCTCAACCTCCGTTGTATGGTCGCTCGCAGATATACAGATGGGCGTCGTTGGCCCCTTGGGGACCGGCCCTCAAACTCGACGTAGTGGTTGATGGCATACAAGCGATAAAAGAGCTGCTGGTCGGGTCATTGAATACCTTCATCGCGAAAGGCGCAGCGAGAAAAGACGGCATTCTCGGCTGCGGTTATTTTCGAGAGTTTCAACCCATGATGGAGGAATACTCTTCTCCGGGGTCTCCCTACTGGGCATTCAACGGGTTTTCGCTGTTGATGCTGCCGGATGATCACCCCTTCTGGGGGCCTTCCGAGGAAGAGAATTCGCCGCTTGGAGGCGTTCACACCATGAAAGGGATCAACGCCTGCATCTCAAACGATGGAACCGGGCATGTAATATTGCATCCCAACATCACCTTGGAGCGATACATCAACGACGTTAAGTACAACAAGTACGCTTATTCCAACACGTTTCTGCTCAACTACGACAAGAGGTTTCCAGTCGACAACTCCATCATCCTTCAGGGAGAAGGGGGGGAATACTACCGGAGGGTCGCGAACGAGGTTGTCTCATGCGCGGACGGAACGTGCGTAACCCGCTGGCGGGCATGCGGCAAACGCGAGGCCGTCGTGCTGACCGCTTTGGCCGCGAAAGCGGGCGGATACGTCATAAGCCACACATTCTATGGCGAGGGGCCGGTTCATTTCCACGTCGGCGGGTTTCCGCTTGCGATTGATCAAGCGGATGTGCATGTATCATGCGCTGAAGAGGAGATCATTCTGCGAGCTAAGAAGGGGGAAGTTGGAATGAGGCTGTTATCGGGGAGCGCAAGCCCCAACGTTTATACGAGAAGGAACGTAAATCCCGACGGAAAATACAGCCATGTTCCTTATTTCCAGGGAACGTTGCGCGATGGTGAGCGCATTTCGATAGAAGCCTGGGGCAGAAAATCCGATCAGCAAAGTGCCCCCGGCGCTTAAAGCCGGCCACGAATGGACCCGCCGCGTGAACGGCCGCCTCGCCCACAGGATGCCGTCGCCCGGGCAGGCGGCTATGCTCGACAAGCCGTGGCCGACAGCCGCGAGCTGAAGCCTTCCTTGACGACGGGAGGCGGGAATCAGCCGGGAGCATGCTTGGGGCGGGCAAGAATAAGGCCGGTTGAGCTGGGTACCAAATCAGGAAAAGCTGTTCGGAGATACGCGGAAAGAGAGCCACGACATATTGCGCCTTGCATGCCTCGCTGTCTTCGTCCTCGCGTGGTGGCGCGCCGGCGCGGCATTGGGGCCTGGCGCCAAGATTTGGTTTTTGGGGGATGACCCCATGCCCCATGCGCCGGAGGGCGGCGGTGGGCGTCGCCAAGTGGCTTCCGGCGTCCGGCGATGACCCATGTGATTTTGGGCAACGGGCGCTTCGTATGTTACCGGGGACTGCAGATTGAAGATGTGACCCCGTGCTTCAAAGCAAAAGAGGCGGTTTCCCGCCTCTTTTCCGAGCTGCGCCCTGGCGAAGCAAGGTTATTTTACCATATTACAGCGGTTAAATGTCATACATAAATCATAAGATATACATGTTTCGGGGAAACCCGAGATGCGGAGTGGGGAGCCTCCGTAGCTCAGGGGACAGAGCAGCGCTCTGGCGAAGCGCAGGTCGCGGGTTCGAATCCCGCCGGGGGCACCCAATCCAACCCCCGAAAGCCGGGTATGGTCGACGAAGGGCCCCGCCAGGCCCAGAGGCCACAAGGTGGATGGAGGCCGGCGGATATCCCCACTCCCACCCCTATCCTTTTCTCTGCCGTCACAGAAGATGCCATCGCTGGACGCCGCTCCGAGAAAACTTCATCGCGAGGAGGCGTCTTAGTCGCTGAAGCAATCCCCAGGAGTCCGCCGCAACCAAAGGACCCGCCGCGCCCTGAGGTCCGCCGCGCCCCGAAGCCCACAGTGCCCCGAAGCCCGTCGCGCCCTGAAGCCCACAGTGCCCAGAAAAGTGCGGCCCGCCTGCAGCAAAGCGAGGAAGAAGTGAAGATACGACCCTTAATATTTTACTTTGTGTTTGAGGGTTCCGTTGGGTCCGAATTTTCGTAGGGTTTCTTTGATGGCCTTCTCGACCTCTTTCTTTTCCTTCTCGCTGGCACCGTTCTCGGATGACAGATCTGAGATCTCGCCCATGGAAGCTCTTCTGATCATCTCTCCTCCGTCCTCATCCGCTAACGAGAATATATATTATCACAAATTCAAGTTGCAGCAGGGTAAGCAGAAAAAACCATGCCCTGTAATGCTTGGCTGATTGCTCGTTGAAGGCGCTCCTCTCCCCGAAGGCGAAAAACAGAGACACAAGAGCTGTGATTACCGCTATGCATGCGAATGACAGGTTCCCGGCGAAATCCATCAGCCACGCAACACTTAACCTGTTTTTCGTCAAGTAAAATTCCCTGTTTTCAGCAAATAGAATTCCCTATCGTGAGCAAGGGAAATTACCTGTTTTCATCATCCAGAGGCATCATCCTTTCTGGGCCATCAGGGCATGGGTCATGC
>JABLXL010000084.1 GCA_013178005.1 Actinomycetota bacterium
TGCTCGGAGGTGGTGCCGCTTCCCAGCATGTAGGTGATCTTGACCTCTGCGGCCTGCTCCCCGGGGTTCTGGATGCAGAGGTAGGGGTCGAAGGCGGGGCGGCAGGTGCCCTCGGCGAAGTAGAAGGTGGTGTTTGTGGTAGGTGGGGGTGGCGGTGGCGGTGGAGGGGGCTCGTCGGGAGCGAAGGTAACCACCACCGCGTGGTCCGCCTGCACGTTCTCTATCACGTAGGGGTCGGCGACCTGCTTCGCCTCCCCGTTGTCGGTGATGGTCTCCGCGTGGTACCCAGAGTCGGGGATGAGGTCAATGCTCGCGGTCCCTCCCTGGACCACCTTCTGGGTGGGCGGGGATACCTTTCCGCCTTTCCCGCTCACGGAGGCGGTGACGGTGAAGGACGGGACCACCTGGAAGTCCACCGGGTTGGAGGCGCCGTTTAAGTTGTGCACCACCACCGGAGCCGTCCCCGACACCCCCGCCGGAACATAGTAGACCAGGCTGGTGTCGGTCCAGCTGCCGGGCTTGACCACCGCCGGCACCCCGCCGACGGTCACGTATTCCGCGCCCGTGTCCCCCGGCCCGAAAAACGAGCCGCGAACGGTAACCTCGAAGCCCACGCCTCCCGAGGCCGGCTCGACCTCATCGATGGTCGGCGGCGCCCCGTAATACCACACCCCCTCGCCCCCCGTGCCCGCGTAGAGGCGGTGCAGCTCGTCGTCGTAGACGAGCGAGGAGACAAAATGGCGATCCAGGCCGCCTTGAGTGTCATCCCAGGCGCCGGCATCGGGGTCGTACACCCATACGCCGTCGAAGGTTCCCAAGAAGGAGTACCAGCAGCTCGCGTAGAGCCTGTCGGCGTCCCCGTCCCAGGCGAGCGCGTACACGATGCTGTTCGAGAGGTAGCCGCCGGTGCTAGACCATTTATCGGGGGCGGGGATGGAGGGGTCGTAGACCCAGACTCCCCTGCCATAATTTGGATAGGATGCCCAATCACAACAGCTTGCGTAGAGCCTGGAGCCGTCCCAGGCCAGCGCCCTCGCCTGATACGCACTCACGCTGCCGCCGGTGTTCGTCCACCCGCCCGAAGGGTTGGCGAGGTCGTACTGCCATACCCCCAACCACCCGCTGGAAGCGTCATAGCACCCGGCGTAGAGGCGGTCTCCCCCCAAGGCCAGGGAACCTATTTTATAGGACCCTACATCGTCGCCGCTCAGATCAGCCCATACGCCGGTGGAAGGATCGTAGCTCCAGACGCCCTGGCCGCCGCCATCGCCGTAATACTCCCCCGTCCCCGCGTAGAGCAGGTCGCGTCCCTCGTCATATACCAGATCATGAACTGCGGGGGCTGGGGAGCCCGTGTCCGTCCACATGACGGGGCCGGGGCTCGCGGGGTCGTAGCACCACACGCCCATATATCTATGATTATCAAGATAGTTCTCGAAACCGGCATAGAGCTTACCCCCGCCATAGGCCATACATAAGGGCTGGAAACCAACCAGTTCGCCGCTTACGCACGTCCACGCGCTGGTGGCGGGATCGTAGCTCCAAACGCCTTCCGTTTGCGTTCCTGCGTAGAGCAAGCGGTCCGCGGGGTCGTAGGCCAGGCAGTTGACGTAGCTGGTGCTCACCCCCCCGCGGGTGTCGCACCACGTGGGAGGGTTATTGTTCAGATCGTAGCACCACACCCCGTTCTGGGCCGTCCCCGCGAAGAGGCGATGGTGGACGGTGTCAAAGGCCAGTGACTTCGTCTCGTAGGCGCTCATCCCGCCGCCCGTGTCCGTCCACAGGTCAGTGGTACGGTCATATGACCATACGCCGATAAAACCATAGTTATTAGGTGTATCAAGGCACCCCGCGTACACCTTGCCCTCTCCATAGGCGAGCGCGGTGACCTCGCAAACAAAGGGCGGATAGATCGGCGGCCATTGCGTACTTTGCGTCTGAGTCCATTTGTCTGCATTGGGACTGTCCGGATCATAATAGAACACGCCGAAATTGCTGCCACCCGCATATAGCAGCTCGCTGTCGTAGTCCCAAACCAGCTCGGTGACGCGATAGTTGGCCAAGGCGCCTCCGGTGTCCGTCCACTTGTCTGGCTCGTGGCTTGCGGGATCGTAGTACCACACGCCCTTGTACGAGTATGTAGATCGGTCCTCGGCCCCGGCGTAGAGGCGGCCTCCGCCCCAGGCTAGGGAGTGGATGCGCCACGTAGCCACTTCCCCGCCCGTGTCGGTGAAACCCCCTGCGGGATCGGCGGGGTCGTAGCACCAGACGCCCTTGCCGGCGTAGTTGGAACGTTCCCACAAGCCGGCGTAGAGCTTGCCCCCGCCGAAGGCGAGCGCGGTGACGTCGTAGGCCCGCATGTCGTAGTCTATCTCCGCCCAGGTGCCGTCGGACGGGTTGTAGCACCATACCCCGTAACCATAGGTCCCCGCGTAGAGCCGATCGCCGGCGCTGTCGTAGGCCAGGGTCCATACGCCGAGGGAGGCCACCTCCCCGCCCAGGGAGGACCATTTGCCCGCCTGGTACTTCCACACCCCCTTGCCAAAAGCGGTGTACCCAGCGCTTCCCACCGTAGCTCGGTAGATGATGCCATGCACGTTGTCGGCGGCCAGCGCCATGGCGTCGCCGTTCCCCGGCCCGCGGGCATCGACCCAGTCCAACGCCGCCTCAGCCTTTGCTCTTGGGGCTAGTTGCAGGGGCAGCATTGCCGCAACGAGTAAGAACACCAAGGACAGCCGTACGAACCGATATCCGGATAAGAGGCGGATTTTCTTTATCATTTCCCTACCTTTTGCACTCAATTACCAATACGAACCATAAAGTAATTGGAGAGGGGTGAGACTTCACTCAACACATCAAATGATATTTTAATATGATATCAACAAAACATCTAGAGCATGGGGTCGTCTTGCATGGGGTCGTATCTTGAATTTTTCCTCGCTTTGCTTCCTCTCTTGGGGTCGTCTCTTGGGGTCGTATCTTGAATTTTTCCTCGCTTTGCTTCCAGTCCGCCGGTCTTTCAGCTTCTTAATATGGGCCACCAAGTGATCTCCTTGGGGTCGTATCTTGAATTTTTCCTCGCTTTGCTTCCAGTCCGCCGGTCTTTCAGCTTCTTAATATGGGCCACCAAGATGGCAAATGGTAACGGTCATCGCTCCATGTCTGAATGAGCCTCCGCCTCAGGGCCATAGGGGTAAGAACAGCTTAGCCCGGACCAAGGCCCAATCACTCTAGCCGCTCATCCTGCGGCCGATTTCAAGGTCTAAACCCTTTTCTTTTGCTCCTTGGCCTGTTGCATTTGCCCATTGTCGCCTGCAGCCGATTTCAAAGCCTGTCCCCTCAGCCTCAGGCTGATGGCCGGCCTGACCCCTCGACCTGTAACCCCCCTGCCTGCGTAGACCTAACAGCCCCCGGCAGCACACGCTCGCGAAAGCCGTCGTAACCCCCCTCCCTGCGTAGGCCTAACCCCCAGGCGTTGATTCCTCAACTTGTGTGATTTGACGGTGCGCCCGCGGTCTGTAAAAATCCTTGCGGGAACCTGGTGGGACCGTTAAAACTCGAATACCAGTGGCCCTTTCCGCTCAGGCGCAATGTCGCCATCTAGAGAAGAGCATCAGAAGGGTTATCTGTTTTTCCACAAGGAGAGCAAATAGGCATGAGGTGGATGAGAGCACAATGGAGGCGTCTTATCGCCTTTCGGGAGATGCATCCGCGCCTCTCCGCCTGGATACGCCGCTACGGCATCTACCTGGTGGTGCTGTTCTTCATCCTCCTCTACAGCATGATCTCCCTGCTCAAGCACATGAACTTCCAGTCGCACGGGTGGGACCTGGGGATCTTCGACCAACATGTCTGGCAGCTCTCGCGCTTCGAGTTCGGGTTCAATACCGTGCGCATGGTGCCGTCCCTGTGGGGAGACCATTTTCACCCCATCTTTTTCCTGGTGGTCCCCGCATACTGGATCTGGTCGGACGCGCGCATGCTCCTCATCTACCAGGCGGTGGTGGTGGCCCTAGGAGCCATTCCCATCTACTACGTGGTGAGACGGAACTTTCAAAGCTCCTTCTGCGCCATGTGCCTGGCCCTGACTTACCTCCTCTTCTGGGGAACCATGGAGCTCATCTTCTTCGACTTCCACACCGAGGCTTTCCTGGGCCCCTCCCTGGCCCTCGCTTACTTCTTCATCGATCGCGAAAACTGGGTAGGCTACCTGTTCACCCTCCCGCTCATGCTCTGGGTAAAGGAAACCACCGCTTTCCTGGTCTTCTTCCTGGGGTTGTACGTGATTATCTTCCGACGTAAGTGGTTTATCGGATCCGCCACGTGCGTCATCTCGGCGGGATGGTTCTACGCGGTGACCCGGCAGATCATGCCTCCCCTGGCGGCAAGCGGCAACTATTTCTATTTCAAGTACTACTCCCACATGGGAGACAACTGGATCGAGGTATTCAAGTACTTGGCAACACATCCCTGGGACGGCGTCAAGCAGCTCTTCGTGCCCTATCACAAGACCAAGCTGTTGCTGTTCATCCTGATGCCGTTCCTGTTTCTGCCTTTGCTGGGCGGGTTCAGTATCGTGGCCATCCCGGCCCTTCTGGAACGCCTGCTGTCCAATTATTACCCCCACTGGGAGATCCTGCGCCACTATAACGCCATTTTCGCCCCCATCTTCATCCTTGCCCTGCTCGACGCAGTGCCCCGCTTGCACCGCTGGCTTGCACGACGAGGGAGGTTCTTCGACTACCGCAGGATGGTGCTCGCCATCTGTGCCATCGTCCTGCTGGTTCAGATCCCGTTCACCTTCTCGCGCTCCGCCAAGACCCTCTTCAACCCCTGGTTCTACCACCTTGATCCCCGCATGGAACGCACCGGCTACGACATCATCTCCACTATCCCCCGCGACGCCTCGGTATGTGCCCAAGACCCCATCGTGCCCCACATGTCCCAGCGCGAGGAAATCTACCAGTTCGACGGCAACACTTACGGCGCGGAGTACGTGATCCTCAACAAGTTCCTGGACTGTTACCCCCTGACCAACCGCACCCTGGTGTGGGAGATCGCCAAGCTCTACCGCGACCCCCGTTACGAAGCCCACCGTTACGGCTACGGATGGGTGCTTTTCACCATCAAACCCGAGTACAAGCTTTAACGGGGTCGTATCTTGATTTTTTCCTAGCTTTGCTTTAAACCATCCACCGCTGCGCTATGGGTACGGTCCTTGCCCTAAGCCTTTGGCTTACAACATGGGGTCTTCTACGACATGGGGCGCACAGGGTCGTATCCATTCGCATGGGGTCGTATCTTGATTTTTTCCTAGCTTTGCTTCAAACCATCCACCGCTGCGCTATGGGTACGGTCCTTGCCCTAAGCCTTTGGCTTACAACATGGGGTCTTCTACGACATGGGCTGGATAGAGTCGTATTTATTGCCATATTATGTGGGCCATGTCATGTGGCGATCTTCTCCCGAGCCGGTCTCAGGCCGCTTGGGAGAACCTGTTACAGTACTTGTTGCAAACGAGGAAAGCCAACCCAAAAACAGCAAGGGCCGGGGGCTATGAGCCCCCGGCTGATGGCCGAAACCCGTCGCTTCAAGCAAAGCGAGGAAAAATTCAAGATACGACCCCATCAGGGGCGGTAGTACTTGTTCCAAGCGAGGACAGCCGACCGCCAACCCCACCGTGAAAGGGCAAGGGGCTATGGGCCCCCGACTGATGACCCAAACCTGTCGCTTCAAGCGAAGCGAGGAAAAATTCAAGATACGACCCCGTCAGGGGTTGAGACCATCAACCCCGTCAATCGACATAGGTAGGCCCTCGCGGGCTGTCCCTGTCACACCACCGTGCGTACGGGTCCGTACACGGCGGTTCGGCAAGGTTAAGCGGAGCAGCGGGCCTCCAAGGTGATGAGTCCGAGTTCGGAGA
>JABLXL010000085.1 GCA_013178005.1 Actinomycetota bacterium
TCAACCTCGATGTGCCCGCCAAGACCAGGCGTTCCGTGCGCTTGGACGACCTGCCGGGCCTCTCCGACACCGACGTCTCCACCACCGTTTCCTCCGACAAGCCGGTGGTGGCGGAGAGGGCCATGTATTTCGATTATCAGGGAAAGGCCGGGGGTTCATGTTCCCAGGGATACAGCGGATACGTCGATCCAGTTTTCGCTCCTCAAGCGAAGATCTTGAGCCAAACCAATGGCGATCTGTTGCAAAGCGTTTCCGAAGACCTCTCAACCTTTGTCTTCAAGGGCGAGAGCGCTTTCCTTGATAGTCTTCAAGTTGGCGACATCCTGGTCGCGCCACCCTTGGAGGACCTGCCCAACGGCATGCTGAAAAGGGTCAAGAGCATTGAAAGGTCCGGGGATAAAACCACAATAAACACGGAACAGGCAAGCCTGGCCGATGCTTTAAAGCAAGGCGAGTTCACGTACCACGACACTCTGACCGCCGATGACATCGCGGACCAGGGAAGCTACGGCGCAGGCATAAAAATCACCGGCGCTTATAACGCCGCTGACGGCGAAGAGATCGGGATCGAACTTGACGATGTCACTCTCTTGGGGGAAGGCGACGCTAAGATAACCCTGAGTGGAAAAATCTCGGTGATCACCGACATCGACTGCCATGTGGATATCGGCTGGAGCGGCCTCAGGGAGTTCAGTTTAACAGCGACAGCCGATCAGCAAGCGGAGCTTTCCATCTTCGCGGGGTTGGAGAGAGATGTCTTGGACGAGAAAATACCGATCTTGCCCAAGCCTATACTTTTCAAGCCTATCACATTCTTTATTGGCTGGTTCCCGGTAGTGATAACCCCTGCCATGCAGCTTTACGCGGGAGTTGACGGCTCGGTCCATGTGGGCCTCACCGCGTCCGTAGGATCCAACGTTAACGTGACCGCTGGCGTCGCCTACTCGAACGGCGATTGGGGAACCGTCTCCGGGGTTTCCACAGACTTCGACTACGAAGAGCCGACGCCCACCGCCGGATGCAAGATCAAGCCTTACGTTGGCCCCCGCTTTATGCTCCTCCTCTATGGCGTCGCGGGCCCGTATGCCGAGATAAACGCTTTCCTTGAGCTCGACATTGACGTGTTCAGGGAACCATGGTGGATACTCTATGGGGGTGTCGAGGCGAATATCGGAGTGCAGCTCAGCGTGCTCGACCGCATCATCGCCGACAAGGACTTCCCCTTAGTGGTCTTTAAGAGAATCGAGGTCGCCAGGGCAGCGGCGACTAAGATAAAGGTCGTGCTTACCTGGGAAGGGAGTCCCCCCGACCTGGACTCGCACCTCACGGGTCCATTACCGGATGGAAGCAGGTTTCATATGTACTACCCTTACGCCGATAGCAATGATGGCAGCCCGTGGCCGGAGATAGTCAGGCTCGACCTTGACGACATTGACGGCTATGGTCCCGAGATGACCACTGTGCTCAACAAAGTCCCGGGAACGTACCGGTTCTCGGTGCATGATTATACCAACAGGTTTTCCTCTAACAGTTATGCCCTCTCGAACTCCGGGGCCACAGTCAAGCTGTATATGGACAACAACCTGGCAGGCACATTCTACGTGCCCCGAGGTATGGGCGGAACCCTATGGACGGTCTTTGAGATAAGCGGTAACACTGTAACCCCGATAAACTCCATGTCCTACGAGGACACGCCAGAAGAGATAACCTCTATTCGCGCGATGAAGAACTGACCATTCACGAGGATGCACCCCGGGGCTACGTGCCCCGGGGTGCATCCTGTCCGCATGTCACAGCGTGGCGCGTCGGGCGGAGCGGACCGGCCTGCTGGGTTTTCGTTGCGTGACTCCTTTAATCTGACTGGCGCCCCTTACGCGTAGGCGGAGAAGCCTTTACCCAGGAGTTCGCGACCCACTACCAGTTTCTGGATCTCAGTGGTGCCGTCGGGTATGGTCAGCATCCTGGCGTCGCGGAAATACCTCTCCAGCGGGTATTCGTCGGAGAGGCCAATACCGCCATGCACCTGAATGGCGTCGGAGGCCACCTGCACCGCGGCCTCGCAGGCATAGCCCTTGGCAAGGGACGAGGCCATGCGCGCCTCGGGGTCGCCGCTCATGGCCAGCTGCAGCGCCCAGTATCCCAGGAGCCGGGAGGTGACCGTCAGCGCCTTCATGTTGTAGAGCTTTTCCTGGATGAGCTGCATCCTGCCCAGTGGCTTTCCAAACTGCGACCTCTCCTTCACGAAGGTTATGGACGCGTCCAGCGCCGCCTGGGATATGCCCGCCGCGGCCAGGGCCATACCGCTGCGCAGGAAAGCGAAGATGATGTTCTCGGGCGCCATGCTTCCCAGCATCTTGGCGAACCGGGAGTTGGCGAGCCTCGCGGGATCGAAGTCCTCTCCCATGATCTCTTTAAGCCTGGATCCGGTCATGGCTGAGGCCACCATGTCCATCACGTTGTTCTGCCTTGGAACCCGGCAGTCCTCGAAGTAGATCTCACCCGTTGGGGCGGCCTTCCACCCCAGTTTGTGCAGGTCGGACACCTCGTAGGGGGACTGCTCCCTTTCCACCAGGAGAAAGATCCTGCCCCCTCTCTCATCTTTCGCGACCAACAAGCAAAGGTCCGCCACCGGCGCGTTGGTGATCCATGTCTTGGTGCCGTTAACCACGTAGAAGTCCCCATCGAGAACCGCTGTGGTGCGCATGGTCTGGTTGTCGGAACCGGCCTCCGGCTCCGTTATTGCATAACATCCTATGAGTTCGTTGCGCTCTAGCTTAGGTAGCAGACGGTCCCGCATATCTTCCGGCGCTATGTTCACCAGGGCGGCGGGGAAGGTGAGTCCGACCAGCCCGGCAGCCGCGGGCCATACCCTGAAAGTCTCTTCCGCGAGAATGCCGATGGCCAGGGGATCGCTGCCCATCTCGGACATGCTCTCGACATCAAAACCGACCCCGATCTTCCTGAAGCGACGCAGGACCTCCAGGGCTTCCTCCTTGTTCATGGGCCCCTTCTTCTCCTGCTCGTCCACCAGGGGCGCGATTTCTTTCTCGAGGAACTCCCTCAGGCTTTCACGAAACATCTTCTGGCTATCGGAAAACGAGAAGTCCATCTTCCACTCCTTTCCATCCAGCTGCAATCCACGTCGGGGTTTATCTCAGGATTTAACCCCAATCCCAACCCCAGTCCCAAAACCAGGCCCAGGCATGGCCCCAGCCTCGGCCCCAGATCCAACCTTAACCTCTCATCCCAACCCCTGCGGCCTCAAAGCAAGTGCGCTTCCCGGGATCAAACCGGCGCGGGCGCCGTTTGCGGGCATACGGCTATACACGAAGATCGTGTTGGTGGGGAACCGGGGCATGTGTTGCGGAGCGCGGACGCCGCTTGCGGGCGTATGGCTATGCACGTTCCCATGGCGTGGAGCGCTCTCAGTTGCGGCGGTAGAGGCCGACAACACAGCAACCACCCAACCCTATATTGTGTTGCAGGCCAACCCTGGCTCCCTCCACCTGGCGCACCCCCGCTTCACCACGAAGCTGCCACACCAGCTCCGCGCACTGCGCGAGACCAGTCGCTCCCAGGGGGTGTCCCTTGGAAAGCAGACCTCCGGACGGATTGATCACGTACTTGCCGCCGTAGGTATTATCTCCATCCTCTATGAATTTCTCGGCTGTACCCTCCGGGGTGAGGCCCAGCCCCTCGTAGGTGATGAGCTCGTTGGCGGTGAAGCAGTCATGCAGCTCCACCACGTCAACGTCCTCGGGCCCTATCCCGGCCTCCTCATACACCGCCTTCGCCGCCGCCGCGGTCAGGTCATAACCGACGATTCGCATGGGGCTCTCCCCCTCGAACGTGGTCGAGAAATCGGTGACCATGGATTGGGCGGCGATATATACAGGGTTTTCAATGCCATGCTTGGAAGCGAACTCATCTGAGCAGACAACCGCCGCCGCGGCGCCGCAGGTGGGCGGACAACATTGCAGCCGGGTCAGGGGTGGTGCCTGCGGAGGGGAGGCCAGCACCTCCTCCACCGTCAACTGCTCGCGAAATATCGCCCTCTCGTTATAGCGCGCGTGCTTTCGCGCCTTGACCGATATCTTGGCGAAGGTCTCGTCCTTCGTGCCGTACTTCTGCTGGTGCTCAAGGCCGGCGCCCGCGAAAAGCTGTGCCGCCGGCGCGGCTCCAGGCACAGGCGGGGTGAATGCCCATAGTTTTTCGAAGAAGGTGAACATGGGGATGGGGCGATCGCTGAACACCACCCCCAGAGCCCCAGGGGACATCTGTTCGAACCCCAAGGCCAGCGCGCACTCCACCACCCCGGTGGCAACAGCTTGCCTCGCCAGGTAAAGGGCGTTGGAGCCGGTAGAGCAATTGTTGTTGACGTTGAAGATGGGGATCCCTGTCATCCCCATGTCGTAGAGGACCTTCTGTCCGGCGCAGCTGTCCGCGTAGACCCAACCTACGTAAGCATGCTGCACCTCGCCATAATCGATCCCCGCGTCCATGAGTGCATCCCGCGCCGCCTCAAGTCCCATCTCGGTGTAAGGGCGCATAGCCTTGGGCGAGGTGAACTTGGTCATACCCACACCGATAACGTTTACCCTTCTCATCCGTTCCTCCTTTCTCCCGACGGACTTCATTGGTTTCAAGGCATCAGCTGCCATTTAATGACAATAGGGAGCGAGACTCTCGCTCCCCGCGACCTCTTGCCGTGATCGCGCGAAGGTCAAGCATCCCGTTCATGAAGATGCCTTTTGCTTCGGGAAACGTCGATCGCCCCCAGCACCCCCTGTCTTGTTCCTTTCCAGTATCCCGTTCATGAAGATGCCTTTTGCTTCGGGAAACGTCGATCGCCCCCAGCACCCCCCGCCTTGTTCCTTTCCAGTATCCCGTTCATGAGGATGCCCATCGTCTCGGAGAATATCTTTTCCACGGAAAGGTCGCTGTCTCGAATGAAGTCCTGCTCTATCAGGTAGTTTCCGATATCGCGGATTATGCGGGTTAAAAGGATCGGATTGACGTTAATGCGGAATTCTTTCCGCTTGGCCCCTTCCTCCAGGATCTTGCCAATATAGTTGACGACGGTGCGGAAGAAATCCTGGGATAGGTCGAAAAACTCTGGGAAGATGTCGTAAAGATCCTGCATGAGTCTGCTGTCCATCTCAGAGGTTTCGCGTACGATGCACTCGCCGGCAAGGTACAGTTTCTCCTCCGCGCTAACCTTCATGGTCGTTATTTCCTTGAGCTGCTGTATTATGCGGCTTGCCCTGCGGTTCAAAGCGGCGAAGAACAGCTCCTCCTTGGAGGAGAAACAGCTATAGATGGTGTTCTTGCTCATCCTCAGGCGGCGGGACAGCCTGTCCAGGTTGAACTGACGGTAGCCCTCCTTCAAGGCCATGGATTCGGCCGCATCGAGGATCTTTTCCCGTCGCTCTTCCTCCATCCGTGCCTCCTGGCTATAGAACTGAAAAACTTATATCAGTATTCTAGTATTCTAATAACCAGCATGCTTGTCAACAGGCATGTGGGGCCAGCCCTTGCTTTATATCCGGGTATAAATGGACAGCATGGCGGCAGGGCTCCGACGAAAGGCGGGCGCACCCCGGCCATCCGCCCCGGGACAGGCATGAGGGGCCGGCCCTTGCTTTATATCCGGGTATAAATGGACAGCATGGCGGCAGGGCTCCGACGAAAGGCGGGCGCACCCCGGCCATCCGCCCCGGGACAGGCATGAGGGGGACGCTTCAATTCATACAGGCATACAGGCATACAGGCATGTGATGTAGGCCTATGCGGGCCCCAGGTGGCACTTATTACCAGCTCATCCCCCGATCCCTTTGTCTCCGCGAGGCAGGGCACCATTAAAAAGATATACGGTAAGGCCTTAAGTAAAGCTCATCCCCCGAT
>JABLXL010000086.1 GCA_013178005.1 Actinomycetota bacterium
TGGGCATGGTCGACCTCGCCGAGGGGGTGCGCATGATCTCCAACATCGTGGAGTGCGACTTCGAGGAGCTCCGCAACGGCATGGAGCTGGAGGTGGTCTTCGATGACGTCTCCGACGAGATCACCCTGCCGAAGTGGCGCCCGGCTTGAAGGCCTGATATGCGAAAGGAGCGGGACATGCCGGATTACCAGTACCTCGCCTACGAGATCGAGGAGAATATCGGGAAGATAACCCTGAACCGCCCCGAGAAGCGCAATGCCCTCAACGCGGAGCTGATCGCCGAGCTCAAGGAGGCGGTGCCGCGCATGAACGCGGAACCCGAGGTGCGCTGCGCCGTCATCACCGGGGCGGGGAATAAGGCCTTCTGTGCGGGAGCCGACCTCCCCATCTTCGATACCCTGCGAGAAGTCGAGAAGGCCTACGCGTACCTGCGCAACGACGGCGGGACCATAACACGCGCCCTGGAGACAGCGGAGTTCCCTTGGATAGCGGCGGTGAAGGGCGCCTGCGTGGCGGGAGGACTGGAGCTGGCCTTGAGTTGCGACATGATCGTGGCGGGGGAGAACTCCGTGTTCGGCGTGCTGGAGATAAACATCGGCCTGCTTCCCGGGTGGGGAGGGACCGTGCGCCTTCCACGGGCCATCCCGGTGCGCAAGGCCAAGGAGCTCATCTTCACCGGGGCCATGATCGACGCCCAGGAGGCGTTGAGGCTGGGCCTGGTGAACCGGGTGGTTCCGCCGGAACGGGTGGAGGACGAGGCCATGGACATGGCGCGCAACATCGCATCCAAGTCGAGGGCGGCTGTGCGCGCGGGGATGAACATCATCGGCAACTCGCTCGCCTGCGCTTCCATCGATGCCGCCCTGGCCCTCGAACGGGGGACCATCATGACCCTGGTGGAAGCGGAGGAGACGCGCAGGTACCTGGAGCCTGCCATACGCATGATGCAGGAAGCGGAGAAGAAGAGCTAAGAGGGGAAGCGGACATGGATTTCATGCTGACGGACGAGCAGAAGCTGCTCCGGGACACCTTCCGCGAGTTCTGCCAGAAGGAGCTCACAAGGGAGTACGTGCGCTGGCTGGACGAGAACTGCGACTTCCCTCCCGAGGACCTGGTCGAGAAGCTGGCGGCCCTGGGCTTCTTCGGCATCTCCATCCCGGAGGAATACGGGGGGGCGGGCGCGGGCATGTTCGATTTCTGCGTGGCCGCGGAGGAACTGGCCACGTCCAGCGTCGCCGTGGCCATATCCATGGGGCTCACGCCCGCCTTCGGCGGGAGGCCCATCGCGGAGTTGGGCACGGAGGAACAGAAGCGCGAGCACCTGCCCAGGATCGCCGAGGGGAAGGAGAAGTGGTGCATGGCCCTGACGGAGCCCGCCGGGGGCACCGACATCCTCGGCGCCATCGCCACCACCGCGGAGCGGGACGGCGATGAATACGTCGTCAACGGCTCCAAGATGTTCATCTCCGGCGCCCACGTGGCGGACTACATATTGCTCATCGCCATCACCGACAAGGGGGCCAAGCGCTCGCGGGGCCTCTCCGTCTTCATCGTCGACGCCCGCAGCCCCGGGATAACCGTCAACCTCATCGAGAAGGTCGGCATCCATGCCTGCGGCACCACCGAGATCCACTTCGACGAGGTGAGGGTGCCGGCGGGCAACCTCCTGGGGACCGAGAACATGGGTTGGTACCATATCCTGGGAACCCTGAACCCGGAGCGCATAGGGACCTCCATGCTCTCGCTGGGTATCGCCAAGGCGGCCTTCAACGACGCCCTGCAGTACGCCAAGGAGCGCGTGGCCTTCGGCAAGCCCATAGGGCAGTTCCAGGTCATCCAGCATTATCTCGCGGACATCGCCATCGAGATCGAGAACGCCCGCAACCTCATCTACAAGTGCGCGTGGCTCTGCGACGCGGGAGAGCGCTACGACGTCGAGGCCACCATGGCCAAGATCGTGGCCTGCCGCGCCTCGGAGAAGGCGGCCCTTTACGGCATGGAGATATTCGGCGGGTACGGCTTCACCATGGAGTACGACATGCAGCGCCACTTCCGCGATTACAAGCAGATGATGTTCAGCCCCATCTCGGACGAGATGAGCAAGAACTACATCGCCCAGAGTTACGGTTTGCCCAAATCGTATTGACCGCCTTGCGGGAAAGGAGGGGACCCGGATGTACACGTTAGGGGACGTGCCGAGGAAGGGGAATAAGTTGTATCCCCACAAGGAGGCGATGGTCTTCGGGGAGGTCAGGATCACCTACGCGCAGATGGAGGAGCGGGTCAACCGTCTCGCCAACGCCATCCTGGGCCTCGGTTTCAAGAAAGGCGACCGCCTCACCATCCTCGCCGAGAACACCCACAAGTACATGGAGGTGTATTTCGCCGCCGGGAAGGTGGGCATGAGCGTCACCCCGCTCAACTTCCGCCTCTCTGACGGGGAGCTCACGCACATCGTGAACGACAGCGAGGCCGTCCTCCACCTGGCCGGAGAGGGGTTCGAGGAGCGGTCGCTGGGCCTTAAGCCGGAGCTCAAGGAGATCAGGCAGTGGATATCGCTGGACACGAAGAGCGAAGGGTACCTCTACTACGAGGACCTCCTAGCGGGCGCCTCCCCGGAAGACCCCTGGATCGAGGTGGACGAGAACGAGTTGGCCATACTCATGTACACGGGGGGCACCACCGGGCTCCCCAAGGGGGTCATGCTCTCCCACCGCAATCTCATCACCGCGGCTTACGGGTGCATCCTGGCGGGGGGCTACAACGCCGACGACACCACCTGCTTCGTCCTCCCCCTCTTCCATATCTCCCTGTGGCCGGCCCTGTGCCTGCTCATGCTGGGGGGGAAGGTGGTCATCATGCCCCGGCCGGACCTGGTGGAGATCCTGAGGCTGATCCAGGATGAGCGGTGCACGCACATCAACCTCGTCCCCACCATCTACGGCTGGCTCCTGAACCTGCCCCAGATCGACGAGTACGACCTCTCGAGCCTGCGCCTCATGACCTACGCAGGGAGTCCCTTTCCCCCCGAGGTGCTCAAGCGGTGCATCAACAGGTTCGGCAACATCTTCGCCCAGGGCTACGGGCTGACCGAGGCCGCCCCGGTGGTGTCTTTCCTCATGCCCGAGGACCACGTCCTGGAAGGACCAGAGAGGCTCACCAGGCGGCTCACCAGCGCCGGCAAGGAGGCCCACGTCGTGGAGGTCCGGGTGGTGGACGAGAACGACGAGCCGGTGAAAGTGGGGGAGATCGGAGAGATCGTGGCCCGCGGCAAGAACGTCATGACGGGCTACTGGAAGAACCCCGAGTTGACCGCGCATGTGCTGCGTGGAGGTTGGCTGCATACGGGGGACATGGGGACGGTGGACGAGGACGGGTACATCTACCTCATGGACCGCAAGGCGGACATGATCATCACCGGCGGCGAGAACGTGTACCCGAAGGAGGTCGAGGACGTGCTGTACGAGCATCCCGCGGTGCAGGAATGCGCGGTGGTGTCCGCGCCGGACGAGAGGTGGGGCGAGAGGGTGCAGGCGGTAGTGGCGCTGAAGGAGGGGGCTTCCGCCACCCCTGAGGAGCTGATCGCGCACTGCAAGGAAAGGCTCGCCGGCTACAAGTGCCCGAAAGACGTGCAGATATGGGAGTCGCTGCCGAAAACGCCCATCGGCAAGATCGTGAGGAAAGAGGTCAAGAAGGCCTTCTGGGGGGATGGCGAAAGGAAGATCGGATAAGGATCCCAGGGGGAGGGGAAAGGGCTCCGGGAGGTGAGAGACTGCCGCAAGCGTTGACCGAACACAGGGATGGGATGGAAGTAAGCCGAGGATTCAGGAGGTTACCATGGCCAAGGAAGAAAACCCCTTCAAGAACCTGCTCGCGCCGATCAAGATCGGGCCCGTCGAGCTCAAGCACCGCATGGTGCTCGCGCCCATGAACGAGACCCTCTCCGGCATGAACGGCGAGGTGACCGAGCAGATGCTCGCCTACTATGCCGCCAGGGCCAAGGGCGGGGCGGCGATGGTGATAACCGGCGCCATCATGGGGACCAAGCTGGCTTCCCGCTACGTGTGGGGGCGCAACCTGCATTGCTTCCACCCCGGCCACATCCAGGGGCTGAAGCTGCTCACCGACCGCGTCCATTACTTCGGCGCGCAGGCGTGCGCCCAGATCACCATCGGGTTCGGGCGCCAAGGGCATTCCGCCGATCACCACGAGCTGGTGCCCGCGCCCACGGCGGGGCTTCCCTACGAGATCGCGCTGGAGAAGGGCGCGAGGCCCGTCGCCAATGCCTGGAAAAAAGTGGAACATCCGCGTTCCTTCCTGGTAGGGCAGATGACGCGGGAGATGAGCATCGAGGAGATCCACAGCGAGCAGAAGGAATTCGCCCGCAGCTGCCAGCTGCTGGTTCTAGCGGGCTTCGACGCCATCGAGATACACGCGCCCCACGGCTACCTGGAGCACCAGTTCCTTTCCCCGTTCTCGAACAAGCGTACGGACATGTACGGCGGGGAATGGAGGAACCGCAAGCGCTTCCTCAACGAGGTCACCGAGCAGGTGCGCTACGCAGTGGGCAGCGGCGTGGCGCTGGGGGTGCGCATCAGCGCCGAGGAGCACATGGAGGGCGGCCTCACCCGTGAGGAGATGATCGACCTGGCCAGGGACCTCGAGGAACGGGGCATCGACTACCTGAGCCTCTCCGACGGAGGAGGGTACGAGGAGGGCGGCCACCTGGTCCCGGACAAGGACCGCGCCGCGCACATCCCGGAGCATGGAAGGGACTTTAAAAAGGCGGTCAAGGTCCCGGTGATCGTCGCTTCCCAGCACGACCCGGTCAAAGCGGACGCGGATATCGGGAAGGGCTGGTTCGACATCTCGGCCCTGGGGCGCCAGCTCTTCATCGACCCCGAGTACCCCAAGAAGATAGAGGAGAGCCGCCCCGACGACATCAACCGGTGCCGCTATTGCGACACCTGCCTGGGGCTTTGCCTGGCGGGAGTCGGGCCGGCGTGCCCGCATAATCCGGAGCTGGGGCGCGAGTACGCCAACCCGGAGTACATGCTCGGGCCGCGCGCGGCGCACGAGATCCCCGTCCCGCGCGGCATGCTGGCCGGCGACATGCCCTGCCTGGACCGCCCGTGGTGGAAGCCGGAGATGCCCTATATCGAGAAATGCTGGCGCCCTTTCCGCGGCCCCGGCAAGGGATAGGACGCCGGATACCGCCGTATAGGCGGCCGGCGATCGCCTGATCGGCAAGGAGGTTATCATGAGCGACGGGTTTACCAAAGACGGTTTCTTCAAGATCGACCCCGAGCCGCATCTCATCGGGGAGATGGAGACCATCAACCACTTCCCGGGGGTGCAGATGTGGTGGCGGGCCATCGACAACATCAGGATGCCCCTCATGCTGG
>JABLXL010000087.1 GCA_013178005.1 Actinomycetota bacterium
GGTAAGTTGCTTATTTTATTGCAAAAGCGTTGCCATAATAGGTTTGCCATTCTGGACGTCATGCGTATAGGGGGGTGGATGATGTTAACCTGTCATTTATTTCTACGACCTCGACAGTTTAGAATAGGAAAGGAGCCGTGAAATGCGTTTTCGTGGCAGTTTACTCTTTATCGCTTTGGTGACCGTCTTTTTCTTTGTCGGCGGTTTTTCCGCAGCGTATGCATCTCCACCGGAAAACGCAAGAGGTGTTCACGCGACATCGGGAAACGGCAAAGCGGCAACACAGGTTTTTCTTCCGGAAGGCTATACAGGGGCGGGCTATAGAAATTGGATTGCCTTAAACAACGTGCATGATACAGAGGCGAATACGGTTTCCGTACGCTTCTACGGAAATGCAGGTTACATTAGGACCCTTACATATGTATTGGAGCCGAGAGGCCGTGGAACCGTTGACGTGAACCCGTTCTTGAATGGCGGGATCGAGTTCTGCACGCGTGTAAGTGGCACTCGTTCCGTAGTGGCGGAGAGGTCCACGTACAGGGGAACGGAAGGATCCTCTTCAAGATGTTGCGCGAACCCGGGCGAGGATTCGTTGTTCGCTCATTGCCTCGCCGAGGGTTATGTCGATTCGGCAAACGGCTATGATTGCTGGATATCGATTCAAAATTGCACTAGTAGCCCTATAACGGTCTACCTCCGCTTTGTTGATGAGGGTGGCGCCAATTATCCCGTTGGCAATCCTGGCAGGGTTAAAAAGGACATACCTGGATATTCCAGGGGCACCGTGCACGTAAACGACTATGTGCCAAACGGCAAGGCATTCGTGACCCGGTTGTGGTCAAGCAATAAGTTTTGCGCAGAAAGAGTATCCTATGGTCCGTATTTCATGCATTCGAGCGAAGGTGATCCATTGGGCGCATTGGACTTCACCGGTGACGCCACGCCGACCGGAGGCAATTCGCGTAGCTTGACCTGCGGGATTAGCAACCCTTACTACAAAGTCACGAGCTATATTGCCTCTGGCAATTACGATTCCGTAGGTCCCCTGGTCTACGGGTTCAGGTATTACAAGTTTGACGGATCGATATACGCTTCCAATAACGACACCATTGGCACGGGCATTGATAATCCTCCATATGCCAACCCAGCGAGAAGAAGCACCGTCTCGTACACTACCCCCAATAATCCGGCGCCGGTAAACGGAGTGATGGAATTGTGGTCCCTAATGGTAGATGAACCCTATCCACGCCATGTTCAATGGGAGCAGACTACCTATAGGAATAACTGGTGGGGTTATTCTGTATCTGGAAACCATAGGTTTGCGACAAAGATTTACTTCGCCGAGGGTTATACTGGTTACGACGATTACATAATCATTCACAACCCATCCGGCAGGAAAAAGTCGTACAAAGTTTGGTTTTACTGGGAAGGGCCTCCGTCTGGCGTTAGCCAGATCTGGGTGGAGAACATCAACCCGCATTGCTCGTCTGTGGTACACGTGAAAGATTGGGTGCCTGCCAATACTTCCGTGTCCGTCCAGATTGATCCTAATACACCTTACGATCCATATACCTCGGCCGAGAGGGTAACCTATTTCAATTAGGGGGTGGTGGTGATGAGGCGCGTTGCTCTTGTTTCAGCCCTAATAATAATCACTATCGCTGCCGTTGTTGTGTCGCTGATAGTGTTGCCGGAAAAAAGCGAGGCGGAAATCATCAGCGCGAAACTCAATGGCAGGGCTGATGAAGCGAGGAGTCTGTCCTTCCGGTACCGTATTGAGAATAAGGGCGGAGATCCATACCCCATAACAGAGGGTCGCGTGAGCATTCTTTTCCCCGATCATTATCTCAATGTATACGAAATGGAGTTCGAGCCTGGACAGCCCAGGGTCCCCGGCATCATGGTGCAAAAAGGTAGGGAGTTTGCCACCGTGGAGTTGGTGTTCGGGGCGAAGATAGAATCCGCGACCGTCAAGCGTTATCGCAACTTGCCTCCCATGAGGGGCGAACATTATTACATGACAGGGTCGATGTTTTTTGGCAACGGGGCATACGCCTACGCGATGGATTCCTTCATCGCAAAAGGGCAAGCCAGACACAAAGGCGAGCAGACTGTAGATGGAGTGGATTGCTACCTTATAGATGTTAAAAGAGCGACCCCCGATGGGGCTGAAGCAAAGGTCTTCCTGGACAAGGAAACGGTTTATCCGAGACGGCTCGAGGAAAGGTCGTTCGACCAAACACTCGTCACCACAATTTACGATCTGGAGCTTAACCCGAATCTGGCGGAAAAGGACTTCGAGGTGGACATCCCGAAGACCTTGCAAATCGACCCGTCGTTGTGCAAGGAAGAATCAGTGGATTACGGTTGTACGGAGGTAGGCATCGACGAAGTTGAGATATTGGCAGGTTTCAAACCCGTTTGCCCCGAAATAGAGGGGTTTGAGCTCGCCGGTGTCTTCTGGACCAACCCGGCTGCGTTCGGCCCCGGCGCGGATAATCCCGCGTACCACGTGTATTACAAGGAATGTTACCTTGTCTACAGGAATCCCGCGGGGAACAGGCAGATAGAGATATGCGAGGCAAGGGAATACCGGGGCTATGATGAATCCTCTGGAGCGGTTGGCCTGGCGCTGGAGGGAGACGCCTCGTCTTCCCCATGCGTAAACGAGGAGATAAAGACGGAGCGGGGAACGATATATCCGAGCAGCCATATGGACGCGTTGAGGGCGGGTGCGCGGAAAGGCGAGCTCAAGTTCAAAGTCTCCGGAGACGTGGAGAGGCGGGAGTTGCAGGCCATAATGAGCGCTCTCCTCGAATGAGGCTCAGGCCGGCTTCCTTGGCTTTCGGATGATTCGTTGTGATTGTATATCGTGAGTTATCCCTTATCGGGCAATGAGATGTCGCAAGCGGGCAGTAAGTAAAATGGAGTACACAGGGATGCGGGCAAGGAAGACCCTTCATATCGCAGCCTTCACGATGATGCTGGTGGTTGCGCTATTTCATTTCGCTGGCTGTCGGGAAGGACATGAGGCGGCAGGCCCGCCTCCAGCGGTGACCGAAACTGCCAATTATGAATGGCAAAGAGTCCAGGGGCCACCGGATAGTATCGGTTGCATGTCGGCGCACGGTTGTTCGAGGCTCATCGCGTCGGTGACTGAGCAGGAGGTGTACCAGTCCATTTACTACTCCGACGGCGCCAGCTGGGAGAAGGGAGAGGAGATCACCGTCGACGAGATGGTTCTAGTAGATGGAGACTCCACTTGGGGCGTGGGTTGGGAAAATGGTCCGGTGGTGTGGCATTTCGACGGATCGACCTGGAACGCGCGCAATGACCTGGGCATGGCCATCGACCACCTCGTGAAAATTACCGGCACGGGAGATGACAACATCTGGATAACTTGCGTCGATGCGACGTACAAAGGCGCCATCCTACATTTCGACGGCAGCCGTTGGCGCAAGCAGCTCACTGTTGATGGTTGGTTATCCTTTATCGATGCTGCGGACGAGAAACACGTGTGGGCGCTGGGCAGGGATGAGGGCGGCGAAGAGATCCTGTATTTCTACGATGGCAATAGATGGCATTCTCTGGGGAATGTCGAAGGAATGTACGGTGTCACGGGGATAGCCGCAGTTGACGCGAAACACGTCTGGATTAGCGCCGTTGACGGCGTATACTTTTTTAACGGTGAGGCATGGGCCAGGCAGTTTCAGGAAAGAACCGTTGAGGTTGCGGGGTTGAGTGACGAGGAGTCCATGGTGGCCATGCATGATATTTATGCAGTCGATTCTTCCCACGTCTGGTGCGTGGGCTCGTATTACGTGCCCGCACGAAACGAGCCGGGGTTGGAAGTGAAGCTTCGTCATGGTGTTTTTTTCTTCAACGGGGAGCATTGGGTGCGCCAATATGAGTGCGAAGAGAATATCTTGGGGGTCTTTGCCCACGACGAGGATAATGTGTGGGCATACGGTCAAGGCGTTCTGTTGTATGGGAAAAAGACGGATTAAAGCTGCGGGAAAACCGTGAGGTTCTTCCGGCGTGCTTAGGTTATAAGGCGGGACGTGGGCCAACGGTTCATGTGCGAGTCCGCTTTGGATTGGAAAGATATTCGAGATACCCGCACCACCGGAGATGGCATTTTGCCCCCCCTCCACGGCAGCCATGCCAGAGGAAAACCAGAGGATGGCCATGGCGCGCGCTTTCAATCATCTCCTTATGATGATAGATTTGCAAATGCGGAGATGCCGGGCAGCGAGTTGCGAGGCCAAGCCACGTAGGAGGCGGCGAAGGAATGGGCACCGCCATATCGGTGAGCGACCTGAGGAAGAGCTACGGCGACATCAAGGCCGTGGACGGGATCTCCCTGGAGGTGTTCGAGGGGGAGATATTCGGCATCCTTGGTCCCAACGGCGCGGGAAAAACCACCACCCTGGAGATGATCGAGACCCTGCGGGAGCCGGATGCCGGGGAGATAACCGTCTTGGGGATGGACACCCGCTCCGATGCCAGGGCGATCAAGGGAATCATCGGCGTCCAGCTGCAGAGCACCGTCTTTATCGATGAGCTGACGGTCCGCGAGACCATCGATTTCTTCGCGTCCTTCTACGACCGGTCCCTCCCGGTGGATTCGCTCATCGCCCGGGCCGAACTGGGAGAAAAGGCGGGATCAAGGGTCAACACCCTCTCCGGCGGGCAGAGCAAGCGCCTTTCCATAGCCCTGGCGCTGGTGAACGACCCCAGCATCGTCTTTCTGGACGAGCCCACCACCGGCCTGGATCCCCAGGCGAGGCGAAGTATCTGGGAGATGATCGAGTCCTTGCGGGGGCAGGGCAAGACGGTCATAGTGACCACGCATTACATCGAGGAGGCCGAGTACCTGTGCGACCGCGTGGCGGTGATGGACCGGGGAAAGATCATCGCTCTTGGCACCCCGGACAGGCTCATCGACGAGCACGTGCCCTACAGCGTCATCACCTTCCGCCTCGACCCGCCCCTCGATCCCGAATTGGTTGGGGGCATACACGGGGTGAAGAGCGTGGCGGCGGAAAACGGCTCCTACCGCGTCACCACGCCGGTCCCCCAGGAAACCCTGATCGGTATCGTGGCCGCGGCCCACGAGCATGGCGTGAAAGCTGAGGACATCAACATGAAAAGGGCGAGCCTCGAGGACGTCTTCCTCAAGATCACCGGAAGGAGGATCAGGGATTGAGCCGGTTCCTCAAGGTCCCAGCTCGTAACCTCCATGCCGCGCGAGGTTGCGGAAAGCCAGCCATAA
>JABLXL010000088.1 GCA_013178005.1 Actinomycetota bacterium
TTGAAGCGTGCTCATCACGTTTCGACATAGCCTTCCTCCTCTCTTCGAGTTTTCCTAGGAGGAAGGCTATTTAATTGCTTTGGTTCTTGTCCAGAGCTACCCAGACACAATTACTTTTACGCTACCTTCCTTGGGGTCGTATCTTGACTTTTTCCTTGCTTTGCTTAGCGTGTTAGAACTTCAGGTGTTGATCGAGAGCTAAAGCTCATAACCCAGCCAAGTTTGACCCCTTTTAGGCCAGCAGGAGAGAAACCAATCCCATAATGGCGAGGGCCGGGGACCCAGGGCCCCCGGCCGATGGCCGATACCCATCGCTTCAAGCGAAGCGAGGAATAATTCAAGATACGACCCCGTCAGGGGTTGAAGGTGTAGCCCGAGAGGGTGTCTCCGGCGGACAAGGTGCCGCGGTACAAAGAGTACATGGGGCGCTCCACCACCACAGGGCGGTCGCTCATCACCTCGCAGGCCACATCATGCTCCGGCCCCACTACGTCGTTCACCTTCACCGTCACCCGGGTGTTGGGAGGAACGATGACTTCATGCTCCCGCTCCGAGGTATCCTCGAGCATGAAGCGCAGGGCCACGTTGGCCTCCTCCTCACCAGGGTTCATCAAGCATATCCATTCCTCGAAACCGGCCCGGGTGCACCCCTCGGCCAAGTACCAGGAGGAGCCCGGCCTGGCCACCCCCATGGCGTTCGAGCCCTCGTCGATAACCGAGCCGTATAGGAAGTACATGGGGCGCTCGGCCACGATGGGGAGGTCGGAGGTGATGGTGGCGGAGACGTCGTGCTGGCGCGCCACGTCGTTGTTCACGTTCACCGTGAAGCGCGAGCGGGGTGAAAGCGCGTATTCCCGCTCGATGCGCCCCCCGTCCTCCATGACGTAGGTTATCTTGGCCGTGGCCGTCTCGGTGTTGGGGTTCATGAGGCAGAACCACTGGTTGAAGCCAGAGCGCGTGCATCCCTCGGCGAAATGCCATTCCCGCTCCGGCTGGGCTGCCCCCATGACGTTGTGGCCCCCGTCCCACATGCTCTGGTAGAGGAAATAGACGGGGCGCTCGGCCACGATGGGCACAGAAGAGGTCACGCGCATGGACACGTCGTGGTCCCTCCCCACCTCTGAGTCCACGGGGACGGTGCCCCGGCTCCAGGGAGATAAGCGGTAGGAGCGCAAAAGCGACGCGCCCCCCTCCATCATGTATTCCACCTTGACCTCGGCCGCCTCTCCTTGAGGGTTCTGCAGGCAGAGCCAGGTGTCGAAGCCCTCCCGCGTACATCCCTCGGCGAAGTACCAGTCCCTGCGCGGGAACTGCGCTCCCTGGGCGGTATGCCCCCCATGGATGGCGCGGCCGCCCTCGCCCGCGTAGGTGAAATACATGGGACGCTCCGAGACGATGGGGCGGTTCGAGGTCACCTGGATGGATACGTCCTTGCCCCCGCCCACGTCGCCGTTCACATATACGGTGCTTCGCGAGTGGGCGGGAAGGGAGTAGGTGCGCATGGAGGCCTCTCCCTGGCCCTCGGCCAGGTAGTAGTTGACGGTGACCGTGGCGGGCTCGTCCCCCGGGTTCTGCAGGCACAGCCATGTATCGAAGCCCTCCCGCGTGCAGCCCTCGGCGAAGTGATTGGTCTCTGAGATGTTGTTTCCCACATACACCGTGACCTCACCCGAGGCCTGGAACTCGGCCTGGTTCCCCGCGGCGTCCCAGGCCTCCACCCGGATGGCGTGGTAACCGTTCTTCACCGTGGAGGTGTCGAAGGAGGCCGTCCAGGGCGGGGAGGTGCGCTCGTCGATCATCCTATCGTCCACGTAGAAGGAGGCGCGGCCCACCTTGAGGTTGTCGCGGATGTCCGCCTTTACCGTGAGCATGCCCCGCACCCAGTTCTCCCCCGTGGGCTCAGTAACCTCCACCGTGGGCGGGGTGGTGTCCTTGTAGAAGAGGACGGGCTCGGTCGTGCGTTTCCTCCCCGCTGCGTCCTCGATCTCCGCCTGCAGGGAGTGCTCCCCGTCCGCCAGGCGGGAGAGGTCCAGGGTCACCGCGTGTTCGGGACATGAGCGCAAGGGGGCGCCGTCGGCGAGCCAGGCCACCTGCGCCACCCCGGATATGGCGTCGGAGCAGGAGGCCTCGGCCGAGAGCTTCCTCTGGTAATAGTTACCGGATGGCGGGCTGGTTATCTCCCCCTCGGGATCAGTGAAGTCAGCCTTGTAGGTGGAGGTCTTCACCGCGGAGGCGTTGCCCGCCTTGTCCTCGGCGTAGTAGGAGACGGTGTGCTCCCCTTCCTCGAGGGCGAAGGGCTTGGAATAGACGGTCCACGAGGAAGCGCCGTCCAGCTTGTAGTAGAGGGACTTCACCCCGGATACGGCGTCCTCCGCCGTTATCTTGGGGCCCGAGCTGGGCTGGCCCACGTACCATCCGTTCTTGCCGTCGGGGGCGGAGACCTCCAGCTTTAAGTTGGCGGGTGGGGTGCGGTCGACCACGATCCCGGAGAGGGTGTTCTCCGAGACGCGACCGCAGGTGTCTTCGACCGCCACCTTGAAGTCATAGGAGCCCTCTGCCACACTTGAGGCGGGGAAGGTCTTCTGCCACGGGGAGTCTTCGTCCCTCGCGCCCCCCGGCCATGCCGTCCAGGAGGAGGTGCCTTGCTTCCGGTAGTAGAAGTCGGCGTGCAGGATGCCCTCCTGGTACTTCTCGCTGGCGGGGGAAAGCAGCCAGTCCGCGCTCTGTTTGAAATCGTCCGTGGCCGCAGCCGTGAGGTTGAAGTCTTTGCGCTGGTATTTGCCGGGGTCGTTCAGGGTGACCGTGGGGTCCTTGGTGTCCTCGCGCTTCACCATCACCGTGTTGCTCGCACCGGTGCCCGCGGAGGCGGAAAAGAAGCGCTCCCCGTCCGAGCACACGTCGATGCATCCGGGGTTGTCGTAGGGGTTGTTCTGGTAGAAGAGGTCGTCCACGTGTTGCCAGGCGCCCTCCTCCGCCGAGGAGGCGTTGTAGTGCCCGGCTCCCTCCTCGCCCAGGGAGCCCCCGCTCTGGCGGAAGGCCACGAAGACGTCGTCGGTGCTTCCGCGCCCGCTTGCCTGGGGATAGGAGGGGGAGGAGCCGAGCGCGATGATCTTGCCACTTTCCGGGTTCCAGCTGCTCCCGTCCCAGCGGGTGTAATAAACCGTGCGATAGTTATTTTCTACGTTCCTCCCATCCGCCACCAGGATCACCCGGCGGGCCGATCCCGCATAGAAGACGGCGCACTCCGGCCAGGTGAAATCGGTGCCCCCTCCCGTGGGCAGCCTCTCCCACCGCGACCAGCTCGCCCCGTCCGAGGTATATGCCTGCCATACGGGGTTGGGGGGGCCGGAGAGGTGCACGTAGTAGACGCTGGCGCGGGTGGCGTCTGTGGCCTCGATGCAGGGCTGGGTAGCCCCGGGGGCGGCGCCGTCCGAGGCGAAGGACTGGGCCTGCACGTTCAGGGAGAGGTCGAAGCGCTTGTAATAGACCTCCATCCTTCCCGCGTAGTCGGTGACGTAGGCGGCGTGCACCCTGTCCCCCGCGATGTCCAGGTGCGCCTCCCAGTTGTTCCAGGAGGAGCCCTTGTCCACGTGCTTGTAGGGCCAGGTCTTGCCGTAGTCCCAGGAGCAGAGCACCACCAGGGCGGAGCGCCCGTCGATGATCTCGGAGAACGACACCGCCACGTACTTTCCCGAGGCGTCTATGTAGGCGTTGTTGGCGGTGTTTGAGGAGCTGGTGTCAAGGGTCACCGCACTCGACCATCCGGTTAAACCCAGGAGGTCGTTGGTCTTTCGGAAATAGACGTTGGAGCCCTGGTCGTAGACGGCGTAGAGCCAGCCCCCGGAGGAGGCGACCTGCACGTGCCTGGGGTTGGCGCACCCCAGGTCGGCCTCGGCCGTCCACCCCTCGTAGGTGCCCGAGGGGGTGGGATAGGCGGAGCCGGGCTGCGCCGCAAGGAAAGCCAGGCCGAAGGGAAGAAGCAGCGCAAGCGCTATAGAGGATGCCCTGAGCCGTTTCCCGCCCATTTCCGCCTCTCCCTATTCGTTGTAGGTGTTGGTCGAATACCCGGTGCTGTGGCTTCCGCCGGTTATCTGGCCCTTGTAGTTGAAGTAGAGGGCGCGCTCGCATAAGAAGGGGTAGGTGGAGTCCTCCACCACGATGGAGACGTCTCCCTCGTAGTTGTACATCTCTTTGAGCACCTGGTTGACGTTGATGGATACCCTGGCTCCTGGATACAAGCCATAATCGGTGTAAAGTCCGATGTATCCGTTAGGCCCGTAGAAGTGGATATCCGGCGTGAACGTCATCCCGCTTCCCCCGTCTTCGGTCGGCGGGTTGAAGAGGAGCAGCCACTCCTCAAACCCCGGCCCCGTGTATCCCTCGGCGAAATACCAGTGCTTCTTGCCGACCGTGCCCGCCGCTTCCACGGCCTGGGCGGCATCCGGGCGCAGCATGTCCCAGAGGGCAAGCCCCCCGAGCACGCTTCCCATGATGAGCAGGGCGGAGAGCGCTCCCGCCACGAACA
>JABLXL010000089.1 GCA_013178005.1 Actinomycetota bacterium
GGTCGGTGAGCACCGTGAGGTGCGAGGGACGCACCTCGCTCTCTATGCGCTTGCTCTGGTCCGGGACGAAGGCCGACTTGAGCTCCTCGAACAGCTCCTCCAGGTCGGTGGGCTTGGCGGAGGCCTGAGCGGTGCCCCGCTGGAAATAGGACACGGTGAGAAACTGGTCCAGGATGGCGTTGAGGCGCTCGCAGGATGAGGATATATATTCAAGGCATCGGCCGCGCTCCTCCTCACCGATGCGTTCATGGCTCTCCAACAGCACTCTTGTATAACCGTTGATTATGGTCAGCGGGGTGCGCAGCTCGTGTGAGGTGACGTTGATGATGTCGGTCTTCAGACGCTCCGATTCCTCGAGCCGGGCATAGATGTCCCTCAGCTCCTCCAGCTGCATGAGCAGGTACGACGAGAGCAGGTAGTTCTCGATGAAGATGCCGGCCCTCTCGGCGAACTGGACTAGGAAATCGAGGTCGTGGGGGTCCAGCGCGCCGCGCTTCACGTTCTCCCCCACCAGGAGGACGGCCGCCATCCCCGCGGGCCCGCGCACGGGCACGCAGGCGGCCAGGCCCCGCTCGCGCATCTCCGCGAGCACATCTTCCATTCCGGCCACCGTCGAGCGGGGATCCATGGGTCCCCCGTCCTCGGAAAGCAGGAGGTCGGGTAGATGGAAGAGGGCAGAGTCGTCGGCATCGGTGTCGCAATGGCCATAACCCTCCGCGCCCGAGCGGTCATAGCCGATGACCCAATTACCCTTCCCGCGGGTGGAGGAGTCGGGGATCGCCACCAGCAGCCCGGCAAGGCCGAGGCGGATGGCGGCGATGCGCGTGGCCGCGATCAAGCCTTCCTTGACGTTTGCGGTGGAGGCGAACAACGCCGACACCTCGTTCAAGAGCAGCGCCTCGTCGTAGAGCCCCGTGAAGAGCACCCGCGATGCCAGGCGGTTGGACAGGTGCAGCGCCGCGGGGGCGAGGACTATGGCGAGCGCGAGCGAGGCCAGTGAGGTAGCCAGCTCCAAGTCGGGGCGCGAGCCTATGGTGGAGCGGAAGCCAAGATAGGAGGCGAGAAGCGGCGCCCCGAACGCCAGCAGCGTGAGCAGATACGCGAGGCTGCGCCGCACCGCCAGGCGCACGTCCAGGAGGCGGTAACGGAGGATGGCATAGGCGGTGAAGGCGATGGGCACCAAAACCAGGAAGTACATCAGGTCCGAGGTGCCGTAATTCCCCGTGAGCTCGGGAAGAACGACGGCGACGACGAACGCCAATGCGATGAAGATCCCGAACCCCATCAGTATATAGCTGCCGCGGGTCCGGTCAATGCCGCGGGATCTGGAGCGTTTGAGGGCGATGGAAAACATCCCCCCGCCGCACAGTAGCGTGGTCGACGCGATGAAGGGGACGTAAAGCGGTCCGTAGGATACAGCGAAGCGGCCATGCGCGAAGCCGGCCTCGCGGATCACCAGGCCCGAAAGGGCGAAGGCGGCGTTGAGGAACGAAGTCGATGCCGTGAGCCGCAGCCAGCCGGGCGAAGGGCGGCCTCCGAGGAGGAATGAGAGGCCGAAGAGGAAGAGGGCTCCGGCGGCCAACGCGCCGGTGCAGTAGGCGGCATAGAAAATCAGCGTCACGTATCTCTCGCTGGGCTCGTCCGCCAGGCAGTGCAGGAAGCCGCAGAGAACCCACAACGCGAGCAGGAAGAGGAAGAGGGCGAAGGCGAGGTTAAGAAAGCGCTCCCGGTTCGACCTCAGCACCAGCCAGGCGATGGCGAGCAAGGCCATCGCCTCAAAGACGGTCATGACGAACTTCGCGATACCGCTGTCCATTTCCCCCGGGTTTGCCGGCGCGACCGCACCGGGTCGCCAGGTTAAGGCTAACACAGCGGCCTGGGTCACCGGTAACCGGCGATCCGCTTGCCCTGGTTGGCCATATCCTGGACACGAGCGCCGCTTGTTCCCATTCCATCTTCCATCACAACGCAAATTCCATGCGGGTTGGTTTTCGGGGCCCTGGCGAGGCGCTTCACGATGGCGCACATGGCTTCGCCTTCATAGGGGTCGCTGAATCCCTTTGGCGAGACGCTCCATCGCGCCATGCGCGCCGGCCCGTCTCCCGTGTCGACGTCTCTTTTCCGACAAAGGAATTCCTTGCGCATGGAATGAATCTCTGGATTAGAAGGAGATGCGCCGGGGCGAGTCGGGCGCGCCGGCGCCACCCGTAGCAGATGTTGGTGGGAAGGAGAAAGAGGGAGAGGAGGCATGATGAGGTTCAACTTCATGCTAAAGGCGCTGGCATCCCCGTTCCGCCTGTATCCGCCGGGCGAAGCGCCGGTTAGGAGCCCTGATGGCTTCCGTTCCTATCATGGCGCCTGTGAGGTGCCGGCCGATGTGATGCGTGACACGGCGCTGGCGTACGCCCGCGTCTTCTCCGAGCCTCCGTGGAACGAGGCTTGGGAGCCTGAGGAGGTGGTGGAGAAGATGCGACGGGAGCTCGAGCCGCCCTCCTGCCTAACTATCATGCGTGGGGACGAGGAGCAAGCCGTCGGGGGTTTCGCATGGGGGGCGGTTGTGCCGGTGGACAAGGCCGCGGTCCGGACCCTGGAGGCCCATGGCTTCCGGACGCCGGGGGTCCGGGAATTGCTGGATGGCGCGATGCGCCGTCACATCAAGGGATCGCGGGTGTTCTTCCTCGACGAGGTGGCCATCCTGCGGGAGTTCAGGGGCGGCATGGCCCCTATACAATTCCTGGTGCGGCCGGCCCTTGAGATGGCGGTGTCCTCGGGCGCCGTCGAGGGGTTGGGCTGGACCTCCTGGAGCTCCAAGATAGCTCCCCTGTCCCTCTACCTCGGATTTTCGGAGCTGATCGCCGAGGTGGAGGGAATAGCTTTCCTCTACAACCCGGATATCAGGCCGCTCCTGAAGATCGCCCAGAACGTCAACGGCCAGGCGCTGGAGAGGCTGATCAGGTCGGCGAGCCGCCTGGTGCGCAGGGCGGCGTGACGCGCGCGAACCGTTCGCGCGCGGCAGCGTTGGAAGGTGGTGGTGTTGTGACTATACGGAAGGCACTGGAGGATGGAGATGGAGATCTTGCTTGCACCTGAAACCTTGGATCCCGTAATCAGCGCGCGCGGGAAACGGTGGCGCGACACGGCCCGCGCCGCGGGTTTCGACCCCGAGGAGATACTCGCCTCCGCCGTGGGCGCGGAAGACCGCCACTGCGTGGGGTATCCCGGGTGGGGAGGGTACTTAATCGGCCTGGTGATGGGTATCGGCGTCACCAGGAAGACCTTCTCCCAGGCGGGATCGGAGCTGCTCGACGCCATCGTCGCCTACGACGAGGCGGAGGTGGAGGACACCTACATCGGTCAGATCAACATGATCACCGTATCCTCTTTCTGCGGCCCCAGGGGCGTGATCTGGGGGTACGACGTGGCGCGCGACGGCGTGGAGGGACCGCCGCTGCTGGGGGCGGCGGAGGCCGCGGAATTCGAGGGAATACGCCTCGTGAACGGCGTGGCCTTGAGGCGCGCGTCGCGCATGCTCTTCGGCACCCGCGAGAGGAGCCACTTTCCCCTGCTGCCCGGCAGCCACGTGCCATGCGCCGGGAAATACCGTTCGTATGAGGGCAGGGCGGTGCTATACGCCGCGGTGGCCGTGGGCATACCGCGGGAAAGAGATCGCCACGCTTGCCTGCTCATGGAGGACGTCGGGAGGTGTGGGGAGGGCGCCCTCGAGGACGGGGCCGAGGCGGCCAGGAAGGGCATCGTGCTCAACATGGTAAGGAGCGTGTTGCGGGTGGGCGCCAACCATGACATCGCGTACCGGGAGATCATAGCGGACGCGGTGTTGCGGGAGGTGCCGGCAGGCCACGTGGGATGCGCTCTGGTGGCCGCGCCCTATTTCCAGCTGGCGAGGAGCGGGTACCAACCCGGCTTGTCCGAAATCACCCTGCAGGAATGGTACGGGTTGAAAAGGAGACATTTCATCCATGACTATGGCCGCGAACTGCCGTTCCCCCAGGACGGGGAAGGCCGTTTCTCGCTTCCAGCTTGGAGGCGGGCGGGGTAAGGGGACCGCTGGTTTCGGCGCCGGCGCTGGTAATGCGCGTCTCCGCGCGCTCCTCAGCGCAAATGGTAGGCGGGGCGCAAGGGACCGTTTCCCTCGCGGCGCGCAGTACAGCCACTGGAAAGCAGGATGGGCTTGGGTTATCGAGGCATGACGCGAGGAGCTGCCCCCCCTTATCGCGGCGCCATTACTTCTGGGCCTGTTTCGCGCGGTCTGACGTCGTCGCGGGCCCCGCGCTAGCGGCGCCTCCGCGCATGGGCCGCGGGAAGGCGGAGGTGGAAGGTGGTGCCGCTTTCCGGCTCCGATTCGACGTTCACCTCGATGCCCAAAAGGTCCGCCACCAGGCGCACGATGTACAGGCCCAGGCCGGTGCCGATGCGGTGC
>JABLXL010000009.1 GCA_013178005.1 Actinomycetota bacterium
CCGGACCGGAGGCCGGGGACAGATCGGGGTGGGGGGAATATGCGCAGGTCCAGTGTGGTCCACTTTCATCACCTCTTTCCGTGCAACCAGGTGGCGTTCTTCCGATGCTTCCCCGGCCCGGCCGGCCTCAGCTTTCCGCCTTTCACGAATGCCTCCACCCGAAGCAGCCGCTTCCTCGCACGCTTGGCTCATACCTCGATTCCCCGGAGCTTCCCGTCCTCCATGCGGTAGGCCCAATCCGCCGCGCGCAAGATTCCCTCGTCATGGGTCACGATGACGACGCATTTTCCGTCCCTGCGCGCCAGCTCCACCAGGATGTCTACCACCACGGCACCCGTGGCGCTGTCCAGGTTTCCGGTGGGCTCGTCGGCCAGGATGAGGTCGGGGTCATTGGCGAGGGCGCGCGCTATGGCCACCCTCTGTTTCTCGCCGCCGCTCATCTTGTTGGTCCTCATCCTCTGCACCCTTCCCTCTATGCCCATGCGCTCGAGGAGCTCCGAGGCCCGCCTCCTCTGCTCGTCGGCCGGAACCCCCACCAGGTCCATGGGCAAGGTCACGTTTTCCATGGCCGTGAGCGCCGACAGCAGGTTGAAGAACTGGAACACGAACCCCACGCGACCGCGGCGGTATTGAACCAGGTCGGTTTCGGGACGGCATATGTCCTCCCCGAAGACCACGATCTCGCCCGCGTCGGGCCTCTCCAGGGAGCCCACGAGATACAGGAGGGTGGTCTTGCCCGAACCGGAGGGTCCCAGTATCACCGTGACTTCCCCCTTGCGTGCCCGCATGCTCACCCCATCCACAGCGGTCACCTCTCCCGCCCTGGTCTTGAAGGCCTTGGTCACGTCTTTTATCTCCAGCATGTCCTGCATCTCATCACCCCTTTACTCCATGCTCAGCACCTGTGCCGGCCGCAGCCTGGTGATCCAAACCAATGGAACCAGCATTCCCAGGAAGCTTATGGCCAGCAGGATGAGGATTCCGTAGAGGAGCATGCTCCCCCGGTATACCACCTCGAGATCCGCGGCTTCCTCCTGGCCGGAAACCACCGCGAACCTGCCGCCCTCCTTGTAGAGACGGTCGCCGCCCATGCCCATGGGGCCGGCAGCGACCTGACCCGGCATCCCTCCGGGTACCTGGGTCTCCGCCGAGGCCTCCTGCGAGGACGGCTGATTGCCGCTCAGCAGCCAGTCCCCCATCTTTTGTGAGACCATGGCGGTTGCCCCGGTGGCGAGGATTATGGCCACCAGGCAGATGCACAGGACCTCCGCGGCATACTGTACGATGACCTGGCGGTCGGTGGCGCCTATGGCCTTGAGCACGCCGAGCTCCCTGGTCCTTCCCCCGACGATGATGGCCATGGACAGGAGGATGATGAGCGCGCACGCGCCCAGAGCTCCCACAAGCCCAATGAGGGAGGTCTTTCCCACCTTGAGCAGCGGGTCGGCTATGGACTCGTAATCGGAATAGTCGGTGGCGAGTTCGTACTTGTCGCCGTCGGCGATCTCCGTTTCGAAGGCTTCCTGGAGCTTCCCGGTGCTGTCAACGCTGTCGAAATAGTATGACCCCAACTCCACGTAGCCGGGTGTGCCGTTCAGCTCCTGCACCACCGACAAGGGGGCGTAGAATGTGTCCCCCATGGGGTTGAAGGTCTCGGTATTCGAGCCGCTCTCCTGCTCCTGTGCCTCGACGCTGCGGTATATGCCGATCACCGTCAGCTCCACCTCGGCCGTGCGTCCGTTCTCGCCGCTTTTTTCCGCGACGATTAAGTCGCCTACGCCTATCCCGTTTTCCTCCGCGAGCGTCTCCTCAACCATCACCACCGGGTTGGCGTCCAGATAGTCCTGGTAGGTGTAGAACGACCCCTCTACCAGTTCCTTGTTCCCGAGCATGAAGTCGGCGACCGACGAGCCGTCCGTGTTGCCCTCGAAGGTGAATGAGCTGGAGCTCAAAGCCGCGGGGGCTTCGCCCTGGGGGCCCCTCTCCCGCATGGAGAGCATGGTCTCCATCTGGGTGTTGGTTATATCCGGCAGGGTGATGCGCGCTTCCAGCACCTTATCGTAGGTGACGATCTCATCCATCTGGGAAAAAGCGTCCGCCAGCTCCTCGGGGACCAGGAACCTGGTTTTCTGTTCCTGAATCTCCTCCTCGCTCATCCTTCGCGCCCGGGCGGCCCGCTCCGACTCCTCCTGTGACCGTTCCTCCTCGAAGACCGCCATGCGGTATTCGGAGCTGACCCTGACCTCCGCGTAATTGCCCACGCTCCTCTTCACCTCGCCCACCTGGCTGTCCGCGGCCAGCTTCACCGCCAGCATGGAAAGGGAGAAGGTCAGGCAGACGAAGAGCAGGAGCAATACCACCAGGTTCCGCAGGGGGTGCCGGAGGAAGCTCCTGACTCCCCTCTTGATCGAGCGCATTTCCCATCCCTTCCCTTCGGCCTCACCCGGCGAAACCGGAGAGGTTGATCTCCGCCTTGTCGCCGGTCTCGGTGTCGTAGATGACCAGGTTGGTGCCGTCCATGGTGACCCCCTCGTTCTTCGCCGTGCTCAGGGGATTGAGATCGAAGAAGAGGAATACGTCCTCGGCCGTCTCTCCGATACGCAGCTTGTAGGAAACCGACTGCAAGGTGCTGAGATCCAGCAGGGACGCCGAGATCATGTTGGCGGAGACGTAGCCGCCGTAGGCCCCGTCGCTTCCGTAATAGTCCTCGTAGAGGTCGGCGTCGATGGCGGAGTTCCAGAGGCGGAAGGAGAAATCCGAGAGGTCGACCAGCTCGCCGCTCACATTGGTGATGGATAGCTCCACGTAAAGGAAGTCTCCCGCCACTTCCCTGGTGTTCGTCCCGGCCACGGTGGCGTTGCTGTCCTCCCTCGAGACCGAGACCACGGTGAAGTTCGCCCCCGATAGGTACGCCGTCTTGGTGATCCCGGCGGTGTTCTGCGAGCTATTGGAGCTCGAGGTGGAGGTGCCGGTGGCGCTACCGGACGTCGTGTCCGAAGAGGAAGCGGTTGCGCTCTCCGCGACGCCCGAGGCGGCGCTCGTGGATGTGGAGGCGCCCGATGACTCGGAAGTCGCGGCTCCGGGAGGGAGCTTGGACGAGCTCCCGGCGGACTGGGTGGACGCATTGCCTCCGCCGCACGAAGCCGCCACCAGCGCAACCGCCACGAGCAACACCGCCGGGGACACCAGTTTCAACGTCCTTCTCGTCTTTCTGCGTTCCCTTTTCATCTCATCTCCTTTGCCTTTCATTCCATGCATTGGCGTTTGCCGTACGAGTAAATGCTAGGAGGCGAAAGTTAAGGATTTGTGGAGCGGCGCTGTGACATGTGTAAAACAAGACGGGGCGTCAGGCGGGGGCTGAGCGGAGACGAGCAGGGTGTAGGGACGCACAGGCGGGAATCTGACTTGCGCCGGCACATCTCCGTGAAGGCATTCGGTTAGCTGCCTCGGCCTACGCGAATTGGGGATGAGCTCGACGCCTAGTCAACCGGCGGATCTCGGTGAAGGTATTCTACGAGCGGCCTGAAAAGCCGCACCTATCTGGCGACCGAAGGGCGCTTCGTCGGTATCCTCTCGTGACGAAAGGATGGCTCGCCTTGCCTTTTATTGCATCTCGTAGATATCGGTGACGCTTTAATGGTAATTTATTCTAGCTATAGGGCCACATGTTCGAACATGCGGGTAAATGCATTTAGCGACATTTGGCGAGCTTCAATAAGAGGAGCCTTTCTAGTGCTTTTCTGCCAAGGCTATGGGTAGGGTGAAAAGCATGGCGGTTCCGCTCCCGGGCTCGCTCTCCGCCCACATGCGCCCGCCCTGCGCCTCCACCAGTCCCTTGGCGATGCTCAGGCCCAGTCCCGTGCCGCCCGTATCCCTGGCGCGCGAGCTGTCCGTGCGATAGAAACGCTCGAACACCAGGGGGAGTTCTGCGGGCTCTATTCCCGGACCGTTGTCCGCCACCCAGATAATGATCTCGCCCTCGTCGGCTCGTGCTCCGATGTCTATGCGCCCTCCCCGGGGGGCGTACCGCAGCGCGTTGGAGAGAAGGTTGTGAAGAACCTGGCTCAACCTCCCCTGGTCGGCCAGGGCGTCGGGGAGTCCCCGCTCGATGGTCACCTCCACGTTTATTTCCTTTTCCGCCAGCTCCCTTTCGAAGACGGCCACGGCGCTTCTCAGCGCCTTTTCCAGGTCGACGGGCATGAGGTCCAGCTCGATCTGCCCCGCGTCCACCAGCGCCAGCTGGCGCAGGTCCTCGACCAGGCGCGAGAGCAGGTTGTTGTTCTCCATGAGCACGGAGAGCACCCCTTCATCCAGCTCGATCACCCCGTCCTCGAGGGCCTCCAGGTGTCCCCTCAGGACGGCAAGGGGGCTGCGAAGCTCGTGCGATATATCCGTTACCATCTTCTTGCGCAGGGCCTCGTTTCTCGCCAGGTTCTCCGAAAGGGTTTTGAAGGCCTCCGCCAGCTCCTCCACCTCCTTGTCCCCCTTGACGTCGACTCCCCCGCCGTAATCGCCTCCCGCCACGCGGTGCGTTGCCTCGGTGAGCAGCGCCAGCGGCTTGGAGATGCGGTTGGAGAGGTAATAGCTGAGCAGGAAGGCCAGGACCACCCCCAGCAGTCCGGTGAACACGTAACTGAGGTTTATGGCGAGCAGGCGCTCGCTTTTCTCCGCCGAGAGGTCGCCGGGGTGCGGGGGCGGGGGGGGCGGCACCTCCCCGCTTTCCACCCACACCCGAAACCCCTCGTAAGTGCGCTCGAACTGCCTGTGCACCAGCAGGTTGGAGATGACCGCGAAAAAGACGATGCAGGCCAGGGTGGAGCCCAGAATGGCGAAGAAGAGCTTCGTCCTCAGGCTAAACCTTTTCCTTCCTCTCTTTCGCCCGGAAGCGGTATCCGACGCGGTGGACGGTCTCGATGAACGTCCAGCCGCCTTCCTTTCCCTCAAGCTTTCTCCTTATGTTCTTGACGTGGGTATCGATGTTTCTGTCGTACCCCTCGTAATAATCTCCCTGGGTCATGCGGATGATCTGCTCGCGGGAGAGCACCATGCCGGGATGGGATGCCAGGGCCTTGAGCACGGCGAACTCCATCGGGGTCAGGGGAACCTCCTCGCCGTTCAGGGTGGCGCGGTGGCCTCTTCCCTCCACGGTCAGGGGACCGGCCACGATATTGTCCTCATCGCCCGCGCCCTCACTGCGCCTGCGCAGAAGGGACCTCACCCTGGCCACGAGCTCCCGGGGGCTGAAGGGCTTGACCACGTAATCGTCCGCGCCGAGCTCCAGGCCCAGGATGCGGTCGTCCTCGTCCGAGCGCGCCGAGAGGATGACTATGGGCACGTTCGATTCCCTGCGCACCTCGCGGCAGAACTCCAGGCCGTCGAGGCGCGGCATGAGCACGTCCAGGATGATCAGGTCCGGTCGCTGTTCGCGCCAGAGCTCGAGGGCCTTGAGCCCGTCCCCGGCCTCCAGGGTGGGATACCCCTCCCTTTCCAGGTAGGCTTTAACGAAGCTCACGATGCGCGGCTCGTCATCTACGATAAGTATCTTCTCTCTCCTCATACCGGACTCCCGACCTGTTCCAAGCGCGAAGCACAAGACGCCCCGCGTACGGCCTCAACACCCGGACAGGCGCAGGCCTTCGCGCGTCCTCGCATCGTTATTCTATCCACGTATTATTAAGAATTTGTGAAGGCGGGGTGGGCTTGCGGGGAGGCTATTAGGTCAATTCAATATATGCCTATGTCCCTCTTCACCTGCTCGAGGTTGAGCGCCCGTTCCAACCCCCGGGGAAGGCGGGCCTTTCCCCTGTGACCGTATTGAAGGGTCCACTTGAGTAGCTTTTCCAGCGCGGCGGAAAGCTGCGACAGGTGGTCGATGATGTCCTGCGGGAGGAAGAAATTTGCCTCCGGCTCGGGCACCAGCATGGAGAAATCGTTTGAAAGCGTATCGCCGACCGCCATATCTCAAGCACCATCCTTTCCCAACCCCCGGCCTTGCCCCCCCCCACGAGATCAAGGCCCGGCGGAACCGCCACGCACTGGGTTCAGGACCATTATAACCGCATGGAGGCTCCGGCACCCGAACGCCATAAGAGGCGGCGCATGCTTGCTGTTCCGGCGGTATAGGGTTCGGTTCCTCTGCGTGCGCGGGCGTTGGCGCGGGAGGAGGTCGGCATGCCCTCATATTGACAAGAGAGGAAGGTTGTCCTAGATATACTACGGTGCGGGCGATCCAGCGGCCCGCGCCTCTGGCGGATCTCTCTCCCGGCGCGTGCTGGAGGGGTCGCGCGGCCCGCGGGCGTGATCCGCTGCAGTACCCAACGTTGTCAGCCATCCTTGGACAGGGAGAGGAGGTCCGGGGTCGGAGCCGGCGCGCCACCGCCACACGCCGTGGAGCGTGCGAGCCGAGGCTCCTTCCCTGAATTGACGATGAAAAAATACCTCGAGCTGAGCAGAGCCCCTTTCTTCACCGCCATCATCACCCCGGCGCTGCTGGCCGCGGCCCTCGCTTTCAGGGACACGGGGACCTTGGACTGGACCAGGTTCACCCTGGTGATGGCGGGGCTGGTGGCCGCCCACGCAGCCGCCAACCTCTTCAACGACTACTTCGACTACCGGCTGGGCGCGGACACGATTGAGGTGAGGCGGACCCCCTTCAGCGGCGGTTCCCCACACCTGGTGGAGGGGAGGGAGCGGGAGGGCACTTTTCTGGCCATGGCCCTAGGCTCCCTCGCGGTTTGCGCCGGGTGCGGCGTCGCGGTCATGTTCCTGCTGGGAAGATCGTTCCCTCCCGTGCTGGGCATCGGTGCGGCGGGAGTGCTTATCGGGGTGTTCTACACCGCTCCGCCCCTCAAGCTCGCCTACCGGGGCCTCGGGGAGGCGGCCATTTTCCTGGCCTTCGGCGTCCTTCCGGTGCTGGGCGTGTTCTACGTTCTCGCCGAGCGCTTCACCTTGAACGCCTTCCTGGCCTCGCTGCCCCCGGCTTTCCTGATCACCGACATCATCCTCATCAACGAGTTCCCCGACCTCCAGACGGACCGCGAGGCGGGAAAGCTCACCCTGGTGGCGCGCCTGGGCAGCGGCTTCTCGAGATACGTGTATATCATCATGGTGGTCGCGGCCTACGCGCTGGTGGTGGCCTTCTCGTTGCTCGAGGTCTACGGGGGGTGGGGCTTCCTCGGCCTCGCCGGCCTGCCTTTTTCCCTTCCGGCCTCGGCCATCCTGTGGAGGGAACACGACCGGGCGGACAAGCTGGTCCCCGCCCAGGCCATGACCATACTGGCCCACCTGGCCACTGGCCTCGCGCTCGCGGTGGGGATATGGATCTCGGCATGAGGCGGCGCGGGGCGCACGGCGCCTTTCGCGGAGCCGCCCCGAGGCGGAACGGGCCGCCGGCAGGCAAACGTCGGAGGCGATTGGGTTGAAGGACTTGTACCTGACCCTGCTATGGCTGGGAGTGCTGGGCGGAGGAGCGGCCTTCTGCGTGCTGGTGCGCGGCAAGGGCCTTCGCACCACCTACGTGCGGGACCTCCTGCATATCGGAACGGGGCTCTGGGTGTTCGGGCTTCCCTTCTGGGAGAAGCCCACGGCGCCCGTGATAATGGTGTGCGCGGCCTTCCTCGCGGTGCTTTCAATGCCCTTACTTAAAAACCGCGTTCCCGCCCTGGAGAGCTTCTATTCCTCGGTATCCGACGATGAGGAGAGGTGGTCGGGCATCGTCGTCTACGTCTTTTCCTTCGCCCTCTTCACCGCCCTGGGTTTCCACCTGGACAGGCTGTTCGCCGCCGCGTGCGCCATGGGGAGCCTGGCGGTGGGAGACGGCCTGGGGGGGCTGCTCGGCTCCGGCCTGGGAAGGAGGAGGTACCGGCTGCCCTGGGCGAAGGAAAAATCCTACCTCGGCTCCCTGGCCGTGGCCTTCGGGTCCCTCGCGGCCATCCTCATCATGGCTTGCTGGTTCCGTTACGTCGCGGACCTGCCCGTCGCCTTCAGGTGGGGGCATTTCGCGGCGAGCGCTTTGCTGGCCTCCGCGGCGGAGGCGTTCTCGCCCCGCGCTTCTGACAATTTCTTCCTTCCGGCGACGGTCTTCCTATACCTTTCCCTCGCCTTGTAACCTACACCCTGCGAAACCGGGCATGGGACTTGTCCTCACGGGGTGCGAGGAAACAAGGCGATGTGACTTCCCGACACCCGACCTCGAGCGTGACCGCGAGGCATCGGGGACGGCTGCCCGGAAACGCAGCTTCCGGCGCCACCGATGAGAAACGAACGTCCATTACGAAAAGCTTTCTCGCCACTAGTCACCCGAGATGTCGAGGACGCTTACGCGGGAAAGGCGCCCGCCGTCAGCGAGCGGACTCAAGCAACTCGTCCAGGCGCAAGGGGGCGGGGCGCCCCTCCGCCTCCACCAGGGCGATGGCGCCCTGTGGACAGGCGGCGCGGCAGGCGCCGCAGCCCATGCAGGCCTCGCGGTCCAGGACGGGGGGCTGGTGCTTGCCGCCGGGAGCGAGCGCCTCGAAGAGGCAGGCCTTGACGCACTTCCCGCAGCCGTTGCAGTCAGATGAGAAAGAGGGCTCCAGCCCTGAGTGGCCGTAGAAGGGCACGCCGTGGAAGCGGTGGGACTTCAGCGCCACGCAGCAGCACGGGCAGCAGTTGCATATGGCGTAGAAGCGGCCCCGGGTCACGTCCTTGAAGAAGGCGGCGTGCAGGCACCCGGCCTCGTCCGTCCGGCGCAGTATCTCCACCGCCTCCTCCGCCGTGACCCGCCGGCAGAACTCGGGCTGGTGGTCCAGGATGTAGCTGACGTAGGGCTCCCCGATGACCAGGCACACCTCGTCGGGCTGGCAGTGGTTGGGAGAGGTCATGCGGCAGACGCACTTGCAGGCGAGGATGGCGTCGGGATTCTCCAGCACGATGTCCCTGCACATGCTGAAGGGGATGATCTTCTCCAGGTCGCGCAGCTCGATGTTCTCGGAGACGGTCACCAGTTTCTGCGCCTCCTCCAGGGGCACCAGCTTGCCGTGGTAGGTCTCGGCGTAATGCCTCTTCATATGGCCGGGGATGCGGTGGGCGAAACCCGTCGCCAACCTCCCCATGCGGATATATTGCAGGGTGTGGCTCATGTAGAACATACCGTGCAGCCAGAGGTCGGGCCGGTGCCACCCCACCGACCTGATATAGGCGCGGGTGGACGGTTTCATGCGCGAGACCGCGAGGGCCCCCACTCCCGCCGCCAGTGCCGACAAGCCGATCGCCGCTTTCGCGCTCTTCATGATCTCCCTCCTGACCCCGTTTCCCCCTCCCAGGCGAAAGCGGTCGCCATGGCGCGTGCGCGCGCCCGCGTATCAAGATTACAACGTCCGGCGGGGAAAGCGAAGTCCTGGGAGACGTGGGGTTGTCTGGTGGGCGTTCGTTTTCTCTTCGAAGGTCAGGGACGTTTGCCAAGTCCTACCAACCCGGAAGAAGCCCACCGGGACAGCACCGCGTAGCGATGTCCGGCTTGGAAAGCGACATGGCATTACGCAGCCCGGTCCCGCGGCTATCCGTTTACGGAAGGGCCCGGCTCGAACGCCGGTCGCGGCGCGCGTTCTCCGGTTACCGGTAGGGGTGAATACGGGATGCAGGCGCCCCCCTTCAGGGGCGTGCCTCGCGGCGGTATTTCCGAGCCACCTGCCAGGCCGACTTGAGCATCCCGGGCGCCTGCCCCGCGATCAGCGAGAACATGTTCTTCGGCGGGCGGTGGTGATCGGGAACCGGCATCATGGTCACCGCCTTCGCCTTGTCGCAGGTCACCGCGCATAACCCGCACCCGATGCAGCGCTCCGGCAGGCGGCGGTACCCCTTGCCCTTGGTGTCCACGATAAGGGCCGCCGTGGGGCAGACCCTGGCGCACTTGCCGCAATGGGTGCACCGGGATGCGTCGACCGAGGGGATGAAATGCGGCGGCGCGATGACGCTGGGGCAGGCGAACTCCGTCACCAGGCGGAAACTGTAGCAGCAGCAGGCGCAGCATGAGCAGGAGGCCTGCCCCTTGCCCTCCTGCATGTTGATCACCCAGCTCACCAGCCCGTTCGCGGCGGCCTCGGCCTTTATCTCCAGGGCGTCCCTGCGGCTCACCTCCCGGTACCAGCCGTCGTTCACCCTCTTCTCCACCCATTCCCCCATCACCAAGCAGTTCGAGATGGGTTTGCCGCAGCCTTTCCCCAGCACCTCCGCCGACATGCGGCACTGGCAGTTGGTCACCGCGAACCTGTCGTAGCGCTCCAGGATCATCTCCAGCTTGTCATAGGGCATCGCCGACTGGCCGGCCTGTATCGCCTCGCTCAGCGGCACCACCCTCGCGCTGTTCATCTTGTAAGCCCGCTGGTAATCGAGCATCCAGCCGGTCATGAAGAGGTCCTCCCAGAGCTCGATGAAGCGCTTGTGCCAGTCGCTCAGGTTCTCCGGGTCGTGCCCCATGAGGGTCTCCTCGAATATCTCGCCCAGGATGCGCTTCATCTTGTAGCGTTTTTTGCCGCCGCTTCCGCTGCTGCCTATGGACCTCTTCTCCGTCTCCAGGCGGTTCAGGATGCCCTCCACCTCGGCCACCGGCCTTCCCTCGATCCTGGCCAGCTCGGCGCAGCTCGTTCCGCGGTAGGGGCGCAGGTGCCGGACCAGGGAAGCCTCCTCCTCCGTCCACAGGTGCTGGACGAAGGCCACCAGCTCGTCGCACAGGGGCGGGTTCGACAGGAGCGGGGTCGCGAGCGCCTGGGCCGCGTCGAGGCAGGCCTTGGGGACCCGCGGGTAATCGCCGGGCAGCCTGGGCTTGACCCGGTAGGGCCTGGGATCGGTGGGGCGGATGACGCCTTCCTCCACGACGACGAAACGCCGGGCCCCGCCTTCTTCCTGTGGTGCCATGACTCTCTCCAATCACTACGCTGCGCTTACGTTTATCTCTCACAAGCCATGTGGGCCAAAGGAGGCGGGTCACAACGCGACCCTGAACGGTATCTTCCACCGGTTAGTTATCGCGTATCTGGGGTGCGTCAGCCAGGCGAACACGATCACCGGCGAGGAGAAGAGAAGGCCGAAGAGCATGCACTTGGGTCCGACGCCGAACATCGACCTGCGGGCGTTTCCTTCAGGCACCTCGCGGACCACTTCCTTTCCCTTGCCACTATACCAGAACCGTTCCGCCCCGTCCTCTCGGACGGCCCGGCCCCGGGTGCCACACACCTCAGGACCGGGAGATCCGCGCCGCGGCCATCCGGCTCCGAGCGTCGCGCAGAACTCCTGGGCTGGATGGAGGCCGGGGTTAAGAACAGGGCGGGGACTAACCGATAAGATAGTCGGCGGTTCGCGCGGCGCGGCACTCAAGAGAGGCGCGCGCGTCGCCCGCCACATGAACACATGCATCCTCAGGCATCCCGCCGAGCGGCGGAAGTGGCGGACCGCCACGTTCCTAATGGAAACAGGAGATATCGGAAGATAACGCGGCGGAGGTGGACGATGGGAGGAAGGTGCTTGCCGGGGAATGGGGGCATGCAACGCTCCCGGCGCGGGCGAACCGGAGACAATTACGCGCGCGCAGGAAAGCGGCTTTTCGTCAGCATGTTTCTGGTAGCATGCCTGGTGGCGAGCGCGCCGGGCTGCGGAGATAAGAAAGGGGGTCGGGATATGCAACCCGCGTTGGAGGTTTCGCCCCAGCAGGTGCTCGTGGGCGACCCCGTCAGCATCAAGGTCACGGGGCTGTCGCCGGGCGAGATGGCCTCGCTCCGGGTATCCGGCCAGGACCAGTTCGGCAACACCTGGTCGGCCGAGGCTTCCTTCGAGGCGGACGAGACGGGGACCGTGGACACCTCTCGAGACGCTCCCACGGACGGATCCTACCAGGGAGTGGACCAGGCAGGGCTCTTCTGGTCCATGGTCTGCGCCCCCGCGGGGGAGATGGTATCGCCCTTCGCCGCCATCACCACCTATGTCGTCTCCCTGAGCCTGGACGGACAGGAAGTGGCAAGCCAGGAGGTCCAGCGGGTGGTGGACGTCGACCTGAAGAAGGAGAACCTGAGCGACCCCGTGGTGGGAGTTTTCATAACGCCGAAAGAGATAGAGGAACCCACGCCGGCGTTGATCGTCCTGGGCGGGTCCGAGGGCGGTTACAACGAGCGCTGGGCGACGGTCATCGCCTCCAAGACGCGCATGCCCACCTTGGCCTTGGCCTACTTCGGGGCCCCGGGACTGTCCCAGACCCTGGAGAACATCCCCCTGGAGATCGTGGAAAAGGCCATAGCGTGGCTCAACCAGCAGGAGGTCGTCGCCAAGGACAGGATCGGCGTCGTCGGGGCGTCGCGGGGAGGAGAGCTGGCCATGCTGGCCGCCTCGCTCTTCCCCCAGGTGAAGGCGGTGGTGGGATACACTCCCAGCGGCGTCATCTGGGGAGGGATCGGCGAGGGGGACGCCCCGGCGTGGACCTACCGCGGCGAGGCCTTTCCCTACCTCAGGACGATGTTTAGCGAGGAGCAGGAGAGGCTATTCCGCGAAGCCCAGGAGAAGGGGACGCCCTACCTCGACGCGCCCTCCTTCGAATATAGCCTACAGCAGCAGAGCTCGCTCGTTGAGAAGGCCACCATACCGGTGGAGCGCTCGCAGGCGGCGTTCCTGCTCATCGGCAACCCCGGGGACGGGGTGTGGCCGTCCGATAAGCTCTCCCGCATAGCCATCGACCGCCTGGACGCTCACGGTTACCCGCGAGCCCACCAGCTGCTCTCCTACGAGGACGGGGGGCACATGCTCATCCCCTACCCCTTCTTCCCCACCACCATGCGCCAGTTCTACCTGCCGACGGTCAGGGTCTGGGAAGGCTTAGGGGGGACGGCGGAGGGCGCCGCCAGGGCCGCGGAGGATTCCTGGCCCAAGGTGTTGGAGTTCCTCCGGGACGAGCTGGGGACTTGAAGCATGGTTCGTGCACCTTTGGGGTGAACAAGCCGACGCCCCGGGGACCGGTTCTTAATGCGTTCCCGGGTCTTGAAGTGTGATGCGTGTTTCTTCTGTGCGAACAAGCCGCGCTATCGTTTGGCCGAAGCGGCTGATTACCAATTATTGGGTATCTTCGTACAGGTATGGTTCTTCCACCGCCGACATCTCATCTCCGGTATCGAGCGCAGAATAGCATCGCGAGAAAAATAATATAAGGCGGCGGACCTCGATCATGGGCATATGCCTTCCCCCATCGGGATATAATGGCACTGGCGCGGCGCGATGGGCTGAGGATGAAGAGCGAGGTGATGGGGATGGCGGATATGCCGGACTACGAGAGATACCCGGTCAGCGAGGAGGAGATGGGCAAGCGCTACCGCAACTGGACGGAGGCGCTCGCCAGGTTCGTGGTCACCCTCTACCGCGTCGGCAAGGAGGTGGGGGGAGAGGCCTTCGTGGACAGGCTGCGGGACGAGTTCTACCGCCAGGGCAAGAAGGGCGCCCACATGTGGATGGCCCTCTCCGGCAGCAGCCCCGAGGACTTCGTGGACTGCATGGGCCTCCCCAAGCTGCAGGACACCATCGACGATTCCTTCGCCAACTTCTGGGACGGCTACGTGGAGAACACGCCCCAGGCCTTCGAGAAGGAGCTCAAGACATGCCCGGTGGCGAGGATCTGGTCGCGGGAGCCCGACCTGTGCGAGGTGATGCTGGGCGCTTCCCTGGTGGGGATGCTCGAGGAGCTGAACCCCGCCTTCGTGACGGAGGGCTTCAGCAGGCTGCTGACCAAGGGAGACCCGGTATGCCGCTTCCGCGTGGAGCTGAAAGAGGGTGGGGATGAGGGATAAGGCGGCGGCGGTGCGCATCGCCGGGGGCATCCTCATGGGATGACGGCGCCGCGCCCGCCGGCGGCTATACCCCGCTCTCCCAACACGCGTCATCGGCATTGATCGTTTTCCATCCCGCCTCCGTGACAGCTCGGTCCAGGGCCGCCTAGCGTCCCTTTCTGTTCTCTTCTTACGCTTCCCTCCAGCGTCATGTATCAAACTAGACGACGCGTTTCTCGGATCGTCATCTCGCGGGAAAGACGAGCGGATGGAAGCAATGGTGAGGTCTCGCGGCCCGATCCCTTTAACCAGCTTCCTGTGGCGGTCCAGATCATAACCGTGATATGGGAACGTGCGTGGGAGACGGCGCTTTCAAGGACCCCGGCGTCGCGGCTTGGTTTCCTCGGGGAGGCGTTTCAGGATCGCCTCGTAAACCTGCTTGGCGAGCGTCAAAGCCTCTTCCGCCTCCTGCGAGGTTGGCTCCTCGAGCTCTCCGGGATAGCGGAACTTCCACGCATACTCCGTCAGAACTGCCGCTTTTCGGAGCAAGGTCTCCAAGGTGCTATCCAGCTTGGAGCATTGCTCTCCCAGCTCCACGAGATTGTGGGTCTTCCGAAAGGGAACGTCATTCCACGATAAGAACCCCTTCAGCGATTTTTCTACCAGTTGCTGGGCGTGGAAAACGATATCCGGCGTGATCGGAGGGTCCGCGGTCAGCTCGTATTCCGCCGCCCTCATATCCACTTCGGCTTTCGCCAGCCAGCTCCTGACCTCTTCGATCCTGACCGGATCATGCGGCATACAGGATTCTCCCCTCCTCCGCGATGGTAGCAGAAAGAGAAGCCTTGAGATGCAAGCGGCTCTCGAAATAGCTCCTTGTCCAGACCAGAACGTCCGCGGCTGTGCCAGTGCCCCACAACCTTTCGTAGGCGAGATGACTGCGCCTGCGCTCTGGCGGGGCATCATCCGGCACGATGACCAATAGATCGTAGTCGCTTTCGGGCCCGACATCTCCCCTGGCCATGGACCCGAATAGATATATCCGATCAGGTTGATATGCCTCTATGAGGCGGCGGACTATCTCGTCGAGAACGGCATCCCGTGATGACCCTGAAATTTTTCCCATCGAACCGACTCCTTTCGCTGGCTCTCATTTTAGCATGTCAGGGCGGCTTTTAAACGCCAGGACGGATTCCGATGAAAATGATAAAACCCGAGGACCTTTAATGGGAGACGACTTCGTAGGGCGCTGGAATAATCTCGCTTTTCAAAGCATATTCGTTCCCTCAGCCGATTCTTCAGCCGTCGGAGCCGATGTCCACCCGCTTGCCCAGGCGCTCCAGGCACAGGCGTGCATAATCCGGGTCCTCCACGCGGACGCGGATGGCCCCGCGGGGACAGGCGGCTGCGCAGCGTCCGCAGGCCTTGCAGTCGTCCCCGATGACGGCGCGCCCGCCGTCCAGGCGGAGTTGTGAGAAGATGCAGTAATCCTGGCATGCCCCGCATCCGTCGCAGCCCTCTCCCACCTCGACGCTGACCCCCTCCAGCCTTACCATTATGCGCATCGCCTCGGGCTGCAGGTGCGGCAACAAGCCGATAAGGCAGCAGCAGGAGCAGCAGAAGCAGACGGTCATGAAGTGCCGGTAGTCGCTGACCCCGAAGGCGCGGGCGTCCACCCAGGACTGCCCGATACAGGGGACCAGGCCGGAGGATACCGCCCTGCGCAGGTGCTCCCGGGCTTCCTCAACGCTGGCCTCGCGCCCCATGGCCGGGTCCAGCTGGCGGGTACCCTCCCCCAGGAAGAGACAGCCGATGCCGGGGTCGTGTTCTGTGCAGCCCGTGGAGGAGCGGCAGAAGCAGTGGTCCACGATAAAGCGCCGCGAGGCCCGCTCGATCAAGCCCTCCACTATCGATTCGGGGACGCACGAATCCGGGGGCACCGTTACGCTCTCGCCCACGGGGATGCAGCTGAAGGTGTTCCCCCGCATGATGGAGGCGCTGATGCGGTCCACCGGCCAGACCCCTCCCAGCCAGCGGAGCACTCGCCGGTACCTGCGGGCCAGCCCCACCGGGCTCATGGGGAACCTGAAGTTGTCGAAGACAAGCTTGCGCAGGGTCATAGGCACGTGCTCCCGCATGCTGACTTACCTGCTGCGGAATCTCTCATATGCACCTCCTGGTGCTGATATTCTACCAACAAGTGAGCGTGTTGCGCCTTGCCGTTGTTTCCTGCATAGCATGGAGAGTACTGCTGTCTTCGGGGAGAAGATGATTTGCCGGTACCCGAGCCTACGACCTTCGCGGAGTATATTTCGATCCAATAGACGTATTGAGCTTAAGGACCATTAAAATGCGAGGCCTTTCGGCCTCGCTTGGTTTGCTGGCTCCCCGGGAGGGACTCGAACCCCCAACCTAGTGGTTAACAGCCACCCGCTCTACCGGTTGAGCTACCGGGGAATGAACTCTCCTTGACGCGCTTTTACCTGCTATTTTATTTTTCCGCTCCCGTCGCGCGATTTCAAATTATATGATACCACGCGGTTGGGAACAAGCCGCACTCGGGATGGCAGTGGGATAATAGGATGTGACGTGTTTTGGCCATGCGGAGGAGGAAGGACATCCTATGGGGGTGAGCAAGAGACGCCCGGGAGCCCTCGCCCTTGTCCTTATCCTTTCGGTCGGGGTCTGCGTGCCGGCAGGTTGCGAAAGCCATGGGCAAAAGCCGGATGCGCGGGACCAAAGCAGGGGCCAACCCCCATCCATCGGCGAGGTCAGGACCTGGGCCTACCAGTTGCAGGGTCTGGATGAACCAGGCGCGGTGGAGGCGTTGGAGACCTCTTCCTACGACATGCTGGTGCTCGAGCCCACCTGCACCGACTGGTCGGGCGGAAGCCGGGATTTCGACACGGCGGGGATGGTCGAGAGGCTCAAGCGATCGCCCGCGGGCGACGGGATCCACCGCAAGCTCGTCCTCGCTTACCTTGACATCGGGGAAGCCGAGGACTGGCGCTGGTACTGGACCTGGTCGAAGGAATGGGAAACGGGCGAGCCTTTTCCGAATGACTGGCCGGGCTTCATCCTCGCCCCTGATCCGGACGGCTGGGAGGGCAACTATCCGGTGGCATACTGGGATCCAACCTGGAAGGACATCATGGTCTACGGCAAGGGCACCGGCTCGCATCCGGATAGGGAATACAGGAGCGCCCTCGACGAGGTGATGAAACACGGCTTCGACGGGGTCTACCTGGACTGGGTGGAGGCTTACGAGGACCCCGACGTCGCGAGGACCGCCGCGGAACAGGGGGTGGATGCGGCCGAGGAGATGGCCCGCCTGATAGGGGAGATAAACGACTACGCGGCGCGCACCGACCCCGCGTTCCTCGTCGTGCAGCAGAACGCCGCCGCCCTGGCGGAAGATAGGCCGGAGACCCTGCGCTATATCGACGCCATAGCCCAGGAGGCGATATGGTACGACGGCACCGCCTTTGATAACTGGGATGATCCCAGGGGCGCGGATGTCCGCCAGGATCCCGACCTGACCGCGTACTACCTGGAGCTCCTGAGCTCCTATAAAAGGCAAGGGATACCGGTGTTCGATTGCGAATACGCGGACGGGGAGGCGGAACGAGCGTACGCCTTATCGCGGGAAGAGGGCTTCGTCCCGTACTGCACCCGCCGGCCGCTCTCCAGGCTCACTGGCACTCCGCCGCCGCGTTGACCCCTCGCGCGTGGGCTTTCCCGGGCTTGGGCACGGCGGGGAGGGCTTTGACGGACGCCGTTCCCCTCAACTCCCGCCGGCGCCTCTTTTGCTAAGCAAGCCCTTTTCCCGCGCCATGCGGCGGGCTTCCCGAACCGACCACCAGATCTCGTAGGCCGCCCAACCCAGGAGAAGGACGGTAAAGATTCCCGTCAGCACGGCTTGCGCGCGGGCACTGCCGCGGAAGAGAAGCGCGAAGCCGCAGTAGGCGGCGGCGAACGCTCCGGCGAAGACGGTGTGCGCGCCGCCCCTGGCGTTTATGGCGTACCAGATCTCCTCGTCCTCGTACTGGTAACGCGAGACGCGGTAACCGTACCAGCTGTTAGGGGGTACCCGCCGGTTGGCCAGGGGCAGTCCCAGCCCCACGAAGAGCAGGGCGCATAACCCAGAGATAACGCTTGCCACGTATCCTTCCATATCGTTTTGATCGGTCATATCGATACAGAGGTTTATTGTGCCCGCTTACGCCGCACCTTATAAGACGCCCCTTCTTCATATACACCATGTCAAGAAATGTATGTTCTCATCCGATATATGTTTTATCGGTCGTTGTTAATCCCGTCGGTCACCGGCAGCAACAGGAGGGCGAATTGCAGGCTTCAAACCGCGAGAACCACGAGCAGGATCGTCGCAGGGAGGTCAGGACGAGCTTCTTCACCCGCAAGCTTGCCTCTAAGTTGCGGGAAAAAGGCCAGGACATACCCGACTCGGTGATCGGTTTCCTGGACACGCCGCTCTGCCGGATGGACGAGAGGCAGCGCACGTACTTCGAGGAGAAGTTCCGTCCCCTCATCCCCCGCCTGTCCGCCGTACTGGAGGAAGTCTATATGGAGCTTGGCGCGGACGTTGAGGGCTGGGAAGACATGCTCACCTTCGGTTTCAGCAACGAGACCCCTATAACCATCTGCGCCAGAGCGGTGCTCGCGCGCAAGGAGAGACAGGCCAGAGAGGAGTCGCTGATCAAACGGGGCGTGGGCCTCGAGACCAGGAGGATCGTGCTTCCGCCCGACCTCGTCAGGGCGTGAGGGAAAACGCCTTAGGCTACAATGATCCCCACGGTCCGATCACCCTGGAAAAAAGCGGCAGCGTAACGGGTGATGTGCCCGGGAAGATCGTCTCTTTAAATGATCCAAGCCGAGATCGGGCTTCCTATCGACGCGAAGTCATGACGCCGGTTTCGGAAACGACGGAAATCGCGCAGGCCCATTCTTCTCATTCATAAGAGTGAAAAGCCCGCGCTTATCGTTAACGAGCCCATGGGTCGGTTTACTTCCATTCCGGTGTAGGCGATCCAACTCCAAGGGGAGAGGCTCCGTCTTCGCGGCCCCCCGCGTCGGGATCAGGTCACATCCGCGTAGCTCTCTATGCGCCGGAAGGCCTCCTCCATCATGCGGTCCCCGTCGGCCACCCTTATAGTGATGGCGTGGCGCGGGCAGGCCTCCACGCACAGGCCGCATCCCTTGCAGTCCTCGGTGATGCGAGCCCGCTTGTCCTCGATGAGGATGGCTTGCGAGAAGCACTGCTTCGCGCACTTGCCGCAGCCGTCACATTCCTCCGAGACCTCGATGCTCAATCCCTCCAGGCGGTGCATGCGGCTCCGCACGTCCGGGTCCCAGCTCAACTGGTTGCGCATGGCGATGCAGCAGCAGGTGCAGCAGAAGCAAAGGGTCAAGAAACGCGACCAGTCCTTCATCCTCACGCCGAGCATGAACGGGTCGGGGTCGACGCGCCCGATCTGGGGGATGAGCCCGGCGGCGATGGAGCGCTCCATGTGCGCAAGCGCCTCCTCCACCGAGACCGCCTTGCCTATGCTGGGGTCGATCTGCTTCGCCCCCTCGCCCATGAAGATGCACCCGATCTCCATGGGGAAACGCTCGCAGCGGCAGCCCACCCGGCACATGCACAGGGGGATGATGACGCGGTGGCAGGAGCGGCGGATCATCTCCGCCACCAACTGCTTGGGGACCACCGTGGAACCCTCCGCCTCCAGCTCCTTGTTGATGGGGATGAAGGTGACGTCGTAATGGTCCCGGTTGACGATCCACCCGAAGAGCTTGCCCACCACTGGCCAGGCGGTGGTCTTGGCCCAAAGGTCGGTGACCGGCTGCCAGACGGAGATGGCCCAGAGCATGGTGCGCCAATCCCTCTTGATCAGGCTTTTCCTCATCTCTACCCCCTCGCGCTTCCCCCTCCGCACGTGAACGTCTTGATTGTAACCCCGGGCGCCACCACGGGCCAGCGCGCGCCCTTTCCACCCCGCCAAGGTAGGGATAGAATATGTTCCATGAAGGGTTACGGCATTAGAGGATGGGCGGTCGAGAACGCCAAGGTGATCGCGGACGTGCTCACGGGGATCAGGTTTTTCGTGGGGCTGCTCATCGTCATGTGCGCCTTCTTCGCCGAGCCCTCGCTTCTGCCCCTGGTGGTGGCGCTCACCCTAATCGGCTGGACCACGGACGTCCTGGACGGCAAGATGGCGCGCATGGACCGCACGGGGAAAAAGACCTGGGTCGGGGACTTCGACTTCGCCACCGACCTCATCCTCATCTACTCCGGCCTGCTGTATTTCGTGACCGCGGGATACCTCCCATTGCGCCCATTCCTGTTCTACGGCGCCTACGCGGCGGTGACCGGCCTGATCTGGACCAAGAAGTCGGTGATGATGGCGGTGGCCGCGCCCATCGCCGCCGTGCCCATCATCCTTTCCTTCGTGCATTACCCGCTTTGGGGTTGGGTCTTCCTGGGATGGATCGCCTTGGACCTTATCCTGAACTGGTCCGACTTCACCTCCGAGATAAAGGAGTTCATAGACGACGTGGAGGAGAGTTGAGGGAGGTGCCGTTCCCCGCAGCTTAATCACTCGTAAAAGGTGGCCGCGCGGTATCGGCTAGACTGTCCAGGGTCGGTTTTTCATATCGCCGCCTTTTCGCCGGGCTCCTCTTGCTGAAGCATAGGAGGCAGCTCGGAGATGATTCGTGATAGCGCGGGAAGAGAGCTGGTAGTCAAGGTATGGGCAGACAACCAAGCGTTGCGTTTGGATCGTATTGCCCGAACTCAATGGCGAAGAGCCTTTTTCCTGGGGAGGGTAATTGGCTGAGAAGACCTACCGCAAGGGACAGATCGAGGCCCTGGAGGAGGTGAGCAGGGCCATCGTGTCCGACCTCTACCTCGAGGACATCCTCAAGCTCATCGTCATGGTCACCGCGGAGGTGATGGACTCCAGCATCTGTTCGCTGCTGCTTTTGAACGAGAAGGAAAACCGCCTGGAGATAAAGGCCACGCAATCGGTGAGCGAAGGCTATCTAAACAAGCCCACGGTGAAGCTGGGCGAGGGCATCGCCGGGTTGGTGGCGCTCGAGAACCGGCCCATACAGGTGCGGGACGTGCGCGAAGACCCACGCTATATCAACAAGGAGGTGGCGGTCAAGGAAGGCCTGTGTTCCCTGCTCAGCGTGCCCATGTGCGTTAAAGGCAAGGTTATCGGGGTGCTCAACTGCTACACCTCCGAGCCCAGGGAGTTCAGTCCCGAGGATATAAGCCTGCTCACGGCAGTGGCCAACCAGGCGGCGGTGGCCATCGAGAACACCGAGCTGCTGGTGAAGACGCGCATCGTCCAGGAGGAGCTGGAGACGCGCAAGCTGGTGGAGAGGGCCAAGGACATCCTCATGCGCGACCGCTCCATCAGCGGCGAGGAAGCCTACCGGCGCATGAGGCGCAAGGCCATGAACACGCGCAAGAGCATGCGCGAGATCGCCGAGGCCATCATCCTCGCCGACGTGGAAACCTAGGACCCTAAGATTCCCTTTTTTCGCTCCTTGCGCATCTATTACGGCATATGGCGGACGGATTTCACATTGCTTCACCATTCGCCTCCGTTTACGCCGTGTCGTTTCGTCAAGCGCTTTCCGAGATGAGGTAGGCTGGAAGACCAACCTTTCATCCCGGCGGTCAGGCTTCAATAAGGAAAAAGGGCGGTCTCCCAAGTGTTTGATCGGGTTGATTTGACGCTGAGCGCGTTTCCCGATGCTGTATCGTTTCGGTAGGCGCTTTCCGGTTCCCTTGACAGGGAAACGGGTTATGCTATTATTTTCTAGGTTTGAGGCCCGGCACAAAGGGGTGCCTGGGCGTTGGACACAGACGTCCGGCAGCAAAAAGTCGGGCGCTTTTTTATTTGTGAAAGGCAGCAGAGGGATTAAAAGGAGGACCGGCATGAGTTTCAGCAAACCCAACTCCAGTGAGGCGACGCTCACACGCCTTCGCACAGGAAAGGACTACTGCCCCTTCAGCGGCATGTGCGTGACCTGCGTGGAGGGGTGCACGGGGTTGTGCGAGATCGGTAAGTCCGCTTACCGTGGAGCGGAAGTGCTGTATCCCCAGCCTTTCGGCGGAAGCACCTCGGCTTCACAGAAGGACTACCCCGTCGACTACTCCCACCTCAACATCATGGGGACCGCGGTGGGCGCGGTGGGCATCGAGCCCGACCCGGACGTGGCCACCTTCCCCGCCGTGAACCTGGAGATTGCCATAGGCGCCGCCAAGGACTTGAAACTGCGTCTACCTTTCGTGATTCCCGGCCTGGGATCCACCGACGTGGCCAAGAACAACTGGGAGGGACTGGCCATCGGCTCAGCCATCAGCGGCACCATCCTCACCATAGGCGAAAACATCTGTGGCATGGACGAGAAGTCCGTGATCGAGAACGGGCGGGTCGTTGATTCCCCGGACCTCATCCGCAGGGTGAAGCTTTTCCAAGACTGGTACGACGGTTACGGCGCCATCGTGGTGCAATCCAACGTGGAGGACACCCGCCTCGGAGTTCTGGAATACGCCCTGGACAAGCTGGGAGTCCAGGTGGTCGAGCTCAAGTGGGGACAGGGGGCCAAGGATATCGGGGGCGAGGTCAAGATACGTTCCCTGGAGAAGGCCCAGATGCTCAAGCAGCGGGGCTACATCGTTCTCCCTGACCCTGAGGCTGAAACCTCCAAGCAGAACTTCTACAAGACCTTCAGCGAATTCGAGCGCCACTCGCGTATCGGCTTCGTGGACGAGGAATCCTTCGTAAACAGGGTCAAGGAGTTGCGCGACGCTGGCGCCAAGTACGTCTTCCTCAAGACCGGTGCATACCGCCCCGCCGATCTGGCCCGCGCGGTCAAGTTCTCCTCCCTGGCCAAGATCGACCTCCTCACCGTTGACGGCGCAGGAGGCGGCACCGGCATGAGCCCGTGGCGCATGATGAACGAGTGGGGAATCCCCACCATCCACCTCGCTGCCATGACCTATGAATACGCCAAGCGCCTGGCGGACAAGGGCCAGTACGTGCCGGACATCGCCATCGCGGGCGGCTTCACCCTGGAGGATCACATCGTGAAGGCGCTGGCCATGGGAGCGCCCTACTTCAAGCTGGTGGGCATGGCTCGTTCGCCCATCGCCGCGGCCATGGTGGGAAAGACCATCGGCAAGCTCATCGAGGAGGAGAACCTCCCCAAGGCCATCTCCTCCTACGGCAACAGCGTGGAGGAGATTTTTGTGGCCGCCCCCGAGCTGAAGGAGCGCTACGGCGATCGCTTCAAGGATATCCCCACCTCCGCTATCGGTGTTTACACTTACTACAAGCGCCTGGCCCAAGGGATAAGGCAGCTCATGTGCGGCGCGCGCAAGTTCGCCCTGGAGTACCTGAGCCGCGACGACCTCTGCTCCCTGACCAGGGAATGCGCGGAGATCACTGGCATCCCCTACGTCATGGATATCGACAAGGACGAGGTGGACAAGATACTGGGCTGATACCTGCCCGGCGACATCCAGAGGGCCTGGCCACGTTCAAGGGGCCAGGCCTTTTCCTTATCCCATATTATGGCAGCCTCCCCCGGCGGACATTTCCAGGGCATCGATAGCCGGGCTTCGCGGAATATCCCCTTTTACAAGCCGGTGCCAGTCCCTATAATATACGGAAGATTCGAGGACGGGAGGTAGGCGTAACCACTTGACCGATAAGGCTGTCATCCTGCTCGAGGACGGGAAGTACTTCACCGGTACCCCCTTCGGAGCCCGCGGCACCGCCACGGGCGAGCTCGTGTTCAACACCAGCATGACCGGCTACCAGGAGGTCCTCACCGACCCCTCCTACAAGGGCCAGGTGGTCACCATGACCTACCCCCTCATCGGCAACTACGGCGTCAACGAAGAGGACCTGGAATCCCCCCGCCCCCAGGTGGAGGGCTTTGTGGTGCGCGAGTGCTGCCGCTACCCCTCCAACTGGCGGGCCACCGCCTCCCTGGACGAATACCTCAGAGAGCATGGCATCGTGGGTATCGAGGGGGTGGACACCCGCGCAGTGACCCGGCACATACGCTCCCTGGGGGCCATGATGTGCATCGTCTCCTCGGAGGACACCGACCTGGCATCGTTGAAGCAGAAACTCGACCAGGCCCCGGGATACGTGGGGGTGGATCTGGTCGCCGAGGTCGCCTGCACCGAGCCCTACCGCTGGGAGGACCCGCGCACCCCGCCCATGGGGCGCGGGGTGCTGCCGGACGTCTCCGGGAAAGGAGAGCGCCCCCTGCGGGTGGTGGCCTATGACTGCGGCATCAAGCGCAACATCCTGCGCATCCTCTCCCACCTGGGCTGCGAGGTGGTGGTGGTCCCCGCAAACACCACCGCCTCGAAGGTGCTGGGGATGGGCCCGGACGGCATCTTCCTCTCCAACGGCCCCGGGGACCCGGCGGCGGTCACCTACCTCATCGACGAGGTGGCCAAGCTGGTGGGAGTTAAGCCCATCTTCGGAATCTGTCTGGGGCACCAGATCCTCGGCCTGGCCCTGGGGGGGCGCACCTTCAAGCTCAAGTTCGGGCACCGCGGAGCCAACCAGCCGGTGAAGGACCTGCGGCGGGGCAACATCCTCATCACCGCCCAGAACCACGGCTTCTGCGTGGACCTGGAGGCGGTGAAGGCCGACACCGAGCCCACCTTCGTCAACTTGAACGACGGCACCCTGGAGGGATTCCGCCACCGGCGCTACCCCGCCTACTCGGTGCAGTTCCACCCCGAGGACTCGCCGGGGCCCCACGACGCCGTCTACCTCTTCGGGGATTTCATCCGCGACATGCGCGCCGGGCGGGGTGAGGGCCGTGCCTGAGTCCATGGGCCCGCGGGCGGTCACGCGGAGAAGCCGGGCTGCCGACGCGTGCCGGGGTGATGGCCATGCCTAGGCGCACTGACCTCCACAAGATCCTCATCATCGGCTCCGGGCCTATCATCATCTCCCAGGCCTGCGAGTTCGACTACTCCGGCACCCAGGCCTGCAAGGCCCTGCGCGAGGAGGGCTACGAGGTGGTGCTGGTGAACTCCAACCCCGCCACCATCATGACCGACCCGGAGATGGCCCACCGCACCTACGTGGAGCCCATCACCCCCGAGGTGGTGGCGCGCATCATCGCGAAGGAGAGGCCTGACGCCCTGCTGCCCACCCTGGGAGGGCAGACCGGCCTCAACACCGCGGTGAAGGTGGCGGAGATGGGGGTGCTGGAGGAGTTCGGGGTGGAGATGATCGGGGCCAACTACCAGGCTATCCGCAAAGCGGAGGACCGCGAGCTCTTCCGCGACGCAATGGCCTCCATCGGCCTTGACCTGCCGCGCTCCGGCCTCGCGCACACCATAGAGGAGGCGCGGGCGGCGGCGGAGGAGCTTGGCTTCCCCGTGATCATCCGGCCCGCATTCACCCTGGGGGGCACGGGAGGAGGCGTGGCCTTCAACGCCGAGGAGTTCGAGCGCATCGCGTCAGCGGGGCTGGAGGCCTCCATGATCTCGGAGATCCTCATCGAGGAGTCGGTGATCGGGTGGAAGGAATACGAGCTCGAGGTGATGAGGGACCTCGCGGACAACGTGGTCATCATCTGCTCCATCGAGAACTTCGACCCCATGGGCATCCACACCGGGGACTCCATCACCGTGGCCCCCGCCCAGACCCTCACCGACCGCGAGTACCAGCTCATGCGCGACGCCGCCATCGCCATCATCCGCGAGATCGGGGTGGAGACGGGCGGGTCGAACATCCAGTTCGCCCTCAACCCCCGCGACGGGCGCATGGTGGTCATCGAGATGAACCCGCGCGTCTCGCGCTCCAGCGCCCTGGCCTCCAAGGCCACCGGCTTCCCCATCGCCAAGATCGCCGCCAAGCTGGCGGTGGGCTACACCCTGGACGAGATCCCCAACGACATCACCCGCGAGACCCCGGCCTCCTTCGAGCCCACCATCGACTACTGCGTGGTGAAGATACCGCGTTTCACCTTCGAGAAGTTCCCCGGCGCAGATCCCACCCTGGGCATCTCCATGAAATCGGTGGGGGAGGTGATGGCCATCGGGCGCACCTTCAAGGAGGCTCTCCAGAAGGGCATCCGTTCCCTGGAGATCGGGCGCTTCGGCCTGGGCAGCGACGGCAAGGAATTGCTGGACCCGGAGAGGTTCGCCGACCCGGGGGCGAGGGAGGAAGCCCTGGAGGTGGTGCGCGAGAAGCTCACCACACCCAACGCCGAGCGCCTCTATTACATCCGTTACGCCCTCAAGCTGGGCATGGGCACGCGGGAGATATACGAGCTATCCCATATCGACCCCTGGTTCCTGGAGAACATGCGGGAGATCGTGGAGATGGAGGAGGGCTTGCGCGGACGGAAGCTCGAGGAGCTCGACGGCGAGGAGCTCTTCCGTGCCAAGTCCTTCGGTTTCTCAGACGTGCAGCTTGCCCTCCTGACGGGAAGAACGGAGGCGGAGGTGCGCGAGCGGCGGCACGCATCCGCCATACGTCCCCGCTACAAGCTGGTGGACACCTGCGCGGCGGAGTTCGAGGCCTACACCCCCTATTACTACTCCTGTTACGAGCGGGAAGAGGAGCCCCTGGCGGGACCGCACGCCTCGGCCGCCAGGCCCAAGGTGATGATCCTGGGAGGAGGCCCCAACCGCATCGGTCAGGGCATCGAGTTCGACTACTGCTGCGTGCACGCCTCCTTCGCCCTGCGCGAGGAGGGATACGAGTCCATCATGGTCAACAACAACCCAGAGACCGTCTCCACCGACTACGACACCTCCGACCGCCTCTACTTCGAGCCCCTCACCCTGGAGGACGTGCTGGAGATCATGGAACGCGAAAAGCCTCAGGGGGTCATCGTGCAGTTCGGGGGCCAGACCCCCCTCAACCTGGCCGTGCCCCTCATGCGCGCCGGCGCGCCCATCATCGGCACCAGCCCCGATTCCATCGACCGCGCCGAGGACCGCGACCGCTTCAAGGCACTGCTGCACAAGCTGGGGCTGCGGCAGCCCGAGAACGGCACTGCCAGGTCTTTCCAGGAAGCGCTGGAGGTGGCCCACCGCATCGGGTACCCGGTGGTGGTGCGCCCCTCCTACGTGCTCGGGGGCCGGGGCATGGAGATCGTCTACGACGATTCCTCCCTGGAGGAGTTCATGCGGAGCGCCACCGATATATCCCCCGACCACCCCGTGCTCATAGACAAGTTCCTGGAGGAGGCGGTGGAGATCGACGTGGACGCGGTCTCCGACGGGCGCGACGTGGTGGTGGCGGGAGTGATGGAGCACATCGAGGAGGCGGGCATACATTCCGGCGACTCCGCCTGCGCCATCCCGCCCTTTTCACTGGGAGAGGCCCTGGTGGAGGAGATCAAGGAAGCCACCTACGCCCTGGCACGGGAGCTGCAGGTGGTGGGCCTGATGAACGTGCAGTACGCGGTGAAGGACGAGCGCCTTTTCGTGCTGGAGGTCAATCCCCGCGCCTCCCGCACCGTCCCCTACGTCTCCAAGGCCACCGGGGTGCCCTGGGCCAAGGTGGCGACCAGGCTGATGGTAGGAAAGACCCTGCGCGAGCTGGGCATCACCCGCGAGGTGGAGATCGCGCATATCGCGGTGAAGGAAGCGGTGCTCCCCTTCAACCGCTTCTTCGGCGTGGACACCATCCTGGGCCCGGAGATGCGCTCCACCGGCGAGGTCATGGGCATCGACCGCGAGCTGGGCATGGCCTACGCCAAGAGCCAGATCGCGGCGGGCTCGATGCTCCCCACACAAGGCAACATCTTCGTGAGCGTCAAGGACGCCCACAAGCGGGAGATCGTGCCCATGGCGCGCCGCCTCTCGGAGCTGGGCTTCAGGGTCCTGGCCACGCGGGGCACCGCCGAGGTGCTGCGCAACCAGGGGGTGGCGGTGGAAGAGGTGAACAAGATGCACGAGGGTCGCCCGCACGTGGTCGATTACATGAAGAACCGCGAGATCCAGCTCATCATCAACACCCCCTCGGGAAAGCGACCGCGCACGGACCAGTGGTCCATACGCAGCTACGCCGTGCTCTACAACATCCCGCTCATCACCACCATGAGCGCGGCCCGCGCCGCGCTCCACGGCATAGAATCGCTCGTCGCGCGGGGCATGGAGGTCAAGCCCCTGCAGGACTGGCACAGGTGACCTCTGGGAGCCTTTGCTTTTCGGCCTCACCGGCTGCGCCGGCTATAACCACAATTAAGTGGCAGGATGAACATGGTGAAAACCACCCGGACGATGTTGGCCTTTCTCCAAACCGGCTATAACCGCGATATAGCGGCCGGATGAACATGGTCCCGTTGAGGGGCGGCGATTCACCCCGTCCCGCTCACTCCACGGGGTTGACGATCTTGCTGAACATGAGCGGCAGCGTGGCGTCGATGTATTCAAGCGAGAGCACGTAGTCGTCCCATTCCCCGCCCCGCGGCACGGTCCCGCCCCAGAAGACGAGCTCCACCGTGCGCGTGGACGAAGGCGGTATCGCCGATGCGCTCAAGGGCGCCTCGGCGCAAAAGGACCGGAACTGCATAGGCGAAAAGGTCCTCTGCGTCGAAAGGGCGGCCGGGTTTTCCTTGCTCGCCAGGACGAGGTGGAATTCCCTTGGGTGCAGGTCGATGGTCCTGGAGTCGCGGTTGACCGCCTCCACCTCGACCAGCACCTTCCTCGCTCCCCCCTCCTCAGAGATCTCGCACCCGTTCACGCTGAGACGGATGTCCGGGGCACCGACATAGGCACCCGCCACCTTTACGTCGCTGCGATCGAGATCCGCGGAAAGCGCGAACCAAACCGCGAACCCAAGGATGATGATGGGGATCAACAAACCTATGAATAATCGAGACGAAAACAAGAACCCCACCTCCTAGCTTCCTGGAGCGTGGGCTTCGTTTTTGCGTCCTCGAACCGCTAAGGGTATATTTTTCTCGCCTATTTCCTGCCGTTCTTTCTCACTTATATTATACTACTCCGAACATACTATATCCTGTTCGAAGTTATACCGTCGCGTTATCGCCCGGCCCAGCCGCATTTTCTACGCTTCATCCACGACCTTACCCCGGAAAGCCGGAGGTGATTCCCAAATGCCTGAACCGGACTCCTTGAAAAACGCCATTTTCTTCCTTCCAGGAAAGGCCGGGTCCGGCCCGCCCTACGTGGCCAGGGCCGCCCTCAGGAGTTCGGGGTCGCCGCTCCTCATCGCGGCCACGATCTCGCCGTAGACCTTGCCGGCCTCCACCCCGAGGCCGTCGGTCTCTTTTATCTCACCGCGCGCGAAATCGTACTCGTAAAGCCCGAAGCGAGGCTCGAAGCTGCCCCACTCGTAGTTGTCGGTGAGCGACCAGAAGGAATACGCGCCGATGTCGATGCCTTCCGCCAGGCATGCCGCGACCTCCCCCAGCATGCGCTTCAGGAAGACGTCGCGGGTAAGCCCGTCGCGCCGCGGCGAGGCGGGGCCGCCTTTCGGCTGCCGGTGGCACATACCGTTCTCCAACACCAGGATGGGCAGCCCGCCCGAGTCCTCGGCGTAGCCGCGGATCACCTCGCCGAACTCCCGCGGGTCATAACGGTTCTCCCACAGGGGGGTGTGCAGGAGGGGTTCCCTCTCCCGCACGCGGCGCGGGGTGGGGAGCTTGGGGGCGTAGGCGGCGGCGAAGGGATCGTAGATATCGAGCCCGAGGTAGTCGGCCGCCCGCTCCCGCGACATGGAGTAAACCGCGTTGATGAGGCGTTCACGGCCCAGGGGATCAGCCAGCCTGGCGTATAGCTTGTTTATAAACCGGTAGTAGCGGGCCTGGAACGCTCCGTGCCCCCATCTCTCATCCGCGAGGCGCGAGAACCTGCGGTCCCACGCCTCCTTCCTGTCGCGCATGTATTCCCGCAAGTCCGACCTGGGGATCCCCCTCGAGGGCGCCAGGATGAGATCGAAACCGGCCTTGTCCAGGGCGTAGAAGCACATGCAGTAATTGTTGAGGCCCACCCTTGGCGGCTCCCACCCCATTTCCTCGTATAGGCCATGGAGCTTTTCGTAAGCGGCGATATGGGCGAGGGAGAGGTTTTCGCCGGCGCGCCTCGCCGCCGATATCCCCTTCTCTCCGTGGGGATGCTCGCCGGTCACGTACGCGAGGAGGCCGAGGAGGTTGGGCTCGTTTATGGTCACCAAGGTCCTGACCGGCCGCTTTCCGCTTCTTTCCAGGCGCTCGTTAACCTCGCGGGCCGCCCTGCAGGCGTAAGAGGAGAACAGCTCCGGGGCGGAGTCATCCAGCCAGAGGTCAGTGCCGCACCACGCGGGATGGGTGAAATGGTGTAAAGTTACCACCGGCTCCATCCCCGCGTCCATCACCGCGCCGATGATCTCCGCGTAGCGGTCCAGGGCGCCATCGTCCCACGCCGGGGGCGGCGCCTTGCCCGGGAAGGCGGCGGGCTGCATCCTCGCCCACTCAAGGCTCAAGCGGAAGGCGTTCAAGCCGAGCGAGGCCGCGAGCTCGATATGTTCGTGGAAACCGTCCCAGAAGCGGCAGGTGTCGCCGGGTTCCTCGACCTTGCTTTCGCGTTCCCAGACCGCCCAGTTGTTGTACGGACCCCCCTGCCGGTTATATCCTCCTTCCACCTGGTAGGCGGAATTGCTCACCCCGAAGAGAAACCTCTCCGGCAACGCGAACCCATCCGCGTCCTTTTCCCCTCCCCCTTTGCTCATCACCCCTCCTTTTCACGTCATGCAACGCCGTCCCACAAGGCCGTCCGCCAATCCCGGTCAGCGTGACGCCAGCCAGCCGCCAAGAACTTTCCAGATTTTCAACCAGGCATGGGATAAGGGCTCCTCCTCCACCTTCACCGTTCCCGTTCAACATGGCCTTGCCGGCCATCAACAAACTCCCCGGTTTTCACCCGGGCATGTTGCAAGGGCCTCCCCCGCTGCCATATGGGACAAGGGTTATTTCCTCTTTTCTCAGTCAACCATTATACCGCCGTCGATGATCAATGTCTGTCCCGTCATGTAAGTCGCGTCCTCGATCAGGAAAGCCGCCGCCCTGGCTACCTCCTCCCCCGTGCCAAAGCGCCGCATGGGGATGCGGGGAATGATCTTGGCCTTGTAGTCCTCGGGCATCCACGATATGAGCTCCGTCTCGATATAGCCGGGGGCGATGGCGTTCACCCTGATGCCGTGTTTCGCCACCTCCCTGGCCAGGCAGACGGTGAATCCCGTGATACCTCCCTTCGATGCGGCGTAGGCGGTCTGGCCCGGCCCGCCGATCATCCCCAGTATGGAGGAGATGTTCACCACGCATCCCCCGACGCCCCTCCTTATCATATCCCCCACCGCATGCTTGGCCATGAAGAAATACGAAAACAGGTTGACGCGGAGCGTGCGCTCCAGGTCGCCTTCCTCCAGGTCCTGGATGGGCGAGAGCTGCCCCATGCCGGCGTTGTTCACGAGGATATCCACTCCGCCGAACTCCTCCACGCATCTGCCGACCACCGAGGCGGCGCCTTCCTCGGTGGCCAGGTCCGCCTGCGCCACCACGGCACGGCCGCCTCGCTCCTCGATGAGGCCCTGCACCTCGCGGGCGGCCTCCACGCGGCTCTGGCAGCAGACCACCAGGTTGGCTCCCCTGGAGGCCAGCTCCAGCGCTATGGACCTCCCTATCCCCCGCGACGAACCCGTCACTATGGCGTTGCTACCCTTTATCAACCCTACCTCCTTCTCGCCTTGTAACCGCCCGTCCCCATGCGGCCGCGACCCCGTATCCTGCGCCGCGCGGAAACCGCCATCCACAGGTTGAAGAGGAAGAATATTCCTGCCGCCGCCAGGGTCGGCCACGAGCGGAACCCCACGGCCGCTCCCAAGTGCATGGCGGCCTTCGCTTCCACCATGGGGTAGCCGCGCGGCCTTATCAGCGGCATACTTTTATCAACTGCCTTCCTGAGGCGACTGCGCAACCGGACGGTCCAGATCAATCCCGAGGCCCACAGCACGATACCCGATGGAATTGCTATCCAGGGCGAAATTGACATGCGCCAGTGCAGGGCATAAGCCGCGATCACGCTCGCAATGATCACCACGGACTCGATGAGAAATACCAGCCGCAATCTCCCGAACCCTTCTGCGTTTCCCCGCAAGGCACCTCTCCTCGTTTACACCCGGTCCTAAGCGCCCCCATCCCGGTTTGCACGGAGCGTCGTGTAATCCATCTCGTGTCGAAGCGCACTTCCCTCACTACCGGCCACCGCGGCCGACGACGGAGACACCGCCGCGCCCCCGAGACCGCCACCTTTCGACCGCCCGAACCTACGGGTGAGCAACGCCGTGAAGGAATCGCTCACGCGAACATCGGCATGGATCCTCGCGCAAGCCAGCCTTCACGCGGGTTTCGCCCGCCCGAGGACGAGGTGTCCAACCTCAAAGGGGATCGACCCCGCGGGTCCGCTCCCCCTCCGTCTTCCGGCGCAGGAAGCGGCCCGCCTTCTCCAGGGCCGCGTCGCTCTCCGGCACCAGGGTGGCGAAGAACTGCCACACGTGGAACATGCCCTCCCAGACGTCCAGCTCCACCTCCACCCCCGCTTCACCCGCTCTCTCGGCCAGCCTGACGGCGTCGTCGAGCAGGATCTCCCGCGTGCCGACCTGGATGAGCGTGGGCGGAAGCCCCGAGAGGTCGGCGTAAATGGGCGAGGCGAGGGGATCCCTGGGGTCCCGCCCCGCAAGGTACATGGCGGCTTCGCGCCTCAGGGCCCGGGCGGACAGCATGGGATCCCTCCACCCCACCTTCCCGACGCTCTCCCCCTTTACCTCGAGATCCGTCCACGGGGAAAGGAGGAACGCGGCCGCGGGCAGGGGGATCCCTTTCCCGCGCATGGAGAGCATGGCCGCGACCGCCAGCCCTCCGCCCGCGGAATCCCCCGCTATGGCCAGGCTACCGGCCTCGTAGCCGCGGTCCAGGAGCCACTGGTAAGCCATCACAGCGTCCTCCACCGCGGCGGGGAACGGGTGCTCGGGGGCCAGGCGGTATTCCACGGATAGGGCGCGGCATCCCGCCTCCTGCGCGAGCCGCGAGACCAGGGTCCGGTGGCTGCCGGCCGACCCCACCACGTACGCTCCCCCGTGCAGGTAGAGGACGGCCCGCCCTTCATCCTCCCCCTCGGGTACCGCCCACTCCGCTTTAATGCCGGAGACCTCCTCCCTTCGCAGGTCCACCCCCTTTACGGGAAAGGAAAGGCGGGGAACCACCCCGTCGAACCACCATCGCTGGTAGGATATGGAAGATAACGATTCCATCTGGACCAGGCGGCTGAACATCACCAGGAGCTCCGCGACCCGAAAGCGCAGACTCGGCATGGCGTCAACCTGCCTTTCGGACCTTTTTTATGGCGTGGTCCATGGCCAGCTCGACCACCCACGGGAAGTGGCGCTTCATGAAATAAAGCATGCGGGCGGAGCCTGGCCCTATGAAGAACCTGCCCTTCTCCAACCCCTTTATCAGGGCCCTCGCCACCTCTTCCGGCTGCATGAGGCCGCCGCCCTCGCTCACCGCGACCGTCTCCGGCGGCTTATTGCGGTTCTCCACCTCGAAGCCCGGGGTATCGGTGTCCGGCGGGCAGAGGATGGACACGCGCACCCCGTGGGGCTTGAGCTCGCTCTTCAACACCTCGGTGAGCCCGAAGAGGGCGAACTTGGAGGCGGCGTAATCGGAGTAGCCGAAAACACCCATGAAACCCAGCACGCTGGACACGTTGACGATATGTCCCCCGCGTTCCTTGAGGTGGGGCAGCAGGGCTTTTATGGCGCTCCAGTTGCCGTAGAGGTGAAGCTTCATGGAGTCGTCCAGCTGCCGGTAGGAGATGTTCTCGAAGTAGTCGGGGAGCGCCCTCCCCGCGGAGTTGATGAGGATGTCCGGAGGCCCGAAATCATCCACCGCTTCCCCCATCACCCGGTCCACCTGGTCCGGATCGGTGATGTCGAGTTGCCTGAACGCGAAGCGCTGAGATCCGCTCGCCGCGCGGCTGGATATCCTCTCCAGCGCCTGCTCCAGGCGCTCCCGGCCCCGGGCGAAGACGATGACGTTGCAGCCGCGCTCCGCTAGAAGCTCCGCTGTCGCCAGGCCGATGCCGCTGGATCCCCCCGTGATGTAAACGTTCTTGCCCTCGAAGCCCTTGCCTTTCATGCCGCCCCCCTCGAGCTCAGCGCCCTCGCGCGTCGTCCCCCATGTGGTTCCGCTTCCCGCGTCCCGGTCGAGACCCTTCGTGGCCGACTCGGTTTGCCCGGCCTCCCTCGCCACGCCCTTCCGCGTTGTGCGATGCCGGCCCGAGGCCACACGGACCCGGCCTCGCCCGGCTCCAGAGAAAAGGATATTTCCCGCCGCTTCATTTGGCAAACGGCGGGGGTTCGCATGGCGTGGCGCCGGCCGCCCGGCTCAAACACCGGAAATGCCGTTTCTTTTCCCCGCCCCGTTCCAGCTTGGCCCGCCGGGGTGAAGGGGTGATGTATCGAAATTGCTTTTTCCCGAAAGCGCTTGCCCGAACGATACAGCGGGGATTCGCGGCCGGCGCGGGGTGGTAAGATATTGCCATCGGGCAAGGAGCGGCTACGGGCGGAGGTCGGGCCGATGACCGGAGGAAGAGTGAAATCGATCGGTCCCCAGAGCATCCTGGACACGGACCTGTACAAGCTCACCATGCAGCAGGCCGTCTGCAAGCTGTACCCCTGGTTCAAGGCGCGTTACCAGTTCATCAACCGGGGCGGGACTCCCTTCCCGTCCGGGTTCGCGGCCGAGCTCAGCGAGCACGTCAAGGGCATGGCCGAACTGCGCCTCACCGGGGAGGAACGGGAGTGGCTGGCCGGCAAGTGCCGGTACTTCAGCCCCGTGTACCTGGATCTCCTGGAGGGATACCGCTTCAACCCCGACGAGGTGGAGATACGCCAGGAGGGAGGCGACCTCTCCATAGTCATCGAGGGCTACTGGTACACCACCATCCTCTGGGAGGTACCCCTCATGGCCCTCATCAGCGAGCTCTATTTCGAGCTCACCGGCGAGAAGGACAGGGCTCGCCCGGAGGACGAGGTGCGCGCGCGCAACCTGGAGAAAGCCCACTTCTTCAAGGAGCACGGCATTCGCTTCGTGGATTTCGGCACCCGGAGGCGCTTCTCGTACGATAACCACCGCCGCCTCATACCCGACCTCATGGAGGCGGGGGAATTCCTGCTGGGAACGAGCAACGTCCACCTCGCGCACCTCTACGGCCTCACGCCCGTCGGCACCCAGGCGCACGAATGGTTCCAGTTCCACTCCGCCAAGTACGGTTTCCGCATGGCCAACCAGATGGCCCTGCAGCGCTGGGTGGACGTTTACAAGGGCGACCTGGGCATCGCCCTAACCGACACCTACGGCACCGAGAACTTCTTTCACGCCTTCGACGGTTACTTCGCGCGCATCTTCGACGGGGTGCGACAGGATTCCGGCGACCCATTCCAATTCCTGGAAAGCGCAATAGAGCACTACCGGAGGCTGGGCATCGACCCCGCGGGAAAGACGGTGGTCTTTTCCGATTCCCTCAACCTGGAGCTCGCGCGATCCCTTCACGAAGCCTGCGCCGGCCGGGTGAAGGACCTCTACGGCATCGGCACCTTCCTCACCAACGACGTGGGGGTGAAACCCCTGAACATGGTGATAAAGATGGTGGCCTGTCAGCCCCACTACGGCTCGGACCGCTGGGTGGACGCGGTGAAGATATCCGACGACGAGGGAAAGTACACGGGGGCGAGGGAGGCCATAGAGCTGGCCCGCAAGACCCTTTTCCTGGACGGGTGATCGCGCCGCCGCGCGCTTCGTAACGGGCATCCTTATCTCTCGGGAAACATCCCTGCCCTCGCATACAGCGTTACCATCGACGCACGGTTACTCGCGAGGAAGCGAAGGAAAAGGTCTGGGGTTATTTCGCGGGAAACACCCCCGCTTTCGCTTGCCGCGCTCCCAACAGCTCGCGGTCACTCGCCGGGAAGCGCGGAAAGAGGTCTGGGAAAAGAAGACCTGGTCGGCCGGTGGAGCGAGGATGCAGAAGGCGTGGCCACGACAGTCAGCGCTCGGATAATCCGCTAGGATATATGAACACCCTGCACGCGGTGGCGCCTTCGGGGATGCTCTCCTCGATGGTGAGGCTCGCGCCGACATAGCGGAGCATGGCGCGGTCTTGCTCCATGGCCGCGTCGCACACGCCCGCGTGCTCGGGCCGGTCGAAGCCGTACGGGCACCTGGCCAACACCAGCTCCAGTTTGCCCTCGCTTTCTCTCAGCTCCTGGAAGTCGATGTCCATGGCCTTGAGCGCCCGCTCGAGGTCTCTCTTAAGGGCGCCGGCGGAGGCCCCATCCCTCATCCTGTAGGGAGAGCAGCGGCCCAGTAAGGCGATGCCTTTTCCCATGGCCCTAACCGCCGCATCTCCCGCCACCGGCACGCGGTACAGTTGCCGGTAGGCCGATCCCAGCAGGAGCATGAATCTCTTTCGTAAGTGCATGGACGCTTTGGCGACCCCCTTCACGAGAAATGGCACTCCTCGTCCGGCAGGCATGCCTCCGTCTCAGCCTCCAGGGTCACGTGCACCACGTTGTGATCCCGGCGCAGCATTTCCTTCAGCCCCGCGATGGTCTCCCGCAGCTCGCTCACGCGCGTATCCTCCACCACGATATGGGCGCTCAGGGAATAGAGGTGGGAGCCTATCTCCCAGATGTGGAGGTCGTGCACTCCCGCCACCCCCGGAGTGCCCGAGATGTCGGAGAGTATGTCCCGGTAATCCACGCCCAGGGGGACCGACTCCATGAGGATATGAATGGATTCGCGCATGATCTGGAAGGCGCTCACCATAATGAGCAAGGCTATGCCCAGGGTTATGGCGGGGTCCACGAAGGCCCAACCGGTCAGCAGCACTACCACGCCAGACACCACCACCCCCAGGGAGACCAGCGCGTCGGTCAGGAGGTGGAGGAAAGCGCTCCTCAGGTTCAGGTCGTCCCTGCCCGCGCGCAACAACAGGGCCACGCTGCCGTTGACCAGGAAACCGACCCCGGCCACGGCGATCACCACGCTCCCCCTGACCTCAACCGGGTCGATGAACCTGCGTATGGCCCCGTAGGCGAGGAAAAAGCATATCCCCGTGACAAAAAGGGAGTTGACGAAGGCCACGATTATCCCCATGCGGTGGTAGCCAAAGGTCTTGCCCTCCGTTTTCGGCTTGGTCATGGCGCGCGCGGCGATAAGGGAGAGGACGAGGGCGAAGGAGTCGGAGAAGTTGTGCCCCGCGTCGCCCAGCAGCGCCATACTCCCGGCGACCAGCCCGAAAACCACCTCGAAGACGAGGAAGGCGGTGTTGGCGGCCAGCGCCGCCGCAAGCCGCCTGCCGGGTTGGAACCCGTGGTGGTGAACGGAGCTCATGTGGATCCCTTCCCTTGACGCTCGAGAAGCCCCCGGCCTGCCGTTCTTCGCGGCATGGCCGCGAGCCGGATCAGGCTTTGAGCATAACACAAGCGTCGGACCTGACGCCCGGGCGCGATGGAGGGAAGGGGGGATGAGGCAACTCCGCGGCCTTCATGCCCTCTCCAGGATCGCGGCCTGGTAGGGCCGTAAGAAAATGGTTTCCAGGCACACTTCATCGCAGCCCATGCGGTGGGTCGAGATCAGCACTCTCCACTTCCCGTCACCCCGAGGCACCCGCAAGCGCCGGAGCGACACCTGGCGCGGGGAGAAGTTGAGGAGCACCGCTACGGCCTCCCCGCCCGCTTCCCTCAGGTAGGCGAACACTCCCCCGGGGGCTCCCTCGATGGCCCGGTAGCTGCCTGCCCGCAGGGCGGGCCTCTCCCGACGTAGGCGTATGAGGCGTCGGTACCAGTTGAGCAGGCTGTAGGGATCCGCGTCCTCTCGCTCCACGTTCCTTTCGGGGTGGGAAGGACCCAGGGGGAGCCACGGCTCCGAACGCGAGAATCCGGCGTACCTCCCCCCGTCCCACTGCATGGGGGTGCGACACCCGTCCCTGCCCACGGGAATGGGCCAGAACTTCTTCCCGATGGGATCGTCCATCCTGCCGCGCGGGATGCGCGCCTGGGGCATGCCGATCTCCTCCCCGTAATAGATGATGGGTGTGCCACGCAGGGTGAGCAGCATGGCCGCCGCCACCTTCGCCCTGGCGTACGCGTCCCTCCTCCCACCCAGGCGGGTGAAGGAACGCGGGAGGTCGTGGTTGTTCAGGTAATAGCACGGCCACGCGCGTTCGGGGATGTTTTCCTCCAGCCAGCCCACCGACTCGCGGAAGGCCTCGGCCCGCCATCTCCGCTGCGCGAAGTGAAGGTAGAAGGAGAGGTGCAGCGCGTCGGTGCCGTCTCCAAGGAGGGCGACCGCATCCTCGCGCGTGTCGGTGAACACCTCTCCCATCATCATGCGCCCGGGATATCCGTCGAGGAGGCGCCGCAGCTCCCTCACCAGCTCGACGCTCTCGGGGCGGGAACGATCATAGAGGTGCCGCTGCCAGTCGTAGGGGCGCAGGCCAGGCTTGCGCGGGTTGTCTCGCAGCAGTTCGTCCTCGTAGAGAAAGTTTATGAGGTCGAGGCGAAAGCCGTCCACGCCCCGCTCCAGCCAGGACTTCACGGCCCCGAACAACGCCTCCCTCACCTCGGGGTTGCGCCAGTTGAGGTCGGGCTGGAAGGGTAGGAAGGCGTGGTAGTAATACTGGCCCGTGGCCTCGTCCCATTCCCACGCGCTCCCCTCCACCACCGCCCGCCAGCGGTTGGGCGGCTTGCCCGGAGCCCTGCCGTCGCGCCAGATGTACCAGTCGCGCCTGGGGTTGTCGCGCGAGGAGCGGGATTCCAGGAACCAGGGATGGCGGTCGGAGGTGTGGTTGAGCACCATGTCCAGGATCACCTTCATGCCCCGGCGATGGCACTGGGAGAGCAGCTCCTCGAAGGTCTCCATGTCTCCGAAAAGGGGGTTAACGGAGAGGTAATCGCTGACGTCGTAACCGAAATCCCTCATGGGCGAGGCGAAAATGGGCGTCAACCACAAGGCGTCCACGCCCAGCGAGGCCTCGGTGCCGTCGTTGAGGTAATCCAGCTGGTCGATGATGCCCCGCAGGTCACCGTTGCCGTCGCCGTCGGAGTCGGCGAAGCTGCGCACCGCTACCTGGTATATGACCCCCTTCTTCCACCAGGGCATGGCTTCCAAGTTCATGCTTCCCCCGAGGTCGCCTCAAGATCCCCTGCCCGTCGCTCAAGCGGCGGCTCCGCGTGCGTCCCGGATCCACCCGGCATCGCAGTCCCGGTTCCCACGCCGTGCGGACGCGGCGCCGGCCGGGATAGCGCTCCCGCATCGCGTTCTTCCGATCCGTCCGGTGAGGCCCATATTATACCGCGCGCACCGCGTTGCCGGGCCATTCCGGCCGCCCTTCGTCGTGCGCCGCGGGCATCCGCCCGCCCCCTCGCCGTCCCTCCGGGGCAAACCGGGCCTGAGGCTCCCGGGTTCCCATCCCAAATCCTCCGCCATCTGTTATATTGGGCTGAAGGGCGGGAACAGGCAAGGCATGGGAGGACGGCGAACATGGTCATGGCACTGGAGGGCATAAAGGTCATCGATCTCAGCCGGCTGGCGCCGGGGCCTTACTGCGGCATGATCCTCGGCGACCTGGGAGCGGAGGTCATCCGCGTGGAGGCCATGGACAAAAGGGCGCGCGCCGAAGGGGTCCTGGGCCTGAGCGACGAGCTGGCGGAGATGCTCCGGGCCTTCAACCCCCAGGGCAGGAACAAGCGGAGCATCGTCATCGACCTGCGCAAGGAGGAGGGCCGGGAGGTCTTTATGCGCTTGGCGCGGGACGCCGACGTGATCATCGAGGAGTTCCGTCCCGGGGTGGTGAAGCGGTTGGGGATCGATTACGAGGCGGTGCGCGAGGTGAACCCGGAGATCATCTACTGCTCCATCACCGGTTACGGGCAGACGGGGCCTTACGCCCAGATGCCGGGACACGACCTCAACTACATCGCCATGGCCGGCGCGCTGGGGGTGATCAAGGACGAGCGCGGCAAGCCCGTCTTCCCCTCCAACCTCCTGGCGGACATGGCCGCGGGGGGGATGCACGCCGCGCTGTGCATCCTGGCGGCGCTGGTGGCGCGCTCCCTCCACGGCGTGGGGCAGTACGTGGACTGTGCCATGACCGACGGGGTGGTGAGCCTCATGCACATGGAGCCCATCCTGCGTCACACCAGCGGCCTGCGCGGCCTTCCCTATTACGACGTCTTCGAGACCGCGGACGGCAAGTGGTTCAGCGTCGGGAACGTGGAGCCGTGGCTGTGGGAGAACTTCTGCCGCGCGTTGGGGCGTGAGGACCTCATCCCCATGCAGCGGGAAGTGGACAGATATGACGACCTCCGCGCGGAACTGCGTGCCATTTTCAAGCAGAGATCGCGCGACGAGTGGTTCGAGTTCTTCAAGGACAAGGACGTGTGCGCGGCCCCCGTGCACGAGGTCGAGGAGGCGGAGAGGGACCCGCACCTGCGGGAGAGGGAGATGTTCATAGAGCTGGAACATGAAAAATTTGGAAAGATCACCCAGGTGGGCATCTCCATGAAGCTGTCCCGGACCCCCGGGCGAGTGCGCTTCCCGGGATGCGGCCCGGGGCGGCACACCGACGAGGTCCTGGCGGAGCTGGGATATAACGAGGCGGAGATCGGAGAATTGCGCGAGAGAGGCGCCGTGGCCTGAAGCGGGCCCGGACAGTCCGGGCGCCTCGACGCGTCCCGGCTAAAGAAGGGGGGAAGCATGAAGAGGTTCGAGGGGATCTTCGCGGTCATGCTCACCTTGTACGACGATTACGGGAACATAGACCGCGAGGCGATGCGGGAGATGACGGACTACCTGGTGGATTCGGGAGTGCACGGCCTGGTGGTGCTGGGGAGCAACGGAGAGAACCCCTACCTGACCCACCACCACCAGAAGGATGCCATCGACACGGTGGTGAACGCCTGCGAGGGGCGCGTGCCCGTGATCGTGGGGGTGAACAAGAGGGGCACCGAACCCGCCATCGACATGTCCACCTACGCTGAGGAGGCGGGAGCCGACGGGATCCTGCTCGCCCTGCACCGCTTTTACAACCTGGACGAGGACGCGGTCTTCGATTTCTACCAGCAGGTGTGCGGGAGCGTAGGTCTTCCGGTGCTCTTCTACAACTTCCCCTCCAACACCGGGCTCTCCCTGCCCCCTGAAAGCATCGCGCGCGTCGCGACGATAGAGAACCTGGTGGGGGCCAAGGAGACCATCTTCGACGTGGACGAGGTGCGCCGGCTGGTGGAGGCCACGGAGGACGACTTCTGCGTCTTCACCGGCATGACCTTTAACCTCGTGGAGACCATGGCGGTGGGGGCGTGCGGAGCCATCTGCCCCCTGCCCAACTTCATACCCCGGGTGACCGTGGACCTTTACGAGGCATGCAAGGCCGGGGACGGTGGAAGGGTGGATGAGCTGCAAAAGGCTGTCTACGCGCTGGCCCCCCTGCTGGCTTCCACCCCCACCCCCCACGCCATGCAAAAGGAAGCGCTGCGGCTGCTGGGCCATCCCGTGAAGCCCCACGTCAAGGGTCCTCTGCCCCGCCTCACCTCCGAACAGGCCAAGCTGGTGAGGGAAACGCTGGAGAACGCCGGCCTCCTGTAGGGCATATCTTTACGGCGGCGCGCCGCCCAACCCGTCGGTACCGGTCAGGCGACCCTTCGACCATATCTTTTAGGCGCGGCACGGGAGAAAGATCTCGACAGGGCGCGGACTCCTCCACAAGGATCGCTCATGATTTCAACGCTCCGGCCCGGGGGCGGCCCCGGTCCCGTCCCGGGGACAACAGCCTTTCCCGCAATAGCCCGCGAATGGGTATCATTATCGAAGAAGACCAAAGCCGTGGGAGGTAATCGAGATGAAGACCTGGGGCCTTTCCATCGGGGAGGCGGAGCGCATGGAGCTGGAGCGGGTGGTCATGGACAAGGACGCCGAAGCCGCACTGGCCTTTCTCCAGAAGGTCATCTACCCCAAGGTCAAGGAGAGCGAGAAGCCGGGCAGCTGTTTCCACGACGCCTCCAAGCCGGTGCAGCAGCTTGAGCGCCCGGTGGACAGGCACAAGAAACTTGGTGATTTCCGCTGATCCTGGGAAAGGGAGAACGGCGCGCTTCTCCTCAACGGCGCGCCGCGAATATGCGCTAACGCGTCGCCCAAAGAGTCGTGTGCGAGGAACGTATACGGTTTCGGCGAGGAGTGAGATCATGAAGGCAGGTCGTCGACCCGTTTCCCTTTTCCTCCTGACCCTCTCCCTTGCCCTGGTATCCGGCGCGCTCTTCGGCGGCTGTTCCGGGGCCGGAGGCGCCGTTGATTTCCGGCGAGGGGCGAGATCATGAAGGCAGGTCGTCGCCACGTCTCCCTGTTGTTCCTGGCTCTCTCCCTGGCCCTGGCATCCGGCGCGCTCTTCGGCGGCTGTTCCGGGGCCGGAGTCGCCGAGAACACTGGGGCGGGCGACATACCCGTATACGCCTATACCGTCGAAGCCTCCTACCCTCACGACCCGGACAACTTCACCCAGGGGCTTTGCCTGGTGGACGGAGTGCTCTACGAGGGGACCGGGCTTTGGGGCAGCTCCCGCCTGATCAAGAGCGGGTTCCCGTCCGGGGAGCCGCTCGCCTCCCTGTCCCTCGCGCCAGAACACTTCGGCGAGGGGGTCACGGTAATGGGCGACGAGGTGTTCCAGCTCACCTACACGTCCCATCTCTGTTTCGTGTACGACCGGGATGACCTTGGGCTCAAGCGGACCTTCACCTACCCCACCGAGGGGTGGGGGCTCAGCCATGACGGGAGCTCGCTCATCATGAGCGACGGCACCTCGTACATCCATTACCTGGACCCCCTGACCGGGGAGGAAACGCGCCGCGTCCAGGTCTCGAACGGCGACGGGCCGGTTGCGAACCTCAATGAGCTGGAGTACGTCGACGGCGTCTTGTATGCCAATATATGGAAGACTGACCTCATCGCCGCGGTGGACCCGGAGACCGGGAAGGTGACGGCGTGGATAGACCTGGCGGGCTTGAACCCGGAGCCGGACAGGCTCGTCGATCCCTACGTGCTCAACGGTATCGCCTGGGACCCGGAAAACGGCCACCTGCTGGTGACCGGAAAGTGCTGGCCGTATCTGTTCCGCATCTCCCTTCATGACCCATCGCGCCCCCAGGAGACCAATGAAGAGAGGAAATGAACATCCGGCCGCCTTCGTTTCCTCTCCTTGATACGCGGCTCACTATCGATCGACAGCCCCACTGTTTGCCTTTGTCCCATCGTTTGCTCAAGCGTTGTCTTGTCCCGGAGGCTTGCCCCGCTTCCGGGAAGATAGAACGGAGGTGCGCTGCCGTCCCGCGCAGAGAGCGGGGCACGCGATATCCGCCTCCGCCTTGCGGGTCGCCTGCAAAGACGACGTCCTTCTGAGGGCGGTAATTGAAGCGGTATCGGCAGATCGTATTCGTCGCTGCACTTCTTTCGTAGGCAGGTCCGAGAAGGAAAAAGAGGAGAGGCCACTCAACTCGATGTTTTGCTTTGCCCGCTTCTTTCCCTTACAATAAGCTGGATGCCCGCTTGGGGGGCATCTTCCCCGCGTCCAGGGTGTCGTTACGCGGGGAAGGCCTGAGAAAGGAGCTGAAGGTCGCAAGATGAACATCTACGTAGGCAACCTGAGCTATGGTTCGACTGAGGATTCCCTGAGGAGCCTCTTCGAATCGTACGGCACCGTCGACACGGTAAGCATCATCATGGACCGCAACACCGGGCGTTCCCGCGGTTTTGGCTTCGTGGAGATGCCGAACGATGACGAGGCCAAGGCCGCGATAGCGGAATTGGACAACAAGGAGTTCGAGGGCCGCCAGCTGAGGGTGAACGAAGCTCGCCCCAAGCCGGAGCGCAGGTCTAACTACGAGAGCTGGTAGATTCGGCCTCACAATCGTATAGGGGAGACCGCCCCGCATACTTCGCGCCTTATCCCGCTCAATCCTGACGTAGGAATCGGCGACGTTTTGGCGTGCCCGTGAAGACCTTATTCTTCCCTTCCCGGCAACGAGCCCGCCACCACGTGTCCCCCTACCACTCCGTCGCCGCCGTCGAAGTACATGGGGCGCTCGGCGAGGATAGGCCGGTCGGAGAGCACGCGCGTGGAGAGCTGGAAGCCCCACCCGGCGTGCTCGTTCACGAACACCGTCTGCCTGGTCCCCGCCGGCAGGCGCAGGGTCCGTTGCTCCAGGGCCCCCATTTCCTGCGTGAAGTACTGCACGAGCACCTGGGCGTCTTCCACCCCGGGGTTGTAGAGGCACAGCCAGGTATGAAAGGACTCGTCCGTGTACCCCTCGGCGAAGAACCATTCATTTGAAGCCGCGGCGATGCCGGCCAGGCAATCCCCGCCGTCCCACCCCGCGCCGGATCCCTGGTAGCGGAAGTACATGGGGCGCTCGGCGAGGAAAAAGGAGGTGGAGGCCAGCACCACGCTCACGTCTTTTTCCCTCCCCACCTCGCCGGGCACGAACACGGTGAGGCGCTTGCCCGGCTGCACCACGTAGGATTTCTCCACGGGGTCTCCCTGGCCTTCGCCGAAGCGGAAGGACGCGTACACGGTGATGAGACGTGTCCCGGGGTTCTGGAGGGTAAGCCACTCCTCGAAACCATCCCTCGTCGTTCCCTCGGCGAAATAGTAAAGCTGCGAGAGCCGTGTGGCGCCGGGCACGCAGTGGCCTCCCTTCCAACCCCGCCCCGAGGTACCGGAATAGGTGAAATACATGGGGCGTTCCGCCACCACGGGAACGGAGGAGACGAGCTTCAGGGAGGCCTGGTAGCCGTTTCCCAGGATGTCGTTGACCTTGAAGCTGCGCCGCGAGCGCGGCGGCACTGCGAATCCCTCCCTCACCACCTCGCCCTCTTCCTGGGTCTGGAAGCGGAAGGTCAGCGCCGCGGCGTCGTTTCCGGGGTTCAGCACGCATATCCATTCCTCGAAACCCTCTCCCGTGTACCCCTCGGCGAAGTACCAGGTGGCCGAGGGAGACGGCACGCCGGGGGCGTCGTGGCCGCCCTTGATATGGCCTCCGTAGGTGAAATACATGGGCCTCTCCGCCGCCACGGGCAGGTCGGACTCCAGCGCCACCGAGACCTCGCGGCCCGCTCCCACGTCGGCGTTGACCAGGACGGTGACGCGGGACTCCGGGGGCACCGGGAGCAGCCTGGTCAGGTTGGAGCCGTCGGGGAAGAGGTAGGTGACCGCCGCCCGCGCCGCTTGGGACCCGGGGTTTCCGAGGCAGAGGAACTCGCGAAACCCCTCGCCGGTATAACCCTCCGCGAAGTAGAGGGTATGAGAGGCGCGCGCCCGCCAGAGCTGGGCGCCGTTCAGGTTGGACGCGGCCGCAAAGAGGCCCCCTCCCCCTGCCAGCAAAGAGGGCGCCGAGATGTTCCCGAAGTCGCCCAAACCCCCTTCCCCCTGCAGATGCCAAGATGTCCCGTCGTAGCGCCAGACCTCGCATCCCCCATCCTCGTTGTAGGTGCCCACGTAGAGATCCAGGCCTCCGGCCGTCATGGACGCGGCCGAGAGGTTGGACCGGTCGCCGAAACCGCCCTCCGCCACCCGGGTCCAGTTGGCCCCGTCGAAGGACCACACCTGGCAACCGTTCCCGCCCGAGGTGTCGTAGGTGCCCACGTAGAGGGCGGCGTTGTAGACGGACATGGACGCCGCCTTGCGGTTGTCGGCATCACCGAAGCCCGGCCCTATGGGCGTTCCGGGCCCTCCCTGACCCACCTCCTGGAACCAGCGGTCGCCGTCGAAAGACCATACCTGGCATCCGGAGGTGTAATCGTTGTTGTACGTCCCCACGTACAGGGCTCCGTAATAAGCCGCCATGGACGTGGCCCCCTGGTTGTCACCGTCCCCGAAGCCTCCCTCCGCCACCCTCTCCCAGGCGTCCCCGTCATAGCTCCAGACCTGGCAGCCCCCGGCGTTAAAAGTGCCGGCGTATAGCCGGCCCGAGAACACCGCCATGCTCGTCACGTCGGTGTTCCCCCGGTCGCCGAAACCGGGCGCGGTGGGGGTCCCGGCCGGGCCCTGGCCCACCTCCTGCCGCCAGGAAAGGCCGTCCCAGGACCATACGCGGCAACCGGTGTCCGGATTTCTCAGCCCCAGGAAAAGCCTGGAAGAATAGACGGCCATGCACGACACGTTGTTGTTCTCGGGGTCGCCGAAACCGGGCGCGGTGGGGGTCCCGGCCGGGCCCTGGCCCACCTCCTGCCGCCAGGAAAGGCCGTCCCAGGACCATACCTGGCACCCCTCCGGGTTATAGGTGCCCGCGAAAAGCCTCCCGCCGTGGAAGGCCATGGCGTTTATCTCCGTATTGCCCGGCACGCCGAACCCGCTTGCCGCCTTCCGTTCCCAGGACCAGGCGGCGCTGAAAGAGGCGGAGAGCGGGGGCATGCGGATGAAGGCAACAAGGATTACAGCCCCCAGCACGGCAAGAGCCGCGCGGGTCAACTTACTTTCGTTTTTCCGCAACTCCCCTATCCTCATCCCGGTTCTCCTCTACAGACGGACGCCTCCCGCCCCTTGTTATCACTGGGGAAACCCTCGACGTTCCGTTCCCGTCGTAGGGCCATGCGAGCAGGGCCGTTTTCCCGAACCTCATTCGCCCGGGCTTTTTACGTGCCGCCCTTCCAATCCAACCGCAATGAGACTGCAAACTCGCGGCCTTCGCTTTCCGGCGACCCGCAGGCGACATGTTCTCCTTGTCCCCTGCGCGCTACGGTCCGCTTCGCGACCTCCATGCACCGATCCCAAACCGCCGGAGATGTCATTGACCCAACTCTTCCACACGGAAATATTCCAGGCCGGCACGCATTAAACCTTTGCGGCGGGAAGGCGTTCTTCGGCGCCGCCTTTACGCCGATCGCGCATCGAGGTAAAAAGACTACGGTGATCCCATGCATCACCAAACCGTATGGTTCATAATGGTCCTGGAGGGCGCCATCGAGCTCAACCTGGACGGCGACAAGAACTACCGCATGGAAACTGGCGACACCGCCTACTGTAACGGGCAGCGCATGCATTGCTGGCGCAACGTCTCCGGGGAGAAGTCGGTGATGTTGAAGGTGCTCACGCCGCCCTACGGGCTGGAGCGCTGAGAGAGCGTCTTAACGGGGAGGGGTCCATGCGCAGGGAGGAACTCGCGGAGATACTGGAAAAGGTGCGGCGCGGCGAGTTGGGCGTGGAGGAGGCGACCTCCCGCATAGCCATGGAGCCCGTGACCGACCTGGGTTTCGCCGTGCTCGACCACCACCGCGAATTGCGCAAGGGGCTCCCCGAGGTGGTCTACTGCGAGGGCAAACCCATGGACACCATCCGTCCCATCGTGGAGACTCTGCTGGAGAAGAACCAGGGCAACATCCTGCTGACGCGCGCCTCCGAGGAGGTCTACGAGGAGGTGCTGCGCGTCTTCCCCCAGGCCGAATACCACCGCCAGGCCCGCTACGTGCTCATCCGCAGGGAAGAGCGGGAGCTGGTGGGGAAGATAGTGGTGGCCACCGGGGGCACCGCGGACATACCCGTGGCCGAGGAGGCCAGCATCGTGGCGGAGCTCACGGGGAATCGCGTGGAGAAGCTTTACGACGTGGGCGTGGCGGGCATGCATCGCGTCCTGGCGCGCGCCGAGGTGTTCGTGGGGGCCAACGTCGCCGTGGTGGTGGCGGGCATGGAGGGAGCCCTTCCCAGCATCGTGGGGGGCATGGTGGAATGCCCAGTGATCGCGGTGCCGACATCGGTGGGGTACGGGGCCAACCTGGGAGGCATGGCCGCCCTCCTGGGCATGCTGAACTCATGCGCCATGGGGGTCGCGGTGGTGAACATCGATAACGGGTTCGGGGCCGGCTACATCGCCAACCTCATCAATAAGGCCGCGGTCAGGGGAGGCGGAGGTTAAGCCTGCCAGGATGCGCCGGAAAACCCTTATTCCGGCCTCTTGAGTGGCCTTGATTGTTGGCACTGTGTTGAGCTATCTGCAAATACCTGGCGCGAGGAAACCCGTGTTTCGCCTCGCGGGCGGGGACTCTTATCGGAATCGCAAGACTGAGGAACTTCTCTCGACATGAGGAAAACGGTTTTGGCCTCGTCGGCGGGATACATCGATCTTCTCTTGGCGGCGTAGGCGGATGGTCCGCGGCCGGATCGTATGTTGCATGCGACTACCATCGCGGGGGGCGGGTATCCATACTCCCCTAGGTCGGTTACTCGGGATGCCCGAAAACAAAGCCCCGATCCCTTGGGGCGCGGCATGATGCCTCGTGATCGGCTGATGCCGGTTGCGCTTAGGTTCGGACCAAGCCGTAGCCGCTCCCTCAGGGCGTGATATAGTACCTCATGATGGACTGGCGCTCGCCTGACCTCGCCACTTCCTTGAAACCCGCGGCGCGGAAAACGGGCTTGAGGCCCATGTATCCCGAGGAGCCCGTGATGCTGTCGGGGACGTCCACCGGGTATCCCTCCACCACCTCCGCCCCGTTCCCTCGCGCGTATTCCACGGCGGCCTCAAGCAGGAGGCGCATGAGGCCGCGGCGGCGGTACTCCTTGGGAATGTAGAAACAGACCACCGACCACACCGGCCGGTCGTCGATCCTCCTCAGCTTGGGCGACCTTTCCAGGGAGGCGAAGTTCTCGCGTGGGGCCACCGAGCACCAGCCGACCGCCTTCCCGCCGTGGTAGGCGAGGATGCCGGGCACTTCGCCGGACTCCACGATGGCCTTCATGGCGAGGCGGTTTCCCTCTCCTACCTGTTTCTGGAAGCGCGCGCGGCTCACCCTCCACCACATGCACCAGCATCCGCTGTACGCACCGTGCTCCCCGAAGAGCTCCTCGAAATCACCCCATCGCTCCGGGGTCAGGGGGTGGAATTCGAGGTCTCCCGAAACCAGTTTTTCACTATCCATTCGACCTCCATCCTCGCGACCCCGGAACCATGCCCGAGATCGCGCCCTTGCTTATTCTACCTCAAACCCACCTCTCCAGCGCGGCCTTTCGGACAGAGGGGAAAAGATACGCTCCGGGGAACCCGGACGTTACCCGGGCCGCCATTAACGGATCCAGGGCGGATTATATCGCCGATAGCGCCGTCCCGCGGTGGCCACGCCGGTCTCATCACGCATGATGTGCCCGAGTCGGCCGCGATGGTAGGCGACCGCGAATTGGAGAGCGGTCCTCGGTCAAGGACTGCTTGACCTGCCTTCAACCGAGGCGCGCTGGGTTTCATCGCCGAGAGCGCCGTCACGCGCGGACCACGGCGAATCCAGCGCGAATGACGCGTCCAGCCCAGCCGTAATGTAAGGTCAACGTTAATTGGGAAACGTTCCCCGGGCAAGGACGCCTCGAAAGCTCGTTCCCATAGCCATGGCTCCGTGGCATGATATCCTGGAGGCGGCGGCTGCGAGATCCGCCGGCCCTCCGGCGGGGCCGCTGTGGAAAGCAAACGGGAGGGGAACATGTCAAGTCCGCTATGGTTCGTAAATCTCGTGAGGAAGACCTTTCCACAGCGCTTTCTCATGGCCAGGCTCACCAAGCTGCCCCTCTTGGGCAAGGGCATCGACTACCTTCTCTTCGACCGCGACGATATAATCTACCTTCCCAAGGACAGGACGGTCACCATCCAGGAGGAGGTGGAGGCGGAAGGCGTGGTGATGCCCTCCCGGGTGATCGACGCTTTCATCGAGAAGGCCAACTACCTATGGATAATGAACACCTGCATCTGCCGGGAGGCCACGGGGTGCAAGGACTACCCCGTCGAACTGGGGTGCCTCTTCATGGGGGAGGCGGCCATGGGCATAAACCCCCGGCTGGGGCGGCGCGTCACCAGGGAGGAAGCCCTGGAACACGTGCGCAAGTGCCGCGAGGCGGGCCTCTTCCAGCTCATCGGGAGGAACAAGCTCGACACCATGTGGCTGAACGTGCGCCCCGGCACCAAGCTTCTGACCGTCTGCAACTGTTGCCCCTGCTGCTGTTTATGGAAGATATTACCAGTACTATCGCGCAAGGTGAGCGACAAGGTGCAGCGCATGCCCGGGGTCAGGGTAACGGTCACGGAGAGGTGCGTGGGCTGCGGGAAGTGCGAGAAAGGCGTGTGCATAGCGGATGCCATCCGGGTGGCGGGAGACCGCGCGGAGATCAGCGAGGATTGCCGCGGCTGCGGCCACTGCGTGGAGGTATGCCCCAACGACGCGATCGAGCTCACCATAGAGGACCCCGCGTTCATGGACAGCCTCATCCCCCGCATCTCGTCCCTGGTGGACGTGACCTGAAGTGACCGGAAGAGGGGACCATGCCGTGCACGGCGTCATCGTAAAAGAAACGCGCGCATTTCGTCCCTGGCGAGCGTGACCTGAAGAAGGGGGCTTTGAGGGAGGACTGGAAAATGGACTGGATCGACGTCACCGCGACCATCCGCGGCGGGATGCCGCGCTGGCCGGGAGACGAGGAAGTGGTGGTCGAGCGCACCATGGACCTGGAGCGGGGAGACGCCTATAACCTCTCCCGCGTGGCCATGGGGCTGCATGCCGGCACCCACGTGGACGCCCCCCTGCACTTCCTGCCCGACGGGGCGGGCGTGGACGAGATGCCGCTGTGGCCCGCCGTGGGCGAAGCCCGGGTCGTAGCCATAACCCGGGTGCCCGTGATCACCGTCCCCGACCTGGAACCCCAGGCGATAAGGCGGGGTGAACGCGTCCTTTTCAAAACGGACAACTCGGAGCGGGCCTGGGAATCAGAGCCCTTCAGGGAGGATTACGTGTACCTCTCCACCGAGGCGGCGGAATACCTGGCCGAAAGGGAGGTCGCGCTGGTGGGCATCGACTACCTCTCCGTGGGCCCGCCGACGGAAGAAGCGGCGGAAGTTCACCGCACGTTGCTCCGCGCCGGGATATGGGTTGTCGAGGGCCTGGTATTGTCCGGGGTGGATCCCGGCCCTTACGAGCTGGTCTGCCTCCCGCTCAAGGTGGCCAGGGGAGACGGAGCGCCGGCGCGCGCGATGCTCAGGCCCTTGCCCTCATAGAGGGCCATGAGAAGCCTGGGCTGTTTGCCCCTGTTGCCGTTTTGCGTCCCGACCTTTGCCCGCCTCGCCTTGTCCCTCAAAACGATGATCAACGTTATGGCTCCAGTCGGTATCCCGGGATCATCCCGTCGTCCGCTCCACCTTGCTTCACCGTATCCCCATACACGCCAGCTGACGCTCTATCCCTGCCGGCACTCCCTCCTTTGTCCTGGAGATTCGCGCCGGCTGCGTGATGCCCGCGCCATAGCGGAGCAACCACGATCCTCGCGCCCACCCTCGGTGATTTATTTCGAGAGCCTCGCATAGAATCCTCTATTTCGTTTCGTCTTCGCGTCCGTCTCCTCCCACCCAGCCATGTGCCTATCAACCAAAACGACCCGTTATTACCTAACGGTTTGTGCGCTAGAAGTCGGGCTTGAATGGCTCAGCGCCCGCGGGCATATGAGCCTCAAGCCATAGATTCGGAGAGGATCTCCTCCGCCCTGGCCAGGGCACTTTCCTCGAGCCGTGTGATCCGGCGGCCCCGCAGTCCCTCCGCGAAAGCGGAAAGCTCTTCCCGGGCTTTCGCCTCCCTCAGGGCGCGGACCTCCCGGTCCAGGGGGCGCGTCGCCTGCAACTTCATGCTCCCCTCCAGCCATCCCTCGGGAAAATACCAGTCCTTGAACCAGCGCAGGCCGATGCCCCAGAGGTACCGTCCCAGGGGAGTCACCGGGGGAGGAAAACCCCGCTTGAGCCCCTCCTCGGTTTCCCGGAAGAGGGGGTGGCCTTCTCCACCGTAGATCACCATCATGGACCCGCCGGGAGGGACCAATCCACCCAGGAGCGAGAGGAGCGTGGAGGTCAGCCCCTCCCTCTCCATGTCCACCACGACGCCGCCCTCGAACCCGGCGCTGGGCTCGTAGCGGAATTCCAACCAGGGCTTGATGAAATCGCCCCTCCCGGCGAAGAACAACCCCTGGACCACCGGCTTGCGGGAGAGCTCTCCTTCCCGCGCCAGGAACAGGTTGAAATACGTCTCCCTGCCCGTCCTTCCCGGCTTGGGATCGCGAGCCGCCAGAGCGTAGGGGTCGACCGACTCGCCGTCCAGCGCGCCAACAAGGATATCCCAAGGGCTTTCCATCATCCGCTTCTCCTCCCACCAAAACAAGGTCAGACGTGCCCGAGCGCGTCCTTCACCCGCCCCGCCGGCCATTTCCGCCCAACCGGCCCATCCGGTCGAACCCCGAGGCTCCTGGGGCGGCCGCGAGGAACCTTTTAAAAAACTCATGGCCGCATATCGCCTCGGCGAAAAAGCGCGACCGTTCCGCGGCGGCCGGGAGCCCAAGGCCGTGACGTAAAGGCGGGATAAAGGGCGCGCCCTCGCACCCCCAGGGCGCATGCCAGAACCCGGAGGGGGCACGTAAGGCTTCGCCGTGCCCTCGCTCCCCACGGGATATTCTTCCCCGCGAGAAGGCTTTTCCACAAGGGACGTCAAGGCGCGGAAAGATGGTTAATCGCCTTTCGGGATGGGAAAGATAATAGCGCACGGAAGGCAGAGAAAGGAGGTAGGATAAATGCGTGAGATGACGGAGAAGTTTCTCGGCGACGCTTTCGCGGGCGAGAGCATGGCGCACATGAAATATCTCCACTTCGCGGACAAGGCCGAGGAGGAGGGCCTGACCGAGATGGCCAGGATGTTTCGCGCCATCGCCTACGCGGAGAGGGTGCACGCCGGCAACCACCTCGGGGTGCTGGGCGGCCTGAAATCCACCGCGGATAATATCCAGACCTGCATCAACGGAGAGACCTTCGAGATCAACGAGATGTATCCCGCCTACAACGCCGTCGCCAAGCTGCAGGACGAGGAGGGCGCGGTGCGCAGCACCTACTACGCCCTGGAGGCGGAGAAGATCCACGCCGACTGGTACAAGGCGGCCAAGGAGGCGGTGGACAAGGGCGAGGACGTCAAGGTGGGGACCATCCAGATCTGCAGCGTCTGCGGCCACACCCGCGAGGGAGAGGCCCCGGACAAGTGCCCCATCTGCGGGGCCTCCAAGGACAAGTTCGTCCAGTTTTAATCGGGAAAGATAATGCGGCGGGGGTCCGCCGTCGCGGGATGACGAGGAGGTAAGGGTATGGCGGAGAGGTTGGAGATCTACAAGTGCGAGATATGCGGGAACATCGTGGAGGTGCTCCACGGGGGCAAGGGGACCCTGGTCTGCTGCGGAGAGGACATGATCCGGCAGGTGGAGAACACCGTGGACGCCGCGGTGGAAAAGCACGTTCCCGTGGCGGAGGTCCTCGACGACGGGGTGCTGGTGAAGGTAGGAGAGGTGGCCCATCCCATGCAGGACGACCATTACATCGAGTGGGTGCAGATCCTCGTCGAGGACAAATCCTACCGCATCTTCCTGAAGCCAGGCATCGCGCCCGAGGGCAAGTTCAGCGTGCCCAAGGAGGGTATCACGGCACGCGAGTACTGCAACCTCCACGGACTCTGGAAGTCAAGCTAGCCCTCTTCCGGGGCCGGGTCCCGGCAAGGCTCCCCGCGCGCCGGGCGGGAAGCGCCACGGCCACGCCATGGACAATGGCGAGAAAGCGACGGAGTCTCCGGAAAGCAGGAAGCGATAAGGGGCGCCCGAGTGGGCGCCCCTGGTCTAGCTCGCGTATTTAGAAAGCGTTGTCCACCTTCCATACCTTCCATACCTTTCCAGCCAGGTCCGGCCCGGGCTTGAGGGTCGGCCTTCCGGGCTGCCAGCCGGAAGGCATGACCTCGCCGGTCTTGGCCACGTGCTGGAAGGCCTTGACCTGCCTGATCAGCTCGGCGACGTTGCGCCCCACCGGTGGGGTCATGACCTCCATGGCCTGAATGACCCCGTCAGGGTCGATGAGGAAGCGGCCGCGGATATTCACGCCCGCGTCCTCGTCATAGACGCCATACGCGCGCCCTATGCGTCCTCCGGCGTCGGTGAGCATGGGGAAGGGCACGCCTCCCTTCACCATCTTGGAGAGCTCCTCCTCCTGCCATATCTTGTGCGTGAACCTGCTGTCCACGCTCATGGAGAGGACCTCCACGCCCAGCTTCTTCAGCTCCTTGTACTTTTCGGCGACCGCCGAAAGCTCGGTCGGTCATACGAAGGTGAAGTCCCCGGGATAGAAGCAAAGCACCACCCACTTCCCCCTGTAATCCGACAGCTTGACGTTCTTGAACCCGCCATTCAAGTAGGCGCTGGCTTCGAAATCGGGAGCGGGTTTTCCCACCTGGGCGATCACCGTCCCACCTCCTCCCTCCGCTGGGGTCTCGCTCTCTTTCGCCGCCGCGGCCTTGGGCGCTGCGATGATGCCCCTGGCCGGCTTGACGCACAGGTCTTTCGCTTCCGCCCTTGGAGCCGCCATCACTTCACCTCCTCCTCGCTCACGCGATCGCTTTCCCCCACGCGCACATGGCCAGGGCGCCTCCCCTTGTCCGCCAGGGGATACCCCGGCCGCTAGCCCTTCAGCTCCTCGACCTCTTCCTTGCCCTCCTCCAGCTCCTTGGCCTGCTCCTGGTCTTCCATGAGCAGGAGGGCCTGGAACTCGCCCACGTGGGTCTTCTCCTCCCTGGCGATGTCCAGGAGCACGTCCTTGATGAGCTTGTTGTCGGTCATGGCCGCGAGCTGCTCGTATAGGTTCACCGCGTCCAGCTCGGCGATCATGCCCACGCGGCAGATCTCCCGGTCCAGCTCCTTCTGGCTCATCCTGGACAGGTCCTTCGGGATCTCCGAAAGCATACTCGACCTCCTTTTCCTTGCGCGCCAACCGCCTTCCGGCGCCGTGGCGCCCGCTTAACTCAACCTATCGAAGGTAGCCCTGTTTCCCCGATAGACCCATTGTTCCCAAGTTCGCAACCGAAATAACGCCGGAGCATGATTGACAATTATGGTATTATAGTACCAGAATATTGTTATAAAAGGGAGGCGGCATGCGAGGAGTCCTGAACATATCCGAGGCCTTCTCCCTGGCCCTCCACTCCGCCGCCCTGGTGGCGGCTTCAAGCGGCGGGAGGGAGACGGCGAAGTCCATGGCCGAGGCCATGGGCGCATCGGAGAACCACCTCTCCAAGGTGCTCCGGCGCATGGTCAGGGAGGGGATCCTGGTTTCCGCCCGGGGACCGGGTGGCGGGTTTTCCCTGGGCAAGCCGGGCGGCGAGATCACCCTCATGGAGATATACCAATGCGTCGAAGGGCCTTTCCGGCCTGTCGAATGTATCGCTCCCACGCCCGTATGCGGGGGAGGGGGGTGCGTATTCGGCGGACTGCTGGAGAAGGCCTCCGCGGAGTTCAGGGAGTACCTGGAAAACACCACCGTCGAGGACATCAAGCGATGGCTGGGAAAGGGTGAGCGCCATGAAAAGAAAGATCGTGGAGATCGATGAGGAGAGATGCGACGGCTGCGGCCTCTGCGCCGAGGCGTGCGCGGAGGGCGCCATCCGTATCGTCGACGGAAAGGCGCGGCTGGTGAGCGAGAGCTATTGCGACGGCCTGGGGGCCTGTATCGGAGAATGCCCGCGCGACGCCATCACCATCGTGGAGCGCGAGGCGGACCCCTTTGACGAGGAAGCGGTGGCCCGTCACCTCTCCTCCGCCGCAAACGAGAACCCGGAGGCCGACGGTAGGGAAACGGGCAAGGCGACCGCGGACGAGCTTCCCTGTGGCTGTCCCGGCGCCATGGCAAGGGAAATCGGGCAAACGGAAGCCGGCCCGCCCGAAAAGGAAGGGGGCCCCGTGGTCTCCCGCCTGCGCAACTGGCCGGTGCAGCTCCGCCTGGTCCCCGTCAACGCCCCTTACCTGCGCGGCGCCGACCTCTTGCTGGCGGCGGACTGCACGGGGTTCGCGTCGCCGGACCTGCACCGCTCCTTCCTGGAGGGGAAGGTGCTCCTGGTGGGCTGCCCGAAGCTGGATGACGCCGCCTCACACCGGGAGAAGCTGGCCTCCATACTGCGCGATAACGACATCCGCAGCCTCACCGTGCTCTTCATGGAGGTCCCCTGCTGCTCCGGCCTGGTCAACCTGGCTCGGCAGGCCCTCTCCGACTCCGGCAAGAGGGTGATCTTCCGCGCCGTGAGGCTGGGAATAGGAGGCAGGGTGCTGGAGGAGCTGGAGCCGGTGTGCGCCTGACGGCCTTCAAGCAAGTGGAGATGCGGCGCTTGCGGGTATAATGTCTTTATGGAAGAGGGGAAAAAGAAAAAGCTCTGGCTTTACGCGGTCTACGGGGCGATAGCGCTCGCCATCATCTTGAGCATCCAGTTCGCCAATCCCTTCCAGCCCAAGGAGATAGACTATAGCGAGTTCCTCTCCCGCCTTGACGCCGGGGAGATAACCAAGGTAGTGATAACCGACACCCGCGTCGAGGGCAAGTACCGCACCGAGGAGGGCGAACAGGACTTCACGGCGAGCCGCATACCAGGCGCCGAGATCCAGGACCTCGTGAGCGCCCTGGAGGAAAAGGGGGTCGCGTTTTCGGGCAGGATCGAGAACACCTTCTGGCGCGACTTCCTCTTCACCTGGATACTTCCCCTGGGGCTCATCGCCTTTATATGGTTCTTCGTCTTCCGCCGCCTCTCGAGGCGCATCGGAGGCGCAAGCCCCATCTCCTTCGGCCAGTCGAAGGTCAAACTCTACGACAGCAGCGTGGACAGGGTCACCTTCGACGACGTGGCGGGGCTGGACGAGGCCAAGCAGGAGCTGCGCGAGATCATCGACTTCCTGCGCAACCCACAGAAATACCGCAGCATCGGGGCGAGGATCCCCAAGGGCGTGCTCCTGGTGGGGCCCCCGGGCACCGGGAAGACCCTCATGGCGCGCGCCGTGGCGGGTGAGGCCGGGGTCCCCTTCTTCTCCATCAGCGGCTCTCAGTTCATGGAGATGTTCGTGGGCGTGGGGGCCGCCCGCGTGCGCGACCTGTTCGAGCAGGCCAAGGCCAAGGCCCCATGCATAGTTTTCATCGACGAGATCGAGACCATCGGGAAGGTGCGCGGCGGCATCATCGCCAGCGGCGGCACCGAGGAGCGCGAGCAGACTCTCAACCAGCTCCTCTCCGAGATGGACGGGTTCGACCCTCAGACGGGAGTGATCATCCTCGCCGCCACCAACCGTCCCGAGGTGTTGGACAGCGCCATCCTCAGGCCGGGCCGTTTCGACCGCCAGATAATGATCGACCGCCCGGACATAAAAGGGCGGGAGGAGATACTCAAGGTGCACGTGCGCAAGGTCAAGCTCGCGGACAGCGTGGACCTGCGCAAGATCGCGGCGCGGACCCCCGGCTTCGCCGGCGCCGAGCTGGCGAACGTGGTCAACGAGGCGGCCCTGCTGGCGGCGCGCAAGAACAAGAAACAGGTGGAGGAGGAGGATTTCGAGCAGGCCATCGACCGCGTGGTGGGCGGGCTGGAGTTGAAGAGCCGGGTGATGAGCGAAAAGGAGCGGAGGGTGGTTGCCTTCCACGAGGTGGGGCACGCCCTGGCGGCCTCCCTGCTGGAGCATGCCGACCCGGTGCACCGCATCACGGTCATCCCCCGTGGCATCGGCGCCCTGGGCATGACCATGCAGCTCCCCGAGGAGGACCGATACATCATGACCAGGCCCGAGCTGGAGGACCGCCTGGCGGTGCTCCTGGGAGGCAGGATAGCGGAGGAGGTGATCTTCGGCGAGGTCTCCACCGGGGCCCAGAATGACCTGGAAAAAGCCACCATCCTGGCCCGCAAGATGGTCGAGGACTACGGCATGAGCGACAGGATCGGGCCGGTGACCCTGGGGCTGGAGCGGGGGGCGCGCCTCCTCATGGGAGAATTCTCCTACGGCAAGGAGGCCAACTACAGCGAGGCCACCGCCGAGCTCATTGACCAGGAGGTCAAGGGCATCATCATGCGCAATTACGGGCGAGTGAAATCGCTCCTCGAGGAGAGGCGGGAGCTCCTGGAGGAGATAGCGGAGTTGCTCCTGGACAAGGAGACGCTGGAGGGAGAGGAGTTTCGCGCCCTGCTCCAGGAGCGGCGCGAAGGCAGCAGGGCTGCGCTCCCCTGATCCGCCGGATCGGCAAGAGGGGGCAAAAGGTCAGGGGGCGAATCGGATGGAACGCACCAGGGACGTGATCATCATAGGGGCAGGCCCTGCGGGGCTTTCCGCCGGCGTGTACTGCGCGCGCAAGATGCTGGACACCCTGGTGGTCTCGCAGAACGTGGGCGGCCAGGCCACCTGGTCCTGGGAGGTGGAGAACTACCTTGGGTACCAGCTGATCACCGGCGTGGAGCTGGCGGAGCGCTTCCGCGAGCACCTGGAGAACTTCCGCGTGGAGCTGCGCGAGGGGCGCACCGTGAACGCGCTCTCCCGCTCGGGCGACGCCTTCTCGGTTGCCACGGAAAAAGAGGGAGAGACGCGCGGGCGGGCGGTTATCGTGGCCTCGGGCAAAGTCCCCCGTATGCTCGACGTGCCCGGCGAACAGGAATACCGCGGGCGCGGCGTCGCCTACTGCGCCACCTGCGACGCCCCCATCTTCCGGAACCGCAGGGTGGCGGTGGTCGGCGGTGGGAACTCCGCCCTCGACGCGGCCTTGCAGCTCTCCGGCATCGCCGAACGCGTCTACCTCATCACCAACGAACCGACCCTGGGCGGAGACGAGATAAGGCGCGGCCAGGTGCTCGACTCTCCCGCCGTGGAGGTCCTATATTCCACGCAAATCACCTCCATCACGGGCGACAGGTTCGTCAACGGCCTGACCTACTCGAGGGAGGGAGAGGAAAGCGCCCTGCAGGTGGAGGGGGTCTTCATAGAGATCGGGAGCGTCCCCAGCACCTCTTTCCTCCCCCCGGAGGTGGAGCTCAACGCGCTCGGCGAGATCGTGGTCGACTCCAACAACCGCACCAGCGTCCCAGGCCTCTTCGCGGCAGGGGACGTCACCGACGTGATCGAGAAACAGATCATCATCGCCGCCGGCGAGGGGGCCAAGGCGGCGCTCTCCGCCTACGCCTGGCTGGTGGAAAAGGGGCTGGTGACGAACCGCGCCTGACGGGCTTCACCTGTATAGTTTAAAATACAGCTGATCGCCACCGGGGCTCACAGGCTAACCAACAATGTCGGCGCCTTGGTGGTATCTGCCGGTTAACGAAAACAAGGGGGTTGTCACATGAAGACCTGTGCGAGGTGCGGAAGGGAAAACCAGGACGGTTCCGCCTTCTGTTCATACTGCGGGAGGCCCTTCACGCCGGATGCAGAGGCACAGGTGAGAAGCGACGCGCCCACCCCTCCCGGGCCTGCCTTCCAGCAGGGAGGACCTTACGCCCCTGCGCCGCCACCCTTCGGTCCGGCCTCGCCCTACCCGCAGCAACCCTACCCGTCTGGAACGCTCTACCAGGCGCCCTATTACTCCGCCCCACAGCGGAACAACGGAAAGGCCACGGCCTCCCTGGTGCTGGGCATCATCGGTCTTTTCGTGTGTCCCCTCATCTGCTCCGTGATGGCGATACTCCTGGGGGGCTCCGCCAAGAACGAGATCGCGGCCAGCGCCGGGCGCGAGGGGGGAGAGGGGCTTGCCACGGCAGGTATCATCCTGGGGTGGGTAGGCGTCGTGTTTTCCGTTATCTGGATCATCATAGTCGCCTTCGCGGTCGCGAGCAGCAACGCCGTCCTGATCCCCTTCTTCGCGCGCTGACGAACCGGCGTCCGCTGAAAGCCGCTCATGGCGCGCGGACCCGCGCCGCCACGTAAAGGCGAAAACAACCTGATGCATTGCATTCATTGCATTTATAGCTGGCTGCAACAACCATGCGACGCCATGGTAATGTGCCCGACGGTTTGGCTGCGGCATCCCAATGCCGATCATTGCATTCAATGAGCGGCTGCATAAAGAACAGATGTCTCATATAGAAGATGGACTCGTTTCAAGAGCCCGCCTTCCATGTCATGCGGACGCTATATCCACGCACCGGCTGGGCTGGCTGAGAGGCGCTGGAGATGCCCGGTTTCGCGCAAGCAATCCACCCGCCGGGGCGGGTGTGCATGGCAAACGGTCAGGGCTCCGCGTAGATCACGAAGGTGTGCGCGATCTTGTCATGCCAAGCTTGCCTCGCGCTACTGGGTCGTTTTCAGAGCGGCCGCAAGAAAAAAGGTCAGGGCTCCGTGTAGATCACGAAGGTATGCGCGATCTTGTCATGCCAGGCTTGCTTGCGATCGTCGAAGCCCGCCCAGATGTAGCCGATGGCGCATACCAGTCCGGACAGGAACTTGCCCACGATCTCCCGCAGCGCGGCCGTGCCGTAGGATACGGGGCCCATGTCCTCCCCCACCACCTTGAGCTTGAGGAGCATCTTGCCCAGCGTGGCGCCGTACCGTCCCGTCATGATGGTGTAATAGGCCCAACCGGCCCCGACCCTTATCAGGTTGAAGAGGATGAGCAGGCCAACGCTGACCCCCTCGTGCCAGTCCCAGGAACCCCAGACATAAAACCTGTCGCTTAAGGCCGAGAAGATGAGGTTGATGGGAAAGAAGGCAACGCCAAGGATGAGGCCGTCTATGAACGCCGCCACGAACCTGATCCAGAACCCCGCGTAATGTGGGTAGCCGGGTTGCGGGTACCCGTAGCCAGATGGGTATTGTTGCCAACCCGGAGGCGGGTAGGCCGGTTGGCCGGGCGGAGGCGGATATGCCTGCCCTCCCGGAGGCACGGCCCCGAAGGGCTGGGCGCATCCGGAACAGAAGGCGGCGTCATCGGGATTTTCAGCACCGCACCTGGGACATCTCTTCATGTCTTCCACCTTTCTCTTCTAGTAAAGCCCTTCCCTCTACCCCGCCCCATTTTATCTTATGGGGCGCCTTTTCTGAACCCAGGCACCCGGGCAGGCCCGTTCCCGGGAACGGCGCAAGGACCGGGGCGGCGGGCGGAGGCCAACTGCATGTCGTGCCCGGTTATTAACGTGCCATATCGATCCTTTCCCCTCAATTGCGCGCGGGGGAGGCGCCCGATCTCGCCGCTGGCCGCTAGAGAACAGGTGGTCATTTGATTTCGTGGATAGAGATGTCGCTTCGGAAACGCGGGCGGAGGACACATCCGATCTCGTCGCTGGCCGCTAGAGAACAGGTGGTCATTTGATTTCGTGGATAGAGATGTCGCTTCACCAGCGAAAAATCCCTATATTCGCATGCGGAGTTCACCGTGTGATAAGGGTTTCGATAAGGTGTAATCGCGCCGTCGAAAATCAAGAGCGTATTGCCCATACTCTACGGCGAAGAGCCGTGTTACTATATGAAGGGTGAATGAACCGCGGCTATGTGGGAACACCGGCCATGGGCGATGGCCGCGTGGCTTGAAGCCCTGGATCCTGGCTCGTTCCACGCGTAAGCCGATACCCGGTGCTCTTTCGTCCTGGGAGGGGTCCCATCAAATGGGGAGGGGGAGCACATGGGAGAGCAGATCGTCGTGGGGGCGGGGCTTGCGGGGTTGTGCGCGGCGATAAACCTCCGCCGCGAAGGCCACGAGGTCAGGGTGCTGGAGAGGCGCGACGGCATCGGCGGCCCGGCGCGCGACATGTCCACCGGGGAACTCACCTACGTCATGGCCGACGGCACCCCCATGGAAACCGAAAAGCTGGCGCGCTACACGGGCATCGACGTGTCCCCGGCCTGCGTGCCCCTGGAGAGCAACCGCATCTACAGTTTCGGGCGCCGTTTCGACACCTACTTCCCCCGCAACGTGCCCGCCGTGCTGGTGGAACGGGGCTCGCGCAAGGATTCCCTGGATATGCTCCTCTATCGCATCGCCGTGGAAGAGGGGGTTAAGTTCGAGTTCAACCATCCCTTGAAGACTCGGCGCGATTTCGACCAGCTCCCCCCGCGCACCATACTGGCCACCGGGCTCTTCCGGGACACCTTCGAGGCGCTGGGCATACCCTTCGTGCCCGTGTACGGCCTTTTCGGCCAGGGCATGGTGGCCGAGGGTTACCGGGGTCCCCAGGTCATCCTGTACATGGACCGTTACACCTGGGATTACGCCTTCTTCTCCACCATCCACGGCCTCGCGGGGGCCCTGCTCTTCCAGCGCAAGAAGCCCCTCACCCGCGAGGCCATCGCCTGGTTCCCGGCCCAGCTCGCCCGCGACGAGGGGATAGAGTTCCCGGAATGGCACGAGCTGGACGTGGGCGTGCTCCCCATGGGCTCCTTCAACAACCCGCGCCTCTTCCACGACCGTTTCATCCTTGCCGGGACCCTGGCCGGGGCGCAGGACCCGGTGCTCCTCTTCGGGGTGCACGGGGCTTTGGTCACGGGGAAGATAGCGGCCATGGCGCTTAGCCGCCCCGAGGAAGCGCGGCGGGAGTTCCGCAGGGTCAACCTATTATGGAAGCTTAGCTACCTCAACCGTCTCTTCGTCGAAGCCACCTTCCCGTGGGGCTTGCGTTACCTCAGCCGTGCCGGACTGGTCCTCTATCCCTATTACGCCGACTTCGCCCTGCGCTATTCCTTCCTCTTCGTTCCGGGCTGGCTCAGGGTATAGAAGCTTTCGGCGCGGGGTCTCCCACCAGAGGCGCACGTCTTCGGGTGCTCCCCGTCACTCTGACCTTTATTTCTGCTCGGGCCGGGCGACATGGACTGCGGCGCTTATTTCCACGTTGCCCCTTTGTCTCATGGTTTTCTCTTCGTTCCGGGCTGGCTCAGGGTATAGAAGGTCCCGCGTGGGGCCTCGCGCCCAAGGCACGCGGCCTCGCTTTCGCCAAGCCGTCCATAAGTTCCCAAACGGGTTGAGGGCAAGCCGGAACCTCGCCGTGGTGTCTTCGTCACCCCAGGCGTAGTAAACTCTCCTTGCCGGCGAAAGATCTCGAGTTAACGGCTCGAAAGTCGGGTGGTGTATATGTCCCCTATACGCAACGGGTCAGGATGCCGCTCCCGAGTCGCGGCATTAAGGCTGTGGATAGTCTTTCTAGTCGCGCTTCTCGCTATCCTGACCCTCCCGGCGGGTTGCAGGTCCTCGCGAGTGGGCGTGGAGGAGGAGGGCGGGGGCGAGAGCGCCACGAGCCCGGAGCAATCGCAACCGCTGTCGCCGGAGCCGGCCGCGCCGGACTATGTCACCGGCCCCGTCACCGGCCTGCGCCAGGTGAAGACCCTCCTGGTGGAGGCGGGGCCCAAGTCGGTGGAGCTCATGCCCGGCGGCGATCGCATCTTCGTCAACGACCTCTACGCCCACAAGAACTTCATCTTCGACGCCGACACCTACGAGGTGCTGAAACGGGTGCCCCTGCCGGACGAGCCGGTGGAGGCGGGCTTCTCCCCCGATGGCCGCTACGCCTGGGTGTCCTTGTACAACTCGTCCAAGGTGGTGCTGGTGGACACCGAGGCGGGCGCGGTGGTGGGCGAGGTCCCCACCGGGAGCATTCCCAAGGAGATCGCGGTGAGCCCGGACGGCAAATGGGTTTACGTGGCCAACTGGCAATCCAACACGGTGACGGTGGTCGACGCCGCGGCGCGGACCAGGGTGAAGGACATATCCATGTACGGCACCCCCCGCGGCATGCTCTTCTCTCCCGACGGGACAAAGGCCTATGTGTGCGTCATGGGAGGGAACACCCTGGCCGAGGTGGACGTGGCGGGCGGGCATACGGTGGCCAGGCAGATCCCCTGCGGCGAGAATCCCCGCCACGCCGTCCTGTCCCCCGACGGCGGCACCATCTACGTGAGCAACAACATTCCCGGCACCATAACCTACGTCGACCGCGCGGCCGGCGCCCCAATCGCAACCGTGAAGGTGGGCAACAAGGCGCGCACCATCGCTATCACCCCCGACGGGGCCTACCTCTTCGTCTGCAACTACGACGACAACACCGTGGGGTGCGTGGACATCGCGGCGCGCAAACAGCTCTTCACCATCCCTGCCTCCAAGCCCATCGGCATGACCGTGGACGCCCGCGGAGAGCGCCTTTTCGTCTCCAACTACGCCCCCCCGCAGGTCACGGTGTACGAGATCGTGCGTCCATAGCCCGGATGGCCAGGGCTTGCCATTCAACCGGATTATTCCAGGTAATCGCGGAGCTTGGCGGAGCGGGTGGGGTGGCGCAGCTTGGCCAGGGTCTTGGACTCGATCTGGCGGATCCTCTCCCGGGTGACGCCGAACTCCCTGCCCACCTCCTCCAGGGTGCGCGGGTGGCCGTCGGTGAGTCCGAAGCGCAGGCGGATGACCTCCTTCTCCCTGTCGTTCAGGGAGTTGAGCACGTCCTCCAGCTGCTCCTGCAGGAGGATGAAGGAAGCCGCGTCGATGGGCACCACGGCGTCGGCGTCTTCTATGAAGTCGCCGAGGTGGGAGTCCTCCTCCTCGCCGATGGGGGTCTCCAGCGACACCGGTTCCTGGGAGACCTTGATGATCTCGCGCACCTTCTCCGGGGTGAGCTCCATCTGCTCGGCGATCTCCTCCGGGGTGGGCTCGCGGCCCAGTTCCTGCAGGAGCTGGCGCTGCACCCGGATGAGCTTGTTGATGGTCTCCACCATGTGCACGGGTATGCGGATGGTGCGCGCCTGGTCCGCTATGGCGCGTGTGATGGCCTGCCTGATCCACCAGGTTGCGTAGGTGGAGAACTTGTAGCCCTTGCGGAAGTCGAACTTCTCCACCGCGCGGATGAGCCCCAGGTTTCCCTCCTGGATGAGGTCGAGGAAGAGCATGCCCCTGCCCACGTAGCGCTTGGCGATGGAGACCACCAGCCTCAGGTTGGCCTCCACCAGCTTCCTCTTGGCCTCCTGGCCGGTGCGCTCCTGGCGGCGCAGGGCCCGCAGTTCCTCCCGGGAGAGCTTATCCCCCTTCTCACGCAGGATGGCCGAGGCCTTCTCTCCGGCCTCTATCTTCTTGGCCAGGTCCACCTCCTCGGCGGCGGTGAGCAAGGGCACCTTGCCGATCTCCTTGAGGTACATGCGCACGGGGTCGTTCGTCGGGGTCTTGCCCGCGAGCTCCAGGTCCCTCTCCAGGATCTCGTCCTTCTTGGCGGCATCCTCCTCCTCTTCCTCCTCCTCCAGGTCGCGAAGGCTCTCGGCGGAGGGGCCGTCCACCACCTCCACGTTCATCTCATCGAGGAGCGAGTAGAGGTGGTCTATCTGCTCGGCGTTAAGGTGCAGGGACTGGAGGGATTCGTTTATCTCGTCCTGGGTGAGTATGCCCCTGCCCTGCCCCTTGGAGAGCAGCTCCTTTATCTCGTCATAGTCGAGGTCTTTCCATTCGTCCACTTGAAACCACCTGAGTGAGGATTTCCTGATTGTTAATCGAGCGTTAGACGCCTTCCCTTTAGCGCCTTAATTCCCGTTTCAGGCGCTCAAGAGAATAAATCTCCTCGCTGAGCCTCTGCTCCCGTTGATGGTCTCGGCGAGGAGCGTTCGAGATCTCCCGCAACTCTTCCTTCAGTCTCCTTATTTGACGCTCGTAGTAGAATTCCTTCAGCGACGCCAGGATATCCGTGTAAACGACCGCGGCCTCCTCGCGGCTCATATTATCTACATTCCCACTCCCGTCGAAAATTAACTTCGTGGCGGTGTTCCTCGCCTGCTCGGACTCCATTCCCTCCACCAGTACGGACGCCAGGCGCTCCCTTGACAGCTCCACCCCATCGCCCCTGCCGGATTCGGTCAACAAGGCACGCAAAATTATAAGGCAAGCCTGGTCTTCGAACAACCCGGCGTCGAGATTATCCCGCGCCTCCTCCAGTAGATGTGGTTGATGCAGGAGGAGCCGTAAAAGTTCCCTCTCCGCCCTGGCCTGCGGAGGCAGGGCGATGAGGGTTTCCGAGGAGGCGGGGCTTTTCGCATCCCTTTCCCGCGCGGCGCGGTAAAGGTCGTAAACCGCCTGGTAACCGGTACCGGCCCAGTCCGCGATGGCCCTGATATGGGCGTCGTCGCTCAGTTCTCTCCCCAGGCCAGCCAGCACTTGCACCGCACGCCGCACCCCGCGCAGGCGCGAGTTGGTGTCCGCGGGATCGTGTGCGTCCAGCACCTTGCGAAGGCAGAAATCGACCAGGGGGACGCTTTTCTCCACCCTGCGCAGGAACTCCTCGCGCCCGCGTCTCGACACGTAATCCGCGGGGTCCATGCCTTCCTCCAGCGTGACCACCCTGAGATCCAGGTCGTAATCCCCGTAGAATCCGAGTCCCCTCTCGCTTGCGCTTAAGCCGGCGGCGTCCGCGTCGAAGGCGAGTATCACCCTTTCCGTGAGGCGCGAGAGGAGCTTGAAGTGCTCGTCGCCCAGGGCGGTGCCAAGGGTGGCCGCCGCGTTGCGAATGCCCGCCTGCCAGAGGGCGATGACGTCGGTGTATCCCTCCACCAGCAGGGCATAACCCTCGCGCACGATCTCCCGCCGTGCCTTGTCCAGGGCATAGAGGTGGCGGCTCTTGGTGTAGATGGGGGTCTCGGGGGAGTTCAGGTACTTCGGCTGGCCGTCACCGAGTATGCGGCCTCCGAAGGCGACGACGCGGTCCTGGAGATCGCGGATGGGGAAGATGATACGGCCCCGGAAGCGGTCATAGACCCCTTTCTCCCCCCGCAGACCCAGCCCCGAGGCCATGAAGTCCTGCGGGGAAAAGCCCTTGCGCGTCGCCAGGCGGTAGAGAAAATCCCAGCGGTTGGGAGCGAACCCCAGCATAAAAGCCTCTACCGCCTCTTCCCCGATGCCCCGCGAGGCCAGGTACTCCCTCGCCCCCTTTCCCGCCTCGTGGGAAACCAGCATCTCGTGGTAGGTCTCCGCCGCCCACTGGTTTACGCGGTACAGCCGTCCCCTGCGCCCCTCCTCTCCCGATTCGCGGTCGCTCACGCCCTGGTAATGAAGGGTGAAGCCTATGCGGCTAGCCAGCCTCTCAGCCGCCTCACGGAAATCGAGCCCCTCCTTTTTCTTGAGGAAGGTGAACACGTTACCCCCCTCGCCGCACCCGAAGCAATGGTAGAGCTGTTTGGAGGGGTCCACCATGAAGGACGGCGTCTTCTCGTCGTGGAAGGGGCAGAGGCCCTTGAAGTAGCGCCCGGCTTTCTTGAGCTGCACGTAGTCCGAGATGACCTCGACGATATCCACCCGTTCCCGCAGGGCGTCTATGTCCTCGTCCTTTATCCTGCCCCTGGCCATCACGTGCACCTCACGGTTCCCCGACCCGGACGCGGTCGCGGAAAAGCCATTGGCATAATAAGGCGTCCTCTCTTTAGCAAGGATGGGCTCCAAGAGAAGAGCCAGACACGGAGGTGGAAAAGCCCTTGGCTTAATGCTCCGCTCTTTATCCTGCCCCTGGCCATCACGTGCACCTCACAGTTCCCCGACCCAGACGCGGGGGAGGAAATGCTCGTGGTACTTGCGCATGGCGTAGCGGTCGGTCATCCCAGCCACGTAGTCACATACCCTCACCCTGATGTCGTCTTCCCCGGACCTGTACTCCTCCGGCATCTCCTCGGGGTGCTCGAGGTAGAATCCGAAAAGGGCGCGCAGCACGGTGATGGCCTTGTCCTCCTCCTCCTTGGCCACGGACCCGATATACACGCGCTCGAAAAGGAAATCCCGCAGCTCGTCCAGGGCGGAGGCGACCACGGAGCTCAAGCGGATGTCGTCCACGCCGCGGCTTTCCTCCACCATGTCCCTCACCAGGGTGTCAATGCGCTGGTTGTGGCGCGTGCCCAGCACCTCCACGGTGGATCGCGGCAGGTCCGATTCCACCAGTATCCCCGCCCTGATGGCGTCGTCTATGTCGTGGTTCACGTAGGCGATGCGGTCGGCTATGCGCACCACCCTCCCCTCAAGCGTCGCCGGCATGGGGCTGCTCCCGGTGTGGTTGAGGATGCCGTCCCTCACCTCCCAGGTCAGGTTGAGGCCTTTACCGCCATATTCCAGCACTTCCACCACACGGAGGCTCTGCTCGTTATGGCGGAAGGGCGTGGGCGTGAGGTCCCGGAACGCTTCCTCTCCCATATGCCCGAAAGGGGTGTGCCCGAGGTCATGCCCAAGGGCGATGGCCTCCGTCAGGTCCTCGTTCAGGCGCAGGGCACGGGCGATGGTACGGGAGATCTGGCTCACCTCCAGGGTATGGGTGAGGCGCGTGCGGTAATGGTCGCCCTCCGGAGCCAGGAACACCTGGGTCTTGTGCTTGAGGCGACGGAAAGACTTGCTGTGGATTATACGGTCGCGGTCGCGCATGAAACAGGTGCGCAGCGGATCGAGCTTCTCCTCGCGCTCGCGGCCGCGGCTGTCGCGGCTGCGCACCGCGTATGGGGAAAGCCACGCCTCCTCCCTTTCCTCGATCTCCTCCCTGACCATCGTCGCTTTTCTTCCTCCCTCGCCCCCATGAGCTTTTAACAAACAATGTCGGTGTTGAGCCGCCCCCTTAAGGTATACGCTTTACGATCCCGGGCCGTGGGTAACCGCTGAGCTCTCCCGCTCATCAGAGCGCCGACCGCCCGCGCCGCGGGCTTACGTCCGCCTTGCTCCCAAACGCCTCCCTCATTGCCGGCTTTTATGGTATTCAGTGTAGGCGTCACGGCTGACATGGAGCGCGCGTAGCACGGGAGGCGCGTCGACATCCAGATCCCATAACGGCAAGCCCAAGGTCGTGGGCACTCTCTCCGCCCGCGCCCTTGGGTGAAAGGTCCGCGTTCAGCTTCCCGTCTTCTTGACCTCCCTGGCTAGGCGCGTGCCCAGGATGCGCGCTCTCTCCAGAGCGAAGGCGTCCTCTGCCGCGGGGCCCTGGGCGCACACGCCCTGGTGGCCGGCGTCCGCGTCGTCGGTCCCCTCTCCCACCACGCTCATCCCCTGCACGAGCAGCATGTCGTGCAGGGCTTTGAGGGTGGTTTCCTGTCCCCCGAAGCGCGCCGCGCCCACGCTCACCGCCGCACCCGGTTTCCCCACCAGGGAGCGCCTTGTCCTTATGGCGCGCGTTTTGTCCCACAACGCCTTCAGTTGGGCGGAAACGGTGCCGAAGTAAACCGGGCTGCCCAGCACCACCGCCGCCGCTTTCTCCAGGGCCTCGCAGGCCTCCCTCAGGCCCGCGTCCTTTTCGTGGCACGCCTCCTTGCAGGGACTGGAACAGGCGACGCAAAAGGGGTTTTCCTGCCCCTTCAAGGCATCCATGACGTGCAGGAGCCTGCCCTGCACCCCCTCCGCCTCCGCCGCCTCCAACACCTTTTCCAGGAGCAAGGCGGTATTGCCTTTACGATGCGGGCTGCCGTTGATGGCGAGAATGTACATGCGAGATCACCCCGTTTTCTAAAACCTTTTCCGGATTCCTCTCTCCAGCCGCGCGTCCCTTCCTTCGCCGCATGGCACGGTGCCGGTGCCATATTCGCCGGGGTTCCCTCGCCCTTTGGCGAAGGGCTGCGTCCCCTCCCCGGACCTAACACCCCGCGGCGTCTTGGACCCCCGCCGGCCTCCCGACCTTATTTCGTGGCGTCCTGGACATCCCCCAGGGCGGCATGCGCGGCCGCCAGCCTGGCCACCGGGACCCGGAAGGGCGAGCAGCTCACGTAATTCAACCCCACCTCGTGGCAGAACTTGATGCTGCGCGGGTCGCCCCCGTGCTCCCCGCAGATGCCCAGCTTGATGGAGGGGTTCGCTCCGCGGCCCAGCTCGCAGGCCATGCGCACCAGCTTGCCCCACCCCCTCCACGTCCAGGACCTGGAAGGGGTTTTCGGTGAGGATGCCCTGCTCGATGTAGAGGGGCAGGAATTTCGCTTCCGCGTCGTCGCGGCTGAAGCCCAGGGTGGTCTGGGTGAGGTCGTTGGTGCCGAAGGAGAAGAAGTCCGCCACCTCCCCGATCTGGTCCGCGGTGAGGGCGGCCCGCGGCAGCTCGATCATCGTCCCCACCAGGTAATCGAGCTTGGTCTGCATAGCCTCGATGACGCCGTCCGCCACCTCGACCGTCTTCCCCTTCTCCAGCTCCAGCTCCTTGCGGAAGGCCACCAGGGGGATCATTATCTCCACCCGCGGGTCCTTGCCCTTCTTCTTGAGATCGCAGGCGGCCTTGATGATCGCGCGCACCTGCATCTCGGTAACGCCCCCCATGGTGCATCCCACGCGGCATCCCCTCAGCCCCAACATGGGGTTGGCTTCCGATTCGGCCCTCACCCTGGCCAGGAGCCGTTCCTTCTCCTCGTACTCCTCCCGCTCTCCCGGCACGTGCTTCAGCCTCTCCAGCTCCACGCGCAGGTCCACCAGGTTGGGGAGGAACTCGTGCAGGGGCGGATCCAGCAGGCGGATGGTCACCGGCAGGCCGTCCATGATCTCGAGAATCTCCTCGAAATCGCGGCGCAGGAGCGGCTCCAGCTCCATGAGGGCTTCCTCCCGCCCCTCCTCGTCCTCGGCCAGGATCATGCGCCTGACGATGGGGAGGCGGTCCTCCCCGATTAGCATGTGCTCGATGCGACACAGGCCGATCCCCTCGGCGCCGAACTCCCTAGCCCGCTTCGCGTCCTCGGGGGTGTCGGCGTTGGTGCGCACCCCCAGCTTCCTTATCTCGTCCGCCCAGGACAGCACCTTCTCGAGGTTCTCATCCACTTTTGGCTCGATGAGCTTTATCTCCCCCAGGATGACCTTGCCCGAGGTCCCGTCTATGGTGATGGTTTCTCCTTCCCTCACCACCAGCCCGTTGACCTCGAATATCCTCTCCGCCTGGTTGATCTTCACCGCCTCGGCGCCGCAGATGCACGGCTTGCCCATGCCGCGCGCCACCACCGCCGCGTGGCTGGTCATGCCGCCATGGCTGGTCAGCACCCCCTGGGCGGCGATGATGCCGTGGATGTCGTCGGGGGTGGTCTCCCACCGCACCAGGATGACCTTTTCTCCCCTCGATCCCCTCATCTCCGCGGTGTCGGCGTCAAAGACCACTTCGCCCACGGCGGCGCCGGGGGAGGCGGGAAGCCCCTTCGCGATGACCTCGTACTCCGCGTCGGGGTCCAAGCGTGGGTGCAGGAGCTGGTCGAGCTGGTCCGGCTGGATGCGGCGCACCGCCTCCTCCTTGTCGATGAGGCCGGACTCCACCATGTCCACGGCGATCTTCAAGGCCGCCGCCGCGGTGCGCTTGCCCGTCCTGGTCTGGAGCATGAAGAGCTTTCCCTGCTCGATGGTGAACTCGATGTCCTGCATGTCCCGGTAATGCTTCTCCAGCTTGTCCATGACCTGGGTGAGCTGCTCGTAAAGCTCCGGCATCTCCGTCGCAAGCTCGTCCAGGCCCTTGGGGGTGCGGATGCCGGCCACCACGTCCTCGCCCTGGGCGTTGACCAGGTACTCCCCGAAGCGCTTTGCCTCCCCCGTGGAGGGGTTGCGCGTGAAGCACACCCCGGTGGCGGAATCGTCGCCCTTGTTGCCGAAGACCATGGTCTGCACGTTGACCGCCGTGCCCAGGTCGTGGGGGATGTCGTACTGCTTGCGGTAGGTGACGGCCCTTGGGTTTCCCCAGCTCTTGAACACCGCCTGGATGGCGAGGTCGAGCTGTTCGCGGGGGTCGGAGGGGAAGTCGCGTCCCGCCTTTTCCCGCACGATGGCCTTGAATTTATCTACCAGGTCCTTCCAGTCCTCGGCGGTGAGCTCCACGTCGAGCTTCACCCCGCGCTCCTCCTTCTTTTTTTCCAGCTCCTGCTCGAAGTGGGCCCTCTCCACGCCCATGACGATGTCCGAGAACATCTGGATGAAGCGGCGATAGGCATCGTAGGCGAAACGCTCGTCGCCGGTCTGGACGGCGAGCCCGCGCACGGATTCGTCGTTGAGGCCCAGGTTGAGCACGGTGTCCATCATGCCCGGCATGGATATCGCCGCCCCCGAGCGCACCGACACCAGCAGGGGGTCGTCCTTGTCCCCCAGCTTCTTGCCCATCCTCTTCTCCAGGCGCTCCAGGTGCTCGTTTATCTCCTCCTCGAGCCCCTCAGGATACGCCCCCTCGCGGTAATAATGGTTGCATGCCTCGGTGGTTATGGTGAATCCGGGAGGGACCGGGAGCCCCAGCCTGGTCATCTCCGCCAGGTTGGAGCCCTTGCCGCCGAGCAGTTTCTTCATGCCGGCGTCGCCCTCGTCGAAATCGTAGACGTACTTCGTGGATGCCATCTCGCCTTCCTCCTCACGTTCAATCCCGCGCTTGGCGGCCTTCCGACCAGTCCTGTTTATAGCTTAAATGGCGCACTCCTCTATGGAGGGGTTACGCCAAGGTCCCCATGTCCACCATGGCGTATGTCGACCGCGTCGCCCCGGCAAGGGGAAGCGACGTCCCGTGGACGCCGTGAGAGAAATAAAACAGTGAAATTATATAGGATTTCAAACCCAAACACACGCCCTTAATCGCCCTCGGTGACCACCTGGGAGAAATCCGCGAACTCGAAGAAAAGGGACGCCACCCCGTTCAGCAGGGCGAGCCTGTTCTCGCGCAGCGACTCGTCATCCCCCATGACGAAGACGTTCTCGAAGAAGCGGTCGATCGCCGGCGCCAGCTCCAGCAGCACCCCCAAGGCCTCGCCGTGCTCGCAGGCGTCGAGGTGCCCGCGCAATGGCTCCTGAGCCCACACCAGCCGCGAGTACAATTCCCTCTCCGCCTCATCGACGAGCAGGGCTTCATCAAGATCCCTGCCGCCCCATTTGCGCGAGAGGTTGTAACAACGCTCGAAGCCCGTGTAAGCCCTCTGGAGGGAGCCGCGTCTCCTGGCCGCCTGCAGGGTCTCGAGGCGCTTCTTGGCGTCGTGGGGATCGTGGGGTGCCATGGGCATCACCGCGGCCACAAGGTCGTAGTCAAAGCCCTCGTTTATCAGCATCTGTCTCCAGCGCTGGCGGCAGAACTCCGCCACCTCCCCCGCCACGCCGCCGGGGTCCGAAAAACCCAGGTTATCCGCGGCGCGCTCGACCACCGCGGTGAAGTCCAGGTGCAAGGCCGCGGAGGAGAGGATGTGCATCACCGCCTGGGCCTGGCGCCGCAGCGCGTAGGGATCCTCTGAGCCGGTGGGCGCCAGCCCGCTTCCGAAGCAGGCCGCGAGGTTGTCCGCCTTGTCCGCCAGGGAGAGCACCGTGCCCGGCAGGGTACGCGGCAACGCGTCCCCCGCGAAGCGCGGACGGTAATGCTCCTCAACGGCCCAGGCGACCTCCTCGTCCTCTCCAGTCCTCAAAGCGTAAATGCGGCCCATCACCCCCTGCAGGGTCGGGAACTCGATGACCATGGAGGTCACCAGGTCGGCCTTGCACAGCATGGCCGCCCTCCTCGCCTTCTCCTCCGCCTCGGGGCCCAGGTGCGCCCGGACGCAGATCTCCGAGCAAAGGCCTTCGAGGCGCATGCTCTTCTCGTACAGGCTGCCCAGGCGGGCCTGCCAGACCACCGCTTTGAGGTCCTCGAGACGGTCCTCGAGACCACGGCGCAGGTCCTCCTGGAAGAAAAACGAGGCGTCCTCCAGGCGCGCCCTGAGCACCCGCTCGTTGCCGCGCCTTATGGTCTCCTCCCTGGCGGGGTCGCCGTTCTGCACCACCAGGAAGGCGGCCGCTATCCCACCCTTTCCGTCCTCCACCGGGAAGTAGCGCTGGTGCTCCTGCATGGCCGTCTCCAGCACCTCGCGGGGAAGGTCCAGGAAGCGCTCCTCGAAACGCCCCAGGATCACGTGGGGGTACTCCACGAGATCTATGACCTCGTCCAGGGTGTCCCGTGAGGGGACCGCCCGCATCCCCATCCCAGCGAGGGCCTCCTCCATCCCCGCGAGCACGGCGCCGCGGCGCTCCTCCTCGTCGGCCAGCACGCAGGCCTCGCGCAGCGCGTCCAGGTACGAGGAGGCATCCCTTACCTCCACCTCCCCCGAAGAGAGGAAACGGTGGCCCCGGGTGGCTCGGCCCGCCTTCATCCCCTCGAAAGAAAGGGGCACTACCTCCGTGCCGTAGAGGGCGAGGATCCAGCGCACCGGGCGCGCGAACCTGAACTCCCCATCGCCCCAGCGCATGGACTTCCGGAAGGACAGGGACCTGATCAACCCCTCAAGTATCCCTGGCAGCACTTCCAGAGCCGGCTTACCCTCCTCCCTCACGGTGGCGAAAACGAAGTCGCCCTTTTCCGTCGGCCTGACCTCCAGGTCCTCCACGCCAAGGCCCCGCGAGCGCGCGAAGCCCTCCGCGGCCCTGGTGGGTTTTCCATCCGCGTCGAAAGCGGCTTCCCGCGATGGACCCCGGACCTCCGTTACCGCATCCTCCTGCCTATCCTCGAGCTCCCTCACCACCAGGGCCAGCCTTCTCGGTGTGGAATATATTACCATTCCACGGTGAGGCAGTCGCTCCCTCTCAAGCGCCGCGGCCGCGTTGGCTGCCAGCTGCCTCCGCCCGTCCTGCACCGCCCCCCAGGGGAGCTCCTCGGTGCCGATCTCCAGGAGCAGATCCCTGGCCACTCAGGATCCCTCCCCAAGCAACGGGAACCCAAGCTCCTCCCGTTGCGCCAGGTAGGCGGACGCCGCTCCCCTGGCAATGTCTCGAACTCTCGCTATGTACGAGGTCCGCTCGGTGACGCTGATCACGCCGCGGGCGTCCAGGATGTTGAAGAGGTGCGAGCACTTGAGCACGCAGTCGTAGGCAGGGAGGACCAGCCCCCTGGCCAGCAGCCGCTTCGCCTCCTCCTCGTTGCGGTCGAAGAGCTCGAAGGTCAGCCCGGTGTCCGCCTCCTCGAAACAGTAGGTGCTCCATTCCACCTCCGCGGTGCGCTGCAGGTCGCCGTAGGTGAGCCTCTCGTTCCAGCGCAGGTCGAAGACGTTGTCCACTTCCTGCACGTACATGGCCAGCCTCTCCATGCCGTAGGTCAGCTCCACGGAAACGGGGCGGCAGTCCAGGGACCCCACCTGCTGGAAATAGGTGAACTGGGTTATCTCCATGCCGTCGAGCCAGACCTCCCAGCCCAGGCCCCATGCCCCCAGGGTCGGGGATTCCCAGTCGTCCTCGACAAATCGCACGTCGTGCTGGGAGGGGTCTATGCCCAGGGCGCACAGCGACTCCAGGTACACGTCCTGCACGTCGTCCGGCGAGGGCTTCAGGATGACCTGGAACTGGGTGTGCTGGTGGAGCCGGTTGGGGTTCTCGGCGTAGCGGCCGTCCGTGGGGCGCCGCGAGGGTTCGACATAAGCCACACGCCAGGGCTCGGGCCCAAGGGCGCGGAGGAAGGTGGCAGGGTTGAAGGTTCCCGCTCCCACCTCCACGTCGTACGGCTGGACCAGCACGCAGCCGCGCCGTGTCCAGTATGCCTGCAGGGCCATGATCATGTCCTGAAAGTACATGCGGTGACCTCCCGGTGTGCACGGATAGGGCTATGATAGCAGAAGCGGGCTCCTGAACCCAGGGGCCTCCCTTAAAAACCGGTGAACGGCTCGGCGTCTGCGGGGGGTTGGACGTCCACCTCCACCCCGTAGGCGGGGAAATCGACGGTTACCTCCAGGTGCGCCTTCTCCGGAAGCAGGGGAATGCCCGCCACCTCTCCCATGTCGGGGAGCTCGGTGTCCGCCGAGACGTGGACCTGCCTGATCACGTCCTCGTCCTTCTGGACGCAGACCTCCATGTATACCCCCGCGCCTTCCAGGTATTCCAGCACCTCGTCCTCGCCCATCCCAAGCGCTTCACCCACCGCGCGCACGGCGGGAAGCGCCGTGATGGCCGCCAGGTCCGGCTCGACCACAAGGACGTCGCAATCGTAGTCGCCCACCTTCCTCTCGCCCGCCTTCTCGACCTGCTCCGCCGAGGTCACTATGTCCGGCGCGGCGCCCAGGAGGCCGGCCAGCGCTCCCACCGCCTCCTCGTCAACGCCCTCCGCTATCTCCCCCTCCAGGAGGTACCATTCGCCGCCGAAAAGCACGTACGCTTTTCCCTCCGTATAACGAAGGGATACCTCCATGCCGAGGACGGTGAGCCTCGCCTCCACTTTCTCTGCCGCCATGTCCGCCCAGACATCCCCCTGCGCGTTCATGCCGGTGCCCTTCTCGCCCGCCTGCGGCGAAACGGCAACCAGCATCTGCGCGTGCGCGGTACCAGCATCCCGGGCGGCGTTCGCGGCCGCCTCCAGGCGCTCCCGCGGAGGGAGCCCTTTATCCCCGCATCCGCACGGGCTTAAAAATGCCAGGAGCAGGGCGGTCGCGACCAAGGCAACCGACGCCATGTTATAGGCTCTCTTCATCGCCGCGCCCTCCTTCAGCCCTTATAAAGCATGGTGGGCTCAGGCCTGGATATCTCCACCTCCTGGTTATAGAGGGGAAAGGAGACCTCCATGATCATCTTCACGGTGTAGGAGGGGTTCTCCTCGTCCCCTTTTTCCACCATCTCGATGTTGTAGAGGGTGCGCCTCAGCACCAGGGTCTCCTTGTCGAACCAGTACTCGTAATTGACGTTGGCGTCCTTGAGCTCCTGTTTTATCTCCTCGATCTTCTGCAGCGTCTCCTCGTCCAGCTTGTCTTTATCCCCCTTGATCATGTCCAGGAACTGCTGGTTCTCCATGATGGCGTCGAAGTTGGGCACCAGCGCGATGTGGTAGCAGTCTCGCTCGTTCACCACCTCGTCCTGGAGACGCGTGATCTTCTGGAAGTTATCCATGTACTCCGCGGTGTTGCGGGTGATCTCTGATATGCTGGGTATGCTCAAGGAGGAGCCGGCCGGAAGCTCGTACCAGGTTTCTCCCTCCTTCGCACGGTAGTACTGCACTCCATCGTAGAGGACGTAGTCGAATTCCATGTCGAAGGAAGGCCACCTGATGTGGGCCTTGGCATTCTGGGTGCCGGCGTCGTAGTCGCCCTCTCCGCTCAAGGCCACCTCGCTGGTATAGGGCTGCTTTCCCGTCGGGGGTATGAGGAAGGAGTAGTCGAAGAGGTAGTGCAGGGTCTTGGCCTCGTCGGTGGCGTTGAGCCCCTCCAGCATGATCTTCTCCGGGGTGGCGTTCTCGGGCAGCTCACGCTTGAGGAGCCCCTCCGCGTTCTTCTCGCCGCACGCCGCCACCAGCAGCGCCATCGCCGTCAACAGGCAAACCACCAGGCAGGACGCCCCCATCCCTTTCTTGCGCATATCCCCTCGCTTTCGTCGCGAAACCGTTCCACCCGGCCCGCCCCTAAAATAGCACATGCCCCCGGACGGAATCGACATAGGTAGGCCCTCGCGGGCTGTCCCTGTCACACCACCGTGCGTACGGGTCCGTACACGGCGGTTCGGCAAGGTTAAGCGGAGCAGCGGGCCTCCAAGGTGATGAGTCCGAGTTCGGAG
>JABLXL010000090.1 GCA_013178005.1 Actinomycetota bacterium
CAATGAGTCCCGTGCGATGAACGGCGACTTAAGGCGGTTTCATCGATTGTGTAATGACAAAGGGGCGGGCGTTTTTGAAGCAAATTCCAAGGGGCTGATCTAGAAAGGCCGGTCACACCAACGAATTCCGTGCGATGTTTGGTGACGAACGACCGTTTCACCCGATGCCCAACGATGAAGGCGTGCGGTCCGTATGCATGAGGGTCCATATCTGCGTAGTAATTGCGGCTGAATGCGCGGGCTTTTGAGAGAAGACGCGGGTGGGCACGGGACTCGTATGGATGACGGCGGGTTTAATAACCTGACTCACGTGCGGGGGCTCGTAAGATTACATGTTCTGGTTGGCTTTGGCGGTTTGTACGGGATTCGCGATGGCGGCAGGCGCGATAGATGGAGGAAGCCTTACGGCCGCCCTGATCGCCGCCCGGCCGCGTATGCGGTCCCGGCTGTCTTTCGTCATTTTGGTCGTGGCCATGATATCCATGCCCTTCGTCATCGGGCTGCGCGTTGCCACCACCGTGTCCACCAGCATAGTGGACCTCCGTCAAGCGGGGGTATACTGCCTCACTGCAGGCGTGGCGGGCTCCCTGATCACCCTCACCGGGTGTCTGCGCCGCGGGATCCCCGTTAGCAGCTCGGTGGCTCTCGTGGCTTCGCTGGTAGGAGCCGCTTTTGGCACTTCCTCCGCCCAGTACGTGGTGTGGCGTGGCGTGGCCCTCGTACTTGGCGGGATAGTCCTTGCTACCGTCCTGGGGACGCTCGGCGGCTACCTCGTGTACGGCTTGTTGAGGGCTGCCCTGGGACGACTCACCCTGGCCCAGGGAGAGCGGTTCATGAGACTCCTTTATCTCACCAGCGGGTCCATGGGGAGCGCCTACGGGGCGAACGACGCCCAAAAATTCATAGGATTATTCTCCTCAGCCTTCTGGGCCGCCGCCTACGTCCCTCGGGGTCAGGTGCCGTGGTGGGTCGTGGTTCTGGCGGAGACCGCTTTCATGGCGGGCATGCTGCTAGGAGCGCGGAAAACGCTTCTCACGGTGGGAAAGGGTATCTTTCGCATGAGGTCGGTGCATGGGCTCGCCGTACAATTGGTGACCGTGTGTATAATGTTAGGGGGAGCGGGTCTCGGCGCCCCGCTGAGCACCACGCAGACCTCTATAGCCGCGACTTTCGGGGTTGGGCTTTCGCACCGGCGGGGCGCGGTGCGCTTCAACACCGTATATCGCCTGCTTATAAGCTGGACGGTGAGCGTGCCCGCCGGGTTCGTCGCCGGCCTCGGCTTCGGCTTTATATTCCGTTTCTTTGCCTGATCGCGAATTAGATTGGAAAGCCGGGCCCGCCAATGAACCGCATGGGTGGAAAGGCGATCTCTGGACCAGCCACGCAAGGATGGTGGAGAATTCCGAGATCAGCCAGGAATCTGGTAACTGACGCTCGAATGCAGCCATAAAGAAGGGTGGGAACGTGGATAGCCGGGTTCTTCGAGTTCTTGAGGCCTAAGAGTGCCAAGTTCTTTAAGATCTTTGCCGAGCAAGCGGAAACGGCGGTCAGGGCGTGGGAAGTCCTTTCTTGCTTCGTGGAAGGAAAAGAGCGCGATGTAGCCGCCAAAATGGTGGCGCTGGAGGTGGAAGGGGACGACGCCAGGCGCAAGCTCGTCCGAGAGCTCTACAGGACCTACCTGACGCCGTTTGATCGGGAGGATATTTTTTCCCTTTCTCGGGCCATAGACGACATAATCGACGCCACCGAGGCGTGCGCGCTGGAGCTGGCGACCTACGGCCTAGCGCCCAACGAGTATTTAAGGCAGATGGTAGAGCTTCTGGGAGAGGCCATCCACGCCGTAAGAAGCAGTTTAGAAAACCTGAGCTGCAGGCCTGAAGCCATCCCCGCGGAGACGCTCAAGGCGAAACGCGCCATTTCGTCGCTGCAGAACCTCTCGCGGTACGGCCGGTACCAGGCGATTGAAAAGGACGATCCTAAAGAGTCCTTAAAATGGCTGGAGGTTTACCGCAGCTTTCAGCAGTGCGGCCACCAGGTGGAAGTCGCCGCCGACATACTTTCAGACATCACCGTAAAATACACCCAATAAATTGGCTCCCCGTGCAGGATCGTCACCAGGGTTACCGAGTCCTGGTTCGTTTCGGGAGAGAGGCGCGAGACGAAGGCAAGGGGAATGAAGGCCGGATGGGCATTTCAGCGTGAAGTCTTGGGTACTCAGCACTCACCTGGGGTTGCCGTCCTTTTGAGAGATGTCAGGATCCTGACCAGGACGCCCAATTTCTTCATGGTAGCCCTCATGAACCTCACGGTGTTCCCGCTAATCCTTCTTTTCGGGTATGTGGCAGGCCGATCGGCGCCTCGGGGACTTCGTTTTCCCTTGGAAGCCAGGAGGCACGGACGCATCGCCAGCTCCAAGGAAGGGTTTGTCGATGGCGGACGCCTACAAGAGCCTGTGGCAGGTGGAGCGCGCCTTCCGGGAACTGAAGTCAGGTCTTGACCTGAGCCCGATCTATCACTGGCTCATCTTTGACAGTTCCAGGAACTGGGTCAACGAAATCCCTGCTTGGGGAGCATCTTTGGCGAGGAAGCAGGGAGCCTAGTGGCAATCGGACCAATTTGGCGAACGTCTTGCCTCCGAGCCGCTGTCGTTGGTATAATAGTGGCAGGGGTGGTGGGGATGTTCCTCAAGCGGACCCGGGCGAGGTCGGGCGGCCAGGTACACACGTACGCCCAGATCGTCGAAAGCTACTGGGATAAAGGCAAACCTAGGCACAGGGTGATCGCGAGCTTGGGCAGGGTGGACAAGCTCGATCCGGACTCGATGGCGCGCCTCGTCGAGTCCTTGGCCGGCCTCACGGACCGGGTGGCGGTGGTGAGGGGTCCCGACGACGTCAGGAGCTTAGGCGGCAAGGTCTACGGGAGCACATGGGCCCTGGATCAGCTGTGGGAGAAGGTGGGGATCGGGTTCTGGATTCAGGAGCTTTCTCGGGAGAGGAAGCTATCATTCGACCTCGATGCCGCATTAAGGGCGATGGTCGCCGCGAGGCTTCATGACCCTTCGTCCGAACGCAAGGTATGCGAGTGGCTCAAGGCCGCCCACGTGGAGGGGGCCGGAGGGCTCTCGCTCCACCACCTCTACCGCGCCCTGGATCTGCTCTACCACATCTGGCCTCATCTTGAGCCGAGGCTTCTGCCCGCGCTGGGGAAGCTCGTCGCCGTCGATACGAGCCTTTGCCTCTTCGACACGACCAGCGTCTACTTCGAAGGGGACGGCCCGGACGGCCTCTCGGAGTTCGGGTACAGCCGGGACAGAAGGCCCGATAGGAAGCAGCTTCTGCTCGGGCTTCTTACCACCCGGGACGGCCTGCCGGTGGGCCACCTCACCCTGCCGGGCAGCACGTCCGACGTAAGGAGCCTCGAAGAGGCGGCAAACTCGCTCCTTGGCAGGGTGCCGGCGACAAAGCCGATCCTCGTGCTCGACCGAGGGATGGTCTCGGAGGCCAACCTGGCCAGGCTGGCCGATGCGGGATGGCAGTACATAGTGGGAGTGAGGCTCCGGCAGCATCTGGCACGAGATGCCCTATCCAGGCCCGGGCGGTACGCGAAGGTATCCGAGAACCTCTACGTCAAGGAGGTATCCCCAAAAGACGGGCCTTCGGGCGAGCGTCTCATCGTCTGCTATAACCCCCTGGAGGCCAAGGCCGATGCGGAAGCGCGCATGAGGATGGTCTCCGAGCTTCGAAAGATGGCCGGCGGCCGCATCCCGAAGAAGCTCCTCAAGAACCAGGCCGCCAGGAGGTACTTAAAGGTCGAAGGCGGCAGGGTGCGGCTCGACGAAGCCAGGATCAAGGAGGACCGAAGGTACGACGGCAGGTGGGTCCTGCGCACGAACTCGAAGCTCCCCGCCGTCGAGGTGGCGCGGCACTACAAGGGCCTCTGGCGCATAGAGCGGGCGTTCCGGACGTTAAAGAGCCCCCTCGAGGTCCACCCGGTCTACCACTGGACAGAGAGGCGGGTTAGGGCGCACGTCGCCGTGTGCGTGCTGGCCTACACCATGCTCCGGCTCATCGAGATGCTCTGCGAGGAGGCCGGCCTCCACATCTCCGGGGAGGAGGCCTTGAGGAAGCTTTCCTCCATCAGCAAGAACGAGCTCGAGGTGGGGCCCCTCTCGTTCTGGGTGAGGTCGGAACTGACGCCCGAGCACGATTCGATATTCCGCGCCCTACGGATCAGTCCGCCTCCTCGAGGAGGAAGGGAAGCTCCCCCGGATAGTGGCAAAGCTCTCGCCGCCGGGGAGCTCAATTGAAACAGCCCCAAGGGTTTCCGGGATGGATACGGCTGGAAGTGTCAAAGTTCCA
>JABLXL010000091.1 GCA_013178005.1 Actinomycetota bacterium
CCACGTTGAGGCGCCGGGCCTCGTCGAGCGCCTCCCGGGTGCTCTCCTTGAGGCGGTCGACGAAGGAGACGAAGCCGGCGAAGAGGGGACCATCCCCCTCGTCGTAGCTCACTCCGAGCACGCGGTGGCCCTGCCGCTCCTCGGCGGTCAGCCACCCCCCGAAGCCGTCCTCCTCCAGCAGGCCGCGTTCCGCGAAGTACTCGGGGCTGCCGCGGCGCACGCGGATCCGCGACCCGTCGGCGCGCTCCGCCAGGGCCCCGTTGCAGCGCAGCGCGGGGTCGAAGGCCTCCTCCTCCAGGATCTGGAAGGACTCCGCCTCGGCGCGCAGCTCCGGGGTGAGCGCCTCCTCTACGGCGCGGTCGAAGGGCTCCGGGTTGCGCTCGTCCAGGCCGTGGGCCGCCAGGCGCGCCAGCAGGAGCGGGTGGTAGCGCGACCCCAGGGCCTGGAGGAAGCCGGCGTAGGCAAGGCGGTTCTCGGTGATGGTTCCGGTCTTGTCCGTGCAGAGTAGGTTCACCGACCCGAGGTCCTGCACGGAGGCGAGGCGCTTGACCACCACGTCCTGCTGGGCGAAGCGCAGGGCGCCGCGCGAGAGGGTGAAGGTGAGGACCAGGGGAAGCGCCTCGGGTATCACCGAGATGGCGAGGGCGATGGCGAAGATGAGCAGCTCCGGCAGGTCCACGTCCCCGCCGTCGATGACCACGTTCGCCAGGATCACGAAGAGGAGGGTGATAAGGGTGGCCTTGAGGATGAAGGCGCTGATGCGGTCGATGCCCTTGACCAGCTCGCTCTCCTCCTGCACCCCGGAGGCGGTGGCGGCGATGGCGGCCAGGCGGGTCCGCGTGCCCGTGGCGGTGACCTCCGCCAGGGCGTTTCCCCGCACGATGACCACCCCCTGCAGGAGGCGCCGCTCTTCCCCCGCCTCCTCCCCATCCCCGGCGGCGAACTTGGCCACCGGGACGCTCTCCCCGGTGAAGGTGGTCTCGTCCACCAGGAGCTCCCGCGCCTCGCGCACCACGGCGTCGGCGGGGACGATGTCGCCGGCCTCCAGCTTCAGGATGTCGCCGGGGACGATCTCGTCCGTTTTCACCTCCTGGTCGCGGCCGTCGCGCCTCACGGTGATGGTGCGCACCAGGTAGGTCTTGAGCTTCTCCACCGCGGCGTTGGACTTGTACTCCTGGTAGACGTTGAGGCTCACCCCCACGAAGACGAAGAAGAGGATGAAGGAGGCGTCGATGGGCTCGCGCAGGGCGAAGGTGATGGCGGCCGCGAGCAGGAGTAGGATGTTGAAGATGCCCCGGAACTGCCGCAGGATCAGCCACAGCAGCACGTGCCGCGGCGCGGGCAGGGCGTTCGGCCCGAAACGCGCGAGGCGCTCCTCCGCCTCCTGCGAGCTAAGTCCATTCATCATGGGGTCACATCTTCAATCTACAGTCCTCGGTAACATACGAAGCGCCCGCCGCCCTCAGGCGCATGGGGTCATCTCCGGACGACGGAAGCCGCCTAGAGACACCCACCACCGCGCACCCCACATTTGCATTGATTCTACCAAAAGCCATGGGGTCGTATCTTTACTTTTTCCTCGCTTTGCTACAGGCGGGCCGCACTTTTCTGGGCACTGTGGGCTTCGTGGCGCTGCGGGCTTCTGGGCACTGTGGGCTCCCGGGTATGGCGTCGTCAGCGAATTCGCCTCCTCGGCCTATATCGCAGGCGAAGCCATCCCCGGACACGGGACATCCCAAAGCGCAAGGTAAGCGCCCGTAACTGTGAGGAGGCAGTGGGGGGGCGCTCCAGTATGTCTCATGATCCATCGCTTTCGTGCTAACCGTTCCTCTTCGAGTGGTGCTTGTCGCTGGGGTTTGATAATATCTCCAAACAGAGCGACAAGAATTGAGCGCTCGGGGATGTGCTGGGTTTCGATATCGGTTCGCTAATCCATAGTGCATACCGGATTTCAGCCGGGGAAGGGCATGTTAATCCGGGCCTGGCAACCAGGAATCGCGCGGTTCGTTAAACGAACGGGTCAGGAAAAATGATTGGGAACTCCGGACAACGCAGGACAATAGATCTATGTAATGAGAGTCTGGGGCAGGCGCTCGCCGACATCACGGAAAAACAGAGGCTCTGTTGTCGAGTCAGAAGGACCATGGAGCTGGAGATCATCAGCCTTTCCCTGCAGAAAACAGATTTTGAGTTCGACCTATATTTCCCCCAGGAGATCTTTCACAAGATGGTCGATTATGCTTCATGCGAAAACAAGGAGTTTTCAGACCCCGAAAAGGAAGCTACCGCCTGCATAAACGGCGAAGATTCCCACGACTATTCCATCATCGCGCCGGTCTTCATTATGGACCTGATAAACCCGACTTCCGACTTCACCGTCACGGACGCAGAAGGCGCTCCCCTCAGTGTTCCCAACAGGTTCGCAACCTCGACCATTTGGGGATTGCAACTTTTCAGCACCTTCAACGGCATATGTCGTGCTGTCGCGGGCGCGGAAGGTTCAGAAGCGGCGAATGACAAGGTTGCCAGAGAATTGATCGAGCTCCTCGACGATGAGGATAATGCTGTTTCCGTACTGAAAGTCCTGTCGGCCTTGGCCTGGATAGCCGCCGCGGATACCAGCGAGAGGTTTCAACGTTTCGATATAAACCGCTACTCTCAGCTTTTCGACTGTCTCCATGGGGTTAAAAACCCGTCCGCCCTGTTCTATAAGGGCCTCCCCTTAGAAGGATGTAGCGTTGAGCAGGCGGCCGCGCGCCTCTTCGGCTGGGCGGTACAGGAGATTTCGTTGGTCGAGGGGGAACCTCTGCAATATGACGACGGCCTCGATAAGCACCATGGCGAAATCTTTACGAAGATAATCGAGATGGTGCGCATCCAGCAGGAAATAGAGCGCAAGACCTACGAGGAGAGGGAACGCCTCAGGGCAATGCTCGAAGGTGAGAGATACGAGACCGTCTTCGAACAAACCTGCCCCGTTACCAACCCCCTTCTCTACATACGGGCATATATAAAACGCTACATGCACGCCGTAGAAATAGGAGAGCTTGAGGGGGTAAGAAAAACCGGCATGCAACTTCTGGCTGAATACGTCGACCATGCCCTTGTTTATTTAAGGGTGATTAGAAATCTGGTCGCGCTGGTGATCGAGCTTGCAGGAATGTGTGAAGTCACTGCTCGGGAAAGGGCAAAACGCGGCCTTTATATCCTCAACCATCTCTGCCTCGCATACAACACGTGGAGGGTGTTTGCTTTCCTGGAAATATCTCCAGAGACGCGGAAGAAGGTGACACTGACGACCCACGTCCACACGGACGATAATTCACAATACAGGGAGCGGGATGGGTTGGAGCACCTGTACATTAAAACCAGATCTTCCTGGATAAAGAACGCGGCAAGGAACGGGGGCGATTTCATTGGAAAGCGTTCTGTCTCAGGACTAGGATGATGTCCTACGCCCTGTTCCTGGCGCTTCAAGCCTTCAGATACGTCTACCAATATTGGGTCATTCTCAAGTGCAAGCTGAGAAAGCGTACCGGTTTTCTCTACGGCAGGAGGCACAAGCCCCTTGACTATCGGTTAAATAGCACGAATTGCGTCACGATCCCGTATTTTCTGTCCGAAAACTGCCAGACACAGCACCTGTCGTTAAGACTCTATGGCACGGACAACGAGATCCAGCCCGAAACCACTTACATTCAGACGGGCGAAAGGATATATGGCGAAAGGGATTTCCTGGAGCTTCCCTTACTGGTTTATAGGAAACTGTCGAAGATCGCGAAGTGGATGAAGTGGGAAGCCGCGATCCGCTACCTGGGGGCCAGGGAAAGCAAAAGCGCTTTCTTGAGGGAGTTGCTCGGGAAACGTTTGAGGCTGCCTCCAGATTACTTTTTCGGCAGAACATATTTAAGCGACGATCGGCAGTACATGCACCTATATACGACAAAAAAGCCGGACGAAAAAAAGTACGACCATACGCTGCTCGAAAAATGGGACAATGCAAGAAGGATAGAATTGCCTGACGGCAGGAATTTGACTGTCGGGGCAGAAAGCAATATTGAGCGCACCTTGTATGTGGGCGTATGTTTGAGAAAGCATGAGCGAACATGGCTGCAGTTTATATGTTTTGTCCTTACAGCGCTGGTGGTCGCCAGCGGGTTAAGTGTTTTTCGTACACTGAAATTCCCTGAAATGAGCAACCAAAATTCCCTGGAATGAGCAAGGGGAATTCCCGGGAAAAAGCGGGACAGTTGAAGGAAGACTGTCCCCCCGCCTCTAACCTTTGCTTTG
>JABLXL010000092.1 GCA_013178005.1 Actinomycetota bacterium
ACCGAGATGGCCATAGAGCTCATCTCCCCCATCGCCATGGAGGAGGGGCTGCGCTTCGCCATCCGCGAGGGCGGCCGCACCGTGGGCGCCGGCAGGGTGACGGCGATCGTGAAGTAGAGGCGGGAGACGCGCATCAAGGACGGGCCGGGGAGAGGCCATGACCTGGGGCTATGACCGCCGGTCGCGCATTGACACCCAAAGCGGCTCATGGTAGCTTAACTTCTCGGTTCCTTTTCGAGCGGGAGATAGATGATGAGAATACTGGTGACGCTGGCCTGCACGGAGTGCAAGAGGCGAAATTACAGCACCAAGAAGAACAAGAGCAACGATCCCGACCGGATCGAGCTGAAGAAGTACTGCCCCTGGTGCAGGACGCACACTTTGCACCGGGAGACGCGCTAGGCTAATATATTGTAATGCGAGGAGGGTGCTTCCAACTGCCCGATGAGTGAGCACCCGGCTTAAGGGATAAGCGTAGGCCTGTAGCTCCAACTGGTAGAGCGCCGGTCTCCAAAACCGGAAGTTGGGGGTTCGAGTCCCTCCAGGCCTGCCATTATTTTTGTGGCCGTAAGGAGGACGCATTGCCGAGCCGAGAGATGCGCCGCATGCAGCAGAAGCTGGGCATGGAGAAAAAGCGCGCCCAGCTGAAACAGAGCGCCGGCGCGCGCAAGAAGGGCGGGCCGAAGAAACAGAGGGTGACGGTCTCCCAGTTCCTGACCGAGGTCCGCGCGGAGATGAAGAAGGTCACCTGGCCCACCCGCGACGAGGTGGTCTCCTACACTATCGTGGTGCTGGTGACAGTGGTGATCATGGGCGGCCTGATATATTTCGCCGACATCCTGTTCACCAAGCTGGTGGACCTGATAATCCTGTGAGGCGGGGGTCGGTACATGGATCCGAAATGGTACGTGATACACACATACGCGGGATATGAGAACAAGGTGAAAAGCAACCTCGAGCACCGCATAGCCTCCATGGATATGGGGGACATGATATTCAAGGTGGTGGTCCCCACCGAGGACGTCATGGAGATAAAGGGCGGCAAGAAAGAGGTGGTGCAGAAGAAGATGCTCCCGGGGTACATCCTGGTGCAGATGGAGCTCGACGACGACAGCTGGTACGTGGTGAGAAACACCCCCGGCGTCACCGGTTTCGTGGGCTCGAGCGCCAAGCCTACACCCCTTACGGAGCAGGAGGCGAGGAAGCTGCTCAAGCCGGTGACCACCGAGAAACCGCGTCCCAAGACGGAGTTCGAGGAAGGCATGAGCGTCAGGGTCTCCTCGGGACCCTTCGCGGACATGACCGGCACCATAGCGGAGATAAACATTGACCAGAGCAAGTTGAAGGTTATGGTCTCCATTTTCGGAAGGGAGACGCCCGTGGAGCTCACCTTCGACCAGGTGGCCAAGCTGTGAATCGGGGAGGAAGTGGCGAGAGATGGCCAAGAAGGTATTGACCAAGATAAAGCTGCAGATAGCCGCGGGGCAGGCCAACCCGGCTCCCCCGGTGGGGCCGGCCCTGGGTCAGCACGGTGTAAACATCATGGAGTTCTGCAAGGCCTACAACGCGCAGACTCAATCTCAGGTGGGGACCATCATCCCCGTGGAGATAACCGTGTACGAGGACCGCAGTTTCTCCTTCGTGACCAAGACCCCGCCCGCGGCGGTGCTCATCAAGCAGAAAGCGGGAATAGAGAAGGGGTCGAGCGAGCCCAACGTGCTGAAGGTGGCGCGTCTTACCCGCAAGGACGTGCTGGAGATAGCGCAACAGAAGATGGCGGACCTCAACACCAAGGACCTCGAAGCAGCCGCCCGCATCATAGAGGGCACGGCGCGCAGCATGGGCATCGTGGTGGTGGGATGATCCACCATCGCGCCATGCGATGAAGAGTCCACCTCCCCCCGTGGCGGTACCGGCGAGCCTCGGGTCGCGCAGTGAGGAGGACCAGTGACATCGGTTGTGGGAGGGCGAGAGCCCGCGTTACCACGGAGGTGAGAAGGATGAAGAAGAGGAGCAAGCGATACCGCGAGGCGTTGCAGCTCATCGAGCGCGACAGATTGTACCATCCCCGGGAGGCGGTGGAGCTGATCAAGAAGATGCCGGGGAGCCGCTTCGACGAGACGGTCGAGGTGGCCTTCCGCCTGGGGGTCGATCCCCGAAAGGCGGACCAGATGATCAGGGGCACAGTGAGCCTGCCGCACGGCACGGGCAAGGAAGTGCGCGTGCTCGTCATAGCCCAGGGCGACAAGGCGCGTGAGGCGGAGGCCGCCGGCGCAGACTACGTGGGCGGCCAGGAGCTGCTGGAGAAGATCCAGGGAGGCTGGTTCGAGTTCGATGCCATGGTGGCGACGCCGGACATGATGTCCCAGGTGGGCAAGATGGGCAAGCTGCTGGGCCCCAAGGGGCTCATGCCCAACCCCAAGACCGGCACCGTTACCTTCGAGGTGGAGAAGGCGGTCAAGGACATCAAGGCGGGAAAGATCGAGTACCGCGTCGACCGCCAGGGGAACATGCATTTCGTCATCGGCAGGAAGAGCTTCGACGAGCGCAAGCTGCTGGAGAATTACGCCGCCGTCCTCGAGGAAGTGATCCGCGCGAAACCGGCGGCGGCGAAGGGAAAATATATCAAGAACATCACCATCTCAACCTCCATGGGCCCAGGCGTCAAGGTCGATCCCATGGTGGTGCGGGACGTGATGGGAGAAGAGAAGGCCGCGCAACCGGCATGAGATGGCGGGTAGTCGCGGAGCGAGAAAAGGAGTCGCCTTTTCCCATGGACGCAACGGGTTGTACTCGCGACCGCGTTGACACCCGGTCGAGCGCGTGGTAGATTTCGCAGTCGAGCCCGAGAAGCGGGTGTCCGTCGAGGACTTAATGTTCGCCCGCGGAGGCAGGAGCAGCGCCGTGATGTCGTGCCGCCCCTCGCTCTTCGCGGGGGGCTTCTGGTTTTGGTGGACGTATCGGCCCGAGAGCAATGGAGAGGAGGGAAGGATGGCAAGGCCGGAAAAGACGGCTAAGGTAGAGGCATTACGGGAGAGGTTCCTTTCCCACGAGGTGGTGTTTCTCGCCGATTTCACCGGGTTGAAGGCCCAGGAGATAAACGATCTGCGTTTCAATCTGCGGGAGATGGGCGCGGAGCTGCGGGTGCTTAAAAACACCCTTACCCTCTTGGCCATCAAGGATACCGAGTACGAGGCCATGGGTGAATTGCTCGTCGGCCCCATAGCGGCAGCCTTCGTGTCCGGCGACCCCATGGCGGTGGCGAAGGAGATGGTCGCGTTTTCGCGAGCCAACCCGGCTTTCGCCCTCAAGGGCGGGTTCATGGAGGGCAAGCTGCTCAAAGCCGCCGACATGAGGAGCCTGGCGACGCTACCCCCGAGGGAGGTCCTTCTGGCCAAGGTGGCGGGATCGTTCAAGGCGCCGCTCTACGGTCTGTGCGGGGTCCTCTCCGGACCGTACCGCAAGCTGGTGTACGCGCTGCGGGCGGTCGCCGACGCCAAGTCCGAGGCTGCTTGATGCGAGGAATCTCGTGACCCCCGTGGCCACGGGGAAAGACTTTGACGGGATCGAGTTAATGGAGGTGTGTGAATTGGCGGAGAAGAAGAAGCTGGGCATGGAGGAGATACTGGAGGCAATCGACGCCATGACGGTGCTCGAGCTCAACGAGCTGGTCAAGGCGCTGGAGGAAAAATACGGCGTTAGCGCCGCAGCGCCCATGGCGGTGGCAGTGGCTGGTGGGCCGGCCCCTGAGGGCGGGGAAGCCGCAGCCGAGGAGGGCGAAAAGACCGAGTTCGACGTCATCCTGCTCGCTGCGGGCGACCGCAAGGTGCAGGTCATCAAGGAGGTCAAGGCCATCACGGGACTGGGCCTCAAGGAGGCCAAGGCGCTGGTGGACGAGTCACCGAAACCCGTGAAGGAGAAAGTCTCCAAGGACGAGGCCGACCGCATCGCCGAGCAGCTGCGCGAGGCCGGCGCCCAAGTCGAGATAAAATAACCCCACGGATTATTGAATCCGTACGTTAGATTGCATCGCGAAAGCGATTGCGCCGACCGGAGGGAGGCGCAACGGTGCCAGCGCGTTGTGTCGCGAAGCGATGCAAGGCCTGGCACGCATACGGTCGAGCGAGGCAGTCAGCCGGGATGAAGCGACATCGCGAAAGCGATTGCGCCGACCGGAGGGAGGCGCAACGGTGCCAGCGCGTTGTGTCGCGAAGCGATGCAAGGCCTGGCACGCATACGGTCGCGCGAG
>JABLXL010000093.1 GCA_013178005.1 Actinomycetota bacterium
CTTGACTTTTTTGTTCCGGGGAGAGGTTGGGTGTTTGTCTTGCGCTGCGGCGGAATGAATAAGTCAAGACACGACCCCTCGTCCGGGTATGAACCCGGGTCGTATCTTGACTTTTTTGTTCCGGGGAGAGGTTGGGTGTTTGTCTTGCGCTGCGGCGGAATGAATAAGTCAAGACACGACCCCTCGTCCGGGTATGAACCCGGGTCGTATCTTGACTTTTTTGTTCCGGGATTGCGTTGGGCGTTTGTCTTTCGCCACGGCGGAATGAAAAAGTCAAGATATGACCCCGCTTTCGGGTGCGGACCCAAGCTGGCATGTGAATTTTCTGTTACGATTGCGACTTCGCACTAATCAAAATCAGCCTCGATGCCGAAACAATTCATGCCACAATGTATGAATACGGCAAGGCAACAAGGGGGAGAGGATGCAAAAGAAGGAGACAAATGACCTCTTCATCGACTCCAGCATCAAGAAATCCGGCATCCTGAAGACCCTTCTCCGCGGTTTCCGCCACCGCCGCGAGGAGAAGGAGGGCGAGGCTCCGTACACCTACGGCCGCCCATCCATTCCGAAAAGCCCGGAGAGGGGCAGGGACACCGGAAACGACATGAAAAAAGTGGTGTGCCTCTGACCGCTCCACACGGCACCGGATATGGACGCGCCTTTCTCGAGGGAGCGACATATAAAGCGGTATGCCCCTGACCCCATGGGTACGAATAATGCCCGGGCATACCCCTCATCGCCTCGTCGGATTGCCCACAACCGCGGGAGATGCGGGCAACACTATACTTTAAAGTCTCAGCGGATATTTATTGTTCATGACCGTGGAGGGCGTGGCATTCAGCACGACAGAGGCCTTGCCATAAGAAGGGCGCATGCACGAACAAGGAGGTATGGGCATTGAGACAGGAGCCGAAAACGTGTAATCGACTCCTAAGCCCATTATCACGTTTACGTTGTGCAGCTTTCTACGCGGTGTGAACCCTTGCTCCGTTCAGAAAGCGGGGGCCGTCGTATAGAGTTATGGACGAAACGGGGCAGTTCTGTAATGGGCTCCCCCTTGCTCCGCTCAGAAAGCGGGGGTCATCGTATAGAGGCAGAGGATGCCGTCCTGGCGGTTGATCTCCGCCTTGGTCTTCTCCCCGCTCAAGACCCTCAGCAACAAGGCCTTGATATCTGCGGCCACCTCCTCCAGGGTCTTCCCCTCAAGCACCACGCCGGCGTTCACGTCCATGTCGTCCTCCATGCGCGCATAGAGCCGGCCCGTGCTCGCCACCTTGATCACCGGCAGCAAGGGAAAGCCCAGGGGATTGCCGCGCCCGGTGGTGAAGATCATGGCCTGGCACCCGGAGGCCGCGAGCCCGGCCATGGACTCCACGTCATATCCCGGCCCATCCATGATCACCAGCCCCCTTTTGCCGGGAACCTCGCCGTAACCCACCACCTCGTTAACGGTGGCCCTACCGCCTTTGAGGATGCAACCCAGGGACTTCTCGCGGATGGAGCTCATGCCGCCGTCCATGTTCCCGGGGGCTATTACCTGCGCGGCCAGGGGGCCCAGGATCTCGTGGGTTCTGCGCTCTGCTTCCGCGATTATCGAGGTAACGCGCCGCGCCACTTCCTCGTCGCGGGAGCGCCGCGCCAGGATGTGGGCGGTGCCGATCATCTCCGTAGTCTCGGTGAGGATAACCGTCCCGCCCTCCCCCACCAGCCAGTCCGCCACCAGGCCCACGGACGGATTGGCGGTGACTCCGGAGAAGGCGTCGGAGCCTCCGCACTCCAGGCCCAGCACAACCTTCTCGAGCGAAGTCTCCTCGCGTTTCACCTTCGCGGCCGCCGCGAGCAAAGCGCGGGCGATATCCGCCCCCCGCGCCGCCGCCTTGCGCGACCCTCCCTCGTCCTGGATGTTCAGGAACTCCACCGGCTTGCCGGAATGCGACGCCCGCTCCGCGAGGTATTCCGCCTTGATCACCTCGCAGCCCAGCCCCACCACCAGGGCCCCGAAGACATTGGGGTTGGCAGCGAGGTTGGCCAGGGTCTTGAAATGCCTGCCCAGATCGTCCCCGCCCCTGCCGCATCCATGCCCGTGATAGAGCGGCACGGCGCCGGGCACTTCCCCGGCTATGGCGGAAACCACCCCGTTCGCGCACGCCACCGAGGGGATGACCGCCACGTGGTTCCTCGCTCCCACCGAACCGTCGGGCCTTATAAAAGCGCTGAATCCGCCTTGCGATCTCATTCTTAACCCCTTATCCCATCGCGCGGGGCGCGGCAGCCTTCACCCCCGGTCCCTTTCCTCCACATCTCTCCTCTACTAAACTCCTTGCCCATAGCTTGCACGCGGCAGCCTTCACCCCCGGTCCCTTTCCTCCACCGTGAGGTTGTGGGTATGCACCCAGTCCCCCGCCCTGATATCCTCGCCGGCCTGCCCTATGCTCTCTCCATACTTGAGGATGTCCTCGCCACGCCGGATATCCCGCAGGGCGATCTTGTGGCTGAAGGGAATGGGGGCGAGCGCCTTTATCTCCCGCCCGTCGGCCAGGCGCGCGTACCCCCCCTCGGGGATGTCCTCCAGAGCCACCGCCACGTCATCGGCCTCGTTTATCAGCAGCGCGTTCGGCTTCAAGCCGCGCACCTTCCTTTCGTTGACTTACTCTCAGTTATTATCATGCAGCCGGAGAAAATACCCCTAAAAGCGCGCGCGGTTCAAATCGCACCCCCTCTTTGCAGTTCCTCGCTCCCCCTTATTATAGGCCCTGTACAACCGATCCTCCCATACGGGGCGCCGGCTCACTTCCCTGACCGCTTGGCGCGCCGAGGGCGCTTCGCGCCGCATATCCCGTAAAGGCCCGGGGAGGCCATGCAAACCGTATAACGCGTCAAGGGATGCGGCGGGAAGGGAAGGCGCGGAGTTTGCATGTAAGTACACCCGCACCTACAAGGACAGGCCCCGCTCCCAGCGTAAAACCGGGTTGGCGACGAGGACAACATCAACCCGTGAGGGGCCGGGCGCCTCGATGGGCCTCATTCCCAGCGAAAGAACCTGATGGAGGCCGCGAAAGCCGCGATCCCCATGGCCGCCAGCACCACGATGTCCAGCCACACATCGCGCAGGGCGGCGGAGTTGATCATGAGCTCGCGCAGGCCATCGCCCAGATAGTAAAGGGGCATGCATTTGGCTATGACCTTCATGGGAGCCGGCACCCACTCCACGGAGAAGAAGATGCCGGAGAGGAACATCATGGGCATGGCTATGGCCTGGGACGCCAGGCCTGCGCTGCGGGCGTTCCTGGTCAGGGAGGCGATGAGAAAGCCGAGGGCCAGGAAGGAGAGGGCGCCGATCAGCACCATCAAGGCCATGTAGAGGTAATTCCCGCTTATCCTGAGTTTGAAGGCAAGCACGCCCACCACCACCAGCAGCGCGGACTGCGCCAGGGTGAACACCAGCACCGAGGCGATCCCTCCCCCCAGGAAGGTGGCCAGCGAGAGCTGGGATACTTTCAGCCGCCGGAGGATCCCCTTTTCGCGGTAGGTGGCGATCTCGAGGCTGTATCCCGCCAGGCCGCCGAACATGAGCACCATGGCCAGGATGCCGGGGACCATGAAATCGATATATTCGAAGTCCTTGACGTCCTGGGCCTCCTCCTCCCGGACCTCGATCAGCTCCGGGGCTCCGGACATCTTCTGGCCTATCTTGTCGAAGATGCCCCTGAGGGTGGCGGAGGTGATCTGGGCGGTGGTCATCTCGGAGGGGTTTACGATCATGGTCACGCTGCCCGCGGTTCCCGACATCACGTCCCGTCCGAAGCCGGCAGGGATGATCACGATGGCGTTGCGATCGCCGTCTTTCAAGGCGGCCCTCTCCTCCTCCTCGGCGCCCTTTTCCACGGTGATGGCGTCAATGCCGTCGAAGGCCTCAACGATGGCCTCGCTCACCGGGGACCCATCGAGGTCCACGAGCCCGATCTTGAGCTTGATATCGCCGGAGGAGCCGAAGACGAAGCCCAGGATTACCATGAGCAGCACGGGGAAGAGGAAGAGCCAGAACAGGGCCTCCTTCTGGCGCAGGGTGATCTTGAGGTTGTAGACGAAGACCTTGAGGAACCGGCTCAATCCCTGATCCTCCTTCCGGTGATCTTGAGGAAGACGTCCTCGAGGCTCGCCCTTTTCGTTATGGCTGGCTTTCCGCAACCTCGCGCGGCATGGAGGTTACGAGCTG
>JABLXL010000094.1 GCA_013178005.1 Actinomycetota bacterium
GAGGGCGGCGGGGCCGGCGTAGGAGGTCACGAGGTTGCCGCAGGCGTCCCGGGCGGTGACGGATACGGAGAAGGGGACCCCCGCGTGCTGGGGAGAGGGTATGTTGGATATCTCGAAGTGGTGGAGGGGCCTCTCGGACAGGGTATAGGGGATCCCGTTGGAGGTCCCGGCCATGGTCATCACCTTGACCTCCCCCTCCGCGCAGCCGGCGGGCACGCGCAGCCTTATGGAGGTGTCGGACCAGGAGATAACATCATCGGCGCGGGTGTCCGCGAACCAGGCCGAGCTGGACCCCTTCTCGGCCCCGAAGCCGCTGCCCCTTATCTCCACCTCCTCGCCGCAGTAAACCGATCCGTCGTTGCCCTCCTCGATCAGGCTGGATAGATGTGGAGCGGCTCCGAGGCCGGGCGTCCAGGAAAAAGACCAGGACCGGAGAAACGGCCTCTTCCCGTCGTCTGAGCTGCCCATGCGGGCTTCAAGCCTCAACGCCCTGTTGACCGGTAAAAGCCCGGAGATGTCCTCTCCATGATCGATATCCTCGACCAGGGTATCGCCCATCAAGTCCAGCACATCCACGGCGATACCGGTCCCCGCCGGTTCCTCCACTTGATAGTCCGCCGCTCCCCATTGAAAGACGAAACCGGGCTCGTACTCGAAAAAGTACCCGTTGTTTTCCGTGCCTCCGTAGATGCGCCCGTTTTCTCCGCACGCCAGCGCCGTTACCGCGTTCTCCCAGCCGCAGACCCAGGGCATGGACACGTAGCTCCCGTCCTCGTAGCGCGCCAGCAACTCGTGGTCCTTTTCGTACATGTCCGCGCACTGCGCGCCCCCGTAGATCTTGCCGTCGCTCCCGGCCGCGAGGGCGCGTATCCCCCTTCCGTTCCCCTCCCGGTCCTTCGTTATCTCCCCGCTCACGGGGTCGAAGACGTACACCGCACCCGTGGGGTAGGCTCCCATATACACGAGGCCGTCCTTCCCCTGGACGAGGCCGGACAGGCGGGTGGGTAAATCCGGGACCACTCGATTGCGCGGGTTGTTTCCCTCGCCCGTGCCCGGATTCCAGGGAAGCGCCGGGTTGTAGGCGAAGAAGACCGGCCCAGTGGTCCCGTACACCAGGCCGTCCCGGCCCGTCGCCAGAGCGTCGATGGAGGGGCGCCCCGGAACGGGGCTGCCGGGGCAGCTCATCTCCCCGCTCGCCGGGTCATAGGAGAAAAGATAGGCTCCCTTGTCCGTGCCGCCGACGATCAATCCGCCCGACCGACAGAGGGCCGAGACCTTGGTGACCCCCACCCTGGGGGTGCCGAGGTCCTCGAATCTCTCCCCCGAGGGATCGAACCTGCCCAGGCGCCCGCTGGGCTGGGTGCCGAAGTATATGGCGCCGTCCGGGCCCTCCACGGGGGACCAGAGGCCGTATTCGGTTGCCATGGCCTGGCCCAGGTCGCGGTATTCCCCCGCCCCGAGCTCCCCGGCGGGCTGGTAGAAGAATAGCCTGCCCCCCTGCTCCAGGGAATGCTCGGGGTGGCCCCACCAGTCGACCACCGTCCCACCGTAAACGCGGCCATCGGACGCCGGCGCAAGGCCGGTTATGTACCTGGTGGCGTTGACGGTGTTGGGTCTGGGTATGACCTGCCGCAACACGGCCACGGCAGGATAGACCGCCACGGACATGGCCTCCCCACCGGAGCCGTAAGGATGAGCGGGGTCGAAACGGAACATGAAGTTGTTGTTCCCGGCGCCGTAAATCCTGCCGTCCCCGCCGGCGCACAGGGTGTCTATCCAGTACATGGGGGTAAAGGGTACGCCGCTGAGCTCCCCCGCCGCCGACCCCAGGTTCTCCAGGCCGACGGCGGCCCTTTCGAGGTCCACCGAGTAGGGATCGAACCTGATCAGGCTTCCGTCGTAATAGTCCGTCTCCCCCGCCAGCGCGTCGCCGATCCTCGCATGGCCGTAGGTTCCCAGGTATATGTATCCGTCCCCTCCCTCAACTATCCCCGGCAGCTCCCGCTGGTTCTCGTGCACGCTGCCCATGTCCACGAGCCTGGGCTGGGCATCCAGCGGGTCGCAGACCCCGAGCCGGCAGGTGGGATAGGTCCCGCAGTAGATGCGGCCGTCGGAAGCGGCGAGCATCTCGCTCACGTAGCCGTAATCCGCCGCCTCCAATCGCCCCAGCAAGGTCGCGCCGCCCGGGGAAGCCACGTCGATCTCGTATACCCTGGCCCCCTCGGCGGTGCCGGCGTAAATCCTGTTTTGCGTGGGATGGGGAGCCAGGGACCATACCTCGAACACCTCGCCCGGATCGACCTGCCCCAGGTCCTGGAAATACGGCCGTTCCTGGCCTACGGTGGAGGGGTCCAGGCGAAAGACGTGCCCGCCCATGCCCGGGGGAGGCGGTTGATTATAGGAGATAGCCGAGGAAATGGTGCCCCCATATAGCCACCCGTCGTTTCCCATGCAAAGCCCCATCACCCCGGCCTCTCCCGCCACGGCCTGGCCCAGGTCGCGGGGGTTGCTGCCCGGTTCCTGTCCGGGATCCCAGGGAAGCGCGGGATCGTAGGCGAACACCCTGCCCCCTCGATTCCTGCATTCCTCGGCATGCTGTTCGCTCCAGTAATAGAAGCTCCCGTATATCTTGCCGTCGAGTTCCACCAAGTCCCAGATCCACCGTGAGGCGCTGGTCACCCATGGGTATGATGCCTGTGGAAAGGGCTCCCCGAGGATGGTGGGATTGCTGGCCGGGCCGTACCGCTCGGAGGTCCATTCCCGCGACGGATCGTATTTGAAGAGAAGGGCTTTTCCTTCCGGCCCGTCGTTCGCCATGGTGGCCCCGTAGATCAGGCCGTCTCCCGCGGCGAGAAGGGTGGTGGTGTAGGCGCTGGACTCCTCCTCCGCCCGGCCCAACAGGTCTATCCTGCCCCTTATGCTCACCTCTCCCGGAGCGAAAGACACGTTGTCCAGAACCGCCAGCCCCGCGTCGTCCTCCAGGCTATCGGACCACCCATGATGATCGTGGTCGGGCCACGACCAGGCCGGGGTCGAGGCCAGCAGAGCGACCAGCAGGCAGGAAAGGGCGCAAGAGAGATTGAGACGGCCCTTCGCCCGCCTTCCCGAAAAGACGCCTTTCGCCTTGAGGTTTTTCTTCACGGACATGGCGACCATCCATGCAGACATTTGGTCATTCAAGCCTTTAGACGCTATCCGAGTTGAAAAAGGTTGGGGGGCCACCATATCATCCCTTACCATACCTTCCTTTATATCATCTTGCATATTCCAGAGGTGGACATGGGAGAAGGGTTTTTCGTCTGACGGCAGGCTCTCAAGGAAAGGTTCGTCATTCATCAGCGTAATCCGTGGATGCGTAACTGTTGATCGTTTTAAACCATGCAAAAGTTGGACATAGACTCAAAGGCGCTTTCTCCATACCCAAGAATGCCGCTGATTCCTCGCGCGGATTTTCCTGAGGTTTCCCGGCGATACGATATGGGGCCCGTTTCTCCTTCATCACGGGGGAGGCGGTCCGGACGGCTTGCTCGGCGGGATATAAACCGCCGCTCCCCTTATCTGGAGATCGGGGGGCATCAACATAAGCAGTGGATTGCTGGCGTTATATATCTGCACGTTCATGTACAGGTTCTTGAGCGCGCCATTGGTGTCGCTGTTGTTGACCAGCGCCTCCACGAAGTACGGGTTCATGTAGGCAACCAGGTCGGCCAGCAGGCTCACCGCACCCGGGTTGTCGTTGATGGCGTCCGCCACCATCCCTCCGTCCAGGTTGGCGATGAGGTCGGTGAGGAAATTCAGCCCCACCGCGTCGAGGGTGTTGGCCAGGTTGGCCCCACTCATGTGCGGCGATGAGAGCAACCTCTCGATGAGGGAGGAGCCGGGGTGCAGGGCGTACTCGGCGTTGATGGCCCGGGCCACCACCGCCCCGTCCAGGTTGGAAAGCAGGCCGGAGACGA
>JABLXL010000095.1 GCA_013178005.1 Actinomycetota bacterium
CCACGTTGAGGCGCCGGGCCTCGTCGAGCGCCTCCCGGGTGCTCTCCTTGAGGCGGTCGACGAAGGAGACGAAGCCGGCGAAGAGGGGACCATCCCCCTCGTCGTAGCTCACTCCGAGCACGCGGTGTCCCTGCCGCTCCTCTGCGGTCAGCCACCCCAAGAAGCCTTCTTCATCCAGCAGTCCGCGCTCCGCGAAGTATTCGGGGCTGCCACGGCGCACGTGGATCCGCGACCCGTCGGCGCGCCCCGCCAGGGCCCCGTTGCAGCGCAGCGCGGGGTCGAAGGCCTCCTCCTCCAGGATCTGGAAGGCCTCCGCCTCGGCGCGCAGCTCCGGGGTGAGCGCCTCCTCTACGGCGCGGTCGAAGGGCTCCGGGTTGCGCTCGTCCAGACCGTGGGCCGCCAGCCGCGCCAGCATGAGCGGGTGGTAGCGCGACCCCGTGGCCTGGAGGAAGCCGGCGTAGACCAGGCGGTTCTCGGTGATGGTCCCGGTCTTGTCGGTGCAGAGGAGGTTCACCGAACCGAGGTCCTGCACGGAGGCGAGACGCTTGACCACCACGTCCTGCTGGGCGAAGCGCAGGGCGCCGCGCGAGAGGGTGAAGGTGAGGACCAGGGGAAGCGCCTCGGGAATCACCGAGATGGCGAGGGCGATGGCGAAGATGAGCAATTCAGGCAGGTCCACGTCCCCGCCGTCGATGACCACGTTCGCCAGGATCACGAAGAGTAGGGTGATCAGGGTTGCCTTGAGGATGAAAGTACTGATGCGGTCGATGCCCTTGACCAGCTCGCTCTCCTCCTGCACCCCGGAGGCGGTGGCAGCGATGGCGGCCAGGCGGGTCCTGGTGCCCGTGGCGGTGACCTCCGCCAGGGCGTTACCGCGCACGATGACCACCCCCTGCAGGAGGCTTTTCTCTTCCCCCGCCTCCTCCCCCTCCCCGGCGGCGAACTTGGCCACCGGGACGCTCTCCCCGGTGAAGGTGGTTTCGTCCACCATGAGCTCCCTCGCCTCGCGCACCACGGCGTCGGCGGGGACGATGTCGCCGGCCTCGAGCTTCAGGATGTCGCCGGGGACGATCTCGTCCGTTTTCACCTCCTGGTCGCGGCCGTCGCGCCTCACGGTGATGGTGCGCACCAGGTAGGTCTTGAGCTTTTCCACCGCGGCGTTGGACTTGTACTCCTGGTAGACGTTGAGACTCACCCCGACGAAGACGAAGAAGAGGATGAAGGAGGCGTCGATGGGCTCGCGCAGGGCGAAGGTGATGGCGGCAGCGAGCAAGAGCAGGATGTTAAAGATGCCCCGGAACTGCCGCAGGATAAGCCGCAGCAGCACGTGCCGCGGCGCGGGCAGGGCGTTCGGCCCGAAACGAGCGAGGCGCTCCTCCGCCTCCTGCGAGGTAAGTCCTTCCATGGCCCTCCTTGATCCTTTGACGTATGGGGACGGCGCTAGGCGTGTTTAAGGGACGGGATTTATCCCTTTGCCCTTGGACGCGTGGTGGATGCCGTCGTTCAACCGCCATCCCGCCGCTGGAAGCGCCTTTACCCTTGAGCGTATAGGGGACGGCCCTTGTCTCGTGCGCTAGGCGATAAGCGCATAAGGTCACATCAACCTCTTTCGGTCCCCGGCAACACGCGAAACGCCCGCCGCCCTTATGCATACGGGGTTAGCGCACGACCTCCGGTTGCCTGCCCCGTGACTTTAACGACGCCCTTATGTATACGGCGTTATCACCAGACGCCGAGAACCATTTATCGACGTCCACCGCCGCTCTTTGAATATCATTCAGGCCTTGCCCCATACATAAGGCATCGGGAACCACGGTTCATGACGTGGTTGCTACGCATCCCTAACGCAACCGCCGAGCATCGCGCGTCCCTCGTCGGACAAGATTCTACCATAAGCATATACGGACGGCTTGCCTACGCCCTGCTTTCCTGGTTCATCCACTCGGTTTATTGCGAAAACTATGGGGTCGTATCTTGAATTATTCCTCGCTTTGCTACACAAACTTATGGGGCTGTAGATTCAAGATGTGACCCCATCATTGGAGGCAGATTACCTCGTGGCCGCCGGTCCAGCCTTGCGGCTCTTAGGAGAAGTACATGGGGCGCTCGACCACGATGTCCAGGCCAAAGGTCACCCCAGGCGGGAGGACATCTGACAGCCGGGTCCGGCATGCTCGTTCACGTACAGGTTGAGCCGGGTGCGGGCAGGGACGACGACCTTGCGGGGCTTGTGTCCACTATGTAGTAAACCAGCATACCTTCTGGTTCATTCGCTGGGTTTGTGTTAGAATTCCACTCACCCCTCGGGTTATGCCCATCATCACCTACCTGCGGTAGATTATAGTACAACTAATACAACTAAATCATGTTGACATTATCATGATTTTTGTATATGCTGTTCATGCTTGCAGTATCTGAGGGAACGTTGTCGGTAATGTTTGCGGTGAGGGCATATGGGTCCGGTTATCACCGACTTGCAAAGCGCCATGTTCCAGGCGGCATTCAACCAAGCGGCACCGGGGTATGTCCGGTGTGCAACCGCATCACTTCTCTCAGGCGAAATAAGAAACCGTAACCAAAAGGTCACACGGACATTGTTGGTATGGAAGAAAAAAGCAGGAACGGAGAGGAAGTCAGTGGTCTAGGGCGTGCAAGCATGGGGCTAAACCGTCCTCGTAGCGCGGCGGTGGGCGGTTGAAAGCAAAGCGAGGAATAATTCAAGATACGACCCCAAAGAACGAAAGGAGAGAAGAAGTGATGAAGGTGGTGGTCTTGAGCCCGTGGAAGGTGTTCGTGGCGGGAGCGCTCTCCGCCCTGCTCATCATGGGAAGCGTGCTCGGGGGGCTTGCCCTCTGGGACATGCTGCGCCCGGATGCCGCCCAGGCCGTGGAAGCGGCGGGCACGGTCGGCAAGAA
>JABLXL010000096.1 GCA_013178005.1 Actinomycetota bacterium
TGCGTCCCCCGACGGCACCGCATTCCCTGGACGAAAGATTGCCCCAGTAGCCATGCTGATAGACCTCTTGTGGAAGGTTCATCTCTCTCGCGATCTCATACTTGAGCACGTCGAGCGGGCGCCTTGCACCCTTCGCAGCAGGCCGATTCTTTCTGGCCGGCACCATAAGTCCCCCCTTTTCACCTGGTACGCATATGATTCCCGGCTCGTGCGCGACCTATGTGAGGGTCATGCTGGGTGATATCCTGCGGCATCCTCCAGTGCTGAAATCGGGGTGGTACGCCGAAGTTAGCCTATCGTACCGGAGTTACTCTATAGTGACAAATTCTGGTTGTCGATTGCGAAATACAGTGATGTGCCGAAAGCCGAGGGACCTCGCAAGGTCAACGGCATACGGTATAGCGAAGCCCGCGTCGCGGACGCGGTGGGCGTCGGACCCGAGCGTTATAAGCTCGCCTCCCAGCCTGCGGTAGAGCCTGAGGGTCTCCACGCCAGGCAGCGTCTCGTGAACAGGGTGCCTAAGACCGGAGGTGTTGATCTCCAGCGCGGTGCCCCTCTCTATGAGCGCCCTTAGAATCGCCTCGATCTCGTCGGAGAATGCCCCGAGGGGCACCTTCCCGTACCTTTCAAAAGCATATCGCTTAATGAAATCGAGGTGGGCAAGGGAATCGTACAGGCCCGACCGGGCGAGGGCGAACACGTTCTCGAGATAACGGCGGCAAGCTTCCTCGAGTCCGTAGCGGTCGAATATCTCCCCGGTCGTGGAAAGGCTGTCCACCCAGTGGACGGAGCCCAGAACGAAGTCCAGGCGGCGGCCGGAAAGGAACTCCTCTACCTCGCCGCCGTACCAGGTCTGGTAGTCAGCCTCGACTCCTATCCTTACCTCCAGGGTCCCCTCCCATTTCCTCGCAGCCTGCTCCACGGCTTCCCGGTAAGCCTCGAAACGGAGGTACCCATGGCTTTCATCTCTGGGTTCGAAGTCAACGTGGTCCGTGAAGCAAATTTCCGCAAGCCCGGACCGCACGGCGGCCTCGCACATTGCGTCTATCGTGTCCTCTGCGTCGGGAGAAAATGTGGAATGAATGTGGAAGTCCACGAGTGGGGTTGCACGGTGCTTAGTGCTGCCACACAACATCTGACCACGCTCCTTCGTAGTTCGCACTTCCAGGTACACTACTTCCAGGCGCACTTCTGGATAGCCAACTCAAGAGTGAGGGATGATGCCGTCATGCCACCGCTTGGCGGCCGAGAGGGCCGCGTGCGGCCCGTATATGGTTCAACGCTGAGCTTGGCCATAGGTCATATATATGTACGAGACCCAGGCTGCCTCGGGGTTCATCGCGTGGCAGCCCTTTCTGCGCCAACCTTGATCCTTGATCGTTGATCGAAGATCGACGATCGACGATCGACGCGTGGCTGCGCTCGCGCCTGGGTGGTCCCTGGGATCCCAGGATCTCCTGCGCGGGTGGTCCCTGCGGGAGCAACCTCGTGCGAAATCTGGTTACCAGAGATCCACCCTCCTCGCGGTTCAGCCGGCAGAAGGCCGGAACTGGTCCCCTGGTGACCAGGACCCACGCAGAGATGGTCCCCAGGGAGCCAAGTTCGAGCACCACCTGGTCCCCAGGTAACCACCTTCCCAGATGCCCATGGGCGGAGGACCATCTTCACGCGGGATCTGGTCCCAGGTGCTCCACCTTGCCTGGTTTCGACGAAGGAAGGCGGCAGGGGTGGTTCCCAGAGGACCAGATTCTGAGCCGGGCTGATCCCCACAGGACCGGGTCTGCCCGCAACTTGGTCCCGGGAAGACTACCCATATCCCGGCTGCCGGCGGGCGCATGCGCGCCTATAAACACTCAGCATCGAGCTCAAACCCCGAGCCCTCGGGCGGCTGCACGGCACGGCGCGCCCGATTACGCACTCATATAGCCGCACACTCGTTCAAGTTCGGGGTCGGCTATCTACAGCTCTCATATGTGTACCCCAGGGAAAACGCCTTCCAGTTGACCTGGGCGGTCCCGCGGGGCGCTACGTCACCCATGGCGGCTCGCCAGCGCTCCTCGGCGATCCCAGGGCCCAGGCACCGGGCAAGTACCCCCATGATGGCGGTGTTGGCGCACCTGGCGTTCCCGACCGACCGCGCCATTTCCTGGGCGTTCAGCAAGATGACCCGTCGGTCTCCAGCAGCAAGCCTGCGGGTTATGTCCGTGGGATACCGTTCCGCCCCGAGGATAACGGAAAGCGGCGGGATCTCCAGGTCGTTCACGATGACGGTCGCCCCCGGCCTTGCGTACGGAAGCCACCTCAGAGCTTCCAGCTTCTCGAACGCCACCACGAAATCGGCCGTGCCCATCTCGACGAGGGGCGAGTACACCTTCGCCCCCAGCCTCACATGGGTTACCACGCTTCCGCCCCGCTGTGCCATTCCGTGGACCTCGG
>JABLXL010000097.1 GCA_013178005.1 Actinomycetota bacterium
GGCCGCAGGACGAGATCCCCGCCCGCACCCGCCGTTCCTACAACCTGGCAAGCTACGTCCGGAGCTTCGACGTCTCGGCTTACGTCACCGCCACCAGCGGGGTGGTCTGCGAGCGCGCCATGTACGGACGGCCTGTGGTCTGCCTGGATCCCGGTCATGCGGCCACCCCCTCGGAGATCGACCCCGAGACCGGCCTCAACACCCAGGACTGGGTGAACGAGCCGGAGATCGGCATCGTTTTCGATATCGCGGCACGGGCGAAGGCCGTCCTGGAAGCGCGGGGCGTCAGGGTGGTGATGACCAAGGGATCAGTCTATGACCCCGTGAACCTCAAGCAGCGCGCCCTTATCGCCAACGCGGCGGGCGCGCGCATGATCGTGCACATCCACGCCGACCCGGGCCTCTCGGCGCCGACCACCTTCTACCCCGGCCTACCTCCCTACGACTGGAAGGCCAACACCGATACGGGCAGGGTGGCCCATATCGACCCCGCGGTGCGGGAGCAGAGCGAGGCGGCCGCCAGGCGTTTCCACGCCGCCATGGTCTCCTTCCTGCGGCAGGCAGCGGGCACGGGGGACGGCGGCGTGGTGGTCGAGAACCGCGGCACCACCGGCACCGGCAACTACGGGCCCATATTCAGCTACGACATCTGGAGCGAGGTCCCCACCTTCACCCTGGAGAACAACCTGGCCTTCGCCGATTCCCACCGCCAGGAGATCGCCGAGGCCATCGCCGCCGGCGTCCTCGCTTCCCTTTGACCAGGGCTTAAGCCGGGGTGTATGGATAGCCGTCGGGGGAGAAGGCACATGGCCAGGGCGCTGGCGCGACGAATGCTTTTCGCGGGCGCTCGTCCAGGGAGATTCATCCTTGCCCCGTCGCTTTCTATGCTTCAGGCGGGGGCCTTTTATTCCGACTTATCAACTGTGGGCTCGTGCCGCGATGAACCGGCCGGCTAGAAAGGTGGAGCCGCAGGATGGGCGTGATAGTCGATTTCGGCACCGACCTGGATGCCATGCTGGACGAGCTGCAGGAAACCTATGACGGAAGGATCCTCTCTCCCCAGGGGAAGATAGTGCGCGTTATGTCCGAGCCGATACGAAAGCAGGAAAACGGCACCTGGGTATTCCACGGACACGTCTACGTCACCGTCATGATGGGGGAGGAGATCTACGAGGCGAGGATGGAGACCATCCCGGTCCTGGGTCATCCCGTTCCCGAGGAGAAATGGCGGGAGGCCCACGAGGCGCTCGAACGCCTTGCCGCCGAGGTCGATGCGAAGATCGCGGAACGTGGGTTCATCATCCGTCGCGGCCGCTATGTCTTCCGGGGCGATGAGCCGGCGGCCGTGGAGCCCCGCACCTGAACGAAACGCGCGAACATCTCCCGCCGCCGCACTGCCTGCCGTGGTCCTGGCTCGTGGTTCGCGCAAGGGGCATGGAAGGTGAAGGCGGCCTCGGTGGCGAAATCTGGCAGAGAAAAGAGGCGGGCTCAAGGGGCGCTTGATTCAAGAAAAACAAAACGATCAGCCCCTTTGCCCGGCAGGAGAAAAGGGGAACGGAGACGAGGGTCGTGTCTTAACTTTTCAATTCCGCCGTTTCGCCGGGCAGATGAGCGTCGTCTTCTCGAAACGGAAGGGTGAAAACACGATCCCGACGCTGGATGAACAAGATATATCGACCGAAGCTAAGCAAGGGGGCAAAGCGTGTAAGGCAAGATGGAACCGCCGATCGGATGCGAGGTCGAGTGCGGGAGAAGGAAAAATTGTCGGACGCCGTTCGAGTTATTCACGGGGGTGGATATCATGGCAAGGCTTGAAAAGAAGCGGATAGCTTGCGCGTTCCTCTCTGTCCTGCTCGCATGCGGACTGGCCAACGCCTTTTTCATCGAGAAGGGCGGCGCTGGGGTTGCCAGGGAGTACACCTGGACCGATATGAGGGGGCCGGGAAACGGGGATGCCCTCGCTCTTGCATATGCCACGGAGCGCCAGGAGCTGTACCGCGGCACTAACCGGGGGGTATGGGCTTTCAAGCGCTCGGACGTGAAATGGGAGGAACTTGGGGGGACGGTAAGCGGATTCGTGGTCACCTCCCTCGCCTGGAGCGGCTCCATGCTCTACGCCGGAACAAGAGAGCACGGCGTGTGGCGTTATGATCCCGGCACCGGCAAGTGGACGGATACCGGCGGCGGGGTGAGCGGCTTTTCCGTTTTCTCCCTCGCCTGGGACGGGGACCATCTCTACGCGGGTTTCGACAGCCACGGCGTGTGGCGTTATGATCCCGGCACCGGCAAGTGGACGGATACCGGCGGCGGGGTGAGCGGCT
>JABLXL010000098.1 GCA_013178005.1 Actinomycetota bacterium
TCTCCGCGAGGCAGGGCACCATTAAAAGATATACGGTAAGGCCTTAAGTAAAGCTCATCCCCCGATCCCTTTGTCTCCGCGAGGCAGGGCACCATTAATAGATATACGGTAAGGCCTTAAGTAAAGCTCATCCCCCGATCCCTTTGTCTCCGCGAGGCAGGGCACCATTAATAGATATACGGTAAGGCCTTAAGTAAAGCTCATCCTTCCGATCCCTTTGTTTCCTCCAGCACCATGTTCTTCAGCTCGCGCTTGAGGATCTTGCCCACGGCGCTGGTAGGCAAGGTGTCATAGAAATTGATGACCTTGGGCACTTTATATGGGGCGACGGTTTCCCTGAGGTACTGGAGTATCTTCTCCTTTTCCTCCTCGCTCTTCTCGATTCCTGGTTTTAGTATGATCGCGGCTATCACTCGCTCCGAGCCCGGCCTGTCGGGATCCGGGTAACCAAAGGTCGCGGCCATGTCCACGTCCGGGTGCTGCATCAGCACGTCGTCCAGCTCGCGGGTGAAGACCTTGAAGCCGGATACTATGACCATGTCCTTCAAGCGGTCCACCACGTACACGTATCCGTCCTCGTCCATGCGCCCCAGGTCCCCGGTGTGCATCCATCCGTCGCGCAGGGCGTTCGCGGTCTCCTCAGGCCGGTTGTAATACCCTTTCATAACCTGCGGGCCGCGCACGCATATCTCACCCGTCTCCCCAAGGGGAACCGGCTCTCCCGTTTCCGGGTCCACCAGCTTGAACTCGGTGTCAGGGTAAGGGAGCCCGACCGATCCCGGCTTCTTCAACCCGTAGCGGGGATTGCACACGCTGATGGGTGAGGTCTCGGTCATGCCGTAAAGCTCAATGAACTTGTTCTTGCCGATAACGCTCTCCAGGTCGGGGATGCTTTCCGGCGGGAACGGGGCGGCGCCGCTGATGCAGTAGGCGACGTTACTGAAGTCGAGGTTCCTGAACTCCGGTTTCTTGAGCAGCTCGTAGAAGATGGTGGGCACGTTGATGATGGACGTCGGGCGGTGCTTTTCGATGGCGTTGATTATGAAATCCAGGTCGCGCGGATTGGGCACGCAGATCTGCCCCATGCCTCCCTGCAACAGGCCGGCGGCCATGGCCAGACCGGCCATATGGAACATGGGGAAGGCCGAGATGCCCACCTCGCCGTTGTATCCGGGCTCATCTGCCCAGGTCAGGGTCTGCTGGCAGTTGGACATGAAGTTGCGCTGGGTGAGCACCGCGCCCTTGGACGGGCCCGTGGTTCCCCCCGTGTACATGATGAAGATGGTGTCGTCCATGGTGCGGGGCACCAGGACGGGGCTCTCGGGCATCCCCGCTATGGCATCGAAGAAGGATATCACCTTCTTGCCGGGAAGCTCCTGGACCTGCACGGGAGGGAAATCCCCCGGCATGAAATCGGTGGTTCCCGCCACGATTACGGTATGGAAGTCGCACTTGTCCGCCACCGCGGCGATGGCCCCGAAGAGGAGGTCCATGGTGAGCACTAACTTGGCGCCTGAGTCCTTGAGCTGGTGCTCCATCTCGTGGGGCGTGAGCAGGGGACTCAGGCCTGTGGAGACACAGCCCGCCTTCTGCGCCGCGACCATGGCTATGTAATTGGCCGGGATATTGAGGGCGTGCAGCCCGATCACGTCGTCGGGCTGTAAGCCTATCTCAAGGAAATAAGCCGCGAGCTGATTGGAAAGCCGGTCCACCTCGCTGAAGGTGATGATTCTGTCCATATAAATGAGAGCGGTATTGTCGCCCACCTTCTCCGCCGTCTCCTGGAACTTCGCCGCGAAAGGCTTGTTCTCGTACTCGAGGTGCTCCGGGACGTGTGCATCGTAGTGCTTGAGCCATGGCTTGCTCGCGTAGATGTCGCCGACACTGGACATGCTCTCATTGGTGCCGCTCATGCCGAACCCCCTTGTTGAATTCCCTCCCAATACGGACTATCAACAGCATACCACATGGGGTCGTATCTTGAATTTTTCCTCGCCTTGCTTCTCGCGTGGGGTCGCTCGCGTGGGGTCGGATCTCGACTTTTTCCTTGCTTTGTTTTCAACCATCCATCGCATCGCTATGAGGACGGTCCTTGCCCTAGGCCTTGGTCGCGTTTAATGGGGTCTCGCGTTTAATTCGCTTTTCCTTGGGGTAGCGTCAAGTTAATTGTGTCCGAAGCTCAGCCTTCCTCCCAAACCAGATCCTTAAATCCCCTGAGTTTCCTTCGGGAAAGCTTTTCGTTCTCGGATTTCAAAACGAGGTAGAGGACGGTCAACA